>JBEKZM010000037.1:0-48052 GCA_049509875.1 Verrucomicrobiota bacterium | reverse complement strand
TAACGTGGCTCCGGGCGAGATGACTGTTCGTCCGGAGCCATTCATGCTTCCACCAGTCCACGTCATGGTTCCCGTTACCGTCACATTCTGCGCACCACCCAATGCCCCGACACTTCCACTCAAGGCCAGAGAGGATGGAGAAACCAAGCCCGTGCCATCAAAACTGGCGATCCCCTGCGAAATGAGCATAGTATTAGTGCAGGTGTAATTGCCGGTAAAATCAACCGATCCGCTGCCGAAGATGTTACTGCCAGTGACATTGACTGTGCCGCCGAGGCTCGCTGAATCCACGCCCATCAACAGTTCTCCGCCGCCAATGATGCTCGAATTGCTCGAAGAGGTAAAACTTACCCCGCCTAAATCAAGCGTGGTGCCAACCGGCACCGAGATTGAGCCGGAGTTATTGCCTCCTCCCTGCAACACGAGCGCGCCTCCCTGGATGGTCACCAGGTTAAAATTATCCAGGGCCACGCCGCCGAAGGTGGTTGTGCCGTTTCCGCTGAGGTTGAGCGTTCCAGCGTTGTCAAATCTGGGAGAGCCGCCGCCAAACTCGATGGTTGCGGGAGTTGCCAACTGGAACAACGCTCCGGGTTCGTTGGTGATCACCGCCGCGTTGAGATCCATAATACCGCCGGACGAAATGGTTGTGCCGCGGTTGTCCAACGTGCGCCCGTTGAGGGTGAGGAACTGGCCGCTGCCGATCGTTAACGTGGCTCCGGGCAAGATGATTGTTCGTCCGGAGCCATTCATGCTTCCACCGGTCCACGTCATGGTTCCCGCTACATTCACATTCTGCGCACCACCCAATGCCCCGACACTTCCACTCAAGGCCAGAGAGGATGGAGAAACCAAGCCCGTGCCATCAAAACTGGCGATCCCCTGCGAAATGAACATAGTGTTAGTGCAGATGTAATCGCCGGTGAAATCCACTGATCCGTTCAAGAAGAGGTTGCTGCCAGTCACGCTGACCGTCCCGCCGAGGGTTGAGGCTCCGCCGCTCACGATCAGCATTCCGGCGCCGGTCAGTGAAAGATTGCTGATGGATGTGAAAGTTCCGTCTTGAAGGTTGATGGCCGAGCCGGCAGGCACGTTGAGCGGGCCGCCGAGAATTCCGCCGCCCGACATCGTCAACGTCCCGCCCTGAAAATTGACGGTTCCATAGGTGTTTAAGGCCACGCCGGCGAAAGAGGTGGCCACATTGTTGGCCAGGACCAGAGTGCCAGCATTGTCAAATCGGGGCGCGCCTGCATCATAACTGAGCGATGAAGGTCCAAATAACTGAAATAACGCGCCGGAATCATTCGTGATGACTCCCGAAAGAAAAAAAGTGCCCCCCACCCACGCAACTGAGCCGGCGTTCTCGAGCGTCCAATTATTAAGTGTGAGTCCTGAGCTGCCAAGCAGGGTCAACGCGGCGCCGGGCTTCACCACCAGCGTCCCGCCGCCGCCCATGGTTCCGCCGTTCCACGTGCCGATCCCGGCCATCGTAATCCGCCCGCTGCCGGTCAAGGTGGCCCCGACGGAGCTGTTGCCCAGGGTGAAATTCATCAGCTCCACATTGCTGTTTTCGGTCACCATCGCGCTGTCCCCGATTACGACGCTCTCGTTGGTGCTGGGGACAAGATTGGGCATCCAATTTTGCGCCGCGTTCCAGTCGCCGCTGACGCTGTTGGTCCAGACCAGCGTGAAAGGGAGAAAATGCGCGAAGAGGCTGAGGTTGTTGTTCATGGTGACCGTGATGGAACTGCTGCGCGAGACCACGTCGCCGGTCCATGCGTGGAACGGCGCCGAACTGGAACCGGTGGCCGTAAGCATCACGCTCTGGCCGTTGGTATAGAACGGTTGGTTCGGCGAAACGATCACCGTGCCGCCGTCGTTCAACAGAGTAATCTGATACAACGCGGCCGCGGCATCGGTCGGATTGCTGCCGTTGAGGAAATCCTGCAGGTTCGAGTCTCCGCTGCCATCGAGGCTGCTGAGAGAATTTTGGTCGAGATTCCCGAAGTACTGGAGCTGCCAGGAATCCGGCATGCCGCAACCGCGCGAGTCAATGTATAAATTGGCCAGAGTGCTGGCCGTGGTCCCGAAAGCATTGGATACCACCACCCAATAAAAGCCTTGATTGGCCTCACTGACATTCGTGATCAACAGTGAGTCCGAGGTGGCGCCTGTGATGGCCGACGTATCGAAATACCATTGGTAAGAAACGCCTGAGGTGTCGGCGAGCAGGATTGAAAAGGAGGCGGAATCTCCCGGCACAACGACTTGCATCTGAGGCTGGCCGATGATTTGGGGCGCGAAATTCACTGCTTTGAACTCCGAGAGCAAGTCTCCCGTGGGATCGAAGTTGAACGCGGAGGGTTGGGCCTGGCCGGAAACAACCAAGAGGCAAACGAGCGATCCGGCGGCGCAAAAACGCGAGGCGGCTCCCGGAAACCAGTTGTGAATCCGGAGACGTACGCCGGGATGTGCCGCATTGTGCGCGCGATTTGTTGCCTTGGTCATGTTACTGCCCCGAGTTTTGATAGGTCATCGCCTCCAGCAATTCCTTGACTTCGTTGGGAGGCATGCCTGTCCACTGAGAAATTCTTTGGACCAACAAGTCAAGGTCTTCCTCGAAATCCATATAGATGGAGGGCGGGATACTGTACAGTTGTGCCCATAATTGCTGTCCGGATGAACTCACGTAATCAGTGCCAAGCCGCATCATGTCTCCTTCCGTCACAAAAGCGCCGGGGTTATCGTCCACGGCGTTAAAGTAGTTTTGCAGCGCTTGGTAGGCTTGCGGGGCTCTCGCCACCAGCGCATTGACATCATTGGCAATGTCCGCGGCGCAAGCTTGGAACGAGTTGAGCGCCTGTTGCCCAGCCTGTTGAGCTCTTTGCATCTGGGCTGCTCCATAAGTGAGCATGGAAGTCATGGCCAGGCAGACTTGTGGGAACCTTGCGCAGGTGGCAGTCACCGTGTTGGGCGGAAAGATCCGGCCGTCGAGGTCGATTTGGATGAGCGGCTGGTTGCCCACGTAAGAATATAGATTGGGTCCTTGCCTCATTTCCGCAGCCAGCAGGGGATCTCGAGAAAGCCACCGGCCCGATTGTGGGTCGTAGGCGCGAAACTGCGTAAGGTCCAGTGAGGCCTCGGAACTCCAAAACATGCCGGCGAAGCCGAAGTCGGTATCCACATCACCGCTGACCTTGGTCTGGCGGCCAAAGGGATCGTAGGAATAACGCGCACGCACATTGCCGGCGGCATCCGTCAATTCATGGACTGAGCCTAAATAGTCGCGCGTGTAGTAGTAGGCGCCCGCATTTGTGCCGGTTTCCAGTAGAACGCCTTGCGGATAGAAGCGTTTGGTAATATTGGTTGCCGAGGCATCCCGCTCCTCGCATATCCGGTTACCAGACCAGGCAAAATAGCGCAGTGAGACCTGGGAGCCATTTTGAAGTTGTCTAATATACGCGACGTGGTTTGCCCCGTCATAGCCGAACTGCGTGGTTTGGTTGCCGACCGAGGTCGCGACCAGGCGATTTTGGGCGTCCCACTGGTTCGTGCGCGCGACGGCGCCTGGATCATCCGTCGTACTGATTTGATTCAGCGCATTGTAGGTGGCCGTTGAAGTCGAACCGCCCATCGTTTCGGTCAAGCGATTGCCCGCCAAATCGTAGCTGTAGCCAAAAGTGTTTGCCAGGATTCCGGAGTTCGTCACGAGAGCGGAAACAAGTTGATTGGCGGCATCGCTCCCAAAGTTAAAAACCGATGGAGTTTGGGACGCGGCCTGCTGTAGGCAGGTGGTCATCTGTCCCCGGGGGACGTTCCACATATAGCCAAATTCCGAGATGGAGCCGGCGCTTACCGTATTGACAATCTGCAGGAGCGCATTGTCCTGGAGATTGTCGCCATAGTTCATAATGGAGACTTGACCGTTGGGACAGGTCGCCGAGGTCAGACGTGTTGAATTGCCATCGTAGCCGTAGTTAAATGACCCCAAAACATTGGATATGGCGGTGCTGCGGTTAATGGCATCGAGTGTCCAGGTGGAAACAGCTCCGTCCACGGATTGTCGGACGACGCGGCCCAATTGATCGTAGCCGTAAACGGTGGTGCAGTCGCTGAGCGGTCCGCTCGTGCTCGCCAAGTGTCCGGCTCCCAGCGTGGGCGTGTTGGAAATGGGATTATAATAATAGTCCGTCGTGCCAATGCCGTCCCGGACGGAAGTGATTCGCAAATAATTCGGGTCATAGGTATAGATCACGCTCGGTGTCGGCACCTGGGCGTTGCCGTAGGAAACGGACTGGATCGTATTGTCCGGATTGTAAGTTAGAAACGTCGTCTGTTGCTTCTCATCATCGATTTCCCGGCAGCGGCTGGTGGTGTTTTCATAAACATAATTGACTTGCGAGCCGTCGGGGTATCGCTTGGCCGTGGTCCGGCCTTGCACATCTGTGGTCCACAAAGTCATCCGCCCCACGGGATCAATCACGCTTTTGGGCGACCCGCAACGGCACCACTCGAAGAGCGTCGTGCGGCCCAAAGGGTCTGTCCTGCTCGTCAATTGACGCATGTTATCGTATGCGTAAGACGTCACGCGCCCCGCGCGGTCCTGGGAGACAACCCGATCCAAAATATTGTAAGCATATTGTTTGAACGTGGAATCCGGAAAAGTGACACGCGAAACCCGATCGAGAGCGTCGTAATCAAATGTCAGCGTATAACCGCTGGCATCGGTCATTGTCCCGATCCTGCCATAAGCATCATACGTGGATTTAATGACGCCGTTGGCCATCGGCAATGGGCCAGCCACGGAAATCAAATAGCCGTTGGTGTCATAGGTGAGTGTGGTGGTTTCGTTTAGGGCATCAGTTAGAGTGAGCAATTGTCCACGCGCATTGTAGGTGTAACTTGTCGTCTGACCGGAGGCATCCGTTACCGTCAATGGACTGTGCTGGGAATTGTACGTGATTTTGGCCAGGAGTTCATTCTGGCCCAGTCGGGTCTGCCGCACCTCCTTCAAATCAATGTTGTTTGTATTGTAAATATAAGCAAGTGTCCGCCCGACCGGATCAATGTAGTTGGTTACCTGACCGGATGGATTGTAGGCATAGCTGTAGAGCTGGGTGGTGCCATCGTCCAGCACCCGGCCGGCATGCAGGGGCAGGGTGTTGATGCCGATGAGCTGGGAGAAGCCGTCCTGGCCGGCATAATCAAACCAAAGGCGGCTCTCCAGCGGCGGCTTCATGCTCTCGAGAGCGCCGGACGTGAGGACACCGTCGTCCGTGTGGCAAAAGTGATACTGGCGGGCCTTTGAAAAATCGCCGTAGGCCAGCGAGCACGCCACCCGGTCCCAATAGTAACTGTCTCGATCCAGCAGATTCAAGTTATGAGTGGTCATGCCCGTCGGCACACTCACGGCCGGATCCGACTGGGCCGACTGGTCCAAGTTCGTAGCATAAGGATTGACCTGGTAATATTCCACCATTTCCTGGCTGGCATCGGGATACACAATCTCCATTGACCGCGCGTTGCCGTTGGTATTACCGATAAAGGAGGTGATGCCGTAGGGCGTGGTCAGTGAATTGACGAAGTCGTAGAAGTTCGTGGAAATCTCAGTTGCAGGAATGGGGCCAATATTCGTGTAGATCGTCGTTATAAGATATGCTTTGGAAAAGTAGGCGAATTTCGAAGCAATGCCAATTACGTCGGTGTCACTGGCAAGTCCCCATACGGAGTCGCTGGTGTTGGTAACCAGCATCAAGGCGTTGGTGCCGGAAACCAATCCGTTGGTGTAGAGATAATGATTAACCGCGACCTGCGGTTCATAATCAAAAGTCGCGGTCCGTCCGAATGGGTCGGTGACACTTGTAAGCTTAAGCGCATCGGGAGCCACAGAGGTTCCATTCGTATTGCTGGCGGGGAGGCCGTAGGTCAGCGTGGTGACCTGCCCAAGGGCGTCCTGGACCGCCACCAGGCAAAGCCCTGCGTTATAGGAAAAGGTGAGCGCGTTCCCCTGCGGGTCAATCATTTGCGTCAGAAAGATGTTGCGGGAGGAGCCGATTGACCCGTCCGACTGGCCGAAAATCATTTGGGAGCCGTCGCCGTAAAGCAATTGATAACTGATCGAGCCAGTCCGCGTAAGCAGGTTCTGGTCATATTGTTGGACTTCGTAGGATTGGGTGGTCGGGTCGAAGCCGGTGTAGGTGCGCTGCCCGCCGCCGGCGACATAGAGATTGACGTCGGCCAATGGGTTCATGGGATCGTCCGTTATATATGTGGTCCAACCTGTTGTCCATTGCGGGCCCAGGTTGCCATAATTGAAATTGGCCGGTTGAAACACATCGAGCTGGTTGTAGTCCAGCTCGAACCGCACGGGCGGGCCCACCGGCGGTGTGTAGCCGACCGGTCGGTCGCTCAGGTGCAAATTGACATCCATGAGATGGATTTTTGCCACCGCCATGCCTTGCGCCGGACAACTTCCGCCAGTAGCCAAATCGTTATTTGCGATGTGCTGCGGGTCGTTGCCGGTGGTCATGCCCTTGCCCCAGACAGCGCCGCCTTCCGCTACGTTCACGGCACGCCAGCCCGCCGGCAACGGTCCCGGAGGGATCAGAAAATATCCGGTAGTTTCGGCATCCAGCGCCGCCTTTGTCGCCCAGGTGGTATTGCCGAACGTGGGGTCATGCAGTTGATAAAGACCGTCCGCGTGGCGCACGATGGCAGCGTAATGTCCCACCTTCCAATGAACCACGGAGGGAACAACAAAGTCCCCTGAATTGCGGTAGGCCATTTGATAATTAAGCCCAATTTTCCTGGAAAGTTCGGCCACCTGGGGCAACGAACACCCCTTTTGCGTGGAAGCCGAATTAAAGATCACGGCATCGCTTGAACCCGGCAGACCCAGGGCCAGGCGAATGCCACGCAAGGCCAGCGGCCCGCAGCGGAAGGAAACCTCGGGCCGGTTCTGCATGCTCCACAGAGCCTCGCGCGCTTCCATGACGTGCGGGTCCGCCGTGGCCAACGACGGCTGATCGCCGATGGACTTCAACAATCGCTCAATTTCATCCATCCGGCCCAGCCGCGAATCCATTTTGATCAGTTCGTCAAAGGCCCGGTTGACCAAAGCCACTGATTTTGCGTCCTTCGCTTTTGCCGCGAAAGCCCAAGCCTGGCTCCAAGCGTCAATCGCCAGGGAGTAATGTGCAGTATGGTAGTATTCAAGCCCGAGATCCGTGAGCAGCGAAGCCGCCCACGGCGACTGCGGATGTTCGTTCAAAAACCCGGTGAGCGCCGTGAAATCGTCCGGCCCGGAGCGTTTCGCATAACCGAGCAACGCAGCCGCCAGCGCTGAGTTCTCCGGCGCCGTTGGTTCCCCACCGACCGCGACCAGCGGTTCCTCGAAAACATGCGCGCGGAAGAATTCGTCCGGAGTCGGATGCGACGAAAACTCCAGCACGGTCTTGGGGGGCGCGACTTTCGGGAGCGTCCGGTTCACCGTGACCTCCCGTGTACCTGGAGCGGGATCAGCGCCAACGGCGCTGGCCATTCCAGCTGCCAGCCAAGTAAAAAAAACAAATATGACCAAGATGATCGCCAAACGGTGACCGGCCGGGACGCAACCGAAAGCCTGGCCCCGCCATTGTTTCATGTGAAGTTTCGACCTCCAAGAATGGACACGAATCGGGACCATGAACCAATCAATAGGAGGGCCGAGCATCGCTCGGCAGGTTGCGGGGGCTCCCGGCAAACTGGCCGAGCAATGCCCGGTGCTCCGGTTCCTATGAAGTTCTGTGCTCATGACCATGGTAAGCCGCCGACGCGAAGGATCTTTCAACAAATTTCGGAAAAATGTGCTCGCGCAAAACCGCGTGAGCAAGCGATGGATTGACGGTCAGTCGTTGCACAACAACAAGCAGATGCTCGGGTCGAGGCACGAGCCTGGCTGGCTATTGCACCTTTTTCCAAATCTCTTCGATTTTTTGCCCCTCGGAAAGAACGCCCGAATGGATCCATTGGTCGCCCTCAAGCCTCGCGGTGAACTTCTGCTGTTTCCCCACGTAGGCTTCCATGCCTTCGAAAGCAAACTCCACCGTTTCGACGTAGGAATCGCCCTCGAGTTTATAGGTGCCGCCCATCGAGTTGGTGATCCTCTTTTTCGGGTTCACCCAAACCCAGAGAAAATGTGTGGGGGTTATGAACTTCAGCGATTTGCGCTCTGGAGGCGACGCCGTGAAGTCCTTGGCGTCGTTGTATTTTGCGGAGACCAACTCCCAGGTTCCAACCAGGGATGTCGGATTGACGCCGGACTCGGACTTGTTGTCGGCTCCCAACGCCGCCAGACAGAGAAGGCCCAAAGCCACGAATAGGGCAGATGTACTTTTCATGATGTTTTAGACTTGGATTTTCAATTTGGCTTGAGAGAGATCACGGGAATACCTGAACGCGATAGAACCGGTTGCTGGGGGTCAATGAATCGAGTTTGCTGGCGGTATTGCTGGACGTCGAGACATCGCCGGGCACGGCGTTCCAATTGGAAGCCGGCAGGGCCGGGTTGTATTCCAGACGGTAAATGAAATTTGAATTGGCCGTCCAGGTGAGCAGGATGTTGGATGCGGAAATCATCGGTGGCATAAATGCCGGCGGCGGCGGAGCAGAAACAGCGCCCGTTACTTGGGCCAGGACTGAAGCCGGGGTATTGCTCAGTTGCATCGTCACGATGTTTGACGGGTAAGCGAAGTTGGCGAAGGTGTTGCTCCGTGCGCCGGCAGTCAGGAGTCTGAAACTATCATTCGTGGCGGGGAAATAGCCGTTGGTGAGATTAATACTGAGGTTTCCATTCAACACGACTGTTCCGCTCACTTGAAGCTGTCCATAATTGGTGCCGGCCGTTTTGCCGCTTATGCCGCAATTTAACAATGCATTCGAGGCCGAGGCGTAACCGCCGTTCATGGCGAGGATGCCGCTCTGAATATCCACTGTGCCGTAGTTGGTGAAGGGAACGCTGCCACCAATGGTGGAAGTGCCGGTGCTGACGGATTTACGAAAGATTCCAGCGTTGTCGAACCGCGGCGCGCCGCCTCCGAAAGAGATGGGGGAAGAGTTTTGCGCATTGAACAAAGCCCCAACCCGGTTGGTGATGACGGCAGCATCGAGGACGATACTTCCGGCTCCGGTCCAAACCGTGTTCCCTCCGTTGTCCAAGGTGCGGGTGGTGATAGTCAGGAAGGAGGGATTGGCTATGTTCAGCGTGGCTCCGGGCGGAATCGCGGTTCGTCCGGTCCCGCTCATGGAGCCGCCCGTCCAATTCATCACGCTGCCAACCGTGACCACATTGCTGCCTCCAAGGGAGCCGCTGCTCAGTGTCAAGGTCGAAGGCGCGACTGTGCCGGTGCCATCGAAACTGGCCGTGCCGCCGGAAATGATCATCGTATTGCTGGTACAAATGTAATTGCCGTTTAACTCCGCAAAGCCGTTACTGAATGAAAGTGTGCCACTGACATTGAGCAGTCCAGAAAGCGTCGCCGAGGCGTCGCCTGTGACCGTGAAATTGCCAGCCCCGATGATGCTTGAAGCCGGGCTGGCGCTGAAGGTGCCAGTGCCCAGACTCAACGTGGTCCCGGCCGGAACTTCCATCGTTCCACTGTTCAATCCGCCGTCAATTTGCAACGTGCCGCCGTGAATCTGCGTGTCGTTGAAGTTGTTGAAATTGACGTCGAAAACGGAGGTTCCGCTTCCAGTAATGCGAACGGTTCCCGCGTTGTCAACCCTGGGAGAGGCGCCGTCGTAGTAAATGGAGGCGGGATTTTGGATTTGAAACAAAGCCCCGGCTTCATTGGTAATCACGCCGCCATTCATGCCGATGGCCCCCCCCGACCAGAGCGCTGTTCCTGCATTGTCCAGCGTGTAGCTCGTAATAGCCAGAGAGCCATACACATTAGTGGGGCCGGCAAGGTTGAGTGTCGCCGCGGGCGGGATGACGGTTCGTCCTGTGCCACTCATCGAGCCGCCCGTCCAAGTCATCGCGCTGCCGACCGTGACCACATGGCTGCCCCCAAGAGTGCCGCTGCTCAAGGTCAAGGTGGACGGCGCGACCCTGCCCGTGCCGTCGAAACTGGCCGTGCCACCGGAAATAACCATCGTGTTGTTGGTGCAAATGTAATCGCCGTTTAACTCCGCAAAGCCGCCGCTGAATGTATGGGTCCCGCTGACGTTGAGCAGTCCAGACAGAGTCGCCGAGGCGTCGGCCGTGACCGTGAAATTGCCGGCCCCGGTGATGCTGGAGGCCGGACTGGCGCTGAAGGCTCCGCTGCCCAGGCTCAACGTGGTCCCGGCCGGAACTTCCATCGTGCCGTTGTTCAATCCGCCGTCAATTTGCAACGTGCCGCCCTGAATCCGCGCGTCGCTGTAGTTGTTGAAATTGACGTAGAAAGCGGTGGTGCCGCTTCCGGTGCTGCGAACGGTTCCCGCGTTGTCAAACCTGGGAGAGCCGCCGTCGTCGTAGATGGAGGCGGGATTTTGGATTTGAAACAAAGCCCCGGCTTCATTGGTAATCACGCCGCCACTCATACCTATGGACCCCCCCGACCAAAAAGTGGTTCCACCGTTGTCCAGCGTGTAGCTCGTAATAGAGAGAGAGCCATACACATTAGTGGGGCCGGCAAGGTTGAGTGTCGCGCCAGGTGGAATGACCGTCCGCCCCGTGCCGTTCAGCGAGCCGCCCGTCCAATCCATCACGCTGCCTACTGTCACCACATTGCCGCCCCCCAAGGCGCCGCTGCTCCCGCTCAAGGTCAAGGTCGGAGGCGCGACTGTCCCCGCCCCATCGAAACTAGCCGCGCAATCGGAAATGACAATCGTGTTGGTGAAAATGTAGTTGCCCGTGAAATCGACCCATCCGCCACTGAGCAATAGAGGACCCGTCACATTGACGGTGCCGGCCAGGGTCGCGAATGCTCCAGACACAGTCAGATTGCCCGCGCCAGTGATGGATGGACTCCCGCTGGAAGCGAAGAATCCGCCGGCAAAGTCAAGCGTCGTACCCTCGGGCACGATGATCGTGCCGGCGTTGGTGCCCCCGCCATCCAACACGAGAGTGCCACTTTGAATATTGACCGTCCCATAATTATCAAACTCGACGCCATCAAACGAGGTCGTGCCGGCGTTTGTGGAGGTAAGGAGTGTTCCGGCATTGTCGAAGCGCGATACCGAACCGCCACCATACTCCATCGTGACCGGGGTTTGCATGTCAAACAACGCCCCGGCATCGTTAATGATCACTCCGCTGATGCTTATGCTCCCCAAGCCGGACCAATATGCAGAGCCCTGGTTTTCCAAAGTGCGGCCGGAGATCGCGATTTCCAGTGGGTTGACAAAGTTAAGCGTGCCGCCTGGAGCAATAATGGTCTGACCGCTTCCGGTCATGCTTCCTGATTCCCAATCCAATGTGCCGTGAACGGTAATCGCGCCGGCGCCGGTAAGAGTCGGCGCATTTCCTTCTCCGGAGCCATAAGGGACCTCGTTGTCAGCGAGGCCAAAAGTGACGTCGGTTAAATCCACGTTGCTGTTCATGGTGATAGCCGCCCCCGTCACCAGCAGGATGCTGTCACCAGAGCCGGGCACAAGGTTCGGCGTCCAGTCTGAGACGGTGTACCAATCGCCGCTCGCGATATTCGTCCATTGGAAGGTGATCGGAGTGAAGTGGGCGTAAAGGAATTTGTTGGTGGTCATCGTGAGCGTGATGGAATTACTGCGCGTCACGACGTCCCCCGTCCAGGCATAAAACGGTGCAGTAGGGGACCCGTTCGCAGTCAACGTGACCAGCTGGCCGTTGGTATAGTTCGGCTGGCTGGGAATGGCCGTCACCGTGCCGCCATCGTTTTGAAGGCAAATTCGGTAAAGTGCGGAGGCGGCATTGGTGGGGTTGGTTCCGTCAAGGAATTCCTGGAGATTGTTGACGCCATCGCCGTCGTAGTCGCCGAGCGCATTTTGGTTGAGATTGCCGAAATATTGCAGTTGCCAGGAATCGGGCATGCCGCAGCCGCGCGAGTCAATATACAGATTGGCGAGAGCACTGGCCGTGGAGCCGAAAACATTCGATATGGCCACCCAATAAAAACCTTGATTATTTGTGCTAATATTGGTGATCAAGAGTGCGTCGAACGTGGCCCCCGAGATGGGTGAAGCGCCAAAATACCATTGATACGAAATGCCGCTAGTATCCGCGACTACGACGGAAAAAGACGCTAACTCGCCGGGAATGACAACTTGCATTTGCGGCTGTTCGAGAATTTGCGGCAGCGCGGCAACTTCGGCTGTTTGTGATAAAAAGTTGCCGCTGGGATCAAAAAAGAATTCTGAATCCTGGGCGCGGGCGAATAGGGCGGGGAGCAGAATAAGCGCCCCGATTCCATTCCGCACAAATCGAATTGCTCGAACAAATCCATCAGGAAGAATTCCGATTCGGCTGCTCAGTTCGGCTTGGGTCTGCTCAATCATCATACTGATCTCATGTGGGCTGGTTTTTTTTATCAGCGCGACTTAGTGGCCAAAGATTGCGCTGAACGAACCGCCTGGATTTACTGCAGCTTCCAAGGTGACAAGACCGCCGAACACTCGAGCGTTTGATTCAGAGAAACCTTCGCCTTTCGCCCAGTACTGGGCCCAAAGACCGGCGTTGGTGTCCTCATCATCAAGGCCCGCGTAATCGAGTCCAACTCCAATACCAACCCCAACCGCTGCGGCAAGAGTAAACGCAGCTACGATCGAGCCCGCCCCGAGCGCACAAGTGGCCTCACCCCCGGATACAACAGTGGCCTCACCCCCGGATGCAACAGCGGCCTCACCCCCTGATGTAAAAGCGGCCTCACCCTCGGGCGTTAAGTCGACTAATGGCTCAGATCCATCCACAAATGTTGGTTCTTCCTCGAGCACCTCCTCGGCCAGGCCTGGAGACGCTTCTGGCGCCAGGGTCAATAATTCTTCTTCCGCTTGCGCAGCTGCTGCCGGTTCCGCAGCTGCTGCCGGTTCAGTTGCTTGTGTCGCCGTCTGTTCAGTTTCCTCCACAACTTCCTGCCACGTCTTGTTCCCGTAGGGACCGGTAGTAGTCTCCGGCGAAACCACTATCTTATCCCAGGGTCCCTTCCCGGACGGGTCAATGAGATTGATGGGGTTATTGCGGACATACGCGTACAGGTTCGGGCCTTGTTTCATTTCCGCGTTCCTGAGCGGGTCGCGCGATAGCCACCGGCCCAGATTTGGGTCGTAGGCGCGGAAGTGAGTGAGCGCCAGCGAAGCTTCCGGGGACCAGAACATCCCGGCAAACCCAAAATCCGCGTCCACGTCGCCACTGATCTTTGTCTGGCGGCCAAAGGCATCATACGTGTAGGATGCCCGCACATTGCCGCTGGCGTCGGTCAGCTCCCGAACGGAGCCCAGATGATCGCGCGTATAATAGTAGGGACCGGAGTGGGTGCCGGTCTCCAGTTCCACGCCTTGAGGAACATAGCGTTTTGTGATCACCGCACCCGTGGCGTCGCGTTCCTCGCAGAGGCGGCCATCGCACCACACAAAGCGGCGAAAAGACACTTGAGAGCCATTCTGAAGCTGCTGGATATAGGCCAGGCGGCTCATGCCATCATATCCAAACAGCGTCTGTAGATTCCCCGCGTTGATGACTGCCAGACGGCCCTGGCCGTCCCACTCATTGGTGCGCGAGGTGACGGCGGCATTTGCCACCGCGCTAAGTTGATTCAATGCGTTGTAGCTGGCCGCAGATGTTGTGCCGCCTATCTGTTCGGTCAACCGATTGCCGGACGGATCATAGCCGTAAGCGAAGGCGCTCGCTGGCGCGCCCGAGTTGGTCACGGCGGCGGAGAGGAGCTGGTTCACCGCATCATAGCCAAAGGAAAAAACCGAGGGCGCCTGTGTCCCGGTTTGCTGCGACCAGCTTGTGATCTGCATCCTGGGAACGTCGCGGCCATAAGTAAACTGCGAAATCGGCGTGGCCCCCACAGAGTAGGCAAGCTGCTGGAGCGTAAAATCTTGAAGATTGGAGCCATAGGCTACCGAGGCGGTCAGCCCGTTAGGGTCGCTGGCCGAAAGCAGCCGGGTCGAAGCGCCAGCGTAAGAATACGTGAATGATCCCAGCGCATTGGAATCGGATGTGAGACGGCCCACCGCATCGAAAGTTCGGGTTGACAAGACGCCATCGATTGCGGTCTGGACCACCCTTCCAAGCTCATCATAGGAGTAGGCAATACTTTCGTTGGTCAGCGGGCCATCCACACTGCCTAGCCTTCCCGCTCCCAACAAAGGGGGACTGGTGATTGGGATATAGCCGTAAGTCACGGCGCCGATGCCGTCCGTCATGGAGATGACGCGGCTATAGTTCGGGTCGTACGTGAAACGCACGCTGGCGGTAGGGACTGCGCAATTGCCGTAGGAAATGGAGGCGATTGAATTGTCGGGATTGTAGGCGTAAAAAGTGGACTGCTGCTTCTCGTCAATGACCTGCTGCAGACGGCCCGTTGTGTTTTCGTGCAGGTATCGGATACTCGAACCGTCCCCAAACTGTTTGCAAGTCCTTCGCCCTTCAACGTCGGTGACCCAGGAAGTGGTGCGGCCCATCGGGTCAGTCAGGCTTTTTGGGCTTCCGCAACGGCACCATTCGAAGAATGTCTGACGGCCAAGCGGATCAATCATGGACGTGAGTTGCCGCATATTGTCGTGGTTGTATTGTGTTTGCCGCCCCGCCCTGTCCCGCACTAAAGCGCAATCCAAACGATCGTAAACCATTTGGACGGAGGTGCCGTCCGGGTAAAAAACGCCAGTGACGCGGTCCAGGTTGTCGTAATCGAAACTCACCACATAGCCGCTAACATCGGTTAAGATCCCGACCCGGCCAAACGCGTCGTAGCTGGCCTCAAGGGTGTCATTCGCTCCCAGCGCGCCCTGGGCCTTCACCAAGTAGCCGTTCGTATCGTAAGTGAATGTGGTAGTCTCGTTTTTGGGGTCAGTCAAAGTCAACAATTGGCCACGTGCGTTGTAAGAGTACGTGACCGTCTGGCCCGAGGTATCGGTGCGGGTGAGGGGCAAATGCTGGTAATTGTAAGTTGCTTTTGACAACAACTCATTATACGCGGTGCGAATTTGGCGGACGTCCAGCAGGTCAATCCCATGGGTGTCATAAACATAGCTGAAAGTGCGTCCGGCTGGATCAATATAATTGGTCACATGTCCAAAGCCGTTGTAGGCGTACGTATAAAGCTGCGTGGTGCCGTCGTCCAGCACCCGGCCGATGTGCGTGGGCATGTTATTGGAGCCAATGATGTTTCCTATGGTTTGGCCCGGATAATCGTACCAAACGCGCCCTTCCAAAGGTTGCTTCATGCTTTCCAGTGAGCCGGAAGTGGTGGAAAGGGCTTCGGTGTGTGAAAAGTGATAGATGCGGGCTTTTGTATAATCGCCGTAGGCCAGCGCGCAGGCCGTTCGGTCCCAGTAGTAAGTATTCCGCTCCTGCAGCCAGCCATTGTACGTCATCATCCCCAACGGCACGCTGGGAGGCGGGTCGGATTGGATTTGGTTGGTATCATAAACGAAGGCTTGATAATATTCGACCCGTTCCCGGCTGCTGTCCGGATATGTGATTTCCATGGATCGGGTGGTCCCATCATCAGCATTCGTCGAAAAGGAAGTGGTTCCATAGGGGGTTGTCAGCGAATCGACAAGACTGCTGAATTCAAAAAAAATCGGCGACGTTTGAGTTGCTATCGAATAGTATCCGAATTGCGACGTAATGCCAATCACGTCGGTATCGCTGGCGAGGCCCCAGTCGTACACCAGGTTGGTCGAGCTGGCCGTGATCGTTTCCCCGACAACCTGAGGTTCGTAGTTAAAGGTCGCAGACCGGCCAAAGGGGTCAGTCACTTTGGTAAGCTTGTACGGATCGGCAGGAACCACGGACACAGAGGATCCCGATACGATGTTCGAGTTGGGTAAGCCGTACGTCAGAGTCGTTACTTGCCCGATGGCGTCGGTGACGGCCACGAGGCAAAGATTGGTGTCATAGGTCATGGTGATCGCATTGCCTTGTGGATCAACTTTCTGGGTGAGGAAAATGTTGCGCGCGGTGCCGATGGCCCCATCCGATTGGCTGAAAATCAGCTTGGAACCGTCGCCCGAGAGCAATTCATAACTGCTTGGACCCGTGCGCGTAAGGAGATTCTGGTCGTATTGCTGATAGGCGAAAGACTGGGTATTGGTGTCAAAACCAAGGTAAGTGCGCTGACCGCCGCCTCCGACATACAGGTTCACATCGGCCACAAGATTCGACGGATTGTCCGTGATGTAGGTCAGCCAATCGAAGGTCCATTGCGGGCCCAGATTGGCATAATCAAAATTCGCCGGCTGGAACACATCGCGCTGATTGTAGCGGACCGTGAAGCGCACCGGCGGACCGACTGGCGGCGAATAACCGACCGGCTGGTCTGTCAGGTTGAGATTGACGTCCATCAAGTGAACCCTGGCGACCGCCATGCCCTGGGCGGGACAACTGCCTCCCGTGGCCAGGTCGTTCTTCGCGATGTGCTGGGGATCGTTGCCGGAAGTCTCGCCTTTACCCCACACGGCGGCGCCCTCCGGCTCATTAACAGTACGCCACCCCGCAAGCAAGGGTCCCGCAGCCACGAGAAAATAACCGCTCGTTTCGGTCTCCAGCGCCGCCTTGCTGGCCCAAGTCGAATTGCCGAAAGTCGGATCCCGCAATTCGTACAAATCACCCGATTTGCGCACCATCGCCGCATAATGTCCAACTTTCCAATGCACCACCGAGGGCACGACAAACTCGCCCTTTTCCCGAAATGCCATCTGATAATTGAGGCCGATTTTTTTGGAGAGTTCCGCCACTTGCGGCAGGGAACATCCCTTTTGTGTCGAAGCGGACTTTAATATCTCGTCATCGCTCGAGCCGTCCATATTGAGCGCCATGCGGATGCTGCGCAAGGCCAAAGGCCCGCAACGAAAGGAAATCTCAGGACGGTTCTGCATGTCCCAGAGTGCCTCCCGCGCTTCGACGACCCGTTCAGCGGCTGGTCCCAGCAGTGGCTGCTTCCCGACCGACTTCAGCAGTGTCTCAATTTCATCCATGCGCCCTAGTCGCGAGTCCATGTGAATCAACTCGCCAAATGCCCGGTCCACAACCGCCAACCCTTTTCGGTCGGTGACGTTTTTGGCCAGCGCCCAGGCTCGACTCCACGCAGCAATCGCCAGGGAGTAATGCGCGGTATGGTAGTATTCAAGGCCGAGATCCGTGAGCAGCGCCGCAGCCCACGGCGACTGCGGATGTTCGTTCAAAAACCCGGTGAGCGCCGAGAAATCGTCGGGTCCCGAGCGTTTCGCATAACGGAGCAAAGCGGCTGCGAGCTCCGAATTCTCTGCCACCGTTGGCTCCCCCCCGACCACGACGAGCGGTTCCTCGAAAACATGCGCGCGGTAGATTTCGTCCGCTGTCGGATTCGACGAAAACTCCAGAACGGTCCTGGGTGGCTCGACTTTCGGGATCGTCCGATTCACCATGACCTCCGGTGTACCCTTGGTGGGATCAGTACCGGCAGCGTTGGCGGTTCCCACTGCCAGCCAGGCCAGAAGAGCAAATTTGACCAATGTGATCTCCGAACACCGACCGGCCGGGGCACAACCAAAAGCCCGGCCCACAGTGTGTTGCATGTAAAGTTTCGACCTCCAAGAATGGACACGCAACCAAGTGATAGGCGCGCCGAGGGTCGCTCGGCAGGATGCGGGGGCTCCGGGCAAACTGGCCGAGCAATGCTCGGCGCTCCGGTTCCTATGAAGTTTTATCCTCATGTCAATGGTAAGCCGCCGGCGTGGCCAATCTTTCAACAAAATTTGGGAAAATGATCCCGCCCAAAACCGCGTGCTGGCGAATCAACGCGGCCAGTCCAATCCCAGTTCCGCGAGCCGCGCGCGCCCGTCGGCCAAATCCCAGACCTGAAGCCAGCGTGAGTCCACGCTCACGGCGAGCCAGCGTCCGTCCGGACTCGCCCCCAGCGGCATCGTGCCTGTCGGCAGCGGCAGGAGCAGATCGAACGTGTGCGTGTCGTAGAGTCCAGCCGTGCGAAAATCCTTTGTTAGCCAGCATGTTGTGCCATTGGGCGCATACAACAGCGAAATGAAATTCGTAAGCGTGTGCGTTTGCTCCCAGGTCGTGGTGCTCCAAAATTCCACGCCTTTGGATGTGGAAACGGCCAGTTCATCGGCGCGCGGGGAAAACTCGAACCGCGCAATGGCGGCGCGGTTGGTCAGCACGGCGACGGCCATGATTTCCGGCAGCCGGTAAACGTGCAACGTCGCCGAAAAGGACTGGAAAACACCGAGCCAGCGCCCATCCGGCGACGCGCCGCTGATGGCGTTCGCGGTCCGCGCCCAATCGTCCGCGCCGGCGCTGTTGGAGACGGGCGCGAGGAAGCGCGAACCGTGTTCGCCGGTCAAAACGATTTGGTTCGAGGCCACGCAAAGCGAGGCGAATTCCTCGAAAACGGGCAGCGCGAGCCGTTGCAACTGCGGGGCGGCGGCGTTCGTGGCCGGCGACACGCGCCAGCGAAACCAGTTCTCGTCCGGACTGGCGAGCAATTCGCCGACGGACGAAAAAAACACGCGCGCATTCGATGCGTTGGTGTCGAGCGCCGGCGGCCCATTGCCGGCCAAATCCCAGACGCCGAGCTGCCGGTTGGCGGAAGCGGCCAGCCAGCGGCCGTCGGACGAAAACGCGGCGTAACGCAACCGCGGGCCGAGGTCATCCGCAAACGCGCGGCGGCCAGCGGGACGTTCGAGGGCGAAGAGTTGTGCGTCATCATTGGAGAAGATCGCGCACTCGCCGCCATCTTCGCGAAACTGCGCCCGATAGCTGTTCAACGCGATGGTGAACTCGCGCTCCATCCGCTCCAGGTCCCAATAGATCAACTCACCCTCCCAACCGGCGCTCAACAAGTGGCTGCCGTCGGGACTGAACGTCGCCAGCACTGCCTGGGCTTTATGCCGGCCCAGCAGGCGGACATTACCGCTCCGGGCATCCATCAACTGAACCGCGCCGCTGTAGTCGGCGGTGGCAATCCAGCGCCCGCGCGGATCCCAGTCCATCCAATGCACGTAATCGGCAGCCGTGTGGGAGGCCAAAAGCGCGCCATCTTGCGCGTCGTGGACCGAAACCACCCATGCTTGGTCGTTATGACTTGCCGCGAAACGCTCACCATCCGGCGAATAAACCAGGAGGCTCGGCGCGCCGTCAAGGTGGAAGCGGGCCACTTCATTCGTCGTGGTCAGGTCCCAGAGAACGACCGTGCCAGCGCGCAGCCCGGTCAGCACGCGCGGCAGTTGCGGATGAAACGCGGACGGTCCATGTTCCAAGTCGCGCAGCCAGAGAATGCGCCGCGATTGCGCCACGTCCCAAATTTCCAAATCGCGGCGGAATTCCAGACCGCGATGGTCGCGCTTGACCGCCAGAAAGCGCCCGTCCCGGCTCCACTGCGCGGAGAAGGCGGGCAGGTTCGTGCTGGCGGGCAGCATCGTGATGAGATGTTCATCCGCGACGGCGCGAATCTCAACCGGCCCCGCGTCGCGACAAATCGCCACGCGCTCGAAGCCGGCGTCGAATTGGACGAGGGTGGTGTTGGTCGCCGAGCGCAGCCGGCGTTCAAAACGCAAATCAGGCAACGCCATGGCCGCCACCGCCGCGCCGCGCAACTCGGCGCTATTAGAAATCGCCGCCGCCCGCCGGATCGCGTCGAGCGCGCGAACGCGTTGGCCCAATTCGCCGCTGTGGACCGTGGCTTTGGCCTGTTCGAGCAGCGCGGTGTAAAGTTCCTGACGCGCATCGTGTTCCGCGCCTTCCGCGCGGGCAAGCGCCTGCTGCGCCTGCTCCCGCAGCGATTGCTCCTGCGCGCGATTTTCCGCGGCCACCCGGGCGCGATAATCCGCGAACAGCCAGCCAGCCAGCGCACATACGAGCAGGGTCGTGCCGACGATGCCGCTCAGGCGCAGCCGCGCGTAACGGCGTTCGAGGGCGCGCACGCGCCGGACGCTCTGACCGCTTTGCAGCAACGCGAGGTCGGCTTGCAGCGCGTCGACGCTTTGATAGCGGTCCTCGCGCCGGCCTTCGCAGGCTTTGAGAATGACTTCATGCAATTCGAGCGCCTCATCGCCCCTGGCGTTCGTGAACCATTCCGCCGGCACATCGGGATACCGCTCGGGGGCGAAGCCTGTGCTGGCTTCGTAAAGTGCGATGCCCAGCGCATAAAGATCCGCCGACGTCGTGCCTGGCCCTTCCGGCGGGATGTAACCTTCGGTGCCGACGAACGTGCGCCCTTCGCCGCTGGTGGCCACGAGTCCGATATCGGCGAGCTTCGCGCGGCCATTCACGAAAATGATGTTGGCCGGTTTCACGTCGCGATGGACGAGGCCGTTGCGGTGCAGTTGCGCGAGGCCGCTGGCCACCTCGAGCGCGACCCGCAGCACGTCAGGCGTCGGCAGGCGTCCCGGCCGTTTTAAATCGGAACGCAGCGTGCGCGGGGCATAGTTTTCAAATGACGAATGACGAATGACGATTGACGGAGACTCCGCAGAAGCCAGCTGGTTGGACAAACGACATTCGTCATTGGTCATTGCCAACGCATCCGCCAGTTCCATCACGTAATAAAAATACCCCGCCGCATCATTGCGCCCGACGTGCAAAACGTGGACCAGTCCGCCGGAACTGCGCGATACCGGCTCAAAGCGCTGGATGCCCGCGAATTCGCGCTCGTAAGGCCGGTCCGTCTCGAATTGCGCGCGCCAGATGACTTTCACCGCGCGGTGTGCGCCCATGATATTGCGGGCCAGCCAAACTTCCCCGTAAGCCCCGCGACCAATGGGTCGGAGCAGATCGTGATCTGGAATGGCGGGAGGCGGGCTCACGCGCGGGCTCGAGAAGTTTGAGTTGTTGCACTCTTGAATCGTTGAATCGCCTGCTTGTACGCCGAGGCCAAATCGCGCCGGCGGATCTCGCCCGCACTATTCAACGATTCCGTGCCGAACGCAACTTATTCCGACTCGCGCCGCAGCCGCGCCACCTCGGCCTTGAAGAGCCGGCCCACGCGGTGCCGGGCCAGATAGACTTGCGGCAGGCTTACGCCGAGCTTGGCTGCGACCTGGCGCAAGGGCAGTTCGCCCGGCGCCGCCATCCGGAAGATGAGCAATTGTTGCGAACTCACCTTGGTGCGCAGCCGGTCGAAGGCGCGGTCGAGGAGATTTTGTTCCCACTCGCGCTGCCAGACTACATCCAGCGCCTCCGCGGCGGGGTCAGGCTGAAGCTCCAGAACATCCGCTTCCTCGCCCGGTTGGCGCAAAAGCTGCCCGGCCTGTTTCTCCCGCCGCCAATGGGCGTGGATGCGCGAGCGCGTTACGACGCGCAGCCACGACTTGAACGAGCCGCGCGACCGGTCGTATTGGAAATTGGGCATGCGCCGCGCCAGGTAGATAAAGGTGCTTTGGACGACATCCTGCGCCTCGGCGTCCGCGAGTCCGGCGTTCCGCGCGACGGCGTAGATAAGGCGCCAATAGGTGTCGAAAAATTCGCGCCAGCCGGCCCGGTCCTGCCAGTCGCGCAGGCGCGCGAGCAGGCTTTGCCGCGTGGGCAGCAGCGAATCGGGTTCGGGAGGTGCGGCGGTTTGCGTCATACACCACAAGTAATCGCGTCGCGCGATGAATCTTTCAAGAAAAACGGGAAGACCGTGGCCGCCGGCGCTGCACCGTTGCTGCCGCCACCGTGACCATCGAGGGCGGCCCGAGGTTCCAGTCCCGGACGGCGGACGGCGGCGCGAATGATCGGTCGCGAATTTTTGGTTTCTCTGAAACTGGAAAAATTGCCAACGCGGGTTTCGAGATGTTGCACACCGAGGTGGTTGCGCCCCACACCGAACGCGGCCTGGTACTGCACAGTCCCGACCCGCTGCTGGATCAGGCGGTGCTTTTCAACCAATACCTGCTGGACCTGTCCTACGTCGGCAAACTCATTGCCAAAGGTGCCGAATCCTCCATCGGCCTCCCGAGGCTGCTCGAGGCTGGATTCTTGCGCGGCCAATGATTATAATGGCAGCACTGGCCTGCTAAACCCGGTCGCAAGAAAAACATGACAACAAGAAACCTGTTCAAATTGGCCGTCCGACTTCTCGGATTGATTTTTCTCTATCACGGATTGCTATTTTTCCCGACACTTTTTACCGGGATATTCGGCAGCGCGACAAACGCGTTCTCGATGATCCTGATGTGTGCGTGGCCACTGGTTGTCGCTTTTTGCCTGCTCAGATTTGCGCCGGAGATAACCGAAAAGTTTTACCCCAAGTCGGAGGATTGATGCCTGCAGTTTTCGGGAGCCAATTTGTCGATCCAGGGCAATTCGCTGACCAATGGCTGGCAGGACTGGAGTACTGGAAGGATTCGGGTGCCCGCGGCGCGGATTGCCCGAAGCCGGCCGATGGTTTAGTTTGTTGCGGAAGTGCCTGAAGGGGAGAAACAACCTCACCACACCCTCACTGCCAGCGGACTGCTGCTGGCGGTCGTTTTATGGGGTGCCAATAACGTCGGAACCAAGTGGCTGGTCAATGACTGGCCGCCCATCTGGACCGGCGGCACCCGTTTTTTGCTCGCCGGCCTGCTCATGCTCCCTGTGCTCCGCTTCACTCGCTGGCTGGGCGATTACCAACCCCTCCCCCCGGAACTGCGTTGGCAACTGTGGTGGCGCGGCGGGCTGAGCCTCGCCGCCTACATCGTCGTCTTCTGCTGGGCCCTGCGACTCACTGCCGTGTCGCATGTGGCCCTTTATCTCGGGGCTTCACCCGTGTGGTCATTGCTGGTTGAGGGGGCTCCGCAAAAGAACTGGGCCACGGCCCGCCGTTATGGCGCCGCCGCGCTCGCCCTCACGGGCGTGGCCGTGCTCTTCTGGCCGGCACTGCTCCATTCGAATTTCCATCTCACCGGCGAATGCTGTGGTCTCCTGACCAGCCTGCTCTGGGCCAATTTTAACCACCAGGGCCGGGTCCTGGCACGGAATATCAGCGGTGTCGAGGTGGCAGCGCATTCCATGTGGATGTCCGGTGTCTGGCTCCTGCCCTTCAGCCTGGGTGAATTCTTCTTCCGCCACCTGCCAATGGATGGTGCGCACCTTGCCATCCAGAGCGGGTGTATCCTGCTGGGCGGCGTGGTGCCCTATGCGTTGTGGAACTCCGCCCTGCGCCACTGGCAAACCAGCCGCGTCATGCTGTTCAACAACTTCATCCCGCTGGCCACTGCCTCTTGGGCCCACTGGCTTCTGCGTGAACCCATCGCCCCCACGTTCTTCGTGGCCATGCTCTTCATCGCCGCCGGCGTCGTCATCGGCCAGACTGATTGGTCAAAAATCATCAAGACCGATGAAAAAGGAATTTCGTCTGATCCATGATGCCCAGGCCAACCAGGCATCAAGAGCGAGAGAAACGAACGGTCAATGGTCGCCGTTCCGTCACCGCCGTCATGGCTGCTCCCCGCCGCCTCCGGAAGGACTGCAGTCATTCGGCTGCGGTTGCCGGACGCCAAAATCCGGATCGCTCCGGTGTCGCGCCTCCAGCTCCCTTTGCGAAATGCCTTGCAAATCCGGACGTTGGGGAGAACATCGAGGAAAGAATCAGCAACCGTCAATTGAACTCCATGAAACCCCGGTCAGATGGCAAATCTCGGATGAGGCGAAAGCATGGCCTGAGTTTGCTCCTCTTCGTTGCAACCATGCTGCCACTTTGGGCGCCCTACGGTCAGGCGCAAACGTCGATTTCATTTTTCAACAACGGCACGAACTGGACGATCAATCAATCGGGACTCAGTTCCGCAAACATCACTTCCGGCGTCTTCCATGGCACCGATGGCAACGGCGGCGAGGCGGTTTCCGCCTGGTATGATTATCCGGTTTACATTGATGGATTCACGGCCACCTTTACGTACCAGGACGTCGGCGGTTCGCCGGGCAATAACGCGGATGGCTTGACTTTCGATCTGCAGGAGTACGGGCCGACATTTCTCGGTTCGGCGGGTGGCGCCCTGGGGGTCGATGGTCTTTCTCCCAGCGCGAATTGGGAGCTCAATCTCTATAGTCCGAATGGCATCGGAGCCATCTTCCATGCCGATGGCGAGGCTTATGGCTATTACGGCACCGGCCCGGTGAATGTCTCGAGCGGTCATCCCGTGCAAGTTACGATCGTTTACACCCCCGGCGGCGCGGTTCAGGAAACGCTGGTTGACACGGTGACTAGTTCCTCCTTCGTCACGAATTTTAATATTGGTGACTTGGTGCTGCTGTTGGGCAACAGCCTAGCCACCATCGGTTTCACCTCGACGGACGGCGGCGTGAATTCGGTCCAGACGGTCAGCAACTTCAGTTTTATCAGCGCCACCAATCAGCTAAATCAGGGCGGCGCGGTGGCGTCCTCGTATCCGCCCGAGGGCGCGGTTTTGCCCGGCCTGTGCCGGATACAGGTGAATTTCAACGAGGGCGTGACCGGGGTGGCGGCGCCTGACCTGTTGATTAACAACGTGCCCGCGACAAATGTGACGGCCTATTTGCCGTGGCTTTACGTCTTTGATTTTCCGGAGCCGGCGATGGGAAACGTCACCGTGGACTGGGCGACCGATGCCAGCATCGCGAGCATCGCGGGGCAGACGAATGTGGCGCTGGGCGGCGGTTGGGGCTACACGCTGGATCGTTTGCTGCCTCCGCCGAACCCTGAGATTTCCGAGTTCATGGCTGCGAACCAATCCACCCTCCTCGATTCATTTGGCGACAGTTCGGACTGGATCGAGATTTACAACGGATCGAGCGCGTCCGTGAATCTGGCAGGATGGTCCCTGACGGTGGATCCCACCAATTTGACGCAATGGACGCTGCCGGATTTTGTCTTGGCCTCGGGCGACTACCTCGTCGTGTTTGCCTCCGGGCGAGATCTGACGGCGGTGACGAATGAATTGCACACCAATTTCAAACTCCGCGCGTCCGGCAGTTTCCTGGCGCTCGTGGATCCGCACACCAACCTGGTTTCCTGCTTTGCGCCCCAATACCCGCCGCAAACCACCGATATTTCCTACGGCGTGGACCCGGTCCTGACGGGTGACGCCGGCTATTATACCATACCGACTCCGGGAGACCCGAACGTGCCGGCGGGACCGGGCTTCACTGCGGAGCCTGCGTTTTCGCAGCCGGGTGGGACGTTTGTCGCACCATTCAATTTGACGATCACGGACACGACCCCCACGGCCGTGATCCGCTATACGACCGATGGAACGATGCCGACGGATCAGTCGCCAATCCTGGCCGGGCCGATCCTGATCAACAGCACCGTGCAGGTGCGGACGCGCGCGTTCGCCCCCGGCTGGTTGCCCGGGCCGATGCACAGCGAGAGTTACATTCAACTCGGATCGGACGTGGCGCAGCAATTGTCGGACCTGCCAGCCGTCATCATTTACAACTTTGGCGCCGGCGTGCCGGATCCGACTGAAGGCGTGCCGGATCAATTCGCCAATTTTTCCTTCTACGAACCCACGAACGGGATCACGCGCCTGACGAATGCTCCGACGTTGAGCGCGCGGGCCGGATTCCATGTGCACGGCTCTTCAACGCGCTATTTCGCCAAGCAGGCCTGGACCGTTCAATTCTGGGATGAGCTGAATAACGCGACCAACTGCGCGCCTCTGGAATTGCCCGCCGGGAAGGATTGGGTGTTTTATGCGCCGGATCTCTTTGAACCGGTGCTGATTCACAACCCGCTGGCCTATCAATTGAGCCGGGACATCGGCCGCTACGCCTCCCGCACCAGGATGATCGAGGTGTATATCAACACGACTGGTGGCCCCGTGACCGCCAGTGACTATAACGGCATCTACGTGCTCGAGGAAAAGATCAAGCGCGCGACAAACCGGGTGGATATCAGCAAGCTTAACGCTGATGACAACACGCTGCCGAGCGTCACGGGAGGTTACCTGCTCGGCATCGACCGGCTGGGTTTGGGGGAAAACGGCCTGAATGCGGCGGGCCAGATCATGGACTACGAGGATCCCGAGGAATCGGAAATCCTCACGCCCGAGCGCGCGCCGCAGCAGGCCTACATTCAAAACTTCATGAATCAATTCGCCGCCGCCCTGGATTCAAGTTCCTACACCAATCCGGCCAGCGGCTACCCGGCTTATATCGATGTGGATTCATGGATCGACCACCACATCCTCAATGTAGTGACCTTCAACGTGGATGCGCTCCGACTCAGCGCGTATTTCAACAAGCCGCGCCAGGGCAAAATTGTTTTCGGGCCGATCTGGGACTTTGACCGCTCGCAAGGCTCGACCGACGGGCGGGATTTCAATCCGTATGTGTGGCGGGCGATGACCCAGGACATGGGAACGGATTACTTCAACTACACTTGGTGGGGCCAGATGTTCACCGACCCCGACTTCTGGCAGAAGTGGATTGATCGCTACGAGGATTTGCGCGCCGGCATGTTGTCCACCAATCACATCTATGCCGACATAAACACGCTGGTTGCGCAGGTCCGCAATGAAGAGCCGCGCGAGATTGCGCGCTGGCCGGGCTGGACGACACCGCGCTCCGGAGCGTATTCTTATGACACCGGATTCTCCTACACGTTTCCGGGCACTTACGACGGAGAAGTGACGTTCCTCAAGCAATGGTATGCCGACCGGCTCCAGTTCATCGATACCAACCTGCTCGCCGAACCAACTCTCGTTTCCAACGTGGTGGGCGGTTCCTCGGGAGCCACGGTCACGATGAACGGCCCGGCGGGCGCGACCGTCTATTATACCGTGGACGGCTCGGACCCGCGTCTTTCGGGCGGAGCCATCTCGCTCACGGCGCAGGCATACCAGTCGCCGGTGGCCATCACACGCAACACGGTGATTACCGCACGGGCGCTCGATTTGAATCATTCCAACCTGACTGGGGCCAACAATCCGCCTATCTCGAGTCCGTGGTCCGGTCCCGCAGTCTCGACCTTTGGGCTGGTTTCTTCGCCCTCGGCGGCGGCTTATGGCGCGGCCGGCTCGGTGTATTCGCAGAACTTTGATTCCTTGCCGAATCCTGGAGCCAGCTCGGTGAACAGCGACAACCCGGTGACCATCAACGGCGTGACTTATTTTCTGGGTGACCCGTTCGGATTCGCGCTGCCGGTGGATTCGAGCGGCACCTCGCTTGGGGCGGACGGCCTCGGGCTCACAAATTCGATGGCGGGTTGGTACGGCTTGGCGGATCCGGCGGCGAGCGTCGGCACGCGTTTTGGCGCGACGGACGGCGACCAGACGACCGGCGGCCAAATCAGCTTCGGCCTGCCCAACAGCAGCAATCGAGCACTGGGCTTGCTGGCCACCAGCAGCACGGGCTACACCGCGTTCGCCCTGAAGCTGCTCAACGGCACCGCGCAGACCCTGGACCGAATCACCCTGCAATTCACCGGTGAGATCTGGCGGCAATCCAATCTGCCCAAGACACTGGAGTTCTACTATCTGGTGGATCCCACGGCCACGAACGGCTTTTCAACCAACGCGACCGCCTTCGTCCCGGCGTTGAACGTCAGTTTCTCGGCACTCTCCGCCGCGGTCGGCGGCACGGCGGTTGATGGCACGGAGGCAACCAACCAATCGATCCTGGGCGTCACGGACCAGGCCATCACCAACTGGGCGCCGGGAGCAGCGTTGTGGCTGGTTTGGGAAATGGCGAGCCCGACCGGCAAATCCCAGGGCCTGGCCATCGACAATTTGACGTTCTCCGCCTTCAACTCGTCCTCATTGACCAACCAACCGGTGCTCAGCATCCAAGGAGCCGGTAGCGCCCGCGGGTCCGGAAACCAGTTGGTCATTTCCTGGCCGGATGTGGGCGTCCCGTATCGATTGCTGTCCACGACTAATTTGACGCTGCCAGTGACCTGGAGCCCCGGCTCGGGCGCGCCGACTGAAACCAACGGCGTGTTTTATTTCAACGTGTCATTTACCAACACGGCGCAGTTCTTCCGCCTGGTGGCGCCTTGAACTGCATCCAGCCCGACAACACCAAAACGACTTTGAGCGCCGGTCCCGGCACAGGAGCCGATCAGCAGTTTTGTGTTTAGCTGCGCTTCTCACCGTGTTAAGTTTCTGGCAAATGGATCAACCTGCCCGTGCCGCCGATTCCCGATCGTTGCCGGGAGACACTGTTTCCAAGATGGAAACCAGTGCCGTGACGCAGTTGCTGAATTCCCTGGGCCAGGGCGACGCAAAGGCGGCCGATGAGTTGCTGGCGGCCGTCTATGGTCAATTACGCCGACTGGCCGCTGGCAAAATGGCCTCGGAACGGCCGGGCCATACGATCCAGCCGACAAGCCTGGTCCACGAAGCCTGGCTGCGACTCGGGGGCGGGAAAGACCAAAAGTGGGAAAGCCGCGCGCACTTTTTTGGCGCGGCGGCCGAAGCCATGCGCCGGATCCTGATTGAGAATGCGCGGCGCAGGCAGGCTGCCCGGCACGGGGGTGGACAGCAGCGGTTCGATGTGGACGAGGTGGAAATTAGCGCCGGAACCAAGGACGATGAATTAATCGAGGTCAACGAAGTCCTGGAAAAGTTCGCCGCCCTGGATCCGCAAAAGGCGGAATTGGTAAAGCTCCGCTATTTTGTGGGACTAACCCTCGAAGAGACGGCCGAAGTGCTGGGGGTATCGGTTCCGACCGTCAAGCGGTGGTGGAACTACAGCCGGGCCTGGCTGCGAGTGGAGATGGCTGCTGGACATTCATTGCCGCAACCCTGACCTGCGGACCGGAATTACATCTTCTGTTTGATGGTGGCAGCCAGGCGATTCCAATCCGGCATATCCCCCGGAGAAACCGGGGTGGCTGTGCCGCGGTTGCCGGGGATTTTTGCGGTGGCCCAGCGCCAGTGCTCCACATGTCCGTCGGCCAGGGCGAGATTGGCGCCGCGATTGTGCCGATCCGACGGCATGTCCCACCAGGCCACGGTGTTATCGTAAAAGAGCGTTGGCATGCCAAAATGTGAATCAAGCATGGTGCCCTCATTTTCGTCAACCAGAACGAGGCATTCCGCGGGGTTTGGCGCCAGCAAACTCGAGGATCTGGCAAAACTCGGCACGTGCGCCGCCGGCCAGGGGGTAGGGCTGCCGTTGACCGACTGGCTCAGGTTGTAACTGCGGTTGCGCAACTGCGAAAGCGGGT
Organism: Verrucomicrobiota bacterium; assembly: GCA_049509875.1. GTDB lineage: Bacteria > Verrucomicrobiota > Verrucomicrobiia > Limisphaerales > UBA11358 > UBA11358. The sequence continues at coordinate 18,791 of JBEKZM010000037.1, read as the reverse complement.
TGCCATACTGATCAAAAATGGTGGAGAGGTCCGCCGGGCAGTGGTAAATGCCGGCCGATTGGTTATAGGGATACAGCAGGCCATTTTCGATATTCGTCGTGGTGGCATCCAGAATTCCCGTCCCCTGGCACCAACTCGGGCCGGAGGCAGCGCCCGCGATGTTGTTGTTGGGCACAACCAAATCGGTGTAGTCGCCAGCGTAGAGATGCCAGCAGTCGATCAATTGCGTGAGATTGTTCACGCACGCGGCGTTCCTGGCCGAGTTTTTTGCCCGGGACAATGCGGGCAGGAGGAGCGCAGCCAAGATCGCGATGATCGCGATGACCACCAGCAGTTCAATCAGTGTAAAACCGCTGTCCGCATGGCCTCTCATGAGGGCGTTTCCCCGAACCGGGATGAGGGCTCCCTGCCCCGGTTCCGGGGCTTTAGTTGTCCTAAACATGTCGTTCATACCATATGATAATGCGAAGTCCAGTGAAAATTTGGATCACGAAAATTTCCGGGAGCTGCCCGGGACCAAGACTCGCGAGCCCTTTTGGGCTTGATTTGCGCATTAGTCTTATGTATGAAAAAGACAAGGTTGGCTAAAAACTGTTGGAAGCGCTGGAGTGGCGCCGGCTCAAAAACGCTGCCCCAAGGTCGTAAGGAAATGAAAGTCTACTGGAAGATCCAAAACGTCCTGCACTGGGCGGGGGTGGCGTATGTGCTGTTGCTGGCCGGATGTTGCGCGCCAAGGAGCAATGTATGGACCAATCCCCAGTCCGGAAAATGGGAAGATGAGGGCAGTTGGTCCTTCGGCTCCCCCAGTAACCGTGCGTCCATTTACATCACCAACCCGGGCACCAAGATCGTCAAAATCGACCAGTATACAACTTCCGGCAAGTTTCACAGTACGTTGTCGATCAACGATCTTACCGTGGCAGGAACCGTGGGTTGCTCGAACATTCTGGAGTTGGTCGATGCCGGCACAAACGTGCCCTTGCAAGTGGCGGACTCGCTTACCCTGGGCACCGCGGGCGGCCCGGGTTTCCTCATTGTCAGCAACTCGGCGCTGAACGCCGGCGCTCTCATTTTGGGCAGCCACAACGGCTCAGTGGGCGCGATGACCGTACAGGGCAATGCCGTCGTGAACGTCAGCTCAAACATCACCCTGTCCAGCAGTTCCTTGACGGCCACCAGCTCGATCACCCTGGATGGAGGGAACTTCACGGCGACCAATGGCGTGACCCGAATCGGCGTGGCCGGCAACGGCGTGTTGACGGTCAACGGGGGCACTAATATTTTCCGACAAATAATTCTCAATCCCAAGGGAACGGGTTCGGGCGGGTTTCTTATGCATGGGGGATCCGTGAAAATCATTGGGAACGGAACCGGTCCCGGTCAGGGACTGGTTTCAAACTGGGTCATTTTCGATGGGGGCGATCTGGATGCCAGCGGCACGAGCTTGACCATTGGCATGACCACCGATGATTCGCAGGTGAGCATTCCACCAGGCGCATCGGGCCTTCAGGGACAACTGGCGGCGATGTACGTTGGCTATGGTCAAAACACCGGCACGTTTAGTGAAGCAGGTTTCAACCCTTGCGAATTGGATGTGTCGAACCAGGTGGTTCTTGGGGACTGTATCAGCGGAGCGATAGGCAACGTTTACTTGTCGGGCGGTTCTCTCTACGTTACCAACCCCGTGCATACAGCGGCCCTGATCATTCGCAATGGAACGTTTAACCTGAGTGGCGACGGCAATACCAACGGTGGCAAGCTGGTGGTGGACAATATCTACATCACCAATTCCACCGGCAAATTTGTGAACAACGGCGGCCAGCTGATCGTCAAGGGCCGGATCTTCGCCACGCCCCCGGGCCTGAGCGCCTGCTGTTCGCCCGGCAGCGTGGCGATTTCCTGGCCGGCGCCGCCACCCTGGCCCGGGTCGCCACCCTGGCCATACTGGAGTTTGCAAACCAACTCGGATGTGACCAACCCCAACGGCTGGATGGCCGACGGGGTTGTGCCGACACTCAACGGCGGCACCAATTACATCAGCGTGACCCCGAGCGCCACTAAATTGTTTTTCCGGCTCCAGCCAACCTGGTGAGCCAACCAATGGTTCATCGGGAACGAATTGGGGAATCTTTTCCCCGGTGATCCGAGTTCACACTAAATCTCGCATGAATCAATGGATGCGAAGTTTCCGCCGGTCAGCCATAGCGAAGGGGGTGGGGGACCAGCAGACCGCCAACCAGTCCGAAAATGTGTTCGAGGCATTGTGTTTTAGAACGACAGAGGTTCACCTTATGAATGATGCAAGAGTAAGTGAAGAGTCCGTTTTCAACGGCGCCTTGCTGCTGCCAGCGGCACAACGGGAGGATTATCTCAAGGCGGTGTGCGGGAAAGATGAGGCCCTGTTGGCTCGCGTGCACGTCCTGCTGGAGGCCGGCGAACAGACGGAAGGGGCGATGGCGGAACCCGCCTCCCTTCCGCCGCGCAAGACCATCATTCTCTCCCCGCCCGCCGGCGAGAAGCCCGGCGACCGGATCGGCCATTACAAGATCCTGCAATTGGTTGGCGAAGGCGGCTGTGGCGCCGTCTATATGGCCGAGCAGGAGCGGCCGATCCGCCGCCGGGTGGCGCTGAAGGTCATCAAGCTGGGAATGGACACAAAGAATGTAATTGCCCGTTTCGAATTGGAACGGCAGGCGCTGGCATTGATGGACCATCCGAACATCGCGAAGGTTTTCGACGCCGGATCGACCGAAGCGGGCCGTCCGTATTTTGTGATGGAACTGGTGCGCGGCGTCAAGATCACGGACTATTGCGACCAACACAACCTGACGACGGCGCAGCGGCTGGAGCTGTTCACCCAGGTTTGCCGGGCCATCCAGCACGCGCACCAAAAGGGGATCATTCATCGTGACATCAAGCCGTCCAATATCCTGGTGACGCTGCATGACGGTGTGCCGGTGCCCAAGGTCATTGACTTTGGCATCGCCAAAGCCACGCACCAGCGGTTGACGGACAAAACGGTGTTCACCCAGTTTGAGCAATTCATTGGCACCCCGGCCTACATGAGCCCGGAGCAGGCGGAAATGAGCGGCCTGGACATCGACACACGCAGCGATATTTATTCGTTGGGGGTGCTGCTCTATGAATTGCTCACCAGCCAGACGCCGATCAACCCCGCCGAATTGATGTCGGCCGGACTGGACGCCATGCGCCGGCTGTTGCGGGAGAAGGAACCGCCCCGTCCGTCCACGTGTCTCAGCACGATGATCAACGAGGAACTAACCACCGTGGCGAAGCACCGCCAGGCCGCTGCGCCCAAACTAATTCACCTCGTACGCGGGGATCTGGACTGGATAGTGATGAAGGCGCTGGAAAAGGACCGCTCACGCCGCTACGATACGGCGGTGGGGTTTGCGGCGGACATCGAACATTTTCTCAAAAATGAGCCCGTTCAGGCCCGGTCTCCCAGTGCCTTATACCGCTTTCAAAAGCTGGTGCGCCGCAACAAGCTTGCCTGCGCCGCCGCCGCCGCCGTCAGTCTCGCGATCCTCCTTGGCTTGGCGGTTTCGACGGGGCTTTACCTGCGTGAAAAAGAAGCCCGGCGCCAGGCCGACAACGCGGCGGAAAAGAGCCGGCAGGTGTCATTATTTTTGGAAAACATGCTCAAAGGGGTCGGCCCGGCGGTCGCGCTGGGACGCGACACGACCTTGCTCCGCGAAATTCTGGACCACACCTCTGCCCGGGTCACCACCGATTTGCGGAACGAGCCGGAGGTCGAGGCTGAGATTTGCAACACGCTGGGCGAGGTCTATCGCGAACTGGGGCTGCCCAGCAACGCCGAGGAGTTTCACAGCGACGCCCGCGCGCTGCAGGCCAAGATCAGTGGCGGCAAGCTGGCGGATGCCGCTCTCTCGCTTAACGACCTCGCGGTGCTGCTCCGAGACGAGGGCAGGCTGGCGGAAGCCGAATCCCTGCACCGGGAAGCATTGGCATTGCGCCGGAAGGTCTATGGCAATACCCATGCCGACGTGGCGATTTCGCTGAACAACCTGGCGCTGGTCCTGCGCTGCGAGGACAAACTGGCCGAAGCCGAGCGCACGCATCTGGAGGCGCTGGCAATTCAGCAAAAGTTGTTTGGCAAGGAAAGCCTGCATGTGGCCACCTCGTTGAACAACCTGGCGCTCACCTTGCGGGACGAGGGACGGTTTGCCGACGCTGAAGCGGGTTTGCGACAGGCGTTGGCGATCGAGCAGCACGAGTTTGGCGAAAACGATCCGCGGCTGGGTGTCACCATGGATAATTTGGCGTGTCTGTTGTTGCAAGAGGGCAATCTTTCCGAAGCGGCCGCGCTCGCAAACCGCTCGCTCGTCCTCCAGCGGAAGCTGTTTGGTCGGGAACATCCAGCCGTGGCAACGGCGATGAATGACCTGGCCATGATCCTCACGGTGCAGGGACATCTGGCGGACGCGGAACAGCTCCATCGCGACGCGCTGGCCATGCGCCGCAAGCTGCTGGGCGGGGAACACCCGGAAGTGGCTGCTTCGCTGGACCATTTGAGCCAGACCTTGCGCCTGGAAAAAAAACTGGCCGAAGCGGAAAGTCTGACCCGGTCGGCGTTGGACATCCGCAGGACGATTTACGGGAACGAACATTCCACCGTGGCAGCCTCGTTCGAAAGCCTGGCGCTAGTGCTCCGTGATGAAGACAAATTGAATGAGGCGGAGACTTCGATGCAAGCGGCGCTGGCCATGTGGCAAAGGATTTTAGGCGAACAGCATCCGCAGGTTGCCACCGCCCGAAAGGACTTGGCGTCCATCCAGGCGCAGGAAGGCCTGTCAACCAAAGTAAATGCCCAACTAACGCGGTGACGTGATGAAAGCTGCAAAATCGCCGCAATCAACCTCGGCCGATAAAGTTGCTGGTGAATTGACTGAACTGGAGTCGCACCAAGCGCTGGCGGAAAAATGTGTCCTACCGGCGGCCCTCCTCCTTTATCAAGCTAAGCCCTTTGGTATCGCTCACGATAGTATAATAATTTCCTCTGTTCCTAATCCCCGTCAAACGCCCTTCAAAACCGCGCGGCGTGGAAGCATTGTCCACGGCCAATTTTCCATTTGATTGCGGCCGGCAACCAAATAATCCGCGGATGATCGCGCCTGACGCAAAGGCCGCTCCGCAAACCTCGTTGTAATCCTGGTCGCCGGCGATGCGAACATAGACATCATTCGGAACGCGGCCCGCCATGTTTGCTGGAAGGGTTGCGCTAGGGCGCCGGGGCAACGACAGCAACCGGTGTGACTGGGCGAAGGGCCCCTCGTGGGTGACGCCCGCGCACCCGCGCACCAGGCCCAAAGCTTGCTCGTATTGGCCAAAGGAGCACATCGTTTGCGCAGTTAGCGCCGGCCACGCATCGTAGGCGCCGTAAGGCCCGTGGTCCGACCGGTCTGAATCCTTGGCCGCTGGGTCGATCAACGATTGGGCCCGCATCCAGCCGGGCACCAGCAATTCTCTCTCGGCGAAGGCGGTCATCTCTGTTTTCATGATTGCAGTCAAATCCGGCGTCAGCGTCTGACCGACAGTGATATAATCCCAAGAGTGGCGCAATTGCACCTTCGCGCCGTCGTTATGGATGCAGTTCCAAACCCCCTGGCCAGGAATATAGAGCGTCAACACTTTTACCGCCAGGGTGTCTGCTTCGGAGCGGAACTCCCGGGCTTGTGCCAAATCGCCCAGATGCTCGTGAACGTCGGCCATACAACGCATCATCCAGACGTTGGCAGCGTTGAGCGAAGGCACTTGGTTGATGTAGGTCGGAACACATTCCAGGAGGTTGTCCGCACCGCCATAATCGCCGAACACCGCGTTAGCGGGAACGAGGGATTTCCAGTGACGGGCGATCCGATCCATGTGAGCCAGGACGGTGTGCCCGGCGGCAGTCTCATGCAGGAATTCCCAGTCACCGGTGGTGGTGAGATAATTCCAGAACAACATGAATAGCGCATAGTCATTGCAGCTATACCACGGGCCGGATGGCCCGCCGGAAAGAAAGCAGCGCGCGTAACAATGGTAATAATCAAGTGTCAGGAAGGCTTTGAGATGATCGCGCATCATCGCCGGATCGAGCAATGCGAACAACGGCGACCAAAGTCCGGTGTCCCAGAAATACTCCAGGGCGGAGCCCCATTCCGGACCGGCCGTGAGATAAACTCGCGGCGATGGCGGCAAAGTGGTTCGCTCATCCAGCAACACGGTGAGGATCCCGTGATAGTACACGCGCCGCAGGTTCCCATCAGTTGTCAGCAGCAAGGGGGCATTGCCGGAGTAATGACCATTGCCGGGCGTGAAGGCATCCTGCCAGTGTCGCTCCCAATCCCGTTGCGCGTCGGTGAAACAAGCTGCGAAGGAGGCGGCCCAGTGTGAGGCAGCAGTAACCGCGGAAGACGCGGTGTCACTCACGGCCATCACGAAATCCAACGTGCGGGTTTCTCCCGGCGCCAGCGTGAACGACCAAGCGGCCTGACCTTGGTCTCGGGCGGCCCGCAACGAGCCTGGCGGATCTGTGAACGCGTACGCTGTGCAGGCCGCGCTCTGCGTGTCCCGCACCGCCAAAACGGAGTTGGTTACCGCCGCTTCAAAGCCCGAAGACTTGGGGCGCGGCGGATTCCAATTCCAGGTGCCACCATAACGGCGGACGTTGCCAAGAAGGCCGAGGCTGACGTTCAGAGTCTCCGGCCGGCTGCCGGCATTCTTCAACCGCGTCCGGAAGAGCACACCATTTCGTTCGAACACCATGCGGACGGCTGTTTCCATTTCGATACCGTCACGGTGCGTGCGGCGAAGCACTTGGTATGGAAACCAGCGCGACTCCGTTGCGTGGACCGGCTCGTTGCCGAGTGAAAATGTGGCGGTGCTCTCAGCACCTTGCGTGTACGGCGGGCACGTCAAGACTCGGATGGCCAGTAGATTTTGGCCGGCCTTGAGGCCGCCACAGAAGTTGTTGACAGAAGGAAGGTTTTGGATGTCGTCCTGCTGCATCCAATCCGCCGCCAGTTCATCCAAGGTCGGAATTCCCGGCGCGGCACTGGTGGAAAGAGCCGCCGCCGCCATCGCCATCAGAAGCAGAACTGCTCCGGCCGACCGCCCGAAGCCGGCGAGCTTTCCCAAAGGGTCAGGCCACTCGAAAAGCTTTTTTCTTGCAGATTCCATATTTTAACCTTCAACCATACAAATTCTTTTCCGCGGCACTCCAGTTCCGTTAATGAAGTTTCACTGCCAGCCCGCCTTCGCCTCCGCCGCAGCGATTTCATCCAAGGAAGGCGCGTACCAAAGTTGGGTCAGGCCGCCGGAATTGATGGCCAGCAGGTAGCGGCCATCGGGTGAGAACTTGAGACCCTCAAATACCGATCCCTCGCCGCTCAAGGTTAGCAACTCGTGCCAAGTCTCGGTTTCCCACAACTTGATCGCCTCCTGCCCATTGCTGCCGGCCGCGAGCCGCTGGCCGTCAGGCGAAAAGGCGACGGAATGTGCGCCGAGCAGGAAACCTTTGAAAGCGTCCTTTGGTTGCAGCGTCGCCAGATCCCAAAGTCGAACGGTTCCATCGTCGTAGGCCCCGGCGGCAATGCGTCCGTCCGGACAGACCGCCAGACTATCAAGATCGCCTCGACTCTCGACTGGTTTTGGATTTTCGTTGAGCTTGGTCACATCAAAAAGTTGAAAGGAGATTTCGGTTATGACCACGATAGAATTCGGGAGGCAGGTGGTCAATACGTCCTGAGAATCCTCGAAACGATATCCCGACAGGGAGGTGCTAGACTATGGTTTTGGTGCGGTCGTGAGTGCGTCTCGGAAGTCCGTGAAGTGGAGGTTATGGGAATCCCTTCGCTGCCATGTGTCGGTGTCCCACGCATCGAAAACGGCATTTGTTCCAGGGCCGAACGCGGTGAGCAAGAACTTCCCGTTGTCGGTGATCCACGCGCCGAAGCGCTGTGGGGCCGCGATGAAGTTTGTGGACTCCAACCCGCTACGCACGTCCCAGACGTGGGCTCGGCCACTGCCGTCGCCCTGCACCACCCGGCTGGCGTCCGGGCACAGGGCGATGCCGGATTGATTGGTGAAGTTAACCCACAAACGGCGCGTCTTCCTGAGGGTTAAGGCGTCCCAGAGAGCCACTCCACCATCCAACTCAATTCCCAGTAAGGATCGGCTGTCGGGCGTGAACTCGACCCTCCGGGAGCTTAGCCTGCCAGGCAATACTTGATACCCAAGGTGCCGGGGGGGGTTCGTCAAATCCCAAAGGTAAATGGATCCCTCCTTGCCGCGGCTGGCCAACGTGCGCCCATCCGGGGCCACGGCAAGCCCATCCACTTCGTCCAAGTGGCCGCGCAAAACGCCAGCGGGCTTGCGGGTGGCCCAGTCCCACAGACGGATCGTTTGATCTCCGCTGGAGGAGATGAGTCGTTCACCGTCCGGGGTGAAGAGAAGGTCACTCACCCAACTGCGGTGACCCTCCAGTGAACCGCAGGCCGTCCCGCTCTGCGCGTCCCACAGGCGAATTGTGGAGTCGGTGAAACCTGCGCCCGTAAGAAGGATAGAGCTGTCCGGCGAGAACATCACGACGGTCGCAAATTCTTCAGTCGTCCTGATGGTAAGCCGCTCGCGGCCATCCTGGGTCTCTACTATTCGCACCCGCCCATTAGGGAGGACGGCGGCGAATGCCCTGCCGTCGGGGGATACAGCATAAGGCCGTCCCAGCGAGGTGTCCACGGGATCAAGCCTTTGCTGCCAAATCCGCCGCTTGTTGGCGACGTCCCAGGCCGTCAGATCCCAAGGCGGATCATTTGTCGCCCTATCGCCGGGGCGTACGGACACTGTCAGAAGTCGTTTATCATCCGGCGTGAAGCAAAGCCATCGCGTAAATCTCCAGGCGGTCGGGAATCGGCTTTCCGTTTGCGCGTCTATGTCCAACAGCGTGATCGCGTCATTGGTGGGAGAGCTATCCACAAAGGCCAGGGTGGTGCCGCTGTGTGCAAAGACAGGCCGCCAGCCGTTGGTCCGACGCAGAACAGTACGGCCCGAAACCACTTCGGTCACCAGCATCTCGCCGTTCTGTCTGCTCGCGAGCAGGCGGCCATCGGCGCTGAAGGACAAGGGGTTCATAAGCCGGTTTGATCCGATCAGGAAGATCTGATGATCGTCCGCGCGAGCCTGACTCCAAAGATAACGCCACTCCCACCCGCGCAGGTCCGAATCGCCTGGCCGCGGTCTTTGTCGATTCAACAAACTCTGAGCTCGTCCGAGATTGTCGGCCGCCAAGGCTTGCTGGATCAAATTCATGTCGGAGCTGTAAGCGATGCGGCGGGCGGCCAGGGCCTGCGCTTCCGCCTGCTGCCGCAGGAGCTTTTGACCAACTTCAGCTGTTCGAGCCTCCCGTTCGCTGGCTTGTGCAGTCTTGCGTTGTTCTTCTTCTCCCGCTTGCGCAATAAGTGCCTTATCCCTTTCAACTCGCGTCTGGCGCCAACCAACCGCCGCCAAGCCCAACCCTGTCACGAGCGCCAGAACCACCACCACACCCGCACTAAAGGCCAACTTGTTTCGAAGGATCAGTTTTTGAATTCGATAGAGGGAACTTGGCGGACGCGCCAGAACTGGCTCGTTGTTCAAATGGCGCTTGAGGTCGTCCGAGAGTCCGTTGGCAGTTTCGTAACGCCGCCTTCGGTCTTTCTCCAGGCATTTCATCACGATCCAGTCCAGATCGCCCTTAAGTTGATGCAGCAGCCTCGCGATATCCGCTGACCGGCATTTGGCCGTGGTGGTCAACTCTTCGCCTTTGAGCGCCGCCAAGCGCGTGCTGGGGCGCATCGGCTCCTTTTCCCTGATCATCTTCCGTAACGCGTCAATGCCTTGCGACATCAACTCGTTTGCGTCGAAGGGTGTGCTGCCGGCCAGCAATTCGTAGAGCAGCACGCCCAGGCTGTAAATGTCGCTCCGCGTATCAATGTCCAGCCCGCTCATCTCCGCCTGTTCAGGGCTCATGTAAGCAGGCGTCCCGATGAACTGTTGCATTTGAGTATATACCGTCGCATCCGTTAAACGCCCTTCCGTCGCTTTGGCGATGCCAAAATCAATCACCTTCGGAGTCGGCATCCCGTCATGCAAAGTGACGAGAATATTCGAGGGTTTGATGTCCCGGTGGATAATGCCTTTCTGGTGAGCTTGTTGGATGGCCGAGCAAACCTGGATGAAAAGTTTAAGCCGTTCTTCGGTAGCGAGATTGTGCTTGTCACAGTAATCGGTGATTTTGATGCCGCGCACCAGTTCCATTACGAAATAAGGGCGGCCGGTGTCTGTTGCGCCCGTGTCAAGAACCATGGCAATGTTTGAATGATCCATCAGCGCAAGGGCTTGTCGCTCGGCCTCAAAACGGGCGACGATCTGCTTGGTGTCCATGCCCAGCTTGATAACCTTGAGTGCAACGCGGCGGCGGACGGGTTCCTGCTGTTCGGCCACATAGACCACACCGCAACCGCCCTCGCCGATTTGTTCTCGCAGTTTGTAGCGCCCAATTTTGTCACCGGGTTTCTCGGTCACCGGAACCATGCCTGCGGTGATAACCAGCGTTTTCCCAGACACGGCGGCCGGTTCATCAAGGAACTCCGAGCCAACGCTTTCGTTCGCCTGAAGCAAGGCCTCGATGCGTTGGAGGAGTTCCTCATCACCCCCAGTCGCTTCCTTGAGGTAGGCCGCTCGGGCTTCGCCGACGAGCAGCGTCGCTCGTTTGAAGATTTCGTCTGCGGATGGATGCCTCCGGTCCATAGTCTTTGGAACTGTCTTCTTTTACATGATTAGGATACTCCTGCCAACCTCCCATTTCCCAGAATTTGCCTCCGATAGCGCGAGGGATTTCAAGCGCCGGCAATGGCGCGAATTCGTCCCATGCGGGTGGCCGCGTTCGCCAATGGCTTGGCGGACATGCTCAAGCGGAGTAAATGTCTTAACATGCGTATTTTTGGACGGTACAGGGTTTGCGCAGACCGGCCAGGTTGCGTTTCGCTCTGGAAAATGCGAATCCTTCCGGTATATATACCAAGGACGAACACTGTTTGAATGTCGTGCGCGTTTTCCTCCACGGCAGGAAGGCAATGTTCGCCCGGCCCGGACGGGGGTATGACCTGAAGTGGCCCGGCTGGCATCAGGAACACGGGCGGATGAAACCGATCAGCGGCATTATAGCCCACCGCACGTGGTTGCCGTGGATTTGAGTTTGATCCGGCCTTGTATCAACAACTGGCGAGAGGCCGGAATTGAAATCATTCGATTTCTGTTTAAAAAATAGGATAAACATGAACACGAGAATCGGTCTGGTGATAATGCTCGCACTGGCGTTCACGCTCCCTGCCGCCATGTTAATGATAGCCCAACAGGCTGGGGTGGGGCGCAATGTCCCCCCGCCGAGGCCGGAAGGCCCCTGTGACATCTACGCCGCTGCCGGCTCCCCATGCGTGGCCGCTCACAGCTCGACTCGCGCGCTGTACGCCTCCTACAACGGCCCGCTCTACCAAGTCATGCGTCAGTCAGATGGCAAGAAATTGGACATCGGCGTCGTCCAGCCGTCCGGCATGGATGCGGGCGGATACGCCGACGCGGCCGCGCAGGACGCGTTCTGCGTCAACACGTACTGCTGGATCACCATTCTTTACGACCAGTCCGGCCAGGGCAACAACCTCGTGCAGCCGCCGCGCGGCGGATTCAGCGGCCCGGCCATGGGTGGGTTTAACAATTTGCCGGTCGCCGACTGGGCGCCGGTTACGGTTATGGGCCACAAGGCCTACGGCGTCTTCATCGCACCGGGCATGGGCCTCCGTTTGGATGACGCGAAGGGCACCGCAGTTGACGACCAGTCGGAGGGGCAGTATTGGGTCATTAACGGCCAGCACTTTAACTCCGGCTGCTGCTTCGACTACGGGAATTCCGAGACCGACAGCCGCGACGACGGCAACGGCACCATGGAAACCACCTACTACGGCAACGCTGACGCATGGTATCACGGCCCCCCTCCCGGACCGTGGGTCATGACCGACCAGGAGAACAACCTGGTGGGTTGTGTCAATCCAGATGGATCCAAGGATTGTCCAGGCCTGCCGAACATCAGGTGGCGGTTTGTGACGGCGGTCGCCAAGGGCGAATCGCACCACTGGACCTCCATGGGTGGCGACGCGCAGAATGGCGATCTGAAGGTCATGTTTGACGGACCGCGCGTCAACTCCACCTATGACCCGATGCGCAAGCAGGGAGCCATCCTCCTGGGAAACGGTGGTGACAACAGCAACGGCTCGCAGGGCACCTTCTATGAAGGCGCGATGACGGCCGCAGGCACCTTCCCGTCGGACGCCACCGACCAGAAGTTGCAGGCCAACGTCGTGGCTGCCAAATACGAAGTGCAGCGGTTGAGCCTGGCTCCTGCGTCGGATACTGTCACGCCGCCAGGACTCCAGTTATTCTCACTGGGCTCCACTCAGGATACCACCCTGACGTTCAGGAATACCACGGGCGCGTCTGCGGCGGGAGTCAAGTTGAGCATTTCGGTGCCGACGGGCTGGACCTCGGTGGTGTCCGGCGCCACCGAGACGTCAAAGACGTTTGCTGACCCGGTTGCGCCAGGTGCGAGCGTGAGCGCAACCTTCAAAATTACCTCCGGGTCGGCAGCGTTTAACGGCGACCTGGTCGGCGACGCCTCGTGGACTACGACCGGCGGGACGCAATCCGAGACAACGACCGAGAAGGTCCGGAACGTCAGCCCGATCAAGATCAATGAATTCGCTGTGAACCCGACCGACTCGTTCATCGAGCTCTACAATCCAGGCGACAGCGACGTTGACCTCTCCGACTGGACCTTGACCGAGCACCCGGCCCAGCAAACCATTTTTTCTTCGGTGAGGATCCCGGCCGGGACGAAGCTCGTGGCTAAAGGCTTTTATCTGCTCGGCCTCTCCGACTCCGGGTTGGCGGTCCCCGCGCAAAAGGGTGACACCACTATCCGTGTCAGGAGCAAGACTGGCATGAACGTCGGCGACAGGATCGAAATTGACATCGGCTCCGCTATGGAAACCCGCACGATCGCAAACCTCGGGACGGCCGCCGGCAACAGCACGACACTTTGGCAACCCCTCCCCGACGGTCCGGTGATCACGATCCCCGTCGGCTCAACCAACGTGCCGTTCACCGGTGCGGGCGGCTTTTTGGCCGGCACAGGAGGCTTCGCGGTCGTGGTTGGCCAGAAGATCGGCATCGGCTATGGCGCCACCTACCCCGCCGTCGCAAAAGATGTGGAACGGTACGAGGTGGTTACGGTCACGGAGGTCGGCAAGCCGGGCACGCAGGCCTACCTGGCGGCAGACGCGAAAGCCGGCGACACCAATATCAAGGTATCATCCGTCGCCAACATTTCCGTCGGTGACAAGATCCGATTGGACATCAATAGCGTCGGTCATGGAATTGAATTCGTCACCGTTACGAAAGTCGGCACGCAATCGGCCCGCAGCCCCGGCAACGGTCCCGTGGCAAATTCGGGCACAGGCCTCGACCTGGCTGCCCCGCTCAAATTCAATCACGCGGCCAACATTCCCTTCAGCGTCCGTGGAACGGGGATCAGCTTCCAGCCGGCGACGGCCTTCGCCCACTCAAGCAACGAGCCGCTGCAGCCTCTCGGTACTGGCATCACTCTGGATAGCCCTCTGTCCGGCGACCACGCAATCAACGCAGTGGTACGTGACGCCGCAGTCATGACCGCCGGCTATCAAGGACCTCCGGCGCCCAACCAGTGGTTTGGTGGACCGCCCCTCGCCAACTCTGGGAACATGGTGCTGCGTAACGCTTCTGGCTTGGTGGTTGACAGCCTGAATTATGGCGGCCTCGTTGACCCATGGGCTTCCGAAGGTTACCAGGCTACCTCCGGAGCGGGCCAAAGTGGCTGCAGTGTCCCTTCGCCTGGCATGGGCCGCGGCGGTTTCGGCGGGCGGGAGGGCCCGGCTGTCAGCATGCCCCATAGAAGCGCGGGCCGCTTCCCGGACGGCGAGGACACCCTCAGCAACTGCCGCGATTTCGGGTTGCAGACCGCCACTACTTTGTCGGTTGGTGCCGCCATCGGTGCCAATAACATAAAAGTTGCCAGCGTGGACTTTAACGTCGGCCAGACTATCATTATTGATTCAGGCACGAACCGCGAGACTGCTGTCATCTCGACGGTTGGCACTGCCGGTGCTTCTACGGTGCGCACTGCAACCGATGCAGGAGCCACCGTCATACCTGTCGCCACCGCAATGGGCTTTGGTGCCGGCCAGACCATCACCATCGACAGCGGCACGAACCTTGAGACTGCGGTGGTCAATTCCACGACCGGTGGCAGACGTGGTATCGGCGGCGGCAGAGGCGGGCCTGGCAACGCCACGATCACTGTCACGGCGCCGCTCACTATTGCGCACGCGGCGGGTGCACAGGTCTCCGGCTCCGGCATTACCCTCGCCACCGCATTGGCGCGGGCGCATGACAGCGGGGCGCAGGTCGCCGACAACATTCCCACGCCCGGAGCGCCGAACCAGTATTACCGGAGACCCCAATGAGGACTTCTGTGGCACCGGATTAGATGGGAGCAAATACAAACCGTCCCGGTTGACACAAATTAAAGCTCTCCGGTTCAATGGCGGGTGGCGAAGCATCCTGTTTCACGGCGAAGATTACGCTCGAAAGGATCGAACTTGGGCACTAATGAAGAAATAATTCGTCCTCTCCGGTCATGGCCCTGGTGGCGCTTGGCTCTAACAGGTTTGAGTGCGTTGGCTCTGGCGTTGAGCGGGTATCTGGGCTGGTATTATCTATTGGGAGGGGCGGTGATGGGTTGCGGCGGCGGGAGCCCCTGCGATCGCGTGCTCAACAGCCGGTGGTCGGCGATCGGAGGGGTGTTGCCTGTCAGTGGATTGGCGGCGGGTGTGTATCTGGCGATGCTGGTAGCCAGTCTTTCCATTGGTCCTGCCATATCAGCGCCGGTTCGACGGTTGGCTTGGAGCGCGATGCTGGTTATGGTCGGGGCGGTCTCCGGAAGTGCCGTGTGGTTCCTCATCGTGCAGAATTGGGTCATTGGGGCCTTTTGTCCCTATTGCTTGGCCACGCACATCATTGGCCTCCTGCTGGCGGCTTTGGTGATCTGGCAAACGCCCAGGCAATTCGAGGACTATTCAACCAATGTCGCGCTAAAGGATTCCGCGCCAAATGCCTCAACGCGCGCGGTGATCGCAGTGCCGATCCAGAATTTTCCCCCAGCCACCTCACAGCGGGTTTTTGGCTCTTTGCCGGCGCTTGGTTTGGTCATGACCGGTTTGGCCCTGGCCGGCATCCTGGCGTCTTGCCAGGTTTTCATTACCCCCCCGGCAGTCTATCGTGGCGGCGGATCGCAAAACAAGCTGCCAGCCATCGATCCCCACACCGTGCCGTTGGTGGGCTCGCCCGACGCCCCCTACGTCGTCATCCTGCTCTTTGATTATAAATGCCCCCATTGCCAGCGATTGCATTTTATGCTCGATGAGGCGATTCACCGCAACGGCGGCAAGCTGGCCTTTGCCCTGTGTCCGACGCCATTGAACCGCCAATGCAACCCTTACATTCCTCGGGACGTGGATGAATTCAAGAACTCCTGCGAGCTGGCAAAAATTGGCCTGGCGGTTTGGGTGGCCAAGCGCGAGGCATTTCCTGCCTTCGACCGCTGGATGTTCTCGTTCGAGTCTGGCGACCGTTGGCAGGCGCGAAGCCTCGACGCCGCCAAGGCCCAAGCTATCGGAATGGTGGGGCAGGCGAACTTTGATGCTGCTCTGGCCGACCCATGGATCGGCCGGTACCTGCAAACTTCCATTCGGATTTACGGCGACACCATCCAAGGCGGCAATAATGCCGTCCCCAGACTGGTTTTCGGATCGCGTTGGGTCATCCCCGATCCAAATGACGCAGATGACCTTATGGCGATTCTTCACAATAGCCTGGCCGTTCCCAGGCCCTGACCCGGTAGCATCCATTTAATCAGATGAACCGGAACGCCCATCAGCCGAAGCAACAGCCATCGATAATGAGATAAGGGGAGGGGAAGTCCACTTCTGGGGCGGCTTGGCTGGCCGTTTTTTCATTTGATGAATTTCGGTTGCCGTCGTGCATTATCTGATATACCAGTTGAGGCAGTTCATGAATGCTGTGCAAAAAGCCCAAACGACTGTTCTCAAGCCAGTCAAGTTGGTCAAAAACTGATGACCAAGGGTTTGAGCTACGCGACTGGAGAGGCCGCCGGATTGTCCGTGCCCAACCCGACCGGCAATGCCGCCCTTGGGGAATTTGAGAAAGCCGTCGCCGCCGGGCACGGCGAAGAAGACATCGCCGCCATCGTTGAACCACTGCGAAAACCTTTTTCCCTATGAGTTATCAACTCCCGAATGGGCTGCACCTCCCGGCGGTCGCCACGCTCATCGCCTGTGCTGCGGTGGCTGCGGAGCCGGACCCGCTCACCGCTCCCCTCGCCGAGGAAAAACCACTTTACCTCAAGACCGACGCGCCGGTGGATGCCCGCGTGGCCGATTTGGTTTCACGCATGACGCTCGAGGAAAAAGGTGTCGCGCTTGATCACAACGGCCCCGACATTGGGCGCTTCGGCTTGCGGGCGGACAAATGGAACCAGTGCCTGCACGGCGTGTGGTGGACGGAGCCGACCACGATGTTCCCGGTATCCATCGCGATGGCCGCGACCTGGGACACGAACCTGGTTCATCAGGAGGCCGTCGCGATTTCTGACGAAGCGCGCGCGATTTACAACGGCTGGCGCCAGGATCCGAATTTCAAAGGCGAGCACAAGGGACTCATCTACCGTGCGCCGGTCATCAACATCAGCCGGAATCCCTATTGGGGCCGCATCAACGAGTGCTACGGCGAAGATCCGTTTCTCACCGGCCGCATGGGCGTGGCTTACGTCGAGGGCCTGCAAGGCGACGACCCGCATTATCTCAAGCTGGCGGCAACCCTGAAGCATTACGCGGTGAACAATGTGGAGCAAGGGCGCCAACAATTGAGCGCGCAAGTGCCGGAGCGGATGCTCTATGAATACTGGTTTCCGCATTGGCGCGATTGCGTGGTGGAGGCGCACGCGCAATCGCTTATGGCCTCCTACAATGCCATCAACGGCACGCCGGACAACATCAATCATTGGCTGCTCACCGACGTGCTGAAAGTTGCGTGGCATCACGAGGGCTTCGTTGTTTCCGACCTCGGCGGCGTGAACTCGATGGTCAGCGGCCATTTCAAAAAGGAATTGAGCTATGTTGACGCAGTCGCCGAATCGCTGATGGCCGGCTGCGATTTTTCGGACAAGGAATTCATGCAAAACATCCCCGCTGCCGTGCGCGCCGGCAAGCTCACGGAGACCCGGCTCAACGACGCCGTCAGCCGCGTGCTGCGCGCGCGGATGCGGCTTGGCGAGTTCGATCCGCAGGACCAAAATCCTTATGGCAAAATCCTGACAAACGTCATTTGCAGTCCGGAACATCGCCAGCTCGCGCTGCAGGCGGCGCGAGAAGCCATCGTGTTGCTCGAAAACAAAGACGGCTTCCTGCCGCTGGAGTCGGCGAAGTTGAAAACCGTTGCGGTGATTGGGCCGCACGCGGATTTATTCACGCCCGGCGGCTACAGCGGCAAAGCCCGGAACCCGGTGACACCGTTGCACGGATTGCGCAACAAGCTGCCCGGTGTGGCGATTATTCATGTCGTCGGCAGCAACATCGCCAAACAACGCGCCTCCAATGAGCCGCAGCCGCCGAAGGTGAATGAGGACGAGGAATTGACCAATGCCGCCGCCGCCGCCAAGCGCGCGGACGTGGCGATTCTCTTCCTTGGCACCACTACTGGCATTGAGTCGGAGGATCGGGATCGCACCAGCCTCGGCCTGCCCGCGAACCAGCAAAAGTTGGCCGAATCCGTCCTCGCCGCGAATCCGCGCACGGTGGTCGTGCTGATGAGCGCCGGACCTCTGACTGTGCCATGGCTTGCAAGGAACGCCCGCGCGATGTTGCAGGCCTGGTGGCTCGGCGAGGAGGGCGGCGACGCTATTGCCGACGTGATTTTTGGCGAAGCAAATCCCGCCGGCCGTTTGCCTTGTACGGTTTACGCCTCTGAAAGGCAAGTGCCGCCGCAGAACGAATACGACATCAGCAAGGGATTTACCTATATGTATGTCAATGGTGCGCCATTGTATCCGTTCGGCTACGGCTTGAGCTATTCAGTATTCAAATACTCAAATCTCCAGGTCACCCCGAAAAAGGTCTCCGCCACGAACAGCGTGACGGTGGCGCTGGACGTAAGAAACACGAGCCAGCGCGCCGGTCACGAAGTGGTGCAGCTCTACACCCGCGAAATCAATCCCAGCGTCGTCCGGCCCGCCAAGGAACTGCGCGGTTTTCAGCGCGTTACCTTGCAGCCAGGCGAAAAGAGAACGCTCACCTTTACCGTGCCATTGGACAAACTGGCGTTTTTCGACGAAACGAAGCATGCGTTCGTGGTGGAACCCGGCAAATACGAAATTCAGATCGGCGCGTCATCCGCCGACATCCGCCAGCGCGCGCAGTTCCAGGTGACAACCGGGAGCGTCGGCGAAACTCTTCCGGGCGTCGTGGCGAAAGTACCGTAAGAACGCACCGACTTTTTCAGTAGGCGGCTAAAATGAGGCTCCCAGGACTGGGAACCATTCAAGCCGGTCTCTGCTCCGCTACCCG
>JBEKZM010000036.1:0-67568 GCA_049509875.1 Verrucomicrobiota bacterium | reverse complement strand
TCCCAGGCCGTCATGCACATAGTCGTAGCGGGCGACGAGTTCCACGTCATTCAGTAACGGCACCTCGAGATTCAAGCCCGCCAGTTTGTAGCTGGCCTGCACGAACCAGCCATCCTGGTTAACCAAACCGAGATCGTCGCTGCCGAAACGGGTGAGAATATATTCGCCTTTGGCTTCGAAATTTTGTCCCAAGTGGAGCGCCGCATCCAGCACGCCAGCCGACCATAGATGTGTGCCGCCGTTATCCCATTCGCCCGTCTGGCCCGAAATTCCCAGTTCGAGATCATAACGTGGCTTGTAGGCCAGCGGCAAAAAAACCGCCAGGCGCGAGCCACCCGAGGGGTCGCTGTGCAAATTGGCCACCACGCCATCCGAGCGCAGCCCCACATTGCCGCCCAAGTCCAAGGCCTCGGCGTTGCCCGTGCCATCCGAAGAACTCGGTCCATTCACGCCGTACACGGAATAATTGATGAACTTGCCGTTTTCGCCCAGCGGGATCGCTCCCCGCAATTCCGCGCCGACGCCGCTGCCAGGCAACAGCTCATCCACCGCCAGCGGGTCATCGGGGATTTTGTTCAGCCAGCCCGCACCCCGTTCCTGATAGGTTCCCAGCGGCAACAATAATTCCCCCGCGCACAACGTCATATAATCATTCATCACGTAATCCAACTGCGCGAAACTCAAGTTAAACGTGGTGCCGTAGCCGCTGTTGACCGGTGCCGTGCCGCCATTCTGGATGGTGGTGTCAAAGCCCGCCTCAAACATGATGTTGTCGCCCGCGCGATACAGGAAGATGGGCGCGAAATCGGCCAGCAAAAAGGCGCCATTCTCATGTGAACTCTTGACGTATTGAAACTCCGCGTCGCCGGCGATCATGAAGTTGTGATTCACCGTGGCCTCATCAATCGGTTCCCGGGGAATCGGCTGGGTCTCGGCGGCTTCCATGACCCGCTCCACGGTATTGGTGACCATGGGCCGCGTTTCCGAGAGTTTTTCCTGGAGCTGCCGGATCTGGTCCATGTCCAGTTGATGAGCTTGCTCCTGCAAGAGATTGGTTTGCTGAAGGCTTTGCACTTGGTCGCTCAACTTTTGGACCATCTCCTTGAGCGCGTTGAAATCCGCATCACTCACCTCGCCCACGGCACGCGGCGGAAGAGCAACGCCGGTGAGACAGCCGACCGCAGTGAGTCCAAAAACGAGGCGGTGTGTTCGCATTGCTTTGCTGTTGGGGTCCGGCTTCATGGCGTCATCCGTCGCCTAACGGCCGCTATTATCCTGCAGATACTGCAGGATAAGCTTGGCCTGGCTGACGGGGATGTTGGCGCGAACCTGCATGTGCAGCATGATGGTCCGCCACTGCGCGCCGGTGCGCTCGGTCGGATAACGCTCCTGGTGGCACCGGTTGCAATGGATCGAGTACAGCTCGGCGCCGGTGATCTGCCTCCTGGTCGGTGCCGGTTTTGCCGGCGTAGCGGCTTTTGGCGCCACGGAATTTGTCGCCGCCGGGGCGGAACCGGCCTGCGTTTCATCCGCTTGCAGTCCGGCGGCCGGGCTCAAGCAGAATGCGCTGGCTGCCAGGACTCGAAGAGTGTTAAAAATCCGCGGCGGCATACCTCTGGAGGTATTCATGATCTTTCATTGGCCAAACTTATTAACGCCATTCTTCTGAAGTGGAACTCGTGTCGATCATAAGCGTTGTTGCTGCCTATGCAAGCCTTTTTTTCACCTCATGGGCTGAATTTCTTTACCAGAAAGATCACGCCACGGTTCTTCAGGACGTCGCGATCCTGCGGTTCGCCCATTCATGTGAATTTCGCCGCATGAAAATAGCCGTGGCACGAAATCATATTTTGATTAAGTTGAACGGAATGTTGTCCGCCGATGTTTTGCGACGGGTCTTGTTTTCGTGTCTGGCCTGGACTGTCGTCTGCGCCGCCCACGGGACCGGGCTCAACTGGCCGACGAATCAATATCTGCCGACTTTTTCGACGCCGGCGGCGGTGCTCGATTGCATCGATCTCAGTTCGGCCAGCAGCGCCGAACAGGATTTGTTCGTGTCGCTGGAAGGCATCGTGAACCGGACGCAGCCGCGGATCGCGTGTGTGAGCAGTTCGTTTGGAGAGGGCGAATTCACCTGGCTGACGAACCATCACCTGCCCTACCTGGTCACCAACGGCTACCAAGCCCTGCTCGAATACGAAACGAACGTGACGGGGCTGGTGGTCACCGATCCCAATCTATCCGACACGCTCAACCTGGCCACCACGCTGGCGGGCTTGAACAATGAACTCATCTGTGATCCAAGTTTGCTGGAGACCCTGACAAACGCTCCTTACGCGCTGAAGGTCACGGAGGATTTGCGCGGCAAATTCACGACGAAGTATCAGGTTTATAATTTTCTTTACACCAATTGCTGGCCGTACTGCACGCACCGGATTTTTGCGGGCATGGAAACAAATCTGCATGGTGAATTGCGGGATTACCTCGTCGCCGTCAAGTCGGCGACAGTCTGGCTGGATCCCGGCGTGGCTGCGGATGCAACGGCCCTGCAACCGTTCATCGCCAGCATGACGCCCGTCAATGGCATTTACCTGGGCTGGTGGCCGGATGAAACGGCCGGCCTGCAATGGATCGGGCCGTACGGCATCCCCGTCATCGCCAGCGACTGGTACAACAACGGCTCCGTTTTTGCCGGCGTCGCCACGCCCATTGCCATCCCGCCAATTCCGCCCACGCCGCCGCTGCAGAACAAGGTCTATGTCTCCGTGACGCTGAGCGACGGGGACAACCTCCAGTACATGCAGCACTACCTGAGGCAAAACTGGGACAGCGCCGCGCGGGGCAGCGCGCCCATGGGCTGGACGGCACAGCCGCTGTCCGTGGTCATGGACCCGGGCATGTTGAATTATTACTGGAACACGGCCACCACCAACGACTGTCTGCTGGCCGGGCCGTCGGGCGCGGGCTACACGCGGATCAATTACTGGAGCGCCACCGACGTGAACGCCTATACCAAGGCGTCGAATCCTTATTTGCAACGCAGCGGCATTCGCGCGATCACGGTCTGGAATACGCTGTCCACCGCCACGGCCGATGCCTACGCCGCCAACTGCCCGACGTTGTTGGGAGTGAACGACCAGGATGACGGCTATTATACGGCCCATGATGACGGCCTGCCGGTCCTCGGCTTTCCCGGAAACAACAGTTACACCTCCACGGAAGCGCTGCTGTTCAGCGGCATCACCAACACGGCGGCCGGCTGGAGCGGTGAGGCCCCGATGTTTATTGCCGTGCAGGGCGATGGCTGGAACATCACGCCGGCAGACTGCCGGACGCTCAGGAATTCCCTGGACGCGAACGAGTATGTCATGGTGCGGCCGGACCATCTGTTCCTGCTTTACCGGCAGGCCGCCGGCCTGGGGGTCGCGGCCGCCTCGCCCTATGTGGCCGCGCAACCCGCGAGCGCATCGGTCAATGTGGGAACCAACGTGACGTTCAATGTCACCGCCACGGGCACCGCGCCGCTCAGCTACCAATGGCGCTTGAATGGAACGAACCTGATCGGCGCGACAAACTATTTCTACACGGCGGCCAACGTCCAGCCGCCTGAGGCGGGAATTTATTCCGTCGTGGTGACCAATGTGGCGGGCAGCGCTGTCAGTTCCAATGCGGTGCTGGCGGTCTCCGTGCCCGCCAGCGGCGCGCCCTACGGGATGACCTTGCCGCCAGCTTTGATCGGGTCAGGCGCGGCGGATCTGGGCGGGGCGGTCGTCCCCAACGGCACCAATACGAGTGTCTGGTTCGAGTGGGGCACGAATGGCAGCGATGGGCAGCAGACACCAATGACCAGTGTTGGCAACGGGTATCAACTGACTTTTGTGAAGGCGTCCATCACCAACCTGATGGCCGGCGATATTTATCATTATCGATTCGACGCCAGCAACGCCCTCGGAACGGTCCGCGGCGCCGACCGCATCTTTTCCCTGGGTGGCCGGGTGAAGGCCTGGGGCGACGATTCCTATGGGCAGGCGAATGTGCCGGCGGGATTGACCAACGCGGTGGCGGTGGCCTGCGGCAGCTATCACAGTCTGGCGTTAAGGAACGATGGGACGGTTGCGGGGTGGGGCTACAACGCCTTCGGCCAGGCCAATGCCCCCGCCGGCCTGACCAATGCCGTGGCCGTGGCCGCCGGATTTTATCACAGCCTGGCGCTGAAGGCGGACGGCACGGTGGACGGCTGGGGCGGAAACAGCAGCGGGCAGTTGAACGGCATCTCGAATCTGACCGGCGTCGTGGCCATCGCCGCCGGGGCTTATCACAGCCTGGCACTGGAGAGCGGCGGCACGGTGACTGCCTGGGGCTACAACAACGCGGGACAGACCAACGTGCCCCCGGGGCTGGTCAACGTCTGCGCCGTCGCGGCGGAGATCTATTCCAGCCTGGCCCTGGGCGCGAACGGCACGGTCACGGCCTGGGGCGACAACAGCTACGGACAGACCGACGTGCCCGCAGGTTTGAGCAACGTGGTGGCCATCAGCGCCGGGGCGTTCCACTGCGTGGCGTTGAAGGCGGACGGCACAGCGGTGGCATGGGGCCGCGATGATTCGGGGCAGACCAACGTGCCGGCGAATTTGGCCGGCGTCACCGCGGTCGCTGCCGGCGATTATTTCAATCTGGCCCTGAAAGCCGATGGCACGGTGGCTTCCTGGGGCGATGACAGCGACGGCCAAACCAATCTGCCGGCGGGATTGACCAACCTGGTGCAGTTGGCCGGAGGAGTCTTCCATGCCGTGGCCATCGGCAACCTTGCGCCACAAGCCAACAGCCAGACGGCGAACGGCTTCGTGAATCACGACTTGACGATCACCTTGAGCGCCACGCCGGGAGACGGCAGCGTGTTGAATTATCGCGTTACCACGTTGCCAGGCCTGGGAACGCTTTATCAGTATGCCAACGGCGGTCGTGGAAGCGCGGTCAGCCTGGCCGCTCCGGAGGTCGCCGATGACGGCGGGCGCGTCGTCTTCGCACCCGGCACCAATGGCGTTGGCATTCCGTATGACAACTTTGGATTTGTAGCCAACGATGGGCTCAACGATTCCCTGCCCGCTCGCGTGACGGTGAACATCGGGCTGCCCGCTCCGCCGCAAATGGAGCAAGCTCTTTCGGCGGGTGGGCCAACCGGGACGTTTGGACTGGAATTTCAAGGCAGCACCAACGCGACCTACAGCCTCTGGGCCTCCACCAACCTGGTCACCTGGGGCTGGCTGGGACCGGTACCGGAAATTTCACCAGGCGCGTATCAATTTACGGATGCGACCACCACCAACTGGGCGGCGCGATTTTATCGGGTGACGGCGCCGTGAATTTCTAACTCTTCAGGATCGTCGCACCGGCGGCGGGACGGGAGGCAAAGATGGCCGCCTCGATTCCGGTTTTGGCCTTGTAATCGGCGGCGATCTTCCTTGTGATCGCCTCCCCGGCGCCAGCTTGGACCAGCGCCACGCAGCAGCCGCCAAAGCCGCCGCCGGTCATGCGGCAGCCATAGACGCCGCCTTTGGCGCCGATGCGCTCGGCGATTTCCACCACGGCATCCAGTTCGGCGCAGCTTACTTCATAATCGTCGCGCAGGGCGTAATGACTGGCGTACATGAGCTGGCCCACAGTGGGCCAGTTCGATTGCCGGATGCCCTCGGCGGCAAACGTCGTGCGCTCGATTTCGCCGATGACATGACGGGCGCGGCGGTAAACGACGTCACTCATCTTCCCCTTCGCGGCTTCCAGTTGTTCGGCCGTGGCGTCGCGGAGGGATTTGACGCCGAGGATTTTGGCGGCTTCTTCGCACTGCGCGCGGCGTTTGGCGTACTCGCCGCTGCCCAGCTCATGTTTGACGTTGGTATTCACGACGAGCAGCGCCACGGATGGATCGCTCATCGGCACTAGTTCAGTCTTGCGGGTGCGGCAGTCGAGAAGCAACAAATGGCCCTCGCGGCCCAACGCGGAAATGAATTGATCCATGATGCCGCAGGGAACGCCGGCGAAATCGTGCTCGGCCTTTTGCGCGAGCAAGGCCTTCTCGACGGGATCGATGATTTTGCCGGTGGCCGCCTCGACGAGCGTGGCGGTGCACACCTCGAGCGCGGCGCTGCTGCTCAAGCCGCCGCCCAGAGGCACGGTGGACATGAAGGCGACGTCAAGCGCAGGAAGCTTGGTCCCGCGCGCCTGGAAGCCGGCGAGTACGCCGCGGATGTAATTGGACCATTTGGGCTGACCCTTGGTCACTGGCGCGGCCACGGATATTTCAGCGTTTTCCTTAAAATGGAGATCGTAAACGGACACCTTTCCGGGAGCGGCGGCAGTGTCGGCGGCCATGACGGCGTAGCGCTCGATCGCCATGGGCAGCACGAAACCGTCATTGTAATCGGTATGTTCGCCGATGACGTTGACGCGGCCGGGCGCGGCGACGATGAAGCGCGGCGGGCGGCCATAATGCTTTTGAAATTCGGCCGCCACATGGTCGGATAGTTCTTTAAGATTCATGTTTTTAAACGCGAACCGGTTGCGGAGGACTGTAACCGGGAACAGCGGCCGGAGGGCCGTTTCCCTGCAGTCATCCCCCGCCGGCGGAATTCAGGTCACTTGGACGGCGGATTGTTTTTGCCGCCGGCGGCTGCGCCCAGCAGCATCAACACGCCGAATACCAGGAGAATTACGCCCCAGATGAGATTGATGTTGATGCCCAGCGAGATGGCGTGATCGGATTTCACAACCGCGCCATAGACCACCAGCAGCGCCCCAATGAGGGTGAACATGAGGCCGATTGGCCAGCGAATATCGAGTCCCATATAATTAATTTTTGATTTAAAATTAACGATTTACGATTTCAAACGACCGGCTTTTTCACCAGAAAATGAGGTTGAGAATGACGCACGCAATCAGCAGCACGATGCCGACGACGGCGGGTTTCTGATAAATCGGAACGTCACGGTCCACGATTTTTGGCGTAAGCGAATAGACGAGCCCCTTCAAGTCGGCGTCGGACTTCCGTGATTCCGTGGCGAGTGAAATAGCCAGGGTCAGGACGAAGCAGACAATAAAGGCGAACGCGGCGAGCCAGAAGTTCTGCGCCATTTCGCTGGGGAACTCCTGGAGCACATGCACGTAGCCGCCTTTGACGCCCGGCGTGTTTCCGTGCGCAATGGTCAGCGCATGGAAGATGGCTGAAGCGCCAATTCCCCCGAACAGACCCAGGAACGCGCCGGTGCCGGTGGTGCGTTTCCAAAACATGCCGAGCAGGAACGTGGCGAACAGCGGGGCGTTAACAAAGCCAAAGACCAGCTGAATGATGTCCATCGCGTTGTCATACATGGAGGCAAAATAGGCCGCCCCAATGCTTAAGACGATCCCGACTACAGTAATGACTTTGCCCGTCAGGAAATAATGCCGGTCACTCTTGCCGGGCGCGAAATAAGCTTGATACAGGTCGTAAGTGAAAACAGTGTTAAATGCGGTGACATTACCGGCCATGCCGGACATGAATGACGCGAGCAAAGCGGTCAGCGCCAGACCGAGCAATCCCGGCGGACAATACTTGGTTACGAGCGAAAGGATCACACCGTCGTAGTAATTTTCCGCGATGCCGTTTTCGAGGCCTTGCTTGATCTGGACATCGGACAGTTTATTGGCCGCATTGGCCGCCACCAGCGAGGCGATTTTGTCGGGCGCGACTTTCTTGCCCAGGGCCTCGGCCACGGACTTCACGGCCGCCGCTGAATCCGCGGGGCTGGCATTCTTGACCGCATCAATGGCCTTCGCATAGGTGGCCGCCGAAAGCACCGGCGGAGGGATGCGATAGTTTTTATCCGGCATGGAGGTCAGGGCGACCGCGATCATGCCCGGTACTATCACCAGGAAGGGAAAGAGCATTTTCGGCACGGCAGCGACGAGCGGGGTGTTGCGCGCCGCCGTCATGTTCTTGGCCGCCATGGCGCGCTGAACGACCAGGAAGTTGGTGCACCAGTAGCCGAAGCTCAGGACGAAGCCGAGGCCGAAAACCATGGCGATAATGTCCACCCCCATCGGATTGTGGGCCGAACCGGCCAGCACGGGCGTCCAGGCGCTGGTCCAGGCGTCCGGCGCGTAGCTGATGCCGGCATCCTTAAGGTAGAGCGCGGACGGATTTACCGCCACCGCCTGCAACGAATGGTTCATCGCATGCCAGCCGCCCACATCCTTCAAGCCCAGATAAACGACCGGCGCGAAACCGAGAACAATCATGAAGAACTGCAGCACTTCGGTGTAAATGGCCGAGGTCAGTCCGCCTTTCAAAACGTAAACCAGCACGACGCCCGAGCAGATGAAAAGCGCCACGTTGTAATCCCACCCGAGCAGTTGGTTGAGCAGCTTCGCCAGCGCATTCATCGATATGCCGGACGCGAATATCGTCATGACGGCGAAGGCAATGGAGTTCAGGCACCGTACGCGCCCGTCAAACCGCATGTTCAGGTATTCCGGTACTGAACGCGCTTTCGACCCGTAGTAAAATGGCATCATGAACACGGCCAGGAAGATCATCGCGGGAATCGCGCCCACCCAGTAGAAGTGGGCGGTGGCGATGCCGTATTTGGCGCCACTGGCGGCCATGCCGACCAGTTCCAGCGCGCCGAGGTTGGCCGAAATGAACGCCAGGCCGGTCACCCACGTGGGAATCGAACGCGCCGACGTGAGAAAATCCGACGAGGTTTTCATGTAACGCGCCAACGTCCAGCCAATTCCGATGACGAAGAGGACGTACGCAATGAGAATGGTATAATCAATCCACTGGAGTTGGATGAGTTGCATAAAGTGTGGGCAAGGATTTAGCGCTTTTCATAAGCAGTGTCAAACTTATTGGCGGGCGAAACGACCATGCGTGCAAACTGGGAACCAAGGGATCGTCCCCATCCTTGTTCCCGTTTTCCGCCCTCGATCCCTGACCTTCAATCGCGAGGGCGAGGACGGGTAGAAAACGGCGTTGCCTTAATTTCGATTTGGCGCGTGGGCTTCAGAGCCTTTGTGAAAAACGGCTCATACCAGAACACGCGGCCACCACGAATCGCTGGGAGCACTTCACCCTCTCCGCGTTTTGCGGAGTCTGCGGAGCAAAATGGGGAGAGGGCCGGGGTGAGGTGCTCCGTCCCTCAGTTCTATCGCCCTTGTTTCATCAAGCCGAATGCGCCCGACTGTTTTTCGCCCAGGCTCTTCAGCCCGCTTGAGCCTCCTTCTGCGATCCACGCTCATACAGCATCAATGCCGCCCTCCACGAATCAGGAGACCGCCCGCGAAATGGCAATTGCTTTTGGGGCGCCGATGTGGTTTATTCTTCCCGCAAATTATGCCTACAAAAGTCGAAACGAAGACAAACGAGCTCTGCGAGGCCATTCTCGAGCACTTGCAAGACGGCGGAGTGCGCCAGCGCATTGACACTTTTCTGTCGGACGCCGACGCCCGCGGCCAATATGAACGGCTGGTGAACAAGGGGCAGGTGCTTCAGGAAAAGCAGCACAACGGCGAATCGCTCGATCCGGCGGAAATTTCCGCCTTCGAGAAAGACCGCGACGCCCTGCTCCTCAATCCTGTCGCCTCCGGCTTCATGAACGCCCAGGAGGAAATGCACGATTTACAGCACTCGGTGCAGAAATTCGTCGCCAAGACGATTGAACTGGGCCGGATCCCCAGTGCGGATGACCTGTCCGAAGGTTCCTGCGGCCACGGCTGCGGTTGCCACGACCACTAACTCCAGTCCGAGGGGCGAAAGCCAACGCCCCAATTTCCAGATCCCGGTTTCGTAGTCTGCGGGCTGGCCTCACCTGCCGGAGCGCCGAGCATTGCTCGGCCCGGCTCCCGCACGCCATCGGAGCGCCGGTCTCCGACCCGGCTCGATCGTTCCCCTTCCCCGTAGGGCACGACGTGAGGAGTGTCTGCCCGGAGCGCCGGGCATTGCTCGGCCCGCCCCCTTCCGCACCCGCCGCCGCGCCGGCTGAGTCCGCCGGAAGCAGATGTAGGCGGAAGCATTCCGCTCTTCGGAGTTAGCACTCACTTCCTCGCACTCAAGCGGCCTTCGAAATCCAAATTCGCCGTTGCTTCCGGCCTTTTTCAACCGGCATAATTCGCGCATGAACGAGAAGCTGGCCGGCGCCATCCGTCGTTTTGACGAAGAGAACAGTCGTGATCCCCATACCGAAGACGGCCGTCCGCGCGAATGGCTGTATGCCGAACGGCTGACGGGCTGGGTTCTAAAGTTGCAACCCGACGCCAGCGAAGCCCTGCGGCTGGCGGCGCGCTGCCAGCACATCTGCCGTTGGCAAAGCCCGCGCAACCGGTATCCCATGACCCGCGCCGGCTATTTGAAATGGCGCGCCGACCTGAAAAAATTTCACGCCGAAAAATCCGGCGCCATCCTCCGGGAAATGGGCTATGACGACGCCACGATTGCCCGCGTCCAGGATTTGAACCTCAAGAAGAATTTTCCAGCCGACGCCGAATGCCGGGTTTTGGAGGATGCCTTGTGCCTGGTGTTCTTGGAATTCCAATTCGCCGCCCTGGCCGCCAAAAGCGATGAGGAAAAGATGGTCAACGCCGTCCGGAAATCCTGGGAAAAAATGTCGGATGCCGCGCGGACGGAGGCGCTGAAATTGAATTACGGCGAACGCGAAAGAAAACTGATTGAACGGGCGTTGAAGGGGAAGTCCTGAACCGAAACCGTGGCCAAATCGAAACCCAAGCCGATGGCGCCGCCGGGCTCCCCTGCCCGTTCGCAGCCGCCGGCGTGGCTGATCGCCCTCGTGCTCGCGCTGGCGGTCGTCGTCCTCTATTGGCCGGCGCTACAGCACGGCTTCGTCAACTATGACGACGACCGCTACCTCACGGGCAATAAACAGGTCCAGAAAGGATTGACGCTGCAAAACGTCGGCTGGGCGTTTTCACATCCCGTGGCCGACAACTGGCATCCACTGACGGTGATGTCGGACATGCTGGTTTGCCAGTTTTGCCAGCTGGACCCTTGGGGGCATCACCTGGTAAATGTTTTATTGCACGCGGCCAACGCGGCGCTGGTGTTTGTGTTCCTGCGGCGCCTGACTGGCGCGGTCTGGAAGAGTGTCATGGTGGCCGCGCTGTTTGCCGTCCATCCCCTGCGGGTGGAATCGGTGGCGTGGGTGGCCGAGCGCAAGGACGTCTTGAGCGGCCTGTTTGGTTTGCTGACGCTGGTCGCCTATGCCGGGTACGCGCAGGCCAGGGTGGCGGGAGGTCGGCGCGCGTTCTGGTCCATCCCCTCCTACTGGCTGGCCTGGTTGTGGTTCGGGCTTGGATTGATGAGCAAGCCCATGCTGGTGACATGGCCATTCGTGCTGCTCCTGATCGATTACTGGCCGCTGGGACGGTTCAAGGCTGGCCAGGTGACGTCATTGCTTGGGGAGAAAGTTCCATTCTTTCTGCTGGCCATTGCCGCGAGCGTCATCACGTTCCTCGTGCAGAACGCGAATGGCGTGGTGGAAACCGTCCAGCACCTGCCGCTCTTGGCCCGTTGCGAGACGGCTCTGATTTCCTATTGCCGTTACCTGGGCAAAATATTTTGGCCGGCCGATCTCGCCGTATTCTATCCGCATCCGGGTTCCTGGCCGTCGTCGGAAGCCTGCCTGGCGGCCGTTTTTCTGGCGGCCGTATTGGCGCTGGCGCTGGCGCAACGGCGGCAGCACCCGTATCTTCTGATGGGATGGCTCTGGTTTCTGGGCACGCTGGTTCCGGTCCTTGGCCTGGTCCAAGTGGGCCTGCAAGCCATGGCCGACCGCTATACGTATCTGCCCTCCCTGGGCATTATGATTGTTGCCGTCTGGGGAGCCGAGGCGTTGACGCGACGCTGGCAATACCGGGCGGCGATGCTGGGCACTGCGGGCGCGGCGGCCATCGTTGCCTGCGCCATCGTTACCCGGGTTCAATTGCAATATTGGCAGGACGGTGAGACGCTGTTCCGGCACACGGTGGCGGTTACGGAGGACAACTACATTGCGCTTTACAACCTCGGTGTGGCGCTCGATGAACAAGGGAAACTCAGTGAGGCCATTCAAACTTACGAGTCGGTGGTGGCCATTCATCCCGCCTTCGCGCGGGCGCACGTTAATCTGGGCACTGATCTCGACAAGACCGGCCAGACCGGAGCCGCGATCGAAAACTACGAGGAAGCCATCCGGCTGACTCCGGACAATTCCCAGGCGCATAACAATCTCGGCGTGGCTCTGTTCAAGCAGGGCAAAAAGAACGAGGCGATCCGCGAATTCCAGGCAGCGGTGCGGCTGGCGCCGGATAATGCCGGGGCGCACAACAGCCTGGCCGCGGCCCTTTACAACCATGGCGAACGGGACGAGGGCATCTGGCAATTCCAGGAAGCGCTGCGCCTGGACCCGGATTTGGCCGAGGCACACTGCAATTATGCCTGCGTGCTGGTCGAACGCGGACAAACCAATGAAGCCATCCTGCACTTTCAGGAAACCCTCCGGCTAAGGCCCGATTTTACCCCCGCCCGCGACGGCCTGGCCCAAATACTGGGGCATCCGCCAAAGTCCGATTAGGAAGCGAAAGACAGCATCCATCCCCTTTCGTTACGGCGCCGTGCCCGTCGCCGCCCCCTTCCTTTCGTACACCCGCACGTAGTCGATTAGATATTTCTGTGGCAGAAGATCGTCATCGATGGGCCCTCCCCAATCGCCGCCCAAGGCGAGGTTGATGAGCAGGTAATGCGGTTTGCGGAACGGATTGGCGTCCCCCGGCCCGGCTTTTTCAATGTCCACGCTGTGGTATTTCCGGTCGTCAACAAAAAAATCAATCCGCTCGGGCGTCCATTCCACCGCATAAATATGGAAATCGTCATAGGGGGCGGCGAGCTCGACCTTGCCGCCATCGGAGGCGTTTTGGCCGTCCCGACTAAAGTGCAACGTTCCGTAGATGTGATTCGTGTCCTTCCCAATGAATTCCATGATGTCATCCTCCCCGCACCGGGGCCAACTGATCTGGGTAATGTTCGTGCCCAGGGTCCAAAAGGCTGGCCACATGCCCTTGCCGCGCGGCAGCTTCGCCCGCATTTCGATCCGGCCATACTGGAACGCCGCCAGGCCCTGGGTGGTCAGACTCGCCGACGTGTAGTCAACGGCTGCGTGCCCCGGCGGTTCGTAATGATCCTTTCGGCCTTCGATCACCAGCATGCCGTTTTCAACCCGGGCGTTTTCGAGCCTGGCCTTTGTATAATATTGCGACTCATGGTTCCGAACGAATCCTACCTCATACCCCCATTTGGACGGATCCGGCAATCCTTGATAATTGAACTCGTCCGACCAAATTAATTGCCAGTCTGCGGCGTGGACCTTGCCGCAAAGCAACGTCAACGCCACGATCAATATAAACCGGATTTTCATGCCCACATCTTAATGAAGTGCGCCTGCGAACAGCAATGCTACAAATCTATCGAGCACGACGTGAGGATGGCCTGCCCCGGAGCGCCGAGCATCGCTCGGCCCGGCTCCCGCACGCCATCGGAGCGCCAGTCTCCGCCCCGGCCCGACTCACCCCATCCGGTTTGTAGGGCACGACGTGAGGAGTGCAAGGCCACTACCGATCGTTTGGCGCCGTTCAGCCGCACCGGTGCAGCTTATTCGCCCTTGGTCATCCCCGGCGCAGCCGACCATTCGCCATCGCCTTCGTCGAGATAGCGTTCGCCGTTCAATTCAGTGAAGATAAGATATTGGCTCCAGGTCCCGCCCGGCAGCCTGACCTGCGAATCGCGCCGCCCGAGCTCTACTCTTCCCACGGACGCGGTCTGGCCGGCCAAAGCTTCGCGCAACACGCGTCCATCCAGCGGGGTTTGGGGCTTGATATTCATCAGCCAGAGCAGCGTCGGCGCGATGTCCACATTGCCCGATGGCAGCCAATCGACCACGCCCGCGCGAAAATCCGGTCCCGCCGCCGCGCAAGTGTTGTGCAGGTCGGTCGGGCTCAGGGTGACGTGCATGCCGCACCCGGGCGTGTATTCCTGATAACCGTCGTTGTACACCTCAACGAGCGGATGATCGTCGTGGGCCGCGCGGCGATCCCAGCGCAACGACACAATCACGTCCGGCGCTGTCGGGCACTCCAGTTTGACCTCCCCCAGAGGGAAGGTGCCCGGCAGCCTTTCCCGGGTGAGAATGACGCCGCTAAACCGCTGGCGTTGCAGCGTGACGACGACATTGCTGATGACCCCCGCCGATCGGCCCGTGACGTAAAGCATCACCGAGCCGCCATTGCCAACCACCGTCACATCGCCGTCTTTCGGCGGCTGCCTCCACTCAGGCCGGGCGTTGAAGCCGGCCGCGCGCAACGTTTCGCCGGCGTCGCAAATCGTGCCAATCGTCGAGAAACCGTGATCGGACACCACGATGATGTCGGTTTGGTCGCGCACGCCGCGCTGGTCCAGCGCGCGCAGCACTGTGGCCAGCCGGCAATCGCAACTGCGAATGGCCGCCAGGGCCTCGGGTGATCCCGGTCCGTGCTGATGCTGCGAGGCATCCGGCTCGCTCAGCCAAAGCACGGAATAGCGCGGCGGCTGGCTGCCCCAGAACGCTTCCGTCAGACAGCGCGCGGCCCATTGATCGCGTCCCACATTGGGGATGGCGGGCGCGGGAAACACACCTAGCAGATTCGTCAGCGCGCCGAGGCGGGCCGCGGGCAAACAGCCGTCGGCGAACCATACAGGATCGGGCGAAGCGTCGCCGCGCGCGCGGCGGTCGTGGAGCAGCGCCACGGCCTTGGCGCCCACCACGGCCGTGGTCAGATGGTGCGACTGTAACAATTCCGCCACGGTGGGCACCCCGATGTATTTTCCACCACTGATTTCATCGCCGCGGCGAACGGCTTCCAGTGATTGCATGGCGACGGGTTTCAACCAGTCAATTTCGGGGCGGTACTCGTTGTTCGCCACGATATGGTTATGGCCGGGAAACGCGCCAGTGGCCAGCGCGGCGCCGTTCACTTCGGTGGAGGACGTGTAAACCGGATGATGATTCGCAAACCAGACACCCTGCTGACGCAACGCATACAGGGTGGGTGTTAGTTCCGGCGTGACAAAATCCGGCCGCATGCCATCCCAGACGACCAAAATAAAGTACCTGGCGCGGCCGGCCGCCAACGAAGCGGGTTCGAGCGACAGCCACAGGAGCAGACCAACGATTGAGCGCCAGGCGAATCTTTGCATCCGACAACGATTTCGTGTTCAGCGGCAGGAATCAACCCGGAAGTTGTTACAATACGATGAACGGCCGTAGCCATGTATTTTTCCTTGGTGGCAGTGGTTGCGCCGCGACCGCTCCGCCGCCCGGCGAAGCGCAGGGGCGGCGGAAACTTTCGCCAGCAGCGCCTCTCTCTTTGCCACTCCGCTCCATAACCCAGGCAGTCGGTTCTCTAAAACGCGGGATTAAATTTGCCTTTGACGTGAAAACGTGGGATGGTCCGTTTTTTAATGAAAATCATATCCCTGCTCGGCCTGGCGATCGTCGCCGGGCTGCTCGTATCCACTCCGGCCAATGCCCAGTCCACGCCAACCAATTCGGCCGTGCACAGCCAGTTGCAGGCGTTGGTAATGCAGGTGCAAACCAAGGTCAAGGATGGGAAAACCAGCGAGGCGGACCTGGCCGATGAACTGAAGACATTGGACCAGCTCATCGCTGACCAAAAGGGCGCCAAAACCGACGAGGCGGCGCTGGTCGTGTTCATGAAGGCCCAATTGTATTTGGAAGTCATCAAGAACACCGACAAGGGTGCCGACCTTATCCGGGAGATCAAGGCGGATTATCCCAATACCCGCTACGGCACGAACGCCGACAAAATCCTGGACGGGATCGCCAAACAGGCGTCGGCAAAGAAGATTCAAGACGGCCTGGCCGTGGGCAGTGCCTTCCCCGATTTTTCGGTGACGGATTTGGACGGTAAACCGTTGTCGGTGGCCGCGCTCAAGGGCAAGGTGGTGCTGGTGGATTTCTGGGCCACTTGGTGCCCGCCGTGCCGCGCCGAACTGCCGAACGTGATCAAGACCTACCAGAAACACCATGGCGAAGGCTTTGAAATCATTGGCGTCAGCCTGGACTCCGATCGCGACAAGCTGGACGTTTTTCTCAAGCAGCAAGACGGCATGACCTGGCCGCAATATTATGACGGCCTGGGCTGGCAGAACAAGCTGGCCGGACAATACGGCGTGGAGGCCATCCCGTTTGCCCTCCTCATTGGGCCCGACGGCAAAATCATCGGCAAGGAACTGCGCGGCGAGGAATTGGAAGCCGCTGTGGCCAAGGCACTCGCTGCCAAATAGCCGAATGCCAGCGGGATCCTCGACCTCTCCCCCGACAACCCGCCTCCAACTGAGCGCACCCGTCCCGGGCGCTGCCGCGTGATTCCAAAGATACCGTGACAGTCCCGGCGCAACCAGAACGAAAGGCCGTCATTCCCGTCCCAAATCCCACCGGGATTCCGGCTCGAAGTCCAGGGATTTCTAATGTCCCGCCGGCGGCAGGCCGGGGCCGCCGCCCATCTTCTTCATCATCTCGGTCTGGAGCATGGTTTTGGCGTCGTTGTACTTCGTCAGGCCGGTCGGAGGCTCAAACAGGCTGGCGGCCGGTTTGTCAAAGGTAATGTTCTTGAACCGCATGGTGGCTGACTGGTCCTCTTCCGTGGCCTCGATTTTGACGGGGAAATTTTTCAGATCGGTCGCGTTCCAGACGGTGGACTCGTGTCTGGCGCCTTCTTTGTCGGTCACGGTCACCTTGTTTTTCACGCAATCGTGGCCGTCAACGGTTTCCTTGCCCAACTCGGTCGTGTCCATTTTGTAATCGTCCAGGCTGGTGCTGGCGGAGCCTTTCTTCAATGGCACCTCGGCATAGCTGTTGATGCCGGGATAAACCAAATAGGACAGCTTCAGGTCCGGGCGTGAGATGGTGATGACGATATCCATGCCCATGGTCTTCAATTGCTGCACGACGGCGGCGGGCATGCCGCCGCCTTGCACCTGGCTCAGGTTGATTTCAAAACGGAATTTGCCCCCGTCATAACTGACCGTGCCGGGCATGATGATGTCGCTGCCGTCTGGGGCGGCGGTCTGGATTTCCATGGTGGCGGAGAAAATTTGATTGGCGCCGAAAAGTTTGTTCATGGCGCCCCCCAAGTGCGGCCCGGTGCCGCCCGCGCCGGGCTGCGCAAAGGCCGGGACGAGTGTGAGGCCGACCAGGGTGGTGGTGAGGAGCAGAAATTTTCTCATAAATAAACGTGTGCCGATTTCGTCCATTGAATGGCCGACCGGCCGCCAAATGGCAAGCCAATTCCCGGGTGGGCATTTGCCCTGGGCGCCTCCCGTTAAAGGGTCAGTCGCTTACCCGGGTTTCATATCCCATCCTCAGGTGCTCGGCAATCCAGCGCCGCGTCACAGTCGTTCTGCCGTGAAGCCACCACGCCAACACTTGCTTTTCCTTTTGGCCTTTTGGCCAAATCCCACTCCTGCAACCCGAGCACTCGCAGGCCCACTTCCAGCATCCGCTCAGCTTCCGCTTGCTCGTGGGCCGTCCGCGCTGGTCCGGTGTTTGATTCTCGCCGTTGGCTTCGCAGGGCCGCCTTGACGCGTGCCATTAAACCCGACCCAAAGACGCCGCTTCCAATTCCCTGCGCCCCGCTTTCAGGCCCAACTCGAGCACTCGCGTTTCCAAATAGGCCTCATACCCTTTGCGATCCCCAGGCCCCAAATCCCACACTGCCCAGCACCCGCTGGGTCACCAACCAATCCGGCGTTGGTTGGCGGAGCGGACACTGGTGCTTTCGCCGGCACTTCCGGGGATACTGCGACTTGGCATTCATTCTCGTGGCCTGGCGGCTCGGCGAGTCCGTTGTGGAGTTTTACCGACGCTACCACTGGTTTTACATACACATTTGATTTGATATCCGACACCATTTCTTCCCAAAGTAGCTTCTTCCTCAACCTGCTTGGAACTGGGACTCTCTCCATCACCGGCGCTGGTTCTACGTATTCACCAACCTCGGGAAGTTGGTCCTTTACCGTCAGCAATCCCACTGGAGGTCCTCACGCGGACTTTAATTTTACGTTTGCCAATTCCCAGACGGGTGTTCCGTCTGTTCCAGATGGCGGCGCGACTGCGATGCTTCTCGGAGTTGGATTAACTTCAGTCGCGTTGTTTCGAAAGAAGTTGGCCGCCTGAGATTGTTGGTCAAGTTGCCGGGGGAGGTTGACAATTTTTGGATGTCACTATGCCACGATAGTTCGCTGAAATTTCGCTATGCTGGTGGTTGTGATGGAGAACATGCGTTCGATGAAGCGGATGCAAGCGCTCGCGCCCCAACTCGCGGCGTTGAAGGAAGATTGCAAGGATGACCCGCAGACATTCACACAGAAATAGATGGAACCCTGGAAAAAGCACAGGGTCAGTCCGATGAGCAGATAGTCGCCGATACTGCTCCAGATGCCGGTGTTTCACGGGTTTTGTTACGATGAATCGCAGCGCCATTCAAATGCGCGGCGTGCACTTCCTGTGGGTCACCAATTCCTCGAAACCAGAATTTGAGCGCGCCCTCACTTTGAACAAGAGCGGTTGGCAACGGGTCTAATTTTCAGTTTAACAAACTAAGGATGACGCATGAGAGAATTAATGCTTATCATGGCATTGTTCGCCGGCGTTGCCTTGGCGAGTCTAAACACGATCGCCTTCGCAGCGGATGATAACGGCCAGGTTACCACGATCACGGGAATGGCGCTCTGCGCCAAATGCGCCCTGCACATTTCCGACAAATGCCAGACGGTGCTCAAGGCCACTGTTAACACTTAGGTTGTAAATGCTTGAATTCATCCACTGTCACATTTAGACTTTACCTCTCCCAAGTCCATGGTAGATTGGCGCTGTGTTGGACAAATACGGTCCATTCGGCGGCAGGGCCACGAGGAGATGCCTTGGTGGCCATGAGTCCGTGCCCGGTCCCATGCATCCCAAGATATTCACGGAGTCGTACCAGGTAGGACCAAGTAGGACCTTTGAAGATTATGAACCCGGTCCGAAGCGGCAAAATTGGCCGGCTTCCCAAAGCGTTCGGTATCCCCATTCCGCAATCCGAATTCCGCATTGGAATGGTTCCACACTCCGAACCGTCCTCCGCAGCTTCAGCGAAGGGGGAATTCCGAACTCCGCAATCAATTGATCCCACTTAATCCGACTTAATTCGACCAGAAATCGAATTATGAAGGCCAGTCGCTATTCGCAAAGTGCATTCCTTGTCCCGCCAACTCGCCACGCAGCCGCCGGGGTGGGGACGGCTTGTCCCCACGCGCTGGTTCGTCCCATGTTCCGCGACCTGCCGCGCCGGAGCGCAACGAAGGCGGACACAAACTGCGCTCCGCACGCGAATCGTTCCTGCATCCCGTATCCTGCATCGGGTCCCCGGCATTCCGGCTATACATCCGGGTATATCGGGGTATATCGGGGTATATCCGGCCATAGAACCAATTATGCGCAACCGAAAAAAGTCCCCGGAGACCATGCATTGAAAATGGCCAACTCCAGCCATCAAATTTTTCGCGCCGGCTTGCCTCGGTGCAGGCACACGTCTGCTTCAGAGTCAGACCAAGTCAGAGCAAGTCAGACCATTGAAATTCTCCACGCCACCCGCTGCGACCTTCTTTCCAGCCCAATAATCCATGAATCCGATCATCCGCCAATCCCAATCTCCTCCCATTCCGAACTCCGTATTCCGTACTCAACGAGTTCCGAATTCCGGATTCCGCACTCAAGAAGCGGTTTGCCCGGCGAGGTTCTTTCGATTATAAGATTGACCCGCGCCGGCACCGAAGCATCACGGCGCGCACATGAAAGCCCGATCTTCACCCCCAGTGCGGCCGCCTGAACCGACCATCCGGTGGCAGGGCAAGCCGGTGACCATTGGCACGGCCTGTGCCTTGGCCGTGGAAGAGCACCGGCGCGGAAATTTCCCGGCGGCGCTGGAACTGTACGACTTGATCCTCAAGCGGGCGCCGGATTATGCGGAGGGCCATAACAACCGCGGCGTCATCCTGCAAGCGCTCAAACGTTATGCGGAAGCGCTGGCCAGCTATGATCAGGCCATCGCCCTGAAGCCCGGCTACGCCAACGCCCATTTCAACCGGGGCACCGTCTTGAAGAAATTGACGCGCCGCGACGAGGCGCTGGCGAGCTACGACCGGGCCATCGCCCTGAAGCCGGACCAGGTGGAAGCCCACAATAATCGCGGCGTGGTGCTCCAGGAATTGAAGCGCTATGAGGCAGCGCTGGCCAGCTATGACCGGACCATCGCGCTGAACCCGGCGCACGCGGAGGCACACAACAACCGCGGCATTGTTCTCGCGAGCATTGGCGACATGGTTGGAGCCGAGAAAATGTTCCTCCGGGCCGCCGCTCTAAGACCCGGTTTCCCCGATCCCTGGTTCAACCTCGCGAACATTCGAGAGCACGAGAAGGTGGACGAAAATGAGCTAAAAAACGTTCGCGCCCTGCTGGAAAAGCCCGGCCTTACCGCCGAGGAGCAGGAGCATCTGCATTTCAGCCTGGGCAAAATTTACGATGACTGCGGACAGTACGAAGAGGCATTTGAACACTTTCGACAGGCAAACCAGGTCCGGAATGCGCAGGTGGCCTATAACCCGGCGTTGGTCGAAAAAATGGCTGCCGCCCTGAGAGACGTATTCTCTCAAGACTTTCTCGCGCGTCCTCTTCCGTTTGTTTCGGACAGCCGGTCGCCCCTTTTCGTGGTGGGCATGCCCCGCTCCGGAACCACGCTGGTGGCGAGCATGCTCTCCAACCATCCGGGCATCGCCGCCGCCGGCGAGTTGCCGACGCTGGGCGATTTGCTGGCGGAACTGCCCAAATTCAATCCCGCCGGTCTGGCGTATCCGGAGGCGGTCCGGCACCTGACCGCTGCGGGTGCTGAATTCGTGGCGGCAGGCTACGAAAGGCGGCTGAGACGCGATGTGCCCCCGTCCGTGCCTCACGTCATTGACAAAAACCCGCTGAATTTCCTGCATATTGGTCTGATCACCGTGCTGTTTCCGCAAGCGCGGATCATCCATTGCACCCGCCACCCGGCGGCCACCTGTCTTTCCAATTATTTTCAACGCTTTCCGTTGCACTTGGATTTTTCGTTTGACCTCCGAAATATTGGCCATTTCTACCGGGAATACGCGCGATTGATGGAGCATTGGCGAACGCTGCCGGCCCTGAAATTAATCGAAGTCTCGTACGAAAACATGATTCTGGACACGGAAGGGTCCGCCCGCCGGCTGTTGGAATTCCTCGGGCTGGAATTCAACGAACGCTGCCTGGCGACGCATACCAACCGTTTTCCGGTGGAAACCGCCAGCCAGTGGCAAGTCCGCCAGCCGATTTATCGGGATTCCCTTGATCACTGGCGCCATTACGAAAAGCATCTGGGCCCGCTCAAAGAGGTGTTGCCAGGGATTTTTTAATTTAAAAGGTTAATCAAGCCAAAAATTATTGACAATACTCCTAATTTATCCTAGAAAAGCATCGTTCATGTTCAGAAGGCGGTTCGACTGGAGCCACTACCAAAAAATTATGAAGCAGGCAATTCGTTGGTTTCTGATGATCTGGTTGTTGCCAGGACTTGCTCAAGCCGGCGCGATTCGTAATCTGGCGGGTTTCACCTCCACCGTTTACGGGCCAAATGATGACGGCACCTATCCCTGCACTGGCCCGTACGACGGAATCCCCCCCGGCACACCGCAGTTGGTGTCGATTGGTTTCGCTGTGAATTTTTACGGCTCTGCCTTCAGCAGTTTGTACTTGAACAACAACGGGAACATCACTTTTGATGAACCGCTCGGGGAATTTACCCCCTTCGGACTTGTCGGGACCAGCAGCCAGATCATCGCCCCGTTTTTTGCCGACGTGGACACCAGAGCCGGCAATTTGGTCACTTTCGGAAACGACACCGTTGACGGGCATACCGCCTTCGGCGTCAATTGGATCGACGTCGGCTACTACGATGAGAACACCGACAAGCTCAACAGCTTCCAACTGGTGCTCATTGACCGCTCGGACCGGAACCCCGGTGACTTTGACATCGAATTCAATTACGACCAGGTCCAGTGGGAAACGGGCGACGCCAGCGGTGGGTTGGACGGATTCGGCGGCAGTTCAGCGGTGGCGGGTTTTTCCAATGGCAGCGGTCTGCCGGGCACTTCGTTGCAGTTAAACGGTTCGGGAATACCGGGATCGTTTCTCGATCTCAACCCCAACGGCTTGATCCATGGTTGCCTGAACACCAATGTTTTGGGTCGCTATATTTTCCCCATCGTCAATCTGACCAACCTGGTGCTCAATGTTCCGCTTTTCACCCAGGGCGATTCCCGCTGGGCCGGCAATGCCTACGCCGGCTCGAGCGCCACGATTCAGCAGGAAGGCTCCGCGTTGTCCGCCTTGGCCATGGCACTGAATTATGCGGGCGTCGCCACCGACCCTGGGGCGCTCAATTCGTTGCTTGTCCAGAGCAATGATTTCGTCGGGAACGATGTCAATTGGGATCCGGCCACGCGAGATGCTTCCAGCCGTGCCCTCCTGTTTCACGCCTACCGCACCAGCGATGCTCAATTCTTGAGTCAATCCCTGGCCAACGGTTTCCCCCTCATCGTGGGCGTCAGCCCAAATGCCGACGGGAGCCCCACGCATTTTGTGCTGGTCGTTGGGGAATCAAATGGGCATTTCGTCATTAATGATCCGGGACCTGCGGACGCCGCCGACCTTGATTACTACAACAACCTCTTCGAGACCCGCGGTTATGTGAGTGCTCAACCTGCAAACCCCGGCGGATTGGACATCAGTGTCGGTAACGCCGCCGAAATGTTGGTCGTGGACCCCCTTGGGCGGCAGACCGGTTATGATCCGGCGTCGGGCACGGTGCGGAACGGAATTCCCCAATCAGCGTATTTTGCCGACTGTCCGCAGAACAACGACGTGACCGGCGCGCCCGGAAAAATCACCGCGCACTTCGTCCAGCTCTACCAGCCTCTGCCCGGCAACTATCAGATTCTCCTTTTCGGGAAGAGCGCAGGCAACTATCAATTGTCCTTGCGGTCCTATTTACAGGATGGCACGAAAGGAACTTCGCCCAGCGTCCAAGGCTCCAATGCGCCGGGGACCATCACCCCATACCAAGTGAACCTAAGCTCCAGCGGAGCGACTTTGGAGCCGTTCACCAATCAGTATCCCTGGTCAGCCTCCCCTACGAGCGGCCCGTGGCCGTTGTCCGTCCAATTCACGGCCCCGGCGGAAGACAGTGCCGGGAACACGATCACCAATTGGTATTGGACCTTTGGTGACGGTTCCATCAGCACCGGCCAGAATCCCACGCACACCTACCTATCCGCAGCCGGGACCTTCTCCCCCAGCGTTATCGCCGTCAGCGATGCCGGCGCTACCTTGGCCTTCGGCCCATCCATTGTAGTGAACCGTTCAAGCCTTGTCCTCAATGGGGGTTTTGAATTGGGGACTAATGATCCTACCGGCTGGGAGACGAGCGAGGACGCTTTTTTGGATAACGGATCTGCTTCCGGAATCTCGCCTCACTCAGGCTCATATTTGGCAGCCTTGACGACGTATGGAATCCCCGGCTACCTGTCCCAAATACTGCCGACCACCCCGGGAGCCAATTACCTGCTTTCGTTTTGGCTGGCAGGCGATGGAACCACGCCCAACGACTTTTCCGTATCCTGGAACGGGACTACGGTCTTTGATCAATCCGATATCGGCGCGATGGGTTGGACCAATATCGAATTTATGGTCACAGCGTCGAGCACCCACACTTCGCTGGAGTTCGATTTCCAAGATGACTATGGTTATCTGGGACTGGATGACGTCAGCGTGGCGCCGCAAACGACGATATCCGGCATCAATCTGGCTGGCCGAAACCTGGTGGTCAGCGGCGGCAACGGCTACGCCGGTGGCGCTTGCATTACCTTCACGAGCACCAACCTTACGCTGGATTTAAGCCAGTGGACGCCGGTGGCAACCAACACGTTGGACACGGACGGCACCTTTACGTTTACGGCCACCAACGCCGTGACCGCGAAGTCCCCGCGCCAATTCTACCTGCTCCAAATGCAGTGAGCCTCCGAGCCGCGGTCAGGCCGCGCGCTTTCACCGATCCGCCTCCGCTTACCGCGCGCGCTGCGAGAGCGCCATCTAGCCAATGCCGGTGAGCACATCCCA
Source organism: Verrucomicrobiota bacterium (assembly GCA_049509875.1). GTDB lineage: Bacteria > Verrucomicrobiota > Verrucomicrobiia > Limisphaerales > UBA11358 > UBA11358. The sequence continues at coordinate 43,263 of JBEKZM010000036.1, read as the reverse complement.
GGCGGGCCCGGGAAACTTGTGCATTTGCACCAGGAGGGATTCAAGAAAATTGCGCTCAGTTTCCCACTTCAAATTGTTTGATGAGGATGGCCACAGTCAGTCCGGCCAGGAGCATCACCGAGAGCTTGAAACGGTCGTGCGAATGGAACTGCAACTCCGGCAGCAGGTCGCTGCTGGCGATGCAGAGGAACGACCCGGCGCAAAAGGCCAGCGCGCCGCCCAACACCAGCGTATTGCCGGTGGCTAAATCCCGCGCTCCAAAATAGAACAACAGCGCGCCCAGCGGACTGGCCAGCGCGAACAGGCCGTTCAGCAGGTGTCGCGAAAAGCGCGAGCTGCCGCTGATCGCCATCAATGTGGACACGGCCATCGCATCGAAAGGCTTGTGCAAAATGACCACGAGCGCCACGCCCAGGCCCGCCAGCGCCTCGTTGCCGCGCGCGCCCGCCACGGCGGCGGCCAGCGCGAGCCCATCGAGGAGCGAATGCAGCGTCAGGCCGAGCGCCGTGCCCACCCAGGAAAGCTGCTGGGCCGATTTGTCGGCCAGCGTGTGCGCGTGGCCCGCGTGATGTTCGGCGTGGTCCTGTTCGTGGTCGTGCCCGCAGCAATCCTCCGGGTCCCCCTCCGGCAAATCATGATGGTGAAAGTGGAAGAAGCGCTGGACGAAAAACATGGTCAAAAATCCGCCCAGCATCCACTTCACCGTCTGGTCCAGGGAGTGCAATTGGTCGTTGGCGTCGGGCAGGAAATGAAGCAGGGCAATTCCCAACATCAGGCCGGCCACGAAGCTGACGGCCAGTTGCAGCCGCGTATGGTTCAGGTGGATCAACAACAGCAGCCAGCCGCCGGCCAGCGACGCCACCAACACGAGGAGACAGTAAATGGACAACAACCACGCCGGCGAAAGGAGCGGCGCGGAGACGGCGGCGAATTCCAAATGCATGATGAACAGTTCGTAAGATTAGCGCGTCACCGACGACTTGGCGACAGCTTTACGCTGACCCGGCCGGCCAGGGTGGGCCGTTTTCTGGCAGGTTTGTGCCCGGCGGCTCGAGCGCATTGTGCACGCGGGAAATGCCGCCACCGCTGAACCCGGCATTTATACTTCCAATCGGTCGTCCGGGCGTGCCACGAGGGCGTACAGCGCCGGCATCAGGAAGATGCTGATCAACAGCCGGGTAAACAGGCCGCTAACGATCACCAGCGCGAACGGCCGCTGCGTATCCGTGCCCACGCCGGTCGCCAGCGCCGCCGGCAACAGGCCTAGCGCCGCCACCAGCGCGGTCATCATGATCGGGCGCAGCCGCAGAATCGCACCTTCCCGGATGGCTTCGGCCAAGCCGGTTCCCCCGCCGCGCAGTTCATTGACGTACGAAATATAGACCACCGCGGTCTGCACCGAGACGCCAAATAAGGCGAGGAAGCCGATGCCCGAAGAAACCGAAAACGGCGTGCCGGTGATCCACAGCGCCACAATCCCGCCAACCGGCGCGGAGAGAATCACGCCCAAGACCGTAATGAAAGGAAATTTAAGGTTGCTGTAGAGCGCAAAGAGCAGGAGGAAAATCAGCCCCACGGTGACCGGCAGAATGATGCCCAACTGGTGGCGCGAAGCGGTATACTCCGTATATTCGCCGCCCCAGTCCTGATGATATCCTTCCGGCAGTGGCACCTGCTTTTTGACCTGCTGCATGGCGTCTTCCACGGCGCCGGCCAGGTCGCGGCCCGCCACCGAGAACTGCACTCCGATATAACGTGAATTGTTCTCCCGATAAATGAAGGCCGCGCCATTTTCCACCCGGATGTCGGCAAATTCCTTGAGCGGGATTTGCTGGCCGCCGGGCGTCGGCACCAGAATGTTCCCGATCTCCTCTGGGTTGTCGCGATACTGATGCTCGAGGCGCACGACGAGGTCAAACTGTTTTTCCCCTTGCACCACCTGCGTGGCCACGTCGCCGCCGATCGCCGTCTGAATCAGGCCATTGATGTCGGCAACATTCACTCCGTAACGCGAGATCATGGCGCGGTTGATCTTGATGTTGAGACTCGGCTGGCCGAGCTCCTGAACCAACGTCACGTCGGCGATGCCCCGGACCCGCTCGATGACTTGCTTGATGGCCTTGCCCTTCTGTTGCAGCGTGTTTAAATCGGGACCAAAAACCTTGACTGCCAGGGCGCTTTTCAGGCCTGATTCCGCCTCGTCCACCGCGTCCTCCGCCGGCTGTGTGTAGTTGAAGACAATTCCCGGAAACGACTGAAGCTTTTCATTGATCGCGGCAATGAGCGCCGCCTTGGTATGATGCGCGCCCGCCCATTCCGCGTACGGCTTGAGCCCCACGTAAAATTCCACGTTAAAGAAACCGGTGGGATCCGTTCCGTCGTCGGGCCGGCCCAATTCAGACGCCACGGTGGTCACTTCCGGGAAGGAGCGCAACACGTCCCGAATCTGGGGAGTGACCCGGGCCGATTCATCGAACGAAATGGTGTAGGGCATGGTGGCGCGCACCCACAAAGCGCCTTCATCCAGTTGCGGCATGAATTCGGCGCCGATGCGCGGCACCAGGAGCAGCGAAGCGGCGAGGAGCAGGGCCGAGGCGAAGGTGGTGCCCCACGGGTGCGCGAGACAGAAATCCAGGCCCCGGAGGTAAACCGATTTGATGCCCTCAAAAACGGCGTTGCGGCGCTCCCGCACCCCGTTGCGCATGAACCACGAGCACAGCACTGGCAGCAGCGTCAGCGTCACGACCAGGGACCCAACCAGGGCAAAAACCATCGTGTCGGCCATGGGTTTGAACAATGTCCCGGAAGGCCCGGCCAGCACATAGATCGGCAGGAAGCTGGCCACAATCACCGCGACCGCATACACCAAAGGACGGTCCACCTCGGCGGCGGCGGCTTTGATCACCTGGGTGACATTGACCGCCTGCCCCTGGCGCAAGGCGAGCTGACGAAAGATGTTCTCCACCATCACCACTGCCCCATCCACCAGGATGCCAAAATCCACCGCCCCGATCGACAGCAGATTGGCGGATGCGTTTTGAAGATCGAGGCAAACGAAGGCAAAGAGCAGGGAGAGCGGAATCGTGGTGGCCACAATCAGTCCGGCGCGAAAGTCATACAGAAAAAAGATCAGGATCACGATCACCAGCAACATGCCGCGCAGGAGATTTCGCTCGACCACGCCGGTAGTCAGCTCGATCAAATTCGTGCGGTCATAAAAGGGCAGGACCTTGACGTCCTTGGGCAGCAGTTGATTGTTCAGTTCCGTGGTCCTGGCCTCCACGCGCTTGAGCACGTCCTGGGTTTTTTCGCCAGTGCGCAGCAAGATGACGCCCTCCACGCAGTCGTCCTGCTTTTCATAGCCAAATTCGCCCAGGCGCGGCGCGATGCCGATCTCCACGCGCCCCACGTCTTTGAGCAGGACGGGCGTGCCGTCATGGACCGCCAGCACGACATTGCCAATGTCCTCCAAAGTTTCCATGCGCCCCAGGCCCCGCACGTAGAAGAACTGCCCGCCCTGAGAATAAAAGCCGCCGCCCGCGTTGCCGTTGTTCGCCGTCAGCGCGCTCTCCGCCTGCAGCACCGACAGGCCGACGCCCGCAATCTTCGCCGGATCCAGCAGCACCTGATATTGCATTGTTCCCCCGCCGAATCCTGAATCATCAGCCACCCCGGGAATGGATTTGTATTGCGGCTCGATGATCCAATCTTCAAACGTCTTCAGTTCCATGGGCGACCGGTCGGAGCTTTGCAGGACATATCGATAAATGAGACCCGAAGGCGATGACATCGGGGATACCGACGGCGTCACGCCTGCGGGTAGATTGATGCCGGAGAGGCGATTGAAAACTTCCTGTCGCGCGAAATAATTATCCGTGCCGTCGCGATACGTCAGGAGCACGTCCGACAGTCCATAGAGTGAAATGGATCGGCCGACGGTCATCTTCGGGATGCCGTTCATCTCCAGCTCGACGGGCACGGTGATCAAGCGTTCCACTTCCTCGGCCGCGTGGCCGGGCCACTGGGTGATGATTTCCACGATGGGCGGGGACAGGTCCGGATACGCCTCCACGGGCAGTCGCTCCAGCGACCGGGAGCCGGCCCCGATCAGGACCAGGGTGAGGAGGACCACCAGCAGCCGCTGCCGCAACGAGGAGGCGACGACACGGTTGATGGCTGAAGCCGACCTCGGCACCGCCTCCGTCGGCGAAGGTGGCTCGTTCATTGGTTTTGGATGAATTGAACAAAGATGGCCCCGTCAATCACCACCTGGTCACCCACCCGCAGGCCGGCGGCAATTTCGTATTGGTCGCCCGCCCGATACCCCAGCGTGACGTGCTGCCGCGCGAAGCTGCCGTCCGGCTGCGTCAGATACACAAACGGCAGGTTTTCGTCATCGCTTAGGACCGCTGAAACCGGCACGAGCAGCCCGGTGCTTTCCTGCTGCGCCTGGATGTGCACACTGACATACATCTGTTTCTTGAGAAATTCGCCGGGATTTTCCACCACCACCCGTACCAGGACCGCGCGGGTGTCCGGGTTCACCAGCGCGGAAATATTGTCCAACCTGCCTGTGAACTGATTAGTTGCGATGCCGCTCTGGACGTCAACCGGATCGCCCACGCTGATGGCCGCCAGGTCGGAGCCAAAGAGCTGCGCCATGACCCAGACCTTCGAGAGGTCGGCCACGGTAAAACACGGCGTGGTGCCTGCCGTCAGCAACTCGCCGGGGGTGATCAGCTTTTCCACGACGTTGCCCGCGATCGGCGAACGGATGATCCCGCCGGGCCGCGAAACCGGCCGGCTGGCCTGCAGATCGCGGATGACCTGCGGATCAAGGTTCAACGAGACGAGCGTTTGCAACGCGGCGTCGCGATCCGCCTCGGCGTTAGCGGCGTCCGTTTGGGCCTGTTCCGCCTCACGTTGGGCCACGCCGTTATGCTGCACCAGGTCTTTATCCATGTCCGCCACCCGGCGCAGCGTTTGGGCGGTGGCGAGCGCCTTGCGATAAGCGCTGATGGCTGCCGCAAAGTCGGGCGAATCCACCTCCGCCAATGCGTCGCCCATTTTTACCTTGTCACCGGGATTGACCAGCAGCTTCGAGACTGGCCCGCCGAACGGCGCCAGCACGCTGGTTGCCTGGTCATTGTCGAAATCCACCGCGCCGGTCGTGTCGATGATCTTATGGAATTTGGCTGGCTGGACCGTATAAAGGCGGACCTTCGGCCGTTGCGCCGCCGTCAGCGTCACATTGCTGAGTGTGACTGAGGGCTTCGCCGCCTGGTTGTCTGACTTGGGTGAACAGCCGGCCATGGCCGCGATCAGGAGCCCGGCCACAACCTCAACGCCGATCCCTTTCCAAAACAACCCCGGGCGCAATTCAATATTCGGATATCGGCCTTGCTTTGGAATTCGGGGTTTCGGGTTTGGGAATCCAGGTGGCATGTTCATTATTGATCCTTGGTCAAATCCGCGCGGTGCCACCAGCCGCCGCCCAGTGTCTGAAACAGCGCGGCCGTATCCGAATAACGGTTCGCCTGCGCCAGAATCAGATTGATCCGCGCCTGCTGGTAGGCCTGTTCCGCGCTGAGCAGGGCCAAATAACTGATATAGCCGTCCCGCAACTGGCGCTGGGACAATTCGAGGGTCGCGCGCGCGTCTTGTTCCGCGGCGGCGGCACTCTTCAAACCCTCGGCGTCCTGCTCGAGCGCCGACAACGTATCCGCCACATTCTGAAAGGCGGTGAGCACCGTGCTGCGATATTGTTCCGCCGCCACCACATAGGCCGCCCGCGCCGCCCGCGCCTGATGCAAGAGCGTGCCGCCCTGGAAAATCGGCGCCGTCGCCGCCGCCCCCAGCCCCCAAAAGCCGGTGCCCGACGTAAACAATTTGTCGATGGCCAAAGCCGAACTTCCCGCATCCGCCGTCAAGGTGATATTGGGCAGCCGGTTCGCCTCGGCGATGCCAATCTGCGCGCAGGCCGAATGCAGGTTCGCCTCGGCCTGCAACACATCCGGACGCTGTGCCACCAATTGCGACGGCAGGCTGACCGGCAGCTCCGCTGGCAACTGCAGGCTGGACAGCTCGAATTTGTCAGCCGGCGGCTGGTTGGGAAAACGTCCCGCCAGCACTGCCAGTTGGTCGCGCAATTGGGCGGCTTGTTTCATGAGCGGCGGCAGGGTGGCGATCACCTGCGCGAGTTGCGATTCCTGCGCCAGCACGTCCAGCCGGCTGACATAGCCCCTGCCCAACTGGTAGCGCAGAATCTCGACCATGTTTGAGTTCACGTCGATCAGTTGGCGCGTGGCTTCGATCTGCATTTGCACCGATCCTTGCTGGATCGCCGTCACCGCCACGTTGGCCGTCAAGGTGGTGTACGCTGCCGCCATTTGGAAACGCATCCCCTGCTCCTGCGCCTTCAACGACTCCCTGGCCCGCCGGTTCGCGCCAAAAACATCCGGCGAATAGGCAACGCTCAATTGCGGCGTAAACAGATTGTACTGAAAAGCGTTGGGCACTGCCGGATAATTCGGCACGGGGGCCAGCACTTCCGACTGCTTCTGCCTGGTCGCCGAAAAATTGGCCGTGACGCTCGGGAAAAAACTACCCCGCTGCGCCAGGACGTTCTCCCGCGCCACCGCCAGCGCCGCGTGCGCCGCCTTGAGGTCGGGATTGTTGGAGATGGATTCCACGATCAGTTCATTCAGCGGCTTGGAATGGAACAGCGTCCACCAATCGTCGGGAATATTGACCCCGTTCGCAAAGCGCTGCGCTTCGCCGCCCGCGACATTGGTCGTTGCCATGGTGGTGGACAGCGGACTGGCGGTGTATCCGGTCACATTGGGAGCCGCGGGTTTTTTAAAATCCGGGCCCACTGCGCATCCTCCAATCACCAGTGTGGCCAGGGTGGCGGCAACACCTGGCCGCCAAACCCGCCGAGTGCAGGCACGCATGAACGCGGCCAAACTTCTATTTCGAAATTCTCTATTTTTCAATTTTTAGAACGCGCGCCTTCACACGAGGGCCCGCAAAGTTAACGGTTAATCAAACGAACAAAGACCAGCCCCGAAGAGGCTGGACCAATCTCAGGCATTGGGGCAAGCAACCGGCGGGGCGCGTTCGGCGGGAAGATTTTCGATGGCCGGACTAAAAAGGGAGATTTCAACGGCGGGAAGTGTCTGAACCGAAGCCAGTGCTGCCACAACCGGGACATCGGCTGACGTCGAATCCACCTGACCGTGGGCAAACAGGGTGACGGCACATTCGTGCCGGGTGGTGTTGGCGTCCGAATGGAACAGCTTGTGCAGCGTCGGCGAAACCTCCATCGCATTGAGCAGCAGAACAATGCCGGTCAGCAACGAGGCGACAATCGCCTGGCCGCGTCGATTGGAATGACACGCAATGAGCTGCACCGCGTGGCTAAATTAGCAGACATCATGCCGGGCGCAAGCGTTGTCTGCTTGCCAAAATCCTCGCCTGAGAAATCTTTAAACCCCAAAATGCGGCAAACACCCGATAAAAAACGCTTCTTTCGCGTCTCTTGCGTGTTTCGCGGTTCTCCCCCTTCCTCCTCCAATTCACCAAAAAAGTCGAAGCTCCGGCGAAAAATCGGCTCGCACCCTTTACAGCGCTTCCAGCCTGTGCAACAATAAGTATCACTTGTCCTGTCAATAACGCATTTTTGAACGGAAAATGTCTAAATCAATCAAAAAAGCTCGCGACCCGCATCGTGAAATTTACTTTCTTATGCCCAAAACGTCCCTTTTTTTACGATTCTGCCTCTTAACCGTACTTTGTGGTTGTTGGACAACCCTCGGGTCAGCCCAAACCGCGTTTTTGGATTTCAACACCGCCGGCGAATACACCGGCAACTTCAGTGTGTGGGACGATACCGGCGGCGCCAACGGCGGAGTTTACGCCTTCGAAGAAAACCCGACCAACGGCGTGAACGGCAGCGGCGGCGTGAGCGTCTATCAAAGCACCGACACCACCGCCACTTACGCCACCGGTTCCTGGAATTTTGCCACGAATGGGGCGGCGATCACCTTGTCAACGATGGTTTATGCCGCCGGGGGCGCGAGCGGGGACAAAATCCAGCTGGGCCTCCTGAATTCAACCACCAACGGCTTGAACAGCAACTCGGGCGTGGCCTTCGAGTCATTCCGCTTCATTCCCGCGAGCGCGACCTCTTGGACCGCCTATGAGCAGTACCGTGCCGGCAATGTGACCACCACTAGCGCCGGCTTGGGCAACGTGACGGTTGCGGCGGGGCACTGGTACAAGTTCGTGGTTGCCATGACCAATACGTCCGGCGGTTCCGGGAATGTGGGCGCCGCATGTGCCCTGTTTGATTATGGCCCTAACGGCATCACGCCCGGGGCCAATCTCGTCACCTTCTCCACGGTCACCGTCCACCCCGGGCTAGACATCGCCACGAATACCGCCGTGTGGCCGGCCTTGCGCATCACCGCCAACGCCGCCGTCAATGCCTGGGACAATTTCCTGGTTTATCAGCCGAACAGTCTACCCGTGTTCACGCTCAAACTCAGCAGCACGAATCTCTCGCTGGGCAGCACCGCGACCTTCGACGCGATCGCCGACGGTCCGGGCACGATTTCCTATGCGTGGTTTACCAATGACGTCCTGGCGGCAGGCTCCACGAGTCCGACCTTCACGATTCCTTTCGTTGGCGCCGGGCTGACCAATGTTGCGGTGGTGGCCAGAAACGACCACGGCTCGGTCACGAATACAGCCACGATCGGCATGGTAACTCCGATTCTCCTCACCGGCTTTAATCGTGACTTGGTGATCGAAAGCAATTCCGTGCCGCCCTATGGCAGCTATGCGATGGAATTCAATCCGGGCGAGGGAACCTGCTATTACCAGAAAGGCCTGCCGGGAACAACCTATGGCCTACCCGCGACTGGGGCCTTCAACAGCGTGATCGACGGCACCCTCTTCCATTTCCAGCCCTATAGCGGCAGCAATGCGCTGGTCATGAGCAGTGACACGGGCATCAGCAGCGGCGCACTCACCCTGGTGACTCCGGCCACCTTCAGTGTCATCTCCATCCTCGCCAATTCCGCCAGTGCCACGCCCACGAGCACCGGCAGCCTGACCTTGAACTTCGCGGATGGCAGCACCTTCGCCACCAATTTTAATGCGGCGGACTGGTTCTTCAATCCCGGCTTTGCCTTGCAGGGAGTGGATCGGATCAATATTTCGACTGGCGCCACGGATGGCGGCCCGACCGATCCGCGGTTCTATCAAACCACGATCAACCTGGCCGTCGCGCTCGGCGCCACGAACAAACCGATCGCCAGCCTGACGTTTGGGCAGGCGCCCGATGCCGCCGCCACCGCGGTGTATGCCGTGAGCGGCTCGTTAAGCGCGGCGAACGTCTTCACGCTGGCGGTGGTGACGAATTTGCCCGCGACCGCCGTACAGCCGACTTCGGCGACCCTCAACGGAACTGTGCTTTCCAGCGGCGGTTTTGCACCTGCAATTACCATTTATTACGGAATGGCCAACGGCGGCACGAATGCGGGAAGCTGGGCCTACCGCACGACCTTGGGAACCCAAACCGGGCCGTTCAGCCAAAGCGTCTCAGGATTATCGCCCAACACGACTTATTACTACACGGCCAATGCGGTTAATTATGCGGGTGGTTACTGGGCTTTGCCGGTCCAAAGTTTCACGACCAGCGCCCCGGAGCTGGCCCAGGTGACCAACACCGCGGCCACTGCCGTTGGCGCATCGTTTGCCACGCTCAACGGCCAAGTGCTTTCCACGGGCGGTTCCCCGACGGGAGTAATTTTGTACTACGGGACAACGAATGGCGGCACCAACGCCGGAGCCTGGAGCCAGAGGGTCTCGCTCGGGGCGCAAACCGGAGCGTTCGCGCAATCGATCAGCGGTCTGTCTTCCAACACCGTTTACTACTTCACGGCCGAAGCCACCAACGTAGCGGGGGTGGCCTGGGCGGGGCCGGCGCAAACGTTCACGACTGCGGCCACCAATCCCGTTTCAACCCTCGTCTCCGTTTTGACGTATCACAACGACAACACGCGGTGGGGGGTCAACTCGCAGGAGACCATTCTGACGCCGGCCAACGTGAACACCAACAGTTTCGGCAAATTATTCTCCTACGCCTTGGACGGATTTGTGTATGCGCAGCCCCTGATTGTGCCCAACGTGAGCATCCCCGGCAAAGGAACCCACAATCTGGTGATTGTGGCCACCGAACATAACAGCGTGTATGCCTTCGACGCCGACAGCAATTTGGGCGGAAATTCCGCGCCGCTTTGGCAGGCCAGCTTTATCAATCCAGCGGCCGGCATTACCACGGTTCCCAACGGGGATGTGGGAACGGCGGACATTACTCCTGAAATTGGTATCACCAGCACGCCGGTGATCGATCCGGTGACGGGGACCATTTATCTGGAGGTCAAAACCAAGGAGCCGGGCCCGGTGTATATCCACCGCATTCACGCGCTGGACATCACGACGGGTTTGGAGCGGGCCAACTACGGCAGTCCGAGCGTGATTTCATGCACCAATTACGTGGGGTCCGGCAGCGGTGACAATGACGGTCAAAATCCGCCGCACGTGTTGTGGAATGGGCTGCGCGAACACAGTCGCCCGGCCCTGACGCTGCTGAATGGAATTGTCTATATGTCGTTCGCCTCGCACGGCGACAACACGCCTTATCACGGCTGGATGTTTGGGTACAACGCCACCAATCTTTCGCGGTTTGCCACCGTCTATAACGCCACGCCCAACGGCACCGAGGGCGGTTTCTGGGATGGCGGCGGCGGGCCTTCCGTGGATGCCCAAGGCAACCTGTACTTCCAGACCGGCAACGGCACGTTCGACGGGGGCACCACACTCTCCACGTCGAGCGACTATGCGATGAGCTTGTTAAAACTGTCCACCTCCAACGGCCTGGAGCTGGTGGACTATTTCGCGCCGTCGAACGCGGTGGCGCTCAGCGGCGGGGACCAGGACCTGGGCTCGGCCGCGCCAATCATTCTGCCGGATTCAGCTGGCAGCGTGGCGCATCCGCACCTGGTGGTGGGCGGCGGCAAGACCGCGCCGATCTATCTCGTGGACCGCGACAACATGGGCCGTTTCAACGGTACATCTGGCAACAACCGGATCGTCCAGGAATTCAACGGCGGCCCGGGCGGCGATCGCGACATCACGCCGGCGTTTTTCAACAATACCCTGTATATCATTGACGGAAACTCGCGAATAGGCGCTTACACGATCTCCAACGCGCTGTTTAACACGACGCCGGTGGAAACCCCCGATAGCTACGCCAACAAAGGCGGCGCCACGCCGTGCATCTCGGCCAATGGCACCAATAACGGCATTGCTTGGGTGCTCTCCAACGACGGCAGTGACAGCCCCGCCACCCCCTGCGTGCTGAGGGCCTACGTTGCGACCAAGTTGACGCAAGAGCTGTATGCCAGCGATCAGAGCCTTTCGCGGGACGCCGCGGGAGACGCGGTGAAATTTACGGTCCCGACAATTGCCAACGGAAAGGTCTATGTGGGCGCCCAATACTCCCTGACGGTGTACGGCCTGGCGAGTTCCTTCGTAAACACGCCTGTCATCAGTCCCAATGGCGGAATCTTCACCAACTCAGTGACGGTCACCCTATCGGACGCAACGGTGGGCGCTTCGATTTACTACACACTCGATGGCAGCACGCCAACGACCAATTCGATTTCGTACACGGATCCGTTTACCTTGACCAATACTGCGGCGGTCACGGCCGATGCTTTCAAACCTGGGGCGGTGCCCAGCGGCACGGCCAGCGCGAGTTTCCTCAACAGTTCCGCTGTGGGCAGTGGCACGGGCCTGCTCGGCCAATATTGGGCCAATACGACCAGCGCAGCCTTCATTGCTCCCGGCTTCGACGCGCCGCCGACACTGGTCCGGGTGGATCCCACGATCAACTTCAACTGGGACACGACGACGCCCTCAACGAATATCGGCCCGGACACCTACGTCGCAGAGTGGACCGGCTCGGTGGAACCGCAATTCAACGATACCTACACGTTTTCCGTGACGGCGGACGATGGCGTGCGTTTGTGGGTCAACGGGCAGTTGCTGGTGGATGAATGGGTCGATGAAGCACCGACGACTTGGAGCGGAACGATCGCCCTGACGGCGCAGCAACGGTACAACATTCAAATGGACTATTACCAGGACGGCGGCGGAGCGGTGGCGCAACTGTTTTGGAGCAGTCCGCTGCAGGGACCGATGACCATCACCCCGGAAAGCCAGCTCTATCCCGTGACGAACCCGCCACCGTCAGTCGCGATGGCCGCGCCTGCCAACGGTGCGGGTTACACCGCCACCGCGAGCGTGACCCTGGCGGCGGATGCGGCGGCGCTGTATAACCCGATCAGTTCCGTGGCGTTTTACGCCAACGGCGGCTTCCTGGGCAGCGTGAGCAATCTTCCGTATGCGCTGACCGCCACTGGGATCGCGGCGGGAAGCTATGCCTTGACCGCCGTCGCCACGGACGGCAGCGGCTTGAGCAGCACCTCCGCGCCGGTGGACATCACGGTCGCCGCCGGCACGGGCCAGCCTTATGGGCTCACGGCGAATCCGCCGGTCCAGCCGTTCTTGAACATGCCCACCACCATCAGCGGCGACGTGCCCGCCCTGCTCTCGGGCACCGGCGCGTTCAGCGACACGACCAATCGCTCACCGGCGGCGGGATTGATACCGTACGCCCCCAACGAACCGCAGTGGAAGGACAATGCGGTCAGCAGTTGGTTCATGGCGTTGCCGAACAGCGGCGGCCTGATCACGCCCGGCGAACAGATTCAATTCCAGCCCACGAATTCGTGGATGTTCCCCGCCGGATCGGTATTTGTGAAAAACTTTGATCTGGTCGTGAATGAGACCAATGCGGCAGTCCCCGCGCGGCGGCTGGAAACGGAACTGCTAGTGCGCGACATCAACGGATCGGTCTATGGCGCGAATTACAAATGGCGGCCCGACAACAGCGATGCGGACCTGCTTCCCGGGAACGAGTCGGAGGACATTGTCATTACCAATGCAACGGGCGTGCGGACGCAAACGTGGTACTACGCGGGCCCGGTGGATTGCCAGGAGTGTCATAACTCGCCGGTGGCCAACAACGCCTTGGGCATCGAGGTGCTCGGAATCAATGAGCGGCAGCTCAACGGCACCCAGACGTACCCGGCCACCGGCGTCACGGACAACCAGTTGCGGACGCTCAACCGGCTGGGCTTGCTAAATCCGGCGATCAACGAGGCGGCCATTGGCGGCTTCTCAAAGCTGTCAGCGATGACCAATTTGAGCGCTTCGGTCCAGGATCGCGTGCGTTCTTACTTGGATGCGAACTGCGAGGAGTGCCACCAACCCGGCGGCCAGGGAATCACCTGGGACGCGCGTTACGACACCCCGCTGGCGCAGCAGAACATCACCAATTACCCGGCGGCTTTCTCGCTGGGCATCTCGGACCACGCCTGCGTAGTAAAAGGAAAGGACATCTGGCGCTCCGTACTGCTGGACCGGGTCAACACTCTGGATCAGGACATCCAGATGCCGGATTTTCGCAATCTCATCGACACCAATGCCGTGGAAGTCATCATCGACTGGATCAACAGCCTGCCCGGCCTGCCCGCGCTGGCGCCACCGGTCATCGCACCCGATGGCGGCAGTTACCCGGGCTCGGTCAAGGTCACGTTGTCCGCGCCGGCCACCAACGCGATGATCTATTACACGCTCGACGGAACGCTGCCGACCACCAATTCGTTCCCCTATTCCGGCGAGTTCGACCTGTTCACGAACGCCACCGTTTCGGCCAGCGCCGCTGAAGCGGGCTTCTACAACAGCGTGGCGGTGAACGCAAGCTTCCTGGTGCAGCCGCTTTATTTCACCTCGGTGAATTTCCTGCCCGACGAGCAACTGCAACTGGATTTCACCGCCGTGGCCGGCGGCAATTACGTGCTGGAGGCGACGACCAACTTCATCACTTGGACGCTCATCAGCACCAACGCGGCGCTCACGAGCCAACTGTTCCTCATCGATCCGAGTGCGACGAATTATCCGTATCGGTTCTACCGGGTTCTGCAACAATGATGCGGTGGCATGCCCATAGTCCGGCGACGTCCGGCCGGCGTTTGGGACCGCGCTTTTGCCGGCTTTCGCCGCAGATTCTGGTCGCTGCGTTGCTGTGGATTACTTTGAACAATAGCCCCGGCTCAAAAGCTGCAGCATCGCTACGGCTTCACCGGCAATGCGAACGATTCGGTGGGCGGCACCGACGGAATCCTCGTGGGAAATGCGTACATCACCAATAACGTCCTTTACCTTGCTCGGCGAAAAATAAGAAAAAAGGCCGCCGGAAGCGAACGACGTTGAAGCGAATTGCTGCCCCCTCATTTTCTTCCCTTGTGGCACTGTAGGGGAAAACTCAATGTTCGTCCCTTCGGTCATCTCGCCTGGGATGTTCATGTCCGCTGGCATCTCGCCTGAATTGCATATTGCGGACGGCGTGGGCGCGCCAATCCGGATGGCCTTTTTGCCAGCCACGAAAGCGCGCCAAGCGGAATGGTTCGCAGACCAGCCAAATGTTTCCCGGTCCCAAATAGTAATACTGGTTACCCACCAGCCCCACGTATTCGTAACCATCCCAGACATAGTCCTCAGGCACCATGACGGGCTCCAACGGTGGCGCCGGTGCCAGTGTCACCGCTGGCGGCGCTTGCACCACCACCGGCTGGAAGGCCACCCGCCCACTAGGTTCCACCACGCACCCAGCCACCAGGGCAAATCCTACTCCCGCCACTGCCATCATCCCTCCCTGCATATAGTTTATTTTCATGGTTTGATCCCCCCGCAAATCGTGTGCCGAACGGTTGGATTTGGATTGTTTGAGGTTCGAGAGAGCTTATCGTCGAGCTTTAACCACTCTGCGATATCCGCTTATGCTTTACCGCCGGCTTGCCGCGCAACTCGGCTTCCGAAAAATGCAAATTCCAGATGTGAATTGCATGGTGCATTGCTGCCTTGCATAGCACCGGCTTGGCATTGGCAGGTGCCCGCTTATTGCGCCGGCTTGACGGTCATCTTTTCCTCAACGTCCTTGACTCCTTGGACACCTTTGGCAATTGCGACCGCCTTGGCTTTCTGGTCCTCCGTGTTCACGAATCCGCTTAATTGGACTGTTCCATTCAGGGTGTCCACGGTGACATCGCCGAACTTATAATCCGGGTTTTGGCTCAGGGCGGTTTTGACATTGGCCGTGAGGGTTTTGTCATCAACATATTGTCCAGCGGTGCGGTCGGGGACATTGTTCGCAGTTTGGTTGCAGCCCGTGAAGGTAGTCACGGCTGCGGTGGAAAGCCCCAGGCAAAGGAGGAGGCACGAAGCATTGATCATATTTTTCATAATGTTTCTTTCATTTGATTGTTCTGAAACTGAACAGCCGAAAGCGTGCCAGCGGTTTTGTGCGTCGCGGAGGCTCCGCGACCATGCAGATTGCAACCAGGGCGCTGCCCATTCCGCAAGCGACTGTTTCATCATTTAAGTTTCACAATCCCGCTGGTTCGACGGCGGGGGGGTGTCTCTCGATTGCACCAACAGATTCATTCTGAAGGGTTCGGGGTTGAGCTTTTCATTTCTCGGAGTTGAACTATAGTTTTGACTCGTAACCGCACTTTGAATTGAACACACAATGAAACTGGGCATCAACACTTTCCTTTTTGCTTCGCCGTTCACCAACGCGAGCACACGGCTGTTTCGCCGATTCAAGGCATGGGGCTTTGACGGGGTGGAAATCGCGGTGGAGAACCCGGCGGACATTGACCCGGTTTTTGTGAAGGCGCAGCTTGACCTGCATGGGCTGGTCTGCACTTCGGTCTGCGCGTGCTTTCCTCCCAGCCGCGATTTGCGCGGCACCCCGTCGCAGCAGCGGGCGACCCTCATTTACCTGCAGCGCCTGGTGGAAATGGCGGGCGTGCTGGGCACGGACATCGTCATGGGGCCGCTCTATTCGGCGACCGGGAGGGCCGATGCGGTTCCGGCAGTGGAATACCGGCGCCAGTGGCGCACCGTGCGCGCGCATCTCCAGACGATCAGCAAATATGCGGAGTCACAGGGCAAGGTGGTCTGCCTGGAGCCGCTCAACCGGTTTGAGACGGATTTCTTGAACACGGTGGATCAGGGGTTGCAGATGATCCGCGAAGTGAAAAGCCCCGCGCTGAAATTGTTGCTCGATACCTTTCATATGAACATCGAGGAGAAAAATCCGGCGGACGCCATCCGCCGCGCTGGCCGGCACATCGGCCACTTCCATGCGAGTGCGAGCGACCGGGGGACGCCTGGCAACGACCACGTGGACTGGCCCGGGGTGGCGAAGGCGTTGAAAGACATTCGCTATTCGGGCGCGGTGGTGATCGAATCGTTCACGCAGGATGTGAAGGTGATCGCGCGGGCGGCGGCCATCTGGCGCAAGATTGAACCAAACCGCGACGACATCGCCCGCCAGGGGTTGGCGTTCCTGAAAAAGACCTTGAAATAAAATCTGCAACCTGCGGATAATGCTTCGTCCATCCAAAGACAATCATCCGTTTCCATGGAATTTATGAAAATCCTCGCCACCTTCCTATTCCTGTCATTCGTTGCTTTCGCCCCCGCCTCCGGGCGGGCGGCTGACAAACGCATCGTCATGATCGCCGGCAAGCCGAGTCACGGCCCCGGCGAGCACGAACATCGCGCCGGCTTGCTGCTGTTCCAGAAATGTCTCGCCGGTTTTCCCGGCGTCACGGTGGAGGTCTTTTCCAACGGCTGGCCGGCCGACGACTCAGCGTTGCAAGGCGCGGCGGCCGTGGTGATCTACAGCGACGGCGGCAGCGGACATCCCGCGTTGCAGGGCGACCACTTGCAGCAGCTCGGTGCGCTGATGAAGCAGGGCGTGGGTTTCGCGTGTATTCATTACGCCGTCGAGCCGACCATTGAAAAGGGCCAGACTGAACTTCTCGACTGGCTCGGCGGCTGTTTTGAGATCAACCGCTCCGTTAATCCCGTCTGGGCGGCCAATTTCACCAGCCTGCCTGTGCATCCGATCACGCGCGGTGTAAAACCGTTCCAGCAAAGCGATGAATGGTATTTCAACATGCGCTTCCGCGACGGGATGGCGGGAATCACGCCGATCCTCACGGCGGTGCCGCCGGCGTCCACCATGAGCCGGGCCGACGGGCCGCACGAGGGCAATCCGGGGGTGCGCGCCGCCGTCAAACGCGAGGAGCCGCAGACCGTCGCCTGGGCGACCGAGCGCGCGGACGGCGGACGCGGATTCGGCTTCACGGGCGGCCATTACCATCGCAATTGGGGCGATGACAACAAGCGCAAGCTCGTGCTGAATGCCATTCTCTGGGTGGCCAAGGTGGAAGTCCCGCCGGACGGCGTACAATCCACCGTCACCGCCGCCGATTTGGCGCAGAATCTCGATCCGAAATAACGAAGCCTCTATTTAGCGTAGCCGGGCTTGGGCTTGCCGTCGGCATCAAGTTTGTCGCACGCCCAGAGCAGGCCGCGCGTAACGAGATCCAAGTAGCGCGCATCTGCCACTGTTTCGTTATTGTGGCCGATGGTCGTGGAGAAGACGCGTGTCTTGCCTTTATAGGTGTTCACCCAGGCGACGACGAAATCATTGGTGCCTTGCGGCTGGCCTGCCTGGTTCTTGATCACCTGCGTGCCGTGCGCCAGGGCATGGGCGGTTTCCCAGACTTTGATGTTGTTGTAGTGCTCTTCGTGAATCGTCGTCCAGTCCGCGAGGCCGGTGGTAATGGCATGGGTTGTGTCGGTAAACTGGATGGCAATCGGCTCCTGTGGGCCATGCCCGCTGGACTGGAGACCCAGGTATTCGTACCAGCGCGCGTTCGGCGCCTCGGCGGGCAGCGGTTTGCTGAAATCGCCGAAGCGGTAGCAATGCATGGCGCAATGCAGGTTCACGCCGGGAATGCCGTCTTGATGCGGCTGGAGCACGGCTTGAATGACGTTCGTGTCATTGATGTCCGCCGCACATTCGTCATGGATCACCACGTCATAACCCTTGGCGTAATCCGTGTGGCCGTAGATCGGCAGGGCTGGATGCGTGCTGTCGTCGGCGACATAAACGATATCCACGGTGACATTGGCGCGCGCTTCGATGCCCTGCTTGAGAATGTCTTTCTGGTGTTCATAATCGTGACAACACCCCCCCGTGATCAGCAGCGCTTTGATGGGCTTGACCGTTTCCTGGGCGAACACGAACGGGGCGATGGCCAGGGCGGCGCCAAAAACCAGCAGACGAACCAGGTTGAATGGGAAAGCTTTTTGCATGGCTGTTTTTAAATGGTGGAAGTTTCCAGCCGGAATCAGGCTTCGCCGGGGATCGGCCAGATATTGTCTTTGGGCGCGACCACCTTGTCGTTTTCAAAATCAGTTGGCGACGGCGAGAGCGACAAATTATACCAAGGCGATTGCGAGTTGGTCGTCAGGTCGGACCAGCGCACCAACTGGCCGGTGTAGCAGGCAATGCGGCCCATGATCGCGGTCAACGTGGACTCCGCGACCGTCCGCGCGCCGTTCAGCGGCTGATTGTTGACGATGCCGTTCAACAGGTCGATGTGCTCCTGCACCTGCCCGTTTTCGTGGGTCTTGAATTCCGGCACGGTGAGCTGCGCGAGCCTGGCCGATTGCATCTTCCCGCCGCCGTAAGTGGTGCCTTCGGTGCCGTGAAAAAATTCGTCCACGCCGCCGTAGGTCCCGTTAATCTGACGGCACATGCTGTGAATATGGCATTCATCGCCGTAGTTGAGATCGAGGCTGAAGAAGTCAAATTGATTGCCGGTCTTGCGTCTTGCGCGACCGCCAAAACCCAGCGCCGACTCCGGCGGATGGCCGATGAACCAATTCGCCACGTCCAGGTTGTGGACGTGCTGCTCGACGATGTGATCGCCGGACATTTCGGCAAAGCTGGTCCAGTTATGGACCAGGTAGCTGTCGTCGCCCTCGCCATTTGCGCGTTCCTTGAACCACAGCGCTCCCCCACACCAGGAAATTGTTCCGCCGACAATTTTGCCGATGGCGCCGTTGGCCACGGCATATTGGTTGCGCAAATAATTCCCTTGGTGCCGCCGCTGGGTGCCGGCGACCACGGACAGACCTTTCTGCTTCGCCACTTCGCCCAGTTCCATCACTTTGCGCGCGCCCACGGGATCCACCGCCACCGGTTTTTCAATGAACATGTGTTTGCCGGCGTTGAGGCCCGCCTCGAGATGAGTCGGACGGAACGCCGGCGGCGTCGCCAGCAGCACGATATCAATCGGCTGTGCCACCAACTGGCGATACCCCGTCGCGCCGGTGAATACGCGGTCCGCCGGAATGCTGTATTTGTTGGCCGTGCCATTGGCGCGCTCAGGAAAAAAATCGGCCACCGTATAGACCTCCACTTCAAATCCCAGCGTCTTGGCGGCTTCAAGATGATTCTCCACCGCGCCATTGCCGCGTCCGCCGCAGCCCACCAGCCCGATCTTGAATTTTCGGCCGGCGTTCTGGGCGCGGAGATTGAACAATGGCAGGGCCGAAACCACTGCGCCGGCGGCGGCGACCTGCTTGATAAATTTGCGACGGGGCATGATCAGTGAGTTGGTCATAGGTTTTTTGGAATTTTAGTGTGGCTGACGGTCACTATTACAGCAGTAAAAAACAATGGCAACAATATTTCTTCGGTTTCCCGATGTTTGTGATGGGGGGGAGGCTTCCTCTTGGATTTTTCAAACGTGGATGGCAGTCGAGGGGAACCTGGCGCACAAACACCGGGCCACATCCCGTTGTTTGAGAGGCCAGTGCCACCGGCTGCTTGACAGCCGCACGAGCGTCACCGACTCTGATTAATCATGCGAATTTTCAGCGCTTCGGCCCGGACCGGCTTGGCCAGCTTCTGGCTGGTGCTTTCAACGGCGCTACTGGCTCGAAGCGATTCGGGGCCGCTCACTCAATTTAGTCCCGGCGACCTGTGGCCGGATAATCAGGGCGTGCACATCAATGCGCACGGCGGCGGCGTCCTCCTCGATAACGGCACGTATTACTGGTACGGCGAACACAAGATTGCGGGCGGAATCGGCAATTCGGCGCAAGTCGGCGTTCACGTCTATTCGTCCCGGGATCTGTACAACTGGAAAGATGAGGGCATCGCGCTGGCGGTGGCGAACGATCCGAAGAGCGACATCGTTAAGGGCTCCATCATTGAACGCCCCAAGGTCCTCCACAACGCCAAGACTGGCCGTTATGTCATGTGGTTTCATCTGGAATTGAAAGGCCGCGGCTACCGCGCTGCCCGGGCGGGCGTAGCCGTATCGGATACGCCGACAGGGCCGTTCGTTTTTCTGAAATCGTTTCGTCTGAATCCCGGTATCAGGCCGGCCAATCCGGCCGGCTCGGCCGCCGCGTTTAAACTGGCCGCCGACCATGCCGACCAGCTCCTGCAACAGTATCCCGATGGCCAGATGCTGCGGGACATGAACCTTTTCGTCGATGACGATGGCGCGGCCTACGTAATCTATGCCTCCGAGGATAACGCGACGATGCAGATTGCGCTGTTAAGCGACAATTTTCTCCTGCCCGCCGGGAAGTACAGCGAAATCCAGAGCGATAGTCGCGAGGCTCCCGCGCTCTTCAAATGTCGCCACCAATACTGGCTCATCACCTCGGCCTGCACGGGCTGGGCACCGAACCAGGCCCGGCTCGCGGTGGCAGATTCGGTCTGGGGTCCTTATCACTCGCTGGGTGACCCGTGCCTGGGAAAAAATCCGGATAACCAGTTGGGCCCGGAGAAGACGTTTGGAGGCCAGAGCACCTGCATTCTTCCCGTGCCGGGCAAGCCAGGCGCATTCATCGCCATGTTTGATCTCTGGCACCCAGATAATCCCATCGACGGCCGTTATTTGTGGCTTCCCCTCAAATTTGTGAATGATCGCCCCGCGATCGAGTTCAAGAAACCATGGGACTTTTCGTATTTCAATTAATAAAGTCCGCTAAGCGTGGCATCACCCCCCCATGAGAACCACGAGCCTGTCCGGAGCCAGTTGGTTTGTTGGCTTGTGTTGCATCTTGAGTTTGTCAACGTTTGGGCAGACCAATGCTTCAGCTCCGCAGGCGAAGCTTGAATTCATCAGCATCAGCCACGATGGCCGGCATTTCCTCACGGCGGGTTTGGGTCTGAAGTTCACTCCCTGGGGCTGCAATTACGATCACGACCGCTCGGGCCGGTTGCTGGAACAATATTGGGAGACGAAATGGGACACGGTCGCTCAGGATTTCGCGGAGATGAAAACGCTCGGCGCTAACACGGTGCGGATCCATTTGCAAGTCGCCCATTTCATGAAGTCCGCCAGGGAACCGAATCAGGAATCGCTCCAGCGGCTTGGCCAGCTCGTGTCGGTGGCGGAGCGGACGGGACTCTACTTGGATGTCACCGGCCTGGGCTGTTATGACAAAAAGGAAGTGCCGCCGTGGTATAACGACCTCGACGAAGCGCAGCGTTGGGATGTTCAAGCGCGTTTCTGGGATGCGGTGGCCAAGACATGCAATAAAAGCCCGGCGGTGTTTTGTTACGACCTTATGAATGAACCGGTGGTGACCGAGGACAAAACGAATCGGGATTGGACACCAGGCGCGTTTGGCGACCGGTATTATGTGCAACGAATCACGCTTGATTTTGCGCGACGCACCGACAAGCAAATCGCCAAAGCCTGGGTGGACAAACTCGCGACGGCGATCCGCCAGCAGGACTCGAGGCACCTGATAACCGTGGGGGAGACTCCATGGGCGCTTGATTTTCCTGGTGCCAAACCCTTGTTTCATTCGGAGGAAGTAGGCGGCAAGCTGGATTTCGTGAGCCTCCATTTCTATCCCAAGCAAGGCGAAGTGGACCAGGCATTGAAGGCACTGGCGGTTTACGATGTCGGCAAACCAATCGTGATCGAGGAAATGTTTCCTTTGAACTGCCCAATCGAGGACCTGGCTCAATTCATCGATCGCTCGAAGCCCATCGCCGCCGGTTGGATCAGTTTTTATTGGGGTGAAACCATCGCGGAATATAAGCAGCAAAAGGGGAACATCTCTGATTCGATCATGGCCGGTTGGTTGGATTACTTTTCCAAGAAAGCGCCGGACATTCTGGGTCCGGATACCCAAGCGCCCCCGCCGGGCAATCACTGAACGGCGCAAACCCCCGGGTCATTGCTCGTCTCGGGCAAAATCAATGCGGACCACTTGCGCGCCCGTATGGTTGCGCCAGGGTTCCCCCCGGCGTCCAGTTACACTGCTCCTCTGATGAACAAGAAATTATAAATGAAGCCCCAAAAGGCAAAGTTTGCCTCATTCCAAGCAATATATGCCTCCGTGCTTTTGCTGAGGCACGATTTGCCGGCTTTAAACATCTGGAGTGGTTTCTGTAGAATTAGCAATTTGACTTTAGGACCGATTGAACGATAATTTCTGCATCTGCTGAACAAAGCACCAATCGAAGTAACTTTTGCCGCGGAAGCGCCGAGGTCCACAAGCGCCACGGTGTTTTTTGATGTTGTTGAGGCTTCGCATTTGCTGGACCAGTTCCGGGAAGGACAATACGAGCTGAGACGAATCGAAATGTTTTTTGCAGCTCATTCGAATCTGGAGGCGGAAGTTTTTAAGCGCTCGAATAGCGTCGTATTTTACCGCAGCCAGCCGACGACGGAGATTCACAATGCGATCTTGCGGTTGGGAATCTACGAATTGTATGACATTATTTTCAAAGCTCTGGCCAAGCACAGACGCGAGGAAAAGTTTTGAACCGGGCCGATGGACAAAGGGGCTGCCGCCAATTAATTTGGGCCGGTTGAGTTTTAAAAACGAGCACTGCACCATGAACCAGGCGGCCGGAGAGCGGCCTTCACGCCGCTTGACGTTCGTATATCGCAAGACCATTGCGCATCGTGGCGGCGCAAACGCCGTGCTCCGGTTGAAGAGTTCGCGACCCGGTGTTATCGTCCGGGTGGCGCTGGCTTTTTGGGCCGCGCAGTTCTTTCCGCTGTTCGCCGCCACTGTCTCCGCGGCTGACGTCCTGGCGGCTCGGTTGGCGTCGAAGGCCTATCTGTCGATGCCGTCGAGCGTCGATGGGCCATTGCCACCGCAATTGTCCCAGACCGGCGCCTTCAAGGACCTGCTGGATCTGGTGCCCAGTGATGGCCTGGTTCCTTATGATCTGGTGGTTGCGTTTTGGTCTGACGGCGCGGAGAAATCGCGCTGGATCTCGGAGCCAGCCGGGCAGAAGATCAGGTTTGCGCCCACGGGCGAGTGGGGATTTCCGCAGGGCACGATATTCGTCAAGCAATTCGACCTGGCTACGGACGAAACCAATCCCAGCATCAAACGCCGCCTGGAAACCCGGCTTCTGGTTTGCAACGACAGCGGTGGCGTCTACGGTGTCACCTATAAGTGGCGCGCGGACAACAGCGACGCGGATTTGCTGGCCACGAATTTGACCGAGCCCGTTGCCCTCAAGACCGCGACGGGCGTGCGGACGCAGATGTGGTATTATCCGAGCCGGCAAGATTGCCTGACATGCCACACCGCCAATGCCGGCTATGTCCTGGGGGTCAAAACCCGGCAAATGAACCGTGAATTCACGTATCCCTCCGGGGTCACCGAGAATGAATTGAAGGCGTGGAGCGAGCGGGGAATGTTCGACACGAACCTGGCCGGATTGGATCCGGCAAGCCTCCCCAAACTCGCCGCCCGCGATGACACGAGGCGGAGTCTGGAGGATCGCGCGCGCTCATTTCTGGACGCCAACTGCGCGCACTGCCATCGCCCCGAGGGGACGGTGGCCTACTTTGACGCGCGTTATGACACGCCACTGGCGCGACAAGGACTCGTGGCCGGGCGGGTGTTGATCGATGAGCGGATCGATGCCGCCCGCGTCATTGCGCCCAATGACGTCTGGCGTTCGATTCTCTACCTGCGGGCAAACACGACGGAAGCCTTCAAGATGCCCCCGCTGGCGCGCAATGCGATTGACCAGCAAGACATGGAGTTGCTGCGGCAATGGATTGAGAGCCTGCCCGGGCCACCCGTGTTGCCGCCGCCGGAAATTTCGCCGCGCGGGGGTAATTTCACCGGACTAGTCACCGTGATCTTGAAGAGCGAACCGGGGGCCACGATCCGGTACACGGTGGATGGCACCGTGCCCACCTCCTCCGACCTCCTTTACGAAAAGCCGATCCAGTTGACCGGTCCGACCATCCTGCGCGCGCGGGCCTTCAAGCCCGGGTTTACCAAGAGCATTGGGGCAAAGGAGATTTTTTTAATCGGAGGGTGATTATTGTGCGTTGGGAACCACGACGACGCCCCAGGGGCTGCCGGGCGACTTGACGCGCGCGATCTCCTTTTCCGTGGCCAGATCGACGACGGAAACATCCTCCGACGGACCGTTGGCGGAGAACAGGTATTTTCCATCGGGCGAAAAAGCGATGCCCCAGGGGCGTGCGCCCACTTTGATGGTATTCAGGACTTCGTAGGACTTGGCGTCCACCACACACACGGACCCGCCGCGACCGGTGCTGGCGTAAACCTTGGTTCCATCCGGCGACACCTTGACGGTCATCGGGCGGCAGCCCTTCGGCAGCTTGATCACTTGCAGCAGCGTCTGGCTGCCGGTGTCAATCACGTTCAATTCGCCGACCGACTCCGAGGGGATGAAGGCGCGGGAGCCATCCGGCAGAAATGACACACTGCGCGGCCGCGGGTGAACGCTGATATGCGCGATGACTTTATAAGTCTGCGCATCGATGGCAAACACGTCCCCGGCCGTCTCACAGGTGACATAGAAGAATTTTCCGTCGGGGCTCACGCCCACTCCCTCCGGTTCGCGGCTGACGGGGACGAAAGTAATCACCTTTCCGGATGTGGCGTCCAGAATGGTCGCCGCCCCAACGTCCTCGTTGGCAATATAGATCCGCGTGCCGTCGGCATTTAAGACGAATTGCTCCGGATCCGAGCCGGCAGGAATTTTGCGCAGGAACTTTCTTTGCACAGCGTCCACCAGGCCGATCCCGTCCGCCGATTTGTCCGCCTTGACCTTGTCGTCATCGTCGTCCTGGTTCTTGAGCAGGATCGGATTGCCGTTGGCGTCCAGCTTGGGGGGCGGTTCGACCGGCGTGCCGCTCAAGGCGACGTAAACGGTTTTGCCGTCGGGGCTGGCCCGGATGCCGCGCGGACGCTTGCCCACCGGTATGGTGGCGACGACTTTGAAGCCGTCGCTGCTGATAACCGTGAGCTCTCCGGATTTTTCGTCGGACACAAAAATTTGATAGCCGTTGTCGGCCCGCCCCTCCGCCAGCATCGCCCCCAGCAGCAAGGCGCCCACAGTCAGGGAGATTGAATTGCGCTTCCAGCTTGAATTGAGCATGACGAAAGTTAATGCGCGATAGTATAAAAGCTAGAAGAAAAATGCATGCGCATCACGGAATGATCCGGATCCGGAAGTAGGATTGCGCATTGGTCAGTCCGAGGGTGAAGTCCAGCGGCTGGCCGGTGCCGGCGATGGGGCTTCCCAGCGGAACCCAGTTGGTGGTGTTCAGACTGCTGTTGGCTTCGACCTGGTAGCTGAGCCCGCTCACCGAGGCGCAGGAGAGAGTCAAATTCGTGCCGGAGGAAGGCGTTGCCGCTACCGACGGCGCGGAAAATCCGGTCGGGAAGGTTGAAGCCGAGAAGCTCATATTGTCGATGCCGAGGCCCTGGGCCTTGCCGGTGGCGTCGTCCATTTCCCACCGGAGCCACAACGCGGCGCCGGGCGGCCAGGCCACGATGAGCTGGTTCGTCACCGCGAGGCTCGATTGATTGGCCGCAGCGGTGCCATCCACCGCCGCGCCACCGACATCAGCGGAAACCGTGGGGATAGCGACGTTCAGCGCGGGCAGAAAGGCGGTGGTGTTCGTGGTGAATCCGGCGGTACCCGTGGAATCGATCAGGTACGAGAACGTAAGCGTCTTGGGCACATCGGATTGGCGCCACACTTCGCCGGTAAATTGAAGATTGATGAAATTCAATGTCTGCGGTGTGCCGTTGATGAGGCGGACACCGAAAGCGGTGTAACCGGTGGTGCTGGTGGCCAGCAGGCCGAGCGCGCGATTGGAACTGCTGGGCGGGCCGAAGCTGATCTGGCCGCCGGTGGTTTGATCGCCATCCGTGGCGCCAAAGCGGACGCCGGCGCTGGCCAAGGGATCGGCGAGGCCATACCAACCGGCCATGGACTCGAGCCCCAAGCCACTCGTGTTGCCGGTCGCGCTCACCGGAAATGCAAAATCAAACGGATTGGGCAGCGAATAAGTAATGCCGTCGATGGTCACCGGATTAGCCGTATTGACGGAATCGGCGCCGGGATCGGGTAGCGAATCAAAATTCTGGGCATAGATCGAGCCCGCGGCCAAATAAGGCACAAACGACGGAGGCGGAGTGCCGCCGCCAATGTTGGTGCCGCCGGGCGTTGGTTGCACAAAGGCCTGGCGGACGAAACTCTGGCCATCCGGATAGGAGCCATAGGAGTAGTTGGGCAACAGGCCGTTGTAGTTAAGATAGTCCAGCACCTGCCATTGGCTGTTCGCCAGGCGGGTAAGCGCCAGTGAACCGCTGCCGGGGGCCAGACTGAAGCCGGCGTGCAGTTCGTTGGTGGTGGTCAGATTGGTCTCGCCATCCGCAAACAGCACCAAGAACTGGCCGGGCTTGATGACCGCGCTGGCGGGGAACGGCCACTGGCCCAGATTGGTAAAGTTATTGGCCAGATAAAGCCCGCTGAACGACACGGTGTTCGTGGAGGGATTATAGACTTCCACCCAGGGCGTGCGCTGGCCGGCACTGTTGGTAATACCCGTCAAATTGTCGGGTTCGACCTCGTTCAGCCACAGCGACTGGAACGGCGCCAGCAAGGCAGCAGTCGAATTGGTGGTGCCGGGGGTGGCCGGCGCGGCCGAAGCCGCGGCCACGGCCCAATTTCCAACCCGCCAGTTGTCCTGGCGTGGATCGATCAATTGCAGGGAACTGCCGGTGCCGTTCGCATTGGTTGGCCAGGGTGCCACGCTGTCAAATTCCACTTCGGTCACCGTCAGGCTGTTGGAGCCGGTGCCGTTGGTTTGCAGCAGCGTCAGCGGCTGGCCTGGTCGCAACGTTCCGCCAAACACGTCGAATACCAGGTTGGTGGCGCCATAAGCGGCGGCAAAGGCGGGCTGGTTGTTCGCGAGCGTCAAAAACCCGCGCGGCCCGAGTTCAGAACCATTCGGAAACGAATAGCCCAGCTCCGGCAACTGCCATCCCGAAAGATTAAAAGTGGTATTCGTCGAATTATTGAAGAGCTCGAGAAAGCTCGCGTCTGGCGCGGCGGGCGCATACATGATTTCGTTGAACACGACATGGCCGGCCGGCGAAATATTCGTGCCGGTGTACACCGCCGACACAGTGCCGCTGTCGCCGGCAATCAGATTGCTGTTGATATCCAGCGCAGTGACGGTGAGTTGATTAGTGCCTGACCGCAGCGGCACGGCAATGGTCCAGTTGGTCAACGTCAGCCACCTCACGGGCCAGGATTCCCCATTGATCGTGACCGTCTCCACCGCCACCGGGGCCACGCCGCTAACGAAAGCCAAATTATTGCTGACCGTCACGGAGGAGTTGATGCTGAAGGCGGAGGCGTTGACTGCCGCAAGCTGGGAGGCGATGCTTGCCTGGGCGGCAGAGATCCAGGGCAGAAGCGCCGAATTCGGATTCTCCACGCTTAGTCCGTTGGCAACGAACGCATTGTATTTGGCGTTGACCAGCGGGCCGGTGGTCAGGGAGATGTTAAGCGGACCGTTGACCAGTTCCTGCTGCGCCCGCCAGTACATCCGCAAAAACGCCGGCGTACTGTAAATTGCGCCCAGGTTTGGATCTGCCGGATCGTAAACCAGCAGATCCGCGCCGGGTGACCAGGACTGCGGGCCGCCCAAGTCGATATTAAGGTCCCACGGCATGAGCGTGTACTTGGTGCCGTTGACACCCATGTAACCATACATGTTCTGGCTGATCTCCGTGCCGAAAGAGTCAAGGTTGCCCGCGGCGTGATTGGCCGCAAAGACGCGCATCCACTCTTCCAAGTTTGCCATGTTCTCCAAGTTCGCCACGTAATTCGGCGTGCCGGAGGAATTGGCGGCGTCCACCAGTGAGAACACGTTGGTAAAATCGCTGTAACTGTCGGGCGTGCGCCGGACTTCGTAGTTAAAACGATAACGCGCCGGCTTCTTGACGCCGCCGGTGGTGGTGAATGGCATCAGATAGCAGTAGGCCTCCGCCGTCACGCCAATGGCATAACCCGAGGGGAACGGAGCAAATTCAAACCACGGCTGCATCTTGTACAGATACCCGCCTGTGTCGTTTGGGAAATATTGTTTGACCATGTCGCTGTCGGGTACCTGTGCGTCCTCCATCAGCGCTCCGCGCCGGTTGCCATTCACATAAACAGCCACGAACCGCCGATATCCCCAGGGCACGCCCACGGCGCGCATGAACGACCAGGTTGTCTGTTCGCGCTGCAAACTGGGATCGTCACCCGGCGAATTGCCCGGCTGGTGAATCTTGTTGAAATCCGTCGTCCCCAGAAACTTGTCGTCGTCCGGGAATTCCCATTTATAGGCACAGAGGTTGCCCGCCGGCGTGTCAAACTCCTGGTGGAAGGGGCTGCCGGAGTAATGGCCCAGCGCATTATAAATCACCCGGTTATTGTCATAGACGAACGTAAAGTCATTCCCTTCGTTGCTCAAATCCGCGAGGTTGGCCCAGCGGTTCACGTTGGTTTGGGTAAGCCAGACATGATAAACGCCAAAGCTGCCTCCGGGATTGCCATCGCCGAACATGACCACGCACTCCCGCACCGGCGACTGATCCGTCAGCAGCGCGGGGAAGCGCGTTGCGGCGCCCAGCTTGTCCACCGCTGAAATATAAAAGGCGGCGATGGTTTGGGCCGCCTGGCCTGGAATGGTCGCGCTGTAAATGCCATCGTGTGCAATGGCGTCGCCGCCCGTGCCATCGTCCTTCATAAGCACACTGCTATAATTGGTCGCCGGGTCGATACGGTAATACAATGCAAGGGTTTGAACGCCGTCGGGATCGTGGACCTCGGCAGTGACGACTACCGGCTGGTTGGAGGCGGGCGCCGGCGGTGAATGGGTCACGGAATACAACGCAGGGCCGGCGTTGGTGATGTACATACTGTTAGGCGCCCCCGGCGTGCCGAGGTTGCGCGGGATCGGCAGAACGGTGGTTGCCTCAAGCCAGTTGCCGTTCAGACGCAGGTCGGGCTCGGGGCAGCCATGGATCCAGCGAGCCTCATACCGGAGCGTCACTGTGTCTCCAGCCACCATGCCGTTTGCGTTCAACGCCGCCTGGCATGAATTTTCGGCGGGCCAGAATTTGTCGGTGCTGCGAATGTGCAACGAATAACCGCTTTTATAACCGGAATTCTCGAGCGATGACTGGACGTGGCTTCCCTGCATCGACCAGTTGGCCAGGCCCGATTCGAATGTCGAATTGGCGATGTAATTCGTGCCGCTCAAGTCAGCCTCGACGTTGTCAACCAGACACTCGCCCACGTCCAGGATGCCGATTTGCGCATGCTGGATGGAATATTCGTAGTTTGCGCCATTGTCCAGGATCCCGGTGTTCTCGACCTCCGTCCAGGATGACTTTTGCGACTCGTCGCTGTCGGCCCAATTGGCTGCCAGCCGGTGGTTGCTGTGGGGGTCGATCAATTCCAGACTGCTGCCGCCGCCCGACGACCATTGGCCCCACCGCCCGCCGGTGCCATAGGTTACTTCGTCTTCCACGACATAAACAGTGCTGGTGCTGTAAAGCGACTGGGGCATGGACAGCGCCACCCGCTCGCCATCGTGCGAGAGCTTGCCGGAATAATTGCCGTAAGTATTCGCCGAATTGAGGTTGGGATAATTGGAAAACAATTCCGAGGTGTCTTTGCCGACCACCACATAGCCGTTCGGGGGAATGCTGGCGCTGGGCGGAAACGTGAAGGTGACGCCCGACGTGAATTGCCAGCCCGCCAAATTCACCGGGTTGGTCCCCTGATTATACAATTCGATATATTGGTCATCGTCGTTGCCGCTGATCGGATCATACATCAATTCATTGATGGCGACATTGCCGATGACGATGGCGCTGTTGTTCGTGCCGGACGTCAGTGACTGCAACGGGTAAAAGTCATTGGCGCCATCGGGCCAGCGGCCAAACGCGACGCCATTGGCCTGTCCCTCGAACTGCACGGCATCCAGCACGCGGCTGCCATCAGGCTTGATGAAATAGATGGTGTCTCCCGCCGGGTTCAAAGTGAATCCCAGCGAGGCGTTGAAGGAAATGAATCCGCCAGGACCGATGGTTGTCCCGGGGGGAATGACAAATTGACTGACATTGGCATCGTCGGTCAGGATGCAACCGGACAGGTCCACGGTGTTGGTGCTGTGATTGTACAGTTCCACGAATTGGGGGATGGCGGGATTCTCGGAATGCGCCAGCACTTCGTTGATGACCACATTGCGCAAAGGGCTGGGATGGAAACATTCCATGGCGCCGGGCGAGCCGCCCACCACGTCGCTGATGGTCCAGGCGCGCGGATCGCCTTCGCCGTAGCTCGGATTGGCCAGAACCAGCGAATGCCCGGTGGCGGCGGTGGCCACCGGCCAGGGAAAAGTATCGATGTAAGGCACCGTCAGCAGGACCGAACCGTGTTCGTCGAACAATTGCAGCGTCTCCGAGTGTTTCAAGCTGCCATTGTAGGGGCCCACAACGTTGGTGATGCCATAGACATTCCGAATGCTTCCCGGCGAGGCCGCGATCACCAAGTAGGCCCCGCCCGCCAAGATCGTTCCCGGCGGAAAGGTGTAGTTCATGTCGGCGCAAACGAGTTGATAGGAACTGATGTCCTGAAACCACGGATTGGAATTGTAAATTTCCAGGAACTCACAGTTGTTGGTATCGGTGCGGGGCGCCGGTTTCCACATGATTTCCGAAATAATGATGGGCGTGGTGCGGCTGCAGGAGCCCGCCGGCTCGTAGGGGTAAGTCACGGTTCCGACCACGGCGCTGGAGGGCGTATTGGTGATTTGAACGAATTCCGCCGCGACCGTCTGGTTGGTTTGATCGCTGTCCACGGCGAACCCAAGATAAAGCTGGTTGGACATGGTGATGGTCTGGCTGGCCAGCAGCGCCCAAGTCTGCCCGTCATAGCTGGCGAAACCGCTGAAGAGATTGCCGACGCGGCTGAGGCGCAGCCAGGTATTGGGGTAATTATCCGGAAAATTGCCACTGGTCTGGCTCGCGCTGCCCGCGGGATCCCGCCACTCGAAGAAACAGCCGTTGATCACTGGCGTGGCCAGAGAAGCGGCAAACCGACCGCCCGGAGCCAGCGTCTCCCGCGCCATGAGTCCCGCTTTCGACCAAGTGTCTGACAATCCCAGGCTCGCCACCCGGACGGTCAGGTCAAAATTGCCGGAAACGGTCTTCCAGCCGAATTGGAACTGGTCGCTGGCGCCGCCGATTGCGGAACCGCTGCTGGTAATCGTTAAACCGTTGGTCCCAACCACCTGGCCGCCGGCTTCCGGCGGATTGCCGACCGACAATGTCTCAAAGGCGCTGGCGACAAAAGCGGCTTGGGAATTGGGGGCAATCACATTGCCGCGGCTGGTCTGGTCCACCAGATTGTTGACCGTCAGGACATAGCTAGCTTGGTCAACCATCGTGGCCACTGCCAGCACGACGTTGCTCTGAGTGACGTCTTGGGTCGCATGGGAGATGACCAGGGAGCCTCCGGGACCGGTTAGCAAATAATTTGCGGTATTCGTCGCCGAGGCAGGCGTGATACGTTTGGACAAACTGACCAACACCTGGTTCAGCCCCAGGGACTGCGCTCCAATGAGGACCGGCGGGTTGGTGTCCGCGATCACTGTCAGAGTGACGACGCTGCTGGTGATGCTATAGGTGACATTGCTAACAAGGCTGGACGCGACGAGCTTGAGCAGAGCGCCGTTATCGGTTAATGGCGTGGTCGGAATGGTCAATGTGGCGTTCGAAGCGCCAGCCACCGCCCCGCCGTTGAGGTACCATTGCACCGCGGGATACGGATTGCCTGCGACGACCGCGGCAAAAGTCGCTGGATTGATTTCCACGACGGTGGCATTGGTGGGCTCCGTGACAAAATACGGCGGGCTTGGTGGCGCCACGATTCCGCTTACCGCATAAATGGCCGTCGCGGTCGCGACATCGGCCATGCCGAAGGTCAGCGCCGCCAGGGGCTTATTGGCGGCTCCGAGCAGATTCGTCAGATTCAGCGTTGTCTGGTAAAATCGCGGATTATCCGGCGCCCCAGATGTGGTGCCGTCGCTCAGGGATATGCGCTCGACTCCCTGCAGCGCGACATTTAGGGTGTTATTGAACCAGTCTGGCGCGTTGTACGTGGTGGTAAACGTCGTCCCATCATCGAAAATCAGCGTAACACTGGCTGGTCCGGTGGCATCGCCATCCGCGGAATTGGCAATCACCGCGATGGATTGATAGGTTTGCGGGGTAACCAGCGTGAGCGTGCCGGAGCCGATGCCCGTGGCGCTGCTCAACACAAGCGCATTGTTCATGGTGTAGGGCTGAAATTGGAACAGGCTGCCATCCACCGCGCTGAAAAATGCCCCGGACGTCGGCAAGCCGTACGAATAACCGGGCAAACCGGACTGATAAAAGGCGTTCCCTTCCCCGGGGTTCAATTCCTTCGCATAATTGTTGTACGGCGGTCCCACCGCGTTGCTTTCCACTACCAGGTCCAGATTGTAGCCGTTGACCGCGATCGGCAGGTTTATAGGGTTGACCGTAAGCGTCACCACGGTGCTGGTGACACTGTGATTGAGGTTGCTGATCAGGTTGGCGGCCACGAGCTTGAAAAGCGACCCGTTATTGGTCAAAGACGCAGAGGCAATGTCGTAGCTCGAATTCGTGGCCCCCGGGATCGGCGCCCCATTCTGATACCATTGGAGCGTCGGAGGCGGATTGCCGGCCACCACCGCGCTGAAGCCGGCGGGCGAGAGTTGATTGACCGTGACATTGACCGGTTCGGACGTAATGGTTGCCGGCAACCCGCTCACCAAGGCCCCGCTGACCGCGTAAATACCGGTCGCGTTCACACCCGATGGTTCGCCAAAGGTGAGGCTTACCAGCGGCTTGTTCGCCGCGCCCAAGGCCCCCGCCAGGTTGATCGTGGTCTGGTAGAATCGCGGATCATCCGGTGCGCCCTGGGTCGTTCCCAAAGTCAGGCTGATGCGCTCCACTCCCCACAAAGCGTAGCCGCTGTTGCCAAACCAGTCTGGAGCATAATAATTCGTAACGAAAATGCTCCCGTCGTTGAAGGTGAACGTCAGCGTTCCGGTGTTGTCGGAGCCGGCATTGGCCGAATTGGCGATCACCGCGATCGAGCCGTAAATCGCTGGCGTGGTCAGTGTGAGCACGCCGCTGCTGACGCCCGTGTCGCTGCTTAGCACGAGCGCGTTTTTGGCAGTGTAAGACTGAAACTGAAAAACCGTGGTCCCGTCCAGCGCGCTGGTGAAGCTGCCGGAGACGGGCAAGCCAGAGCTGGTCCCAGGCAAGCCTTTTTGGTAGAAAGCCTCGCCCTCGCCCGGATTCAATTCCACGGCGGTGGTGTAAGGCGGACCCGCAGAGGTGTTCTCCACCACCACGTCCACGTTGAATCCCGTCACGCTTATCGGAGTGAGGTTGGCGGCGAATGCAGACAGGGCCGTCAGGGCGAGCAATGAAGCGACGGTACCCAGCGAAAAATACGGACTACGTTCAGTTTTCAAGATGAAGTTGCAAAAGTGTAACAGATGCTCCGATTTTATGGCGACAAGAATCACGTTTTTGTGAATCCGGTGGGTGGAGCCTCTTCCAATGGGTTTTTGGTTTAAACCCAACAACTCCACGGCCGCCGATTACCTGCAACAAACCACGGCCCTAAAGAAACGCCAGCCGTAAAACTCGAGCGGCGTTTTCTCCGGCAGGCCGCCGAAAAATTCCTCAATCAGCCAGTTTGTCCAAAGTGATATTTCGGAATTCCACGGGCGCTCCTTCGGCCTGCAATCCAATGCTCCCGGCATCCACCGAGGTTCCGCTGACCGCATTCTGCAAAACGCCATTTACTCGCACGGTGATGGTATGGCCGCGGCAAACGATGTCGTACGAATTCCACTCGCCGGCCGGTTTTTCCGAACTCGGCTGCTGACGCGGCACGCTTTTGACCGTGGGGTCCGTCAAACTGGAAAGTTCCGAGCCACCGTTAAGCCGCACTTCGCCGGCGCTGCCTGCCAGCAACTGGGCCTCAAAACACAGCGGCCAGACCTTGTCCGGCGGATTCAGATGCAGAAAAACTCCGCTGTTGCCAGGTCCCGACGGCCAGCGCCATTCCACGTGCAGTTGATAATTCCGATACATTTTCAGCGTCCGCGCGTAGCCGTTCGGTTTTCCCTGGCACAAAATCACACGGTTCGTAACCGACCAGATCTCCGCTGCCGGCGCATTCGTTCCGGCCGACACGAAGGTCCAACCGGAAAGTGTCCGGCCATCGAACAATTCAATCTTCGTTGCCGGCGTCATCGCGGCATCAGGCATCTGGCCAGCCGGCACGCCATACCCGGTGGCCAAGGCCAATAGCAGGACCGCACTCAGCGCGGTGGATTTCATAACTCGTGATTTCATTGTCACCATGAATACTCGCGCAGGGCCACTTCTTCAACTGGAAAGGCATTGGGACCCAGAAACGCCGACCGGCTTTTTATTCGACAAAAGGCCAAAACGCGCCAAATTGGAATCCGGACCGCGAACCAGCCAATCCGGCTGCCGGGAGATTTTACATGAAATGCCTGCTGCAAAACAAATGGGTCCTCATTACGGGCGCCTCCAGCGGATTCGGCGCGGCGGCGGCAACCGCCTTTGCCGCCGAGGGGGCAAAGCTGTTGCTCGGCGCGCGGCGGCTAGACCGTCTGGAACAGGTGGCTGCGGACGCGAAAAGAGGCGGCGCCGCCGAAGCCCACGTTCGCGAACTGGATGTTGGCCGGACGCCCAGCGTTGAAGAATTCATGGCTTGGGCCAAGCGGCAGATGGGCCGCCGGCCGCCGACCGCGGCGCCTTTGCACGTCCTGGTCAACAACGCCGGCGGCGCGCAGGGCGCGGACACGGTCGCCGACGGGAAGGACGCCGATTGGGAGACCATGTTACAGGCGAATGTGCTCGGTGTTTTGCGCATGACGCGCGCAGCGCTACCCCTGCTCGCACGCGACGACGGTGCCAGCATCATTAACCTCGGATCAGTCGCCGGGCGCACCGCCTATGCGGGCGGGTCCGCCTATTGCGCCGCCAAAGCCGGTGAATTGCAGATCACCCGCGCGCTTCGCCTGGAGTTGTTGGGCACGGGCATTCGCGTCTCGACGCTCGATCCCGGACTTGCGGAAACCGAATTCTCCCTGGTCCGATTCAAAGGCGACGCCAAAAAAGCCAGGGAGGTTTACGCCGGGATGAATCCGCTGGTCGCGGCCGATATTGCCGAAATCCTCGTGTGGATCGCCACGCGGCCGCCGCACGTGAACATCGACGAACTGCTCGTCAAACCGGTCGATCAGGCGGACGCGGGCAAGATCTTTCGCCGGCCGCAACAGCCGGGCAAAAGGGAGTAAAGGGTGGAAGCTGGTGTTCAGAGGCCCCGATTGGCGCGCCACAGCAAGACTGCGCCGATAGCCTGGAAAAGGAAGTTTGGCAGCCACAATATCAGCTGCGGATAAAACTCCGGCCGCGCCGCGAGCGAATTTCCCAGCATGGAAAAACCATAATAGAGCGCCACCAGCATGAGCGCCACCGCAACGCCCACGTTGGTCTCCCGCCGGTGCACCCGAACAGCCAGCGGAATGCCGACCAGGGTAAACCCGAAACAGGCAAACGAAAACGCGATTTCGCCGTGCATCGCGGCGCGCACCCGCCCGATCTGCTCACTCCGGATTTTGTCCGCCTCGCGCAACAGGGCGGCGATTTCCCGGGGCGACGCGTTGGTTTTGACGCTCAGGTTCAGATGCTCCAAGCCCGCGAGCCCGTTGGAGGAACTGATATTGGCGCGGGTCAGGTCATTCTGCTCCAACTCGCGCAGTTCCTCCTGAAGCTGGCCAAAGGTCATGTCGCTAATCTTGGGCTTGACCACCTGGTTGGTGACCTGGTTCAAACTAAAATCCCAGGTGCTCTGCCCCATCGACATGATCCTCTGGTCCCGCAGCATTCGGGCTTCGGTCAACACCAGGAGCGGTGGATTCGTCCCGCCGCCGCTGATCAATTGGCCCCGCGGCGCGTGAATTAGCACGTCCCAATTGGACTCGTTCTGCATTCGATACACATTCACATCCTCCAACTCGCCGCCCCGGTTTTTGCCGACATAAAACTCGTAGGCTGTGTTTCCCGATTTGTAATGAATCAACTGTCCTTCGGGAAGCGCATTGGCCCCCAAATGCAAAAGGCTGCTCTTCAAATTCAGAAACTCCACGCGCGAACGCGGACCGATCTCCATATTGAACCAGGCGCTCAAGCCGCAGCATAAAAGGCTCAAGCCCAGCACCGGCGTGATGAGCGCGATGAGGCTCACGCCGCTGGCTCGCGTGGCCGTCAATTCTTGGTCCGCGCTGAAACGACCGAACACCAGGAGCGTAGCGGTGATAAACCCCATGGGCAGCGCATAGACACACGCCCACGGTATTTCCAGCCCGATCGCCCGGGCCACCAGCCAGAAGGGGACGTGGCCCTTCAGCAAAAGCGGCAGGACGTCGTGGACCACGTTCATCAGCAGGACGACAAAGGCCGCCACCGCCACCGTCAGCAGCAGCGAGGCCAGCACCTGGCCGACAATGTATCGGTGCAAGGTTTTCAAGAGATCAGCCGCCCTGCAAAGTGGCCAATTCCAGGCCTCAAGCAAAGCCAAATCCCGCTCCCGGGCTTCAAGAACACCGCCGGTGAGGCGATTGCGGGAACGAGCGAATGCAAAAACGGCGGTTCGGGCAGGCATCCAAAATTTCAGATTCATCTTCCCTCCCGGACTTTAACCGGCGCTTGATTTTTGGTTAGCTGCCTCACACCAAGGTATGAAGGCGGTCATTAGGACTGGAGTGTTACCGTCGTGCCATGAATGAAAAAGCAAAACACCTGATTTCGTTGATTTCGATCGTGAACGACGACCAGTCATAACAAGGTGTGAATCATCTAAGCGGAGCTGCGGCTGAAGGCCGCTGGAATCCCTTAAGCGCAGGAGATTCTCCCTGGTTCTCATTTTGCCATCAGGCCTGGGTTAAATTGTTGCGGACAAACGGGACAACCTGAATTATCGTGAGCGCATTCAAAAAGACTTGGCTGCAAAGGCAGCCCTCCATTTTTCCTGGAGAAAAGTGCATGGGGGCCCAAAAAGGCATCGATGTCCAATCAACCTCATTCCGCTGAATGGTTTGGCGAGCAGCGCGATTTCTGGTGGAACCGCGATTTCCTCGACCTCATGGCTGCGCGCTGGCGGTTGAACGACGCGGACTCGCTCGCCGATATTGGCTGCGGCCTCGGCCACTGGTCACGGTTGCTTTACGCCTATTTGCGCCCCTCCGCACGGCTGGTTGGCATCGATCGCGAAGCACGCTGGGTCGCCGAAGCGCCGGAAAAATTTCGCCAGGCCTTCCCGCAGGTTTCGCCAGGGTTGATATCATTCCGCCAAGGCGACGCCGACAAATTGCCGCTCGGCGATGAGAGTTTCGATGTCGTCACCTGCCAAACCGTTCTCATGCACCTCGCCCAGCCCATGGACGCATTGCGCGAAATGCTCCGGATCCTGCGCCCCGGCGGGCTCCTCGTCTGCGTGGAGCCGAATAATCTTTGGAACTATCTCGCTTTCACGTCGCTGACGGACAATGAGCCGGTGGAGACCCTGGTGCGCCGTTTTGAATTCTGGCTGCGGCAACATCGCGGTCGGTTGACCTTGGGCCGCGGCAATCACAGTATTGGCGATTTGCTGCCCGGATATTTCGCCGGGCTCGGGCTCCGCGACATTGCCGTTCATCAGAACGATCGTCCGGCGCCTCTGTTTCCTCCCTACACCGCTCCCGATCAAAGAGCGCTCGTCGAGCAGGAACGCCAGTGGAAGAATTCATTGACCGGACCGTGGGATAAGGAAGACCTTCGCCGGCTTTTCCTGCGCGGCGGCGGCGACGAATCTTCTTTTGAAGGTGCCTTTGCCGACATCGTCGAGAAGTACCATCACGAGCAGCGAGCCATCGCCGGCGGCAATTTTCACGCCAGCGGTGGCAGCATCAACTACCTCGTGTCAGCAAGAAAGCCCCTGGCGGCACAAACTTAAACCGGATCCGGACGCGGCAACTACTGGCAACGGCGAGCCACAGGCCGATCCCTGCTGCCGCCTCTCAGATTCTTTTTTCTTTTCCCACTATGGAACTGCCAGATCAAGCTCAAGCTTCTGCGGGGCGACATCACCAAGCTCGCGGGCAAAGATGACGCGACCGGTGCCATCTGCCCGCAAGGAGGCGGCGATCTGACCGTTGGCTTTCAGTTCGTACTTCGCGTTGGGCCGCAAACGGGCGACGGTATGCATCGCGCTCCCTTTGATTTGGGGCCCTGCTTCCGTCCATTGGCGCGGGGCGTCCGGGTTGTCAGGCCAGCTTTCAATTTGAATTGTCAACGGCCAGGCGGTGGACTGCGAGATCCTCATGGCCCAACCCGAGTTGGTCCCCGGAAAGTACTCCAGTCCCGTGTCGGTGGCATTGACGCCAAAGGGGTGCGAGTCGCTCAGAGTGCAAGCGCCGACGGTTACCGCGCATTGTTCGGTGGACAGATCAATTAAATAGAGCCGCCCGCGCAACGGATAACGAAGCTGAGTGCCGTTTAGCTCGGTCGTGAGGTGGGGTTCCAAGTATAGCCGGTTGGGCCTGGGTTGTATGCCGTAGATATCGCGATATAGCCCCACGATAGCCATGCAGTTTCCAGCCAGAATATCATCACCGGCGCCGTCTTGGTGCTGCCTGAGATAACGTTGGAAAGACAGACCATCCTTGTCATAACGGGCCAGGTTTTTCTTGATATACTTGAGCGCCAAGGCCGGATCATAGGCGGCGTAAGCACGGACCGCCACCTCGCCCCACGACAGAAACAGATCCCCATTTTCATAGCGTGGGAATGGGAAATTGCTGCCGGCGCCTTCCTCGCGCTGATAGGGAAGGAAGTTCAGCGGCCAGGAAAAAAGATTTTCCTTTTGCATCCCGGCTTCGATGCGGTCGAGAATGGCCTTCCGCCGCACCGGGTCGTCGCAAAGACCGTAGCTAATCGCGGCAAAATTCACGGGGATAACCAGGTTGTCGCCATGAACGGAGCCGTCCTTGTCACGCCAATAAACGTACCACTGATTGGCGGAATTCCAGAAGCCGCCTTCGGAAACCGGCTGATTGAAGCTGATCTTCAGCCGCCCGGCGAAATCGCGATAGTTCGCCGCCTGAGCCGGGTCGCCCAGCGCGTCCTCCGCGCCGGCCCACAGTCCCAGGGCGTAGTAGAGCTCTGCATTGACCAACGCATTTTCGTAGGCCGCCCAAATGATATCGATCCAGTCGCTTCCGCGCTGCTCCTTGCAGGAATCGGTCCGCATGGCCACGAGCCCGCTGTGTTGAACCTCGCGGTGCATCAAAAAATTCAGGGCCCGTTCGCAGGCGGATTTCTGGCCAGCCAGCCATTGCCGGTCCCCCGTCAGATCAAACTGCTCAGCCACATTGATCACGTAATCCGGCTGGGAATCCAGCAGGTATCCCCATTGCGCCTCATAAAATCCCAGCGCATCATAGGTGCCGGGCATCGCGTCGCCTGAATTATAGCACCAGCGTCCCTTGACGCGTCCATCCGGGCCAACGGCGTGATCGCGGGCATAATCCAGCGCCTGCGAATAATTGGCAATGTAGTCCGGCTCGCCCAACGCCGCCCCGATCTCGGCAAACCATTGCTCATGCAGGCAAATGTAGCCCGACCGCCAGCCATTGCCGCCCACCAACCGCTGGTCGATCACACCGTAGCGGGCCACCGTGTTCAGCAGTTCGCGTATGCTCCCGCCGTTCAATCCTTGAAACGCGCCCCGGTTGCAAACCTCGTCATAGGCCATCGCCTCCAACGAAAAACTGACATTCACTTCGCCGGCGGCCACCTGAAACGGCGCCCAAAGGTCCTGCCGGTCGGACAGGTAACGGCACAAATCGTGTTTGGGTTTCTGATCGTCGCTGCTGACGACGTAATTGAAGGAGAAAATGTTGTTCGGCTGATGGGAGAAGCGAGCGGTTCCGTGCTGTTCTGCGGGAAGGGCGGGCACAATCCGAAGGCAATCACCGTGCTCGCGATTCCAGAAGGTCACGGTGCCAGCGTGGGAGCCATACGTCGCATTGGGACTTTCCAGATATTTGTTCCAGACCACTCCGCCGTTATCCAACATCCCGCCGGTCCAGGTGGACAGGTCGCTGAAATCCCATTCAGGGAGCCCGGCATCGTCAAAAGTGGCCGGCGTTGAATACTTCCGCGCGATTCGCCAAACAATGCGGTTGGTCAGAACCGTAAATTGCCAGGTTTCGTGGATCTCGTTCCCCGGTTGGCCGAAGACGATTCCGGATATGGTGAGGGCGTCCGTGCTCGTGGCCACGCTGGGTGAAGGAATGCCTGCCTTCGTGGTAAACCATTGGCCGTTGACGCAAATGCCGCTGGCGACGCCCGCTCCGGCCACCACCTCACGTCCGCGCACGATAACCTGATCCAAAACGCAGCGCCCGTCATAATTCAACCTCAGCACCAACCGCCCCTGCCCGTCAGCCAGCGTCGCCAGCTTCCGGTCGGCATCCAGATGAATGGTCCCCTGCCCGGCTTGAACGAAAGTCCCGCCCACCAACCAACCCGCCAGCACCAAAAAAACAGTCCAGTGACCTATCCGGTCCCGGTCCGAGGGTTTGGGTTCCTGCGGCCGGTTATTTTCACACTGGCGGCCCAGGCACACCAGATCGCGATAATCTTTATGGCAGCTCATAGTTACAGGTGGAACCAATTGTAGGCATCGAAAAAGACCGGGTAGTTCGTCACCATTTCAGCGATGACCATATACAGAATGAAGGCCGCCAGCGCGATGTATTTTGCCGCGACATTTGAGGTCAGGCGGCGCAGGAGCCTGTCGAATCCGAGCATGAAGAGCAGTGAAAACGGGACCAATGCACCCAGCATGTCCCGGCCGGCGATGAAAAACGGTTTGGCCCGCGACGGATTGAGACAATCATGAAAATCGTAGATGAGTGATAAAAACGCCAGAAACAACATCGGCCCCAGAATCGCCAGAAAGGAGAGGCCAAGCACCTGGCGTTGAGATGCGGACAGCAACGGGAATCGCCGGGCCACTCCGATCGCCGCGAACACCAGAAACAACAGCGTGACCGCCACATAAGCCGCGCTCACCAGCGGCCGGGCGAGCGGCCGGCCATGCTGCATCATTTCCCCCTGCCAGAATGAGGACAGCAGCTCAAAAACGAAAGTCCCGAGACCGTGCCAGGTAAAAAGCGGGTGATGCCACCATTCATGAAACGGCTTGAGCGTCCAGCCCAGGAAGGCGATTTTGGGGGCCGCCCCGCTCAGGCTGCCAAAATACCGGTGGCACCAAGCCATCCAGACAACCGCCGGCCCGGCTGCGCACGCCGCGAGAATCGTCAGCGAGGGCCACGCGGGCGCCAATCTTCCCAGCCTCCATAGCCTGAGCACCACGACTACCAGCAGCACCACCACCACCACCAGTAAAGGCAGGTTGCTCTGTTTGACGAGGAATGTTGCCGCCAGCGCCAGCCCCGTAGCCGCGCCCAGCCGAGGCCTGGTCAGTTCCGTCTCTAACAGGCAAATCAGACCCAGCAGCGCCGCCCCAAAACAAATCGGCGAGAGCACGTCGTTTTGGATGGAATAAAAGGCACTTTGCGGCAAGAACGCCAGCAATCCTGCCACTCCCACTCGCAGAAACATCTCCTCCGGAAAAAGCCGTCGTACGGTCAGCCAGCCAAGCCACACCAGCACGACGATGAGGGGCACATTCAGGAAGTGCAGCCAGTACAGGCGGTTCCCCGCATCGAGGCCCAGCCAGCCGCCCAGGCGCCACCAGAGGCCCGCGACCGCGTAGTACAGCGGCGGCTGCGAACTTTCGTGATTGATACCGCCCAATTTGGAGCGGGCAACGTTGACCATTAATTCCTTCTTGTCCGAAGGCCATTCCCAAGGTGGCGGCAAGAATTCCCCCGTGCTCGTCGCCGGCCCCAAATAAAAGGACGCGCTATAGAATGCGAAATATGGAACGCATTCCTCCGAAATAAGCTCCATTCCACGGGGCACATCTGCGTGCGAGTATTTTATCACCAGATCGAAATGCGCCTGCTCGTCCACGTTGTTGAAGAACGGGAACGCGGCAGCATAGGCAAATACGTGAATGGCGCCAAGGCAGCACAACAACCAAATCCACTTGCGCTCTTCTCTTGTGGGAATTGGGTCGGGCCGGTTGGGAGGCACGTTGTTCACGGTCGAGCCGCCTGCACCCGGTGTCGGATGCCGTGCCCGCGCGTGCGGCGGCTTGACCTGGATTCGCTGTCAGCCAAAAATTCCCGGTCGAAGTAGCGAAGCTCTTTACCCATACTTTAAGTGTCTGCTTTGCGGAACGGCTTTTGATCGAGGCTGCCATGCCCATCCCCTCTTGGGCCACAACCACGGGTGGGTTTCAGCGCCAACTCGATACACCATGATGAAACGCATGTCAATCTCGGGTGATTCTCTGGCAGCCACACGTCACTCATTCTAATTCGCGTGGCGCGGAGATTTGCTTACGGCTATGGATTCACGTTCAAGAGCAGGACGAGTTTGCCCGCGCTGTTCGGGCTGATCCAAATATCACCATTGCTGGATTGCCGGCAGGAGCCGGAGCTGGGAGCCACGTGCAGTTGATAGTTCATCGCGGCGTAGTTGTAACTGATGGTGTTCGACGTGACATTCTGCACGACCGATGTTTCCTGCGCGCCGCCGACCAAATCCCAAGCCCAGGGCAGGGGTAGTCCC
>JBEKZM010000035.1:0-51271 GCA_049509875.1 Verrucomicrobiota bacterium | reverse complement strand
CAAACTCAGGCGGCCAAAGCAGTCCCGACCCTTCCTA
The DNA here is from genome assembly GCA_049509875.1 of Verrucomicrobiota bacterium. Classification (GTDB taxonomy): domain Bacteria; phylum Verrucomicrobiota; class Verrucomicrobiia; order Limisphaerales; family UBA11358; genus UBA11358. Next base: position 51,234 of record JBEKZM010000035.1, on the reverse strand, counting down.
TGTCATTATTTCCGAAAAAACGATCAACTTCCCGCCGTGTTATGTCCGCCGCGCCAGTCGCTCGAACTTTGGCTAAGGATTGGGGTGAATACGGATATTTACGATTGCCGCTTGACACCCTTCGGCTCGCCCAACAGCATGAAATTGATATGAGGAGGATTCGAAACGAAACATCTTTTCTTGCCCCCGCAGCGCCAGTAAATCAACGGGGCATCAAAAACCGATTTCCTCACAGCATCCGCCTCGCGTTCACGCGCCAGTTCGCTGCTTTTTACCTTGCTTGCTTTGCTTGCCTGGCGGCCAATGCGGCTCCGAGCCCCGGGCCGCAGCCGGTTGCGGCGACCGAGCCCATCGCGGCGCCCCAAGATCTCCCCTATCCGGGTGTCCTGAGCCTGACGGTGGATGCCACCGACGTGGACCGGCACATCTTCCGTGTTCATGAAACCGTTCCGACCGCGGATCGGCGCGAGCTGGTGCTATTACTGCCCGAGTGGCTGCCCGGATGGCATGCTCCCGGCGGCCGAGATCACATCAGCCGGCTCGCGGGTCTGACCATCACTGCTGACGGAAAGCCAGTCGCCTGGCAACGGGACGTGGTGGACGTATTCGCTTTTCATGTCGCGGTCCCATCCGGGGCAGCGAGCCTTGAACTGGAATACCAGTACTTGTCGCCGCCCAGCGCCGACATCGGGGCGCTCGAGGTCACGCCCAACATCCTCACGCTGGATTGGTCATCCGTCGTGCTCTATCCGGCCGGGTATTTTTCGCGGCAAATCAAGGTTGACGCGGAGCTCAAGCTTCCGCAGGGATGGCACCTGGCATCGGCCCTGCCACCGGCCAACGCTTCCGATCCTGAGACTGCGTTCCAGCGCACGGACCTGGAGACGCTCGTTGATTCGCCGGTCTATGCGGGCCGTTTCTTCAGCCGGGTGGACTTGGATCCGGGCGCCGCGACCCCGGTATATCTGGACTTGTTCGCGGACAGGCCGCACTCCCTGGAATCGACGACCGCGCAGATAACGGCGCACCGGTCGCTGATCCAGCAAGCCTATAAGCTCTTTGGCTCCCGCCATTACCGTCACTACGACTTCCTGCTGACCTTGAGCGAGGCGCTGGGTGAAAACGGCCTTGAGCACCATCAGTGCAGCGAGGAAGGCGCGCTCCCGGGCTACTTCACGGACTGGGACAAGACGCCGGATTTCCGGGACCTCCTGCCCCACGAGTTCGTACACTCATGGAATGGAAAATTCCGGCGCCCGGCCGATCTGTGGACGCCGAATTTCAACGTGCCGATGCGCAACAGCCTGCTGTGGGTCTATGAAGGCCAGACCGAGTACTGGGGCCAGGTGCTGACCGCGCGCTCCGGCCTGTGGAGCAAGGAACTGGCGCTGGAGGAATTGGCGCTCATCGCTGCGCAGAGCACGGCCTCGACCGGGCGCAAATGGCGGCCGTTGCAGGACACCACCGGCGACGAGATTTTTAGTCCCCGCCAACAGCGCCAGGCCTGGACGAGCTGGCAGCGATTCGAGGACTACTACGACGTCGGCCAGTTGATCTGGCTGGAGGCGGATACCCTGATCCGGGAGCGTTCAAACGGGCGGAAAAGTCTCGATGACTTCGCGCACCTTTTCTTCGGGATTGGCAACGGCAGTATGACGCCGGTGACCTATTCGTTCGAGGACGTGGTGGCAGCGCTGAACACGGTCCAGCCCTACGACTGGTCCAAGTTTCTGCGTGACCGCCTGGACGCGGTGAATGTCGATCCGCCCTTGGACGGCATTCGACGGGGCGGCTACCGGTTGGTGTTCAATGACGTGTCGGGCGACATCTACCAGTCGCGCGAGCTGCGGGAAAAAATGACCGACCTGACGTACTCCATCGGATTGAGCGTTGACAAGGACGGCAAGCTCAAGGCCGTCCTCTGGGAGGGCCCAGCCTACCAGGCGGGCCTGACGGTGGATACGGTTCTCGTGGCGGTTGACGGCGTTGCCTTCGATCCGGATCGCTTGAAGGAGGATATCCGCGCCGCGCGCACTGCCAGCGGCCCGATTCAATTGATTGTTCGCAGCGGGGACCAATTTCGAGTGGTGCCGCTTGATTACCACGCCGGGCTGCGTTATCCGCACCTGGAGCGCGACACGACTCAGCCGGCGCTCCTGGACGAGATTCTTGCTCCCAGAAATTGACCACCAAACACAGTCCCGGAGGGGCGACGGATAATAGCCCGCCGTTTCAACGACGGGTATCCGTGCCGGACGGAATCAAGTCCCGGAGGGACGAAAGAAGTTCCACGACATTGTCCCAGCCACATCCAAAATCTCTGCCGTCCCCGCGGGACTTGGAAGGCGACCCAAGAACGCGAGCGTCGGTGGATGTGGATGCCCCGGGCTAAGGTGCCAGGATTTTTAGCGTCGCGTGCAGCCGGAGGTCGTCGGAGGCGGCGCCGACCAGCAGTTCGTAGTCGCCCGGGGCGATCACGTATTGTTTCTCCTCGGCATCCCAATAGCGGAAACGCTCCGTCGGGATTTCAACCTTCACCTGGGTGGACTGGCCGGGAGACAGGTCGAGCCGGGTAAAGCTGCACAAGGCCAGGCGCGGCTGCGGAACCGGGGAATGCAGGTGGCGGAAGTAAACCTGGGCGACCTCGGCGCCAGCCGTTTGGCCCCCGTTCTTCAATGTGAACGTGAGCTGCACCGGCTCGCCGGCAGCGACACTGGTTTTGGTCAGTTTAAACCCGCGATAATCGAACTTGGTGTAACTCAGGCCGTGGCCGAAGGCGAACAAGGGCTTGCCGCCGAAATAGCGGTAGGTGCGGTTGCTCATGGAGTAATCATCGAACGGCGGGAGGTCGGCGGTGGATTTGTAGAACGTCACCGGCAAACGTCCGGAGGGGTTCGCCTCGCCGAACAGTACCTCGCCTACGGCGCGTCCGCCTTGCTCGCCCGGATACCAGGCCTGCACGATGGCGGGGAGATGTTCCGTCTCCCAGGGCATGGAGATGGCGCTGCCGCTGCAATTGACAAAGACCACCGGCTTGCCCGTGGCCTGTAGCGCCTTGAGCAGGTCCTCCTGCACAGCGGGCAGTTCGATTCGCGTCCGGTCGCCGCCGCTGAAGCCGTTGTACGGGCTCGTGCCGCCAAATTCTTCGCCCTCGAGGTCCGGGCTGATGCCGCCGGCGTAGATGACCACGTCCGCCGCCGCCGCGGCAGCCACGGCGTCGCGCCGGCTGTCCCCCGACGGTTGATCGCTTCCGTCTTTGCGCACCGCCAGCGGACACCCCGGGGTGTAGATGACCGAGACATTGGGGCCGGCAACGCTTCGGATGCCGTCGAGAATCGTGACCGGGCGCGACGGCGTGCCATTGTAATTACCCAGGAGCATCGACGTGGAATTCGCGTTGGCGCCGATGACCGCCACGCGCCTGATTTTGGCGCGGTCCAGCGGCAGGACACCGTCGTTTTTCAGCAGGACGATGGCTTCGCGCGCGGCCTGGAGCGCGAGCGCCTCGTGCGCCGGCGTGTCGTTTTCGGCAATCGAAATTTTGGAGAAGGGGACCCGCTCCGGCGGATCGAACAGCCCAAGGCGAAACCGCGCCCGCAACGCGTAGCCCAGCGCCTGATCGATTTCCGCCGGGGTGATGAGGGCCTTTTGGACCGCCTTGAGCAGGGCGTTGTAGTCGCCGCCGCAGCAGATGTCGCATCCGGCCTTGACGGCCGCCGCCGCCGCCGCCTCCGGCGTGGCCACAAAGTGGTGGTTGGCGTGGATGTCGTTGATCGCACCGCAGTCGGAGACAATGTAGCCGTCAAAGCCCCACTGGTGGCGAAGGATGTCGGTGAGCAGTTGCGGATTGGCGCAGGCGGGCTGGCCGTAAACAGAATTGTAGGCGCCCATGAAACCGTCCACATGCCCTTCGCGCACGGCCATTTCGAAATGCGGCAGGTACGTTTCATAAAAGTCCCGTTCGGGTGGATGGACATCGATGGTATGCCGCGACGGTTCCGGCCCGCTGTGGACGGCAAAGTGCTTGGCGCAGGCCATGGCCTTGACGTAATTCGGGTCGTCGCCCTGCAATCCGCGGATGAAAGCCACGCCAATGGTGCCGGTCAAAAAGGAGTCTTCACCGTACGTTTCTTGTCCCCGGCCCCAGCGCGGGTCGCGAAAAATGTTGATATTGGGCGACCAGAAAGTCAGGCCAGTGCAATTCGCACTGTCGCCGCCGTGTGTGCGCGCATATTCATTGTATTTGGCGCGGCCCTCGGTGGAGATCACATCGCCTTCCCGGTGAATGAGCGGCGCGTCCCAGGTGGCGGCCATGCCGATGGCCTGCGGAAAGACGGTGGCCACGCCGTTGCGGGCCACGCCGTGCAGGGCCTCGCTCCAAAAATCGTAGGTGGGAATACCCAGGCGCGGGATCGCCGGCGTGTCGTTGCGGATTTGGCTGACCTTTTCCACCAGGGACAGGCGGCTGATCAGGTCGCTCACGCGCGATTCCAGCGGCTGGGCCGGATCCTTCCAAAGCTCCGGTCCCGGAACCGACGGCACGCTGGTTTGCTCCGGGCTCAGCGTCTCGGCGAGGTCCGCGGCCTTGGTCTCCACCATGGGTGCGCCGGCTGAGCTGAACACCGCGAACGTGTCGAATTTGGCGTTCTCGATGCGCCCTTGGAAGGTCACGGTCAGCGGACCGCGGAGGCTGTCCTCGACGTGCTCCACTTCGTTGGTCAGGTAAATGACCTTCCCGGCTCCGCCGCTCGCGGCAAAAATGTCGAAGTTCGTGGCGATGGCCTGGTCCCCGATGGTGATGTCAAAAACACGCTTTTGGGGTTCGGTGTAATATAACTCCGCCTCGCCGATGACGATGGTGTATTTGCCCGGCGGTAGGTGGGGGATGGTGATGGTAAAATTGTTGCCAAAGATTTCTTCGCGAAACGCCTGCGGATCGCCGGCCGCGCCTTGGATGGGGTAATCATCGCCGACCTTGAAATGGCGGAACTGGCCGCTCACTTCCACCGGGAGGGAGCAATTTCGGCAGCTTTCATCCGCAGAAAGAGCAGTGGAGACCAGGCCGGCGGCCAGAGCGACGATGACTGACGCTGGCAGAATTCCGTGAAGGGGCGAGCCATACCAGCCGCTTGAGCTCCGCTTCTGCGGGCATCGTTGGAAAGCGCGCATGTCCTGCTCCTTGGGTGCGTTGAAGTGGCGTGCGCGCTCCGCTCCGGGGCGTGGTGATGGATTGCACGCGGATTGGGGAGCCTCGATGGGAATGTTTTTCATGAAGGCAGGATTTCTGGTTGTCGATTTCGAGCAGCAATTCGGATGAGAGTAGCCATACTCCCGCGCCATTGCCATCCCCGAAAAAGGGGGATTGGGAAATCGCTTTGTGAAATCTAACCTCCCCACTTGAAAGGAACTGGCGAAACGAACTCGCTAACTTATGGCGTCCAAGGACGGGTGATGCCTACCGCGACTTGATACTCGCCGTGATTCTCATCGCTTGTCTTTGCGTCTCTCACTCAACTGTTCAATCAATTTGTCGCACATCTGAACCAACCACATTGGCCTTGCCGATGTCGAAACTCGCGACCGGCGAAACGCATCCTCGCTTGAAGACCGCGCTCAAGTGATTACACTTTCCCGCGGTGAAGACCATCCAAGGCTTTTGCTTCGGGGATTTTGAACTGACCGGCTACAATCCGCATCCGGTCATCAAGGCCGATGGCGGTGTGATCGAGATCTGACTTGAAGAGCTTGACGGCAATCTTCCGGGCGGCGCCGGCCTGGCTTTGGCTGGGGCTGGCGATCGTCGTGGCGACCGTGGCCGCGTATTGGCCGGCGTTTTCCGCCGGGTTTATCTGGGACGACGACCGCTACGTAACGGAGAACCCACTGCTCACCGCGCCGGACGGGCTTGCGCGCATCTGGTTTACGGCGCATTTCCAGTCGCAGTATTTCCCTTTGGTATATACGACCCTGAGGATTGAATATGCCCTCTGGGGTCTGAATCCAGTGGGATATCACGTCGTCAACCTTTGTTTGCACATCGCCAACGCCCTGCTGGCCTGGGCGCTGTTGCGGCGGCTGGCGCTGCCGGGAGCCTGGCTGGCGGGAGCAGTGTTCGCGCTGCATCCGGTCCAAGTGGAATCGGTGGCGTGGGTGTCGGAATTAAAGAACACGGAATCCACGCTCTTTTATTTGCTGGCTTTGCTCGCCTGGTGGCGGTTTTGCGCGGGCCGGGGGCAATGGTATTACGCGCTGGCGCTGGCGCTGCAGGCGCTGGCCTTATTCGCCAAAACCACGGCGTGCACGCTGCCGGCGGCGATGCTGCTGCTGCTGTTTCTGAAAAATGAGGCGATCGGCCGGCGTCGGGTCCTGCAAACGCTGCCGTTTCTATTCCTGGGTTTCGGCATGGGAGCGCTCACCGTCTGGTGGGAACAACATCTGGGGAATTACACGCCCAGGCTGCACCTGCTCGGCGGACCGGTGGACCGGCTGCTGGTCGCCACCCATGCGCTTTGGTTTTATGCCGGCAAAATCCTATGGCCGGCGGAGCTGGCGGTCATTTATCCCCGGTGGGAAATCAACGCCGGCGACTGGCGCCAATACGTATGGCTCATCGGCTGCCTGGCGGTGGCGGCGCCGCTTTGGCGGTGCCGTCGCCGGCTGGATCGAGGGGTGGCGGCGGGCGTATTCTTTTTTGTGGCGGCGCTGTCGCCCATGCTGGGCTTCATTCCGCTGTACACCTTCCATTTTTCGTACGTGGCGGATCACTACCAGTATCTGGCCTGCCTGGGCCTGATCGCCCTGGCGGCGGGGCTGGCGGCGACGTCTGGCCTGCGGTCACCGGTGGCGCACTGTTGGCGCTTGCCGGCGGCGGCGGTCCTGCTTTGTGTATTGGGCTGCCTGACCTGGCGCCAGTGCCGCGCTTATCGGACCGGGGAAACGCTGTGGCGCGATACGCTGGCCAAGAATCCCCAATCGTGGGTGGCTCACACGAATCTGGGACGGCTGCTGGCGCAAGAAGGAAAATTCGCGGAGGCTGAAGCCCATTACGTGGCCGCCCTTGGTCCCGGTTCGGGCGAGGAGAGCGTGCACTATAACTATGGGAATCTGCTGGCGCGGACGGGGCGGTACAACGAAGCCGCGGCACAGTATCAGGAGACGCTGCAGATTTCTCCGGAGAAGGCGGCGGCGCACAACAATCTCGGATTTGCGCTGAACAAGTTGCATCGCCCCGACGAGGCCATTGCCGAATTCGAACGCGCCATTTTTTATCAGGCCGATTTTGCCGACGCGTATTACAATCTTGGCAACGTGCTGTCGGCGGAGCATAGAATCGACGCAGCGATCGCCGCTTATCAGCGGGCGGTGCGCCTGAATCCGGCGTCGGACCTGTTCCGAAATCGGTTGCAGGCCGTGACCGGGTCGGCAAACTGAATTTGAACATGAAACATTTCAAAGCCGTCGCCGCCATGTCGCTGAACCGGGTGATCGGCGCGGGGAACAAAATTCCGTGGCATTTGCCGGAGGATTTCAAATGGTTCAAGCAATTGACCTCCGGCCATGTCGTGATCATGGGGCGGAAGACCTTTGAGAGCCTCGGCAAGCCGCTGCCGAACCGGATCAACATTGTTTTGAGCCGGCATCCGGGCCGCCTGCAGGGGGATTTCCCGGAAGTGTTCGGCAATGCCTGGGTGGGCCGCGGCAAGACACACATTCCCGAGCGGCCGCATCAATTCGAACTGCCGAAGCTCGGTGGCGCGGCGGCGGCGGATTTGCGCATCATCAAGGACGTGCTGAAGCTGGATCCGTCGAGTTCGCCGCTGGAGTTCTTCATCGCCGGCGGCGCGCAGGTCTTCGAGCAATGCCTGCCGCTGTGTTCGGACCTTTATCTGACCCTGGTGAAACGCGAGCTGGAAGGGGACGCGTTCTTTCCGCCCTTCGAGGGCAAGTTTGAGCTGGCGGAAACAATTCGCGAGGAGACGGAATTCAAGATTCTACATTACCGGCACCGCTCACTGATTTCACCGGAGGGGAAATAAAAAACGGCGGACTGTCGCCAGTCCGCCGTTTTGAATTCTGTGGCCGGGATTACTCCTTGTCTGCGGGCTTGACATCTTCGAGCGCGTCGAAGGCGTGTTGCAGCGCCACGAGGTCTTCGCCGGGCTTGAGGGCGTCGAGAATCTTCTGCTCTTCCTTGAGCTGCTCGTCGCTGTAGCTGGCGGCCTTGATGGACAGGCCGATGCGGCGCTCGCCGCGGTCGATCTTGACCACGCGGGCGCTGACCTCCTGGCCGGCCTTGAGCACGTTTTTGATCTTGTCCACGCGCTCCTCGCTGATCTGCGAGATGTGCACCAGGCCGTCAATTTCGTGTTGGAGGCCCACAAAGGCGCCGAAGCTGGCCAGCTTGGTGACTTTGCCAGTGACAAGGTCGCCGACCTTGTAGAGCTTCTCGATGTTCTCCCATGGGTCGGTTTCGAGCTGCTTCATGCCCAGCGCAATGCGCTGATTGGCGCGATCCACTTCGAGCACGATCGCCTCCACTTCGTCGCCCTTCTTGAGCATCTCGGAAGGATGATTGATTTTGCGGGTCCAAGACATGTCGGAGACGTGCACCATGCCGTCGATGCCTTCCTCCAGTTCCACGAAGGCACCGTAGCTGGTGAGGTTGCGCACCTTGCCCTTGACTTTGGTGTTGACGAGGTACTTGGTGTCGGCCGAGTCCCAGGGATTGCTTTCCAACTGGCGGATGCCGAGGGAGATTTTTTGCTCGTCGCGATTGATGCCGAGCACGACGGCCTCGATCTCCTGGTCCTGCTTGAGGATGTCGCTGGGCTTGGCCACGCGCTTGGTCCAGGAAAGTTCGGTGACGTGCACGAGGCCCTCAACGCCGGGTTCGAGTTGGACGAACGCGCCGTAGGGCACCAGGCTGACGACCTTGCCTTTGACCTTCTGGCCGACGGGGAACTTGGTTTCGATGTTGTCCCACGGATTGGCCATCTTCTGCTTGAGTCCCAGGCTGACGCGTTCCTTTTCCTTGTTCACGTCCAGCACCACGACGTCGAGTTCCTGGCCGACCTTGAGCACTTCGGAAGGATGGTTCAAGCGGCCCCAGCTCATGTCGGTGATATGGAGCAAGCCGTCGAGGCCGTTCAAATCGATGAACGCGCCGAAGTCGGTGATGTTTTTGACGGTGCCCTTGCGGATGTCGCCGGGGACCATTTCGGCGAGCAGTTTGGCGCGCTTGTCGTTGCGTTCGGCTTCGATGAGTTCGCGGCGGGAAAGGACGATGTTCTGGCGCTCCTGGTTGATCTTGACCACCTTGAATTCGTAGCTGTTGCCCACGAATTGCTGCAGGTTCTTCGGCGTGGTCATGTCAATCTGCGAGGAGGGCAAAAACGCCTCGACGCCGACATTGACGATGAGACCGCCCTTGACGACGGTTTTCACCTTGCCCATCACGCGGCCGCCTTCGTTGCAAATGGAGAGAATGCGCTCCCAGTTCTTTTTGAACTCCGCCTTCTCGTGTGAGAGGACGACCGTGCCCTCCTTGTTTTCCAGCTTCTCGACGAGTACATCAATTTGATTGCCCACCTTCATGGTTTCGGGTTCCAGAAATTCATTGGCGGGGACGACGCCCTCGCTCTTGTAGCCGATGTCCACGAGGACTTCCTTGGGACGGACTTCGATGATGGTGCCCTTGACGATTTCGCCCTGGGTGACGAGCTTGCTGCCCTGTTTCAGGGCCTCTTCCATGGTTAACATAATAATGTGGATACTGCGATGACTGCAGGAGACTTCGTCCGCCGCGGACTGGAAGAAGACTCCATTGCCTAACTAAACGCGCGCTGCCGGGGCAACGGAGGTTAAAGGTTAGGTTGTTGGTTTAACGACTTTTCTCAGCCTAATGTGAACAATCCGCGCACGCGGCGTTCAGGCAGGATCAAGATTACGGTAAATCGGGCGGTTTGCAAGGTGTAATGACGCAAATCCCATTTAAAGATTGAAGCTGAGAAACACGCGGATGGGGCCGTCCGCGCTCCTTGATTGAGTTGGGCGCGGCTCATGGAGTATTCGTCGCTGCTTTGTAGAGGGCTAGAATCTCCGCCGCGCTGAGCGAATTGGCAAAGACGGCGGCGTGGGCCACGCTGCCGGCCAGCAGCCGGTCGGTGGCGTAGTCGGGGGAGCCGCCGATGAAGACGTCCGCATCGCCGCCCGTAATGGCGGTGACGGAGTTGTGGGCCACGGCTTGGCCATCCACGTAAAGCGTTCCATTGTCGGCGGCATTGGGGGCGCCCGTGTAGGTGTAGGCGACCATGTGCCAGCCATGGCCCACAATCGGCGCATGGCTGGTGGCGTCTTCGGCGCCGCCGTCGGCGGCGCCGGGCTGGCCCGACGGGTCCACGGTGATACGCCAGGAGCCATCGCCGTGTCCGAAGATTCCGGAGTAATGGCCCGGCGCAGCGGGAAGACTCACCCAAGCGGTGACGGTGACGGCGCTGGTGATATTGAACGGGCCGGCGGGAATATCCACGCAGCCGGAGGCGCCGTCGAAGGTAGCGGCGCGGCTGGGGGAACCAAAACCGGGCAGGGGAACGCCGGCCTGGCCGAGTTTGACGCCGCCGACATAAGTGCCAATGAAACCGCCCACCGGGTCAAAGGCAATCGCCCCGTTGGTTTCGTCCAGGGGCCAATAGGCCAGCGCGTGAGCGGCCGCCAGCGCGGCTTGGTAGGAACCAGGAGCGGGAGCCGTCGGGGTGGCGGTGGCTTCGGTGGAATTGCCGCTTTCGCCCAGCACGTTTTTGGCGGAAACGACATAATAGTAGATCGTGCCGGCGGCCAATCCGGTGTCCGTGTAGTTCGTGCTCGTGACGCTGGCGATCGTTGACTCGGTTCCGCTGCTGGTGGAACGCTTCACGCTGTAACTGGCGGCGCCGGCGGAAGGCGGCCAGTTCAAGCTGGCGAAGCCATAGCCGCTGAAGGCTTGCAATCCAGACGGACTGGCGGGCGGCAGAATCTTTGATCCGAAGACGCGGAATTCAGAAAAGCCGGCTGGCTGGCCGGCGGGCAAGGCGGTGAGGGTGATCCGCACGTAACGTCCGGTGGCAGCGAACAGGTCCGATTGGTCCTGGGCGGCGCTGGTATTGGCGCCTTTGTACGCCACCAGGGTCCAATTCGAGCCATCGAGGGACGTCTGCACGGTGTAGTCGTAAACCAGGCCGTTCTCCGGCCAGAGCACTTCGTCCGCGGTCACGTTGCAGACCGCGCCCAAGTCCACCTGCCACCAATGATTCGTGTTTTCGTCAGCGGCCAGCCAGGCGGTGGCGGCGTTGCCATCGTTGCCATTGCGGGCCGGATTGTCTGTTCGTTCACTATCGGCCGAAGACGGCTGGTTCAGCGCCAGATTGTTCGTAAACCAACCGGCGGGAGTGGTGAAGGCAAAGTCATCCACATAGCCGCGATAGCCGCCCTTGCCCTCGGGCTGATCGTAGCCCACATCAATCCGGCTGACGGTCTTGCCTGCCAGGGGGGTCAAATCCACTGTCACATAATTCCATGTGTCCAGAACGAGCTGGTGGCCCTGATCGGCCGGATGCAGGCGGGTGCCGTGCTGGTCGCTCAAGCCGCTGTCGCGGAGATCGGATTCATCCGCGAAGACGAGATCCAACGCGACGAAGGCGCTGTTGCTTCCCGTGACCAAGCCGCTATTTTTGGGGCTCTGCGGGAAGACCCAGTAGGAAAGGTGCATGCCGGGGGTGACGATGAGATTTTGTCCGGTCAGATCAAACGCCCTCAGGTACGCAAATTCAGTGGCCTGGCCGGAGGCCTTGCCCGAGTACATGATCGCGTTCTTGCCGCTCTGGCTGTTTTCGGTCCGCACCACCAGCTCGGGGCCGGTCGGGCCGCTGGTGATGGGCTCCACGTTACTGGCGCCGCCGCCCGGCGAGTCGTCGTCCACGGTGTTGGTGGCGGACAAGGGGAGGTCATTTTGTTCCAAGCCGGTTCCCCAAACGCACGAAGGTGCGGACGGCGCCGTCATGCCATCCATGTACGAGGGAGGCGCCACAGCAAGGTCCGCGCCCCAATTCGTATTGGGAGTGTCGCCCATGGTGAAAGCGAGCGTCCCACCGCCGGAAATGTCGGTGAAACGAAGCCAAGGCGCAGACCAGGTTTGTCCATTCAGCGTCAGGCTCTGGACGTAAGGCGCAGCATCTCCGGCGCCGCCAGTGATGGTCACGTCGCCGTTGGCCAGATGCACGACGGCTTGGGGAAAGAGCGGACCATTCAGGATGAGGACGTTGTCGCCCGGAATTTCTGGATACAGGCCGAGCACGGCAAAGACATACCAGGACGCCATCTGGCCCAGATCGTCGTTGCCGGGCAGGCCGGCCGGCGCGGTTGAAAAGAGTTGATTCACGCATTGGCGGACGACGGCGGAGGTTTTGTAGGGCTTGCCCAGGAAACTGTAGATCCACGGAGTCTCGGAACACGGCTCGTTGCCCATGTAGGCATAACGCGACCGTCCGGTGTCGGGGTCATTAATTTGGGTGAAGAAGTTGTCCAAGCGGGCCGAGGCCGCCTCCGGGCCGCCAATCAGGCCGGCGAGCGAACGCAAATTGAACGGCACCATCCAAAAGTACTGGTAGGCGGTGCCCTCGACATAAGCCTGGCCCTGAAAAGAGGGAAAGCCGGCGGACCACCGGGCATCGGCATCGCGCATTTGCAGATAGCCGGAGTTGGCGTTGAGGTGATTCCGCCAGTTTTGGGCGCGGTTCATGGCGAGATTGTAATTGGCGGTGTCGCCCAGCGCTTTGGAAAATTGTCCCAAGGCAAAGTCGGCGGAGCAATATTCCAGGGTCATGGAGACTGGCCCGTAGCCGCCGCGTTCCGCGGCGGGAACATATCCCAGATTCAGATAGTCGCGCTCGGCGTCGCGCTCATGAATGCCGTTGGCGGCCACGACGGCGGGATCCACGGCGGCCCTGACCATGGCGGCGAGGGCGCCGGAGGTGTCAAAGTTGGTGGCGCCGAAGGCGTACACGCCGGCGATGATCGGCGTGGCGGGGTCACCCATCATGACGCCGGTGTCGCCGCTGGGAACGCTCCAGCGGGGCATGGCGCCGCCTTCGCGTGCGTCCTGAACGAGCGACTGTGCCATGTCGCTGGCGCGGGCGGGATCCATCATGGCCAGGAACTGGCATTCGCTCCGGTAGATGTCCCAGCCGGAAAAGAACTCGCATTTGGTGAAATTTGTGGCGGTATGGATCAAATTATCGAAGCCGATGTATTGACCGTTGGCGTCGCCGACCACGCTGGGGGCCTGCAAGGCGTGATACATCATCGTGTAAAATGTCTGCCGGTCCGCCACGGTGCCACCGGTGATCTGCATCTTGTTTAGGTAGCCGTTCCAGATATTGCTGGCGGAGCCGGCCATGGCATCGAAGCCGGCGCTGGTGAAGGCGGAAGCCGGGCTTTCGGCCTGCAGGTTGTTTCGGGCGTTAGCCACGCTCACATAAGAAATGGCCGTGCGTGCCAGCACGGTGCCGCCGCCGGGCAGGTTGAAACTGAGATAGACGCCCGTTTCCGTTCCAATGGCATTGGTGCCATTGGGAACCAATGAGCCGCCATTCCAGACGCCGTAAGCGGCGAACGGTTGGTCAAGGACGGCGTCGAAATAGACCGTAACGGCCTGTCCGGAACCGCAAAAACCGTTCTGGGTGGTCCAGCCGCTGATTTCCCGGGCGCCGGGATCGATCTCGATGGAGGCATTCCTGGTTCCGGTGGCGCCGCTGCCCGCGTTGATCAGCAGGCTCGCGGGGTTGCCGGCGGGATAAGTAAAGCGGCCGAAGCCGGTCCGGGTGGTGACGGTCAGTTCGGTGCGAATGCCGTTGGTGAACTGGACGGAGTAATAGCCGGGTGTGGCGATTTCGCTGGCGTGTGCGAAGGTGGACGGATAGCCGGTTCGGCCATTATTACCGCTGTTGGCGGGTGAACCAGCCACGTTTCCCAGTATGGGGGTAAAGGCAAAGTCACCGCCGTAAGTGCAACCGGCGCCGCTGAGGTGGTCGAGGCTGAATCCGACGATCTGTGTATCCGGGTAGAAATAGCCGGCGGAGTGATCCAAGGTGGTGGTATCCGGGCTCCACTGCACCATGCCAAACGGAACCACGGCCCCGGGGAAGGTGTCCCCGTCGTTGGCCGTGCCGTTCAGCGGTTGCACATTGGTGGTGAGCGTTTGCAGGGGATAGGCGTGGAGAGAGACGGATAGACCGGCGGCAAGGCCCAAGGCTAACAACAAGCGGGGACTGAATTGTGGGACGAAGCACCTCACCCCGGCCCTCTCCCCATTTTGCTCCGCCGACTCCGCAAAACGCGGAGAGGGTGAATCGCTCCCAGCGTTTCGTGGTGGCAACGCATTCCGGTTCGAGATGTTTTTCCCAGAGGTACTCAACGCGGCGCTCCAGTCTGTCGGTTGAGGGTGACGATTCGGGTGCGGGGGTCTGAGGGTGGTCATAATTTTATTGTCCGATTAGCCGGTAAAATGCGGTGCCGTTGGTCAAGGCGATCAAAATGCCGTTAGTGCTCAAGTCTGTGCCGAGAGGCTCCCAGTCGGGGCTGGCCAGGTTGGTGGTCATTTCCACTTGATAGGGAGCGATGCCGCCGGCCCAATTCAAGGTTAATTGATTTCCCTGCAGAGCACCGGTCATGACGATGGGCGGGGCGGCGATGACCGTGAGGTCCAGCGTGGCCGTATTGGACAGGCCATAGGCATCGGCCACGCTCACCAGAAAGACGTTGGTGCCCACGTTGGCTGAATAGGGCGTGCCGGCAAGGTTGCCATTGGCGACGACGTTGAGCCAGCCCGGCCCGCTGACTTTCGCAAAAGTGATCGGATTGCCGTTGGGGTCGCTGGCGTTCGTGGCGAGGCTGGAGGCATACAACTGGCCGGCATTGGCTTGGGCGGCGGCAATGGGATTGCTCAAGAACACCGGCGGGCGGTTGGATGCCGACTGGAACTGGCTTTTGATCTGGGCGGCGCTCAAGGCGTAGCCGTAAACGGCCACTTCTTCCAGGGAGCCGACAAACTGGTTGTTGTTGACCGGCGCCATGCTCGCCTGGCGCGACCCGATGCTCATGGCCATGGTTGAACTCAAGATGCCCACGTACGGTGCCACGGTCGCCTGTCCGGCATTTGTGCCGTCCACATAAAGATAGACATAGCCATTGACCTCGTCGCAAACGCCGACGAGGTGATGCCAATGGCTGTCGGGAGTGACACTGCTGTTGGCCAAATAGACATTTCCGCCGGCATCGCGGACGAAGAAGCGGAAGGCATGATTGCCCGCGCCGCAATCGAGATTGAACTGTTCTCCTCCTCCTCCGTAGCCCTTAGTGATGATGCCGGCATCGGTCGTTTGCGCGCCGCCGTTGACCCAGGCGGCCGCGGAAAACGTGGCATTGCCGGTGGTGCTGAAATCCACGGCGAGGTTGGTTGCACAACTGTTGCTGGACAACAAAGTGCCGAAAATGGCTGCCTTGTGCGTGTCGATGAGGTTGTCGCCCGGCTGGCCGAGGAGCACTCTGGGAGTGAAGGTTCCGTTGTCACCGGCCAGATAATCGTGAGCGATGGCGCCGCTGGCTTCATCGAGACGCCAGTAGCCGAGCGGGTGATCCGCGAGCACCTGCTGGCCGAAGGGATAGGTTGGCGCGGGCACGACGGTCAGGGACACGACGCTGCTGGTGACCACGCCAAAGGCGTTGCTGACGATCACGCTGTAAGCGCCGGAGTTGGCGACCTGCAAGTTGGTGAGCCGATTGGCGGCACTGGCGGCAGACGCGAGGTTGGTTCCGTTGAGGCACCACTGGTAATAGACCGGCAGGGCGGCATTGGCGGCCACGGACCAGAGGTTGGTAGCCCCCGTAAATCTCCAAACGTTCGCGGGCGCCGGCTGTTGCGTGATGACCGGGGCGCGAAAGACGGTTAGCGAGGCCACCGAACTGGTCACGGAGCCAAGATTATTGGTCACCACCACGAATAAGCTGCCGGCATTGGTTGTTTGCAAGACCGGGGCCAGCGTCACACTGCTGTTGGTTTGGCCAGCCAGCGGTGCGAAGCCGCCCGGCGTGCCGCTGGCGCTGTAGAACCATTGATAATTCAGGGGCGCGGAGCCACTGGCCACCACATTGAAGGAGGCGCCCAGCGCGGGTTGGGTGTTGGTCATCGACTGGGGTGGTTGCACGATACCGGCCTGGGCCGGCATGACCGAGCCGCTGACCGCAAAGATGCCGACGGTCTGTTGGCTGCCGGAGTTTGAGGGTTTGGTGAAGGTGATGGACGAGACCGGCTGGTTCAGGCCCAAGGCCGCGAGGTTGAGCGTGGTCTGGTACAAATTCGGATAGTCGGCTCCGTCATTATCCGGTCCAAAGCTCGAGCCCAGCTTGAGCCGGTCAAAACCTTGGATCGCGACGTTGGTGGCGGTGCTAAACCAGTCCGGAGCATTGAAATTCAGAGCCTGGCTCTGCAATCCGTTGGTGAAGTTGAGCACCAAAGTGCCGATCGTGCCGCTGGCGTTCGCCGAACAGGCGAGGATCGCCAGTGAATTATACGCCTGGGGTGCAGCCAGGCTTAGCGTGGAGGATCCGGGATGTTCATAGCCCAACACCAGGGCGTTAGTGCTGCCGTAAGGGAGAAGCTGGAAGACAGTCGAGCCATCAGCCTGGCTGGTGAACACGCCGTCGGGCGGCAGTCCGCGCGTGGAGGCGTTGAGGCCGGCCTGATAGAAGCAATAGTCGTTGGGGATGTCGAACGCCGTGGCGTTGGGCGCAGCAGCCGTGGCTGTGTTCGGGGCCAGCACGGCGGCGGTATATCCGGTCAAGGCAATCGGCGCATTGCCGGCCGAGACCGCCAGCGCAAACGAGCGGCCTTGCACGACACCGCTGGCCAGATTAGTCAACCCGAGGCTCGCGTAATAGTTTCCCGCGGCCAGGTTGGTGACGGCGGCCGGATTGAGATTGACCTGCAAACTGTACGCGGCCGCGCCGGCGGCCAGTGTGCCGGTAATGGCGGACACCGTGAGCCACGCCGAGGTATTGGCCAGCGACCAATTCAACGTGGTCGCACCGGTGTTCGTCAAGACCAGCGTCAGGCCGGTCGGGACTGGCGGGGTCGAAAATTGCGCCACGGCGGTAAAGCCAGTTCCCGGAGTGATCTGCAACGGGTCGGGGGCATTGGTCAAACCGACCTGCATGATGACGACGGAGTCCGAGCAGTCCCAGGAAGACAGCACATTGGTTCCCGCGGGCGTGCTGCCGGACCAATCGTACCAGGAAAGGTTGTTGGTATTGCGAACCAACCAAGCGGCGTTGGCGTTGGTATTGAGCCACGGTCCGTAGGTGGCCCAGAGGTTCTGGTCCCGCATGAACTGCGCCGCCCACCGGGCAAAGATGCCGTTGAATCCGTCCAGGTCCGAGTCTCCGGAACCGTAATCTGGCAGAATGCCCGCCGAAGCGATGGAATTTTGCGTGTATTTGGCTGCCAGGATGGCGTCTTGATAATAAAAGGGGAGCCGGGTGGTCCGGTAGAGGAAATCGCCGGCGCCGATAAACGTGCCCTGGTTATAGGTGGAAGCCCAGGTGTTGATGCCGCTGGTGCCGGTACCGATATTGTCATCGATGGCGCCTGTGTTCGTGTTAAACAAGACCCGGCGTTCCCACATATAGCAAGCCTCGGCTTTGGCCAGGTAGGAGCTGTCACCGGTAATGCCGTACAGATAGCAGGCGGCCACCGCTGCCGGGCCGTTGATGCAGGCGTTCTTGCTGCCTTTCGCGGTGCTCCACCACAGTCCGCCGCCGGTAAAATTCGTATCCCAGGCACGGGCATACATGGCGTCGAAATTTGATTTGGCATCGTTGAGGAAGGTCGCGTTGCCGGTGGCCAGGTAACCGCGCGAAAAGGCGAGCACCGCCCAGGTGATATCGTCGTTGTAATCATCGTAGGTCCAGCTTGATCCATTCTCCGCAATAAAGCCGTTACACAGCGTGGACACGACATTGGAAAAGCCGGCGCTGCCGGAGCGGGCATAACAGTCTTCCGCCATTTCGATCTCCTCCGCGAACGTCCACCAGCCCGGCCCGGTTCCCGAGCCGTTGTCGGTTTTGTAATAGGCGTTTCCGCTGTTGGTCACATAGAACGCGGTGTTATAGGAATTGAAGATGGTGTCGGCGTCGGTCGCGGTGAAGGCGGAAGCGGGGATGCCGCCGGCGAGCAAGAGCAAGAGAATTACCAACAGTGCGGCGCGATTTTTGGAAACGGTCATGTTGCAAATGGTAGCCAATCAGGTGTTTCCATTCAAACGGAATTACGGGGACGGACGTCCGAAATCCGAGTCCTCGAAATCCAAAAGAAGCCCGAAGGCCGAAGCCCGAAATTCGCACGGCATGGCTTCTGGTTTTATCCGGCGCGATTGGGCTGGACTGTTAGTGGCCTAATTCTCAAATACGGGCACTTTCGCGGCAAAGGATTTTTGACGCCGGCGAGGCGCGAGCGACGAGCATATCCGCAGGAATCTGTGAGGAGCGAGTAACGAAGCCTGCGTCGAAAAGACCTGCCGCCCTGCGGGTTGCGCCGCATTTGGCTTGTGGCTTCGTTGCTCGTCGGTCACAGCCCCACGCGGGGATGCGCCCTCCTCGCGCCTCGCCACAAGCCAAATGCGGGGCAACGAACGTGCCCGTATTTAAGAAATAGGCCACTTAGAGTGCGGATTGCGGATTGCGGAATGGGGGGGGCGAACTCCGGCGGGACGCCGGATTTTACAAGCTGGAAGCCTGTCCCACCCGATAGTCGTGCCGCCGCGTTTTGGAAGGGGGTGCGCTCCTCTCCGGTTTCGGGGAAACCACAGGCGGGACGCCTGTTCCACCCGGTTTGCGCCGGAAGGATAGGCCCTCCAGCCGCTCCTGCTCCAGTTTCAAGCGGGCCGCGCCGAGGTCGCCCCGCCGCACCGCGACCACATCGTGCAAAAATTGACGCAGGGTTTTCAAATCCGGCTCACCGCCGGCGTTTTTATCGACCAGCTTACGGATGGCCAGCAGATACCGGACCGTCACCCACCCGGCCATCTGGTCGGTCAACGGCGGAGCCGTGGTGGTGATTGAGGGTGGAACCATCCCAATATGGATAGCGGAGTGCGGAGTGCGGAACTCTTTGATTGCGGGATGCGGAGTGCTGAGTGCGGAATGGGGGCACACCGGATTCATGGATTGTTGGGCCGAAATCACCGGTGGAGGCCGGACTCCCGGCTGGCAGTTGCTGGTTGAGGCCAATTCCTGCGCCATCTCCAATGCTTGCCGCCGCCACAACCACGATTTGTAGCCGTGCTTACGCCACTCGGACAGGTTTTGTTCGCGAATGGGCTTGCCGGCAAATTCCGCCGCCAGCAGCGCCTGGACTTCCGGCAGGGAATTGAGCCAGGCCACCAGAGGCCAGCCTCTCTCGCCACTCTCCAGCCGGCGGTTGACTTGTTCTTGGACGGCCCTGGGCAGGCGTCCGATTTTACCTTTTGGGGCTTCATTCATAATTGGTTCCATGGCCGGATATAGCCGGATGTACCCGGAGGTATGCCCGGAGGAATTGAATGCGGAATTCGGAGCGCGGAGGGCGGAACTGATTGAGTGTGCGAATTTCGGAGTGCGGAGCGCGGAGCCATTTGAGTGCAGAGTTCGGAATGCGGCCGCGATTGCCGATTGCCGATTTTCTTAACCACAGATGAACGGCAGCCAAGCAGCCAATGGCGAATGGCGAATCGCGCGAAGGCCCGCGCCGCGAGACTACCGGCGAGGCCAACAATTGGACTGTTTTTGTCCGTCACAGCGGCCAATATAGCCAAATGCGGGTAAAGGTGAGATGTCACCGTGACATCTCCTTGCATTTTAGATGTCCCGGGGACATCTAAAATGAGAGTGGAGGGGAAAAAATCCAAAGCCCGACTCCCCGAAAGCCGAACCGTTGAGCGTGAGCCGGGTCGGAGACCGGCGCTCCCGCCTTCGCTTAAGGCGCTTTTGATCAGTACGCGAGCCAACTTTGCCGCTGGTTCTCTCGGGAGTTATAGCGGCGGGAAAGAAACGGCGCGTTTTCAACCTTTTGCCACAAGGCATCGCTGCGGTCGGACATTGTCAATAAATTGGAAATTTGACGGTCCCTGCGAAAAGCGAGGGTGACTTATGCAGTAGATAAGCGGTTATGTATTCTTCATGGATTCAGCAAAAACATTCAGAACAAATATTAGTTCAGCACTCAAGTTCCGTTTAAGGTTGGCTCGTCGGCAGCGTCACTTTCGAGCAACGGCAGACGGCGCTTGACGTTCGAAGCGCTAGTTTTCTTTATGCTGGGTTGTTCTTGGCGCGGTGTCGGCCATAGATGCTCCGCCCGCGTGCCCGTATCCAACGCGCTGTCGCGATGCCACATTAAAAACTCAACGCCCGGCATCCCAAACCTGCCATCACTTCATATTTAGCGAACGCGTTGCCAGTCAAACTCATTGGGCAGCCCACTGTGTCAATTTGACATTTACTGTGTCATTTCTTTCCGAAGATTGGCACATGTCGCAGCCCACTGAAGGATGGATGCCCCGCAAGCAAGTTCTGGAATTCCAATTATTTACGTAAAACCTCAGTCACGCAACAGCTTGGCACGCTTTTTGGTTTGGGAAAATTGCGTCTCTCCGCAGGCGCAAAAAGAAGAAGTCTGACGGAAACGAGACGCGCCCTCGAATCGCGGTCCGGCGGCCCACGATTCGCGGGGAAAAACAAGGGTCCGCCAAAAATAAAAACATTTAAAACTTATGACTGCATTAACTCGTTGGAATCCGTTTAAGGAAGGATCGGAATGGAATCCATTCCGTGAACTGGACGAAGTTCACAACCGCCTGTCCCAGATTCTTGGCGGGACGACCACACGAAATGGGAATGGGCGGGAGGAGATTACCGTCGCCGCTTGGGCGCCGGTCGTGGACATCATCGAGGACGACAAGGAGTACCTCATCAAAGCCGAGTTGCCCGAGGTGAAGAAAAATGACGTGAAAGTTCGCGTCGAGGACGGCGTGCTGTATATCACCGGCGAACGCAACCTGGAGAAGGAAGAAAAAGGCAAACGCTATCATCGCATCGAACGTGCCTATGGCTCGTTCACGCGGACCTTCTCGCTGCCCGAAGATGCCGACGCGCAACAGGTCAACGCGGAATTCAAGGACGGCATGTTGAGCGTGCATGTGGCCAAAGACAAAAACGCGCGGCCGAAATCCATTGAAGTCAAGGTAAGCTAACGAGGTTGATTCATTCGGCAGTGGAGCCATGGCGCCGGCCTTTGTGCCGGCCCATTGCTCCGACTCATAAACCAATCGAAACACTAAACCAAAGAAATGGAGTGAAGGATATGAACACAAGATTCTCTCTAACACATGGGTGTGCAGCTTGCTCCGCTGCGGCTTTGGTCGCAGTGACTCTTGCACTTTCTGCAGTGCCGTCGTCGGCAGCCGGGTCCACCGCCAATGTTTCGACCAACACATACGGCAGTGGCAAGCAATTCAAAACGACCGTTGAACGGCGCAGCCAGGGTGATCTGTCCGCTGAGGACTTGCACCAGGCATCGTTGTTGACCTCCCAATTTCTAACCCATGTCAACCAAGCGATGCAGGAACTGGCGGACCTGCACACGGACGCCGCGCGAACCGACATCGAAAAGGCGCAGTCGCTCGCCAAAGTTGTGCGTGGCTTGCTGCCCACGACGATGGTCACGACGACCGTCAGGGATGCGCAGGGGAATGAAATCTACCACGATGAGCAGCAAATCCAAGATGATCAAATTCCAATATTCTCGGGGGATGTGGCCACGGAAGTGGTCGAACCGATTGTCGAGGCCAAGCAAGATGATGCCGCGCTCAAAGGCGTAAGACTCGCCGATGCGCAAATCATCCATACGGCGGTCCTGGTGGATTTGAATTACGCGGAACGCAAACTCAAGCGCGCGATGGAACTGATCGCCAAACCACAGGACGCCTCGACCGAACTGGCATTGATCCAAAGCGACGGTGTCCACTTCTACGCCCATCAGGAAGATAATCCACTCGTTAAGGCGCAACAGGCGTTGCGGTTGGCCGAGCGGATGGTGCGCGAAAAGAAATATGAAGGCGCCAAGGCCAATCTGGTGACGGCCAAACTCCAACTGGAAGCTTATCGCGCTTTGGTGGGCGAGGATGCTGGCCTGACGGTCGCCGATCTGGAAAAGGACATCCAGAATCTCTCTGGTGAACTTCAGACTCCTGGCGCTGCCGACCAGATCCGAGGCATGTGGAACCAGGTAACCGGCTGGTTTAAGCCCGAGTCCGGTCAGGCGCACCAGACGACGACGACCAACTCGGTGGCCAGCATCAGCAGTCGGTGACCCCCGAGCGTGTGGTCCCTGCGAGCTGGGTTGATTGGAATCCCGCCCGGCGATGAGTTTCGCCGGGCGGACAAAGGAGAAAACCTGTCAAAAAAACATGACGAAAGGAACGTTATGAACACTGGTGTTTTGGAAAAAACTTCTGATAAACCGGTCCTCATTGTCCTGGTGATGTTGTTGACGTTATTTGTTGGTCTCTTGATTGGCGTGGCCACGGAAAAATATGTGGTCCATGGCGCGGTTTCGACTTCGGAAGGCCAAACCGCGGCCTCACGTTCGCCCGCAGGCGGGACGATGCAAATCCCCACCCCGGACACTCTCTTTCCCGGTGCCGAGGATGCTTGGGACCCGTTTCGGGAAATGCGTGATCTGCAGGCGGAGATGGACAAAATGTTTCAGCGTTCAATTTCGCGATTTCAAGGGAGTCCTTTGATGGACCCGTTCAAGAACGACACGGGGTATTCGCTGTCACTGGACGTGCGCGAACTGAAAGACCGTTATGAAGTGCGCGCGTATCTGCCGGATGCGAAAGCCATGGACGCGAAGGTCAAATTGGAGGGCAACCGGCTCCAAGTCGAAGTGACCAATCGCCCCCTGGCCAGCCAGCAAAACACAAATTCGATTGTACAGGCAGATGAATGGGGGCATTACACACAAGTTGTGGAACTGGCCGGGAAATTGAACAGCGCTCAGATGAAAGTTGAACACAAAGATCATGAACTGCTCATCACCATTCCCAAAGCCTGATGCGGAAACCGCCTTCGGCGGGGAGCCTGGCCGGTTGCCAGCTTCGAAGCCTGTGCCATTGAACATTTTTCGATGCCAGCGGTCAATTTTTACGGGAGCCGGCCTGGGGTTGGGTTGCCGCTTTTGAACCTATGCGCGAACGGCGCGGGAAGCTCTAAAAGCTTCCGGTCGTTTGGCGCGGAACAGACTAACAACCAATACTTGGAAAGCTATGACAACCAATGCCAATACAAAAGGCGTTCCAAGCTTCTGGCAGAAGTGGTGGAACGCGCTGACAAAATACTTGAAACGCGACCGGGCCTGCGCCTGCGCGGCGGGGCAACAGTCCGCGCCTGGCGCGGAGCATTCATCGGAGCGAAAAGCCATGGCGTGAAGTTCGCGGGAGAGTGAATCTCCCACGCTTCGGCCGCGTCTGATTCGAGCGACCTGAAAGTCGGCCGTTCCATCCAGACTGGAAACGCGAGGCTGCTTTTGGGTTGCTCGTTTCCCTCGCCGCGGTGAATGCCAATGGATTCCGACCTAAAATTTATTTAACCCGCAATTCAAAGAAAACTATGAATGCAATGATAGATCAAACAACTGAGTTCGATCAGCGCTCTTTCGCGGCCGATCAGAACAGCTTGCGCGATTTTGGATCTACGACTGACAATACGCAGGCGCTTCACCAACGACCGGCAGGGAATAAGAATAAATATTCCTGGTCGGGTTGGGATTTTGACCGGCCTTGCGCGGTGTCCAGCCCACTCAACGAGTGGTAAGCGTGTCAGCCGCGACCGCCAAATTCCGCTAAACCGCACGATCCATGTCGAGAAATTATTATCTGATTCTGGGAATTGCCTCCGACGCGAGTGATGACGACATTAAGTCAGCATTCCGCCGCCGGGCGATGGAATTGCATCCCGACACGTCCGGTTTGGAGAGCGGGCCATTCCTCGAACTTCAGGAAGCCTATGGCGTCTTGAGCGATCCGCAGCGCCGCCGGCTTTACGATCGCAAGGCTCAGCCTGTCTCCATGCGCCGGCGACCGTGGGGGCCGGTGGCCGAACCGCTCGTGCGCGAACGAAAACGAGGCAATCCATTCCGTCCGCCTGCATCGTCCCGGGATTTCCTCGAAATTTTGCCGGCAGAAGTATTCGAGCAGGAACGCCCGGCGTTCGACGAACTTTTCGAGCGTTTGTTGAGGAACTTTGAGTACGTCAGCCAACCCAAATCGGAGACGCGTGAAAGCTTCGCCTGGGAGGTGGTCATCAGCCAGGAGGAAGCGCGGTGCGGGGGGCGCGTGCGGGTGAATGTTCCTGCACGCGCCACCTGTCCCGCCTGCGGCGGACATGGCGTTATGGGCTTTTGCGAGTGCTGGCGGTGCGAAGGCCACGGTGCCCTCGCGGCAGCATATCCGGTCGAGGCCCCATATCCGCCGGGGATTCGGGATGGCTTCGAGGTGCAGATTCCGCTCGACCGCTTCGGCGTCGAAAACCTTTATGTGACGTTATTGTTCCGTGTGAGCGATGGCTGGTGATCGCCGCCCAGGAAGTTGAAAATCGAAGTTATGACCAATCAATCCAATCCGCAATGAACGATTCGTATATCCAGGTTCAAGCCATTGAACGCTTCCGTCCCGATCCTGATCGGCTCTACGATGTGGACACGACCGCACGTTTGGCGGGCGTGCCGCGGCGGTCGGTGCTGGTCTATTGTCGATGGGGACTGGTGCATCCAACCACGAGCCCGGAGGTGCAAGGCTGGTATTTTAGCAGCGAGGCCATCGGCGCGATCCGCCGCGCGGAATATTTGCGTGCAAACCGGGGCGTCAACCTGGCCGGCCTTCGCGTCATCTTCGAGTTGATGGATGAGTTTGGGCGCAGGCGCCCTACTTTTTGGTGACCAGTCGGCGGGCTGCTTTGCTGTGAGACGCCATGAACAAGTCAAGAATCATAGAGTTGCTTAAGGCAATCTACGCAGCCGAATTGGAAGCTGCGGAGAGCTATTTGGCCGGCTCGGTCTGGTTGGAGGGGCCGGGGGCGCAGCAAGTGGCCGAATCGCTCGACAGCTTTGCCGCCCAGGAATTAAGCCACGCAAAAAAAATCGCTCTGCGTCTCAAGCGCTTGGGCGTGCGTGCGCCCGATTCGCTGCAAACTGAAAGAACCCGGGAAGTCGGACCACCGCGTGACGCGACAGACCTTTTGAGCGCCGTCGAAGCTGTTTTGGAAGTGGAACAGGGTGCCATTGCTCGTTATGAGAGCCTCATTGGGGCAAGTGCGGGCAGGGATCACGAAACCCACGAACTTGCCATTGAAATCCTCGCTGAAGAAGAAAGACATCGAGCCCTGTTTGAAGGCTTTTTTACAAGTCTGAGCGAACAGAGAAAGACCAAACCGTTAAAACTCTAAACTGTTGACCATGACAACAACCCACCTCAAAGAACTGCCGTGGAATTTGGTCACCAAGAATCTTCACGGCCATGAAATGCTGCGAAAAAAGCTGCGGGAGAAAATTCTCAAGCTCGAAAAACATCTGATCCATTTTCCTGCTGACACTGTTCACCTGCATATTGCACTGGAACGACACCCGAGAAAAGTCCTCCACACTGCGGCGCTTACACTGCGAGTCCCTTCGAACATCCTCCACAGCCGAAAGTCCGCGTCCGATGTGATCCAGGCGTTTGACGTTGCGGTCAAGGCGCTATTGCGCGAACTCGTTGCCTTGAAGTCGGAACTTCGCGGCGAAGTGTTTTGGAAACGGAAAGCTCGGCGCAGCAGGCTCCGCGAGATCAAGGCATCGGGTTTCACCGTCCAACCGCAAGCCGAAGGCCTGGGCCCGCAGAGCGAGACCGATGTGGTCCGTGATTTGCTCAAACAGAACGGTCAGCGGTTGCTTCGCTACGTGCGCCGGCGTTTATGGCATGTCACAACCACCGCGGAATTACCGGCCGGCGCGATTGATGCACGCGCGGTTGTGGATGAAGTTGCGTGCCGCGCACTCACCGCGCCAGAGAAGAAGCCCGCTCAACTGGGCTGCTTGACTTGGCTATATATGCTCGCGTGGCAGGAAATTGCCCGCCGCCGCCGCAGATTAAAAATACAGGCCCAGGAAACACTGTCACTGGAAACACCACGAATGTTGAATGACGATGCAGAAGCCGCAGCAGGCTACGACGCTGAACAACCGCTCGATATCATCGAGATGGAACTCCAACCGCCGGTGGTGGAAACCAAGGACCTGCTTCCGGATATGCGGGTGGAACCACCTGATGTGATCGTGGGACGGCAGGAACTGTTGGCACAGATGCGAAGAACGGCCAATTCCTGGTCAAGCGCGGAACGCGAACTGTTTGAGTTATATTTCGTTGAAGGCTTCGAACCGGGGGAGGTTGCGACGGTCATTGGACAACCAGTCCGCCGTGTGCGGGAATTGATTACGCTCATCCACCGACGGCTCCGGACGGAAGTGTTGGAGCAAGCCTTAGTGTGAAAGCCCGGCAGAATTATCATCCTGACGAAGCTGCGCGCAAGAACGGGCAGGAAATCGAGCGTGAAGTGCGAAGCGGCGGTGAAGATGTTCTGGAAGTATGAACGGGCCAGAAGGCTTTAGCGGGGTTCTCCTCGTTTTCTTCTTCGTTCGAGCATGGTGTGACGTTCAAATCTCTTTGGCATAGTGGGCGATGCAGCGGTCGCTGGAGAACTTGCCGGGCCCGGCGAGGTTACCCGAATCCTAAACCACCGGACTCTGCTTGACTCGCCTAATGAATCTCGACTTGGTGGTCTCGCTGTCCACTTTGCCGCTTGATTCTTTTCTTATTTAGCCTAACTTCCCCGAAGGTCGAATAAAAAGCCCAATAAAACCGGGGTTTCCCCGATTTCGTCGGGCTACACGCCTAGGTTTTCGGCGGGGCGGCGAAGAGTGCCGCCAGGTTTAATTTTTGCAGTTGGTCGTTCAGATCTTTAGGGATCTCGGTCATCAGCGGGCGAGCGGTATTCGGGCCCAGCCGCAACGTGCCCAGGCGAATGGTTTGCAACTTCCGTAAGACGCGCGGCACCTCTTCGGTTTCGCCTCGGGCGCGCCATGCTCCCCCCAGGCGTGCGCTCAGCCAATAGGCGAGAAAACACAGGCGCACATGGTTGATCACCCGGTCGGGACGGCGGTGATACACCGGGCGGACTTCCAAGTAACTTTTGAGTTCGCAGAACGCTTCCTCCACGTCCAGCAAACCTTTGTAGTGCGCCAACACCTCTTCGCCAGTGCAACGCTCGACCGGCTCATTGGTGTGCAGCAGGTACCAGCCATCCTGCTGGGCTTCCTGCGTGATGAGTTCTTCCTTGCGCGCCCACTGCAGCCGACCGGTCGCGTCCACTTCATAGGAAAAATACTTGTGGGCTTTGAGCCGTTGCAGACAACGGCCCACCTGGCTGGCGAGCTTTTGGGGATCGGTTTTCTTGCGCCGGACGGCGGCCAACCGCCGCAACGCCGCCTCGGCCTTGGCCAGCCGGCTCTGCCGCCGCTCCTGATCCCGTTGCTGCCGCCACAGACCGCCGGCCACCACATAGCGTTTGCCTTGATGGCAGACTTCCAGCAGCCGCGCCTCATCGCCCAGTTCCAACTGTTTTTCCAGCCCCAGTTCGCTCACCAAGGTTTGCAGGGTGGCCATCGAGAGCCGGGTCACAAAGGCCAGTTTGGCTTCCGTCAGGGCCGCGAGATTGAGCTGGCTGCTCATGCCGCCATCAAAGACAAACGTCGCCTCGGTGATGCCAAAACGCCGGCGCAGGGTATGCAAGAGTCCTTGCAAGGTTTGGGTGTCATTGCGGTTGCCCCGCAGAATGGAAACATGCAGGGGGAGTCCCTCGGTGTCCGTCGCCACGGCCAGCATGATTTGCGGCCGGTCGGGGCGATGATCGCGGCTGTGGCCGTAACGCGCCAGATGCGCGGGCCCCTGGCCTTCGAAGTAAACGCTGGTCAGATCGTAGAGCACCAGCCGGACGTTTTGGGGGAAGGCCCGCTGGTAGAGTTGCTGTTCCAGGTTCACCCAGTGGCCATTGAGCTGATCCATGGCCGCGTACAGATCGTCCTCGTCAAAGGTTTCCCTTGCCGCCAACCCGCAGGCTTGCGGCAGCCAAGTGCCTTGGGCTTGTTGCGCCAGGGAGAGCTTGGCGCAGGGGAAGAGCAGCCGGCCGTAAATCATGGCTTGCAGCAGGCCGCGCTGGCGAGCCGAGCCGAGCCCCGCCAACAGTTCGTCCAGTCGGAAGCGGGACCAGGCGTCGTTGAGGACGGCCAAGCCACCGTAGTCCAGCGCCGAGTCCAAGCGTACCGATTCGGTGGGCAGGCAGCTTAGCCCCCGGAGGGAGGCGGCAATCAGGTCGCGGAGGTCGGGCGGCAGTTCGGTGATGTTGCAGACCGTGCGCGAGCGCGGACCCTCGGCAGTGCGGAAGGACTCGCGCACCAGGTAAGAGACGTAGGTTTTGCCGTTGCGCCGGGCCGACTTGGTGGTTTGCACGAACACGGGCTACATACTAAAGCTACTTAACCTTAATAGTCAAGATATATTATGAAATATATAACACAATTACTCGCTACATAAATGCGGTTTCATTGGCTTTTTGTAAAAATTCAGGGAAGTTAGGTTAGACGGCAGGCCTTCTCGATTTTCCGCGCCCGTTGCGAAAGCATGTCGCGCACGGAACGCGCGATTGCTTCGCGAAAAGGGGTCACCCATAACAAAGTGCATTTTGTGGTTGACGCATTGCGCATGTCCGGTTGCACGAATGGTTTAAGTCGTCTGAGGCAACGACGCCAGTCGATATGATATGAGAAAAAACGAACCATGTTATGGGTTGACCCCTTTCCGGCAATTCGGTGTACCTGGGTTTGCCAAGGTCTCTTCCCCCTCATCCGTCCTTCGGACACCTTCTCCTTTGGGGAGAAGGCGGCGCGGCGGCGCGGCATGCAGGTTCCTTGCGTCTCGGGCTGCACCCGCCAGTTGTGTAAACCGCACAGACAGCCACAGAAGAACACAGATGAACACGGATTTTAAACAGGGAACGAGGGTAACAAAGGGTGGACGCGGAAGGGCGTAAACGGCGAAGGCCGAAATTCGAAATCCCGAAGGGCCGAGGTGACCCATTAATGACCTGTGTAAGGAATTTTTAAACCGCGAAATATGCGAAATAGGCGAAACCGAGCAAGCGGTAACTGGGCGCGGGGGAATTTTTAACGCAGAGACGCCAAGGAGCAGAGGCGCAAGGCGTTGGGGTGGGATTGGTGGATAATGAATGATTGCAACCCAGTTCAATACCACCAAGAAGAAGATGTGTACAATAACAAGGGTCACAGACCCGCGCTCGTGCAACCCGGTGCCGTGTTGGGCCGGAGCGCGCCCGTCTCGGGCGCTGAGATGTTCAACCTGCGGGCCGCTTGCAATTTCGGTAAAGAAGGGAAATGACGGCTTTTCGTTTAGGCGGCCCCCGGCCGGACACGTTTTGTTTGGAATCACGCGGCAGCGGCCGAGACGGCCGCGCTCCGGCCGCTATTTGAAAAGACGCCCTGCCCAAGAGCTTGTGCCAGACTTTGGGGCAGCCTTGGGCAACAGGCCAGCGGCATCGGAATTGTTGTTGCGTCGTTAGGGCAGCGGCCATAGGATCGAGCAAATTCCCAAATAAGTTTTCAAAGGTGTGAACTTTATGAATGCCATTCCTCAATGCGCTCGTCCTCTATTGATTGCCGTCCTGATCGGCTGGCTCGGCGCCGTTTCGGCGGTCGCGGCTGATTCCGGAGCCGCCAACGGGGTGGCTCATCAAGCGCCCGCCTGGCTGCGGAGCGCCGTATTTTACGAGGTCTTTCCACGAAACTTCTCGCCGGCCGGGGATTTTAAGGCCATCACCGCCCGGCTGGACGATTTGAAGGATCTGGGCGTGGACACGCTCTGGCTGATGCCCATCCATCCGCTGGGCCATAAAATGAAGAAGGGCGGCATCGGCAGTCCCTACTGCGTGCGCGACTTTTATGCGGTGAATCCGGATTACGGGACCACGAACGATTTCAAGGAGCTGATTGCGCAGGCCCATCAGCGGGGCATGAAGATCATCATGGACATCGTGGCGGGCCACACCTCCTGGGATAGCGTGCTGATGGCGCATCCGGAATTTTACACGAAGGACGCGGCCGGCAAAATCCATCCGCCGTATCCGGAATGGACCGACGTGGCCGAGCTGGATTATGCGAACAACGACGTGCGCCGCTACATGATCGACATGATGAGCCATTGGCTGCGGGATTTTGGCGTGGACGGTTTCCGTTGCGACACGGCGTTCACGGTGCCGGTTGATTTCTGGGAAGCGGCGCGGGCTGAACTGGAGAAGATCAATCCACAGGTGGCCATCATTACGGATTCAGGCGCGAGGCCGGCGCTCTTGTCCAAGGCTTTCGACATGGATTACAGCGGCAACCTGTTCGAAACGCTGGGCCGCGTCATGAGCGGCGAGCAGCCCGCCAGCCTGCTGGAGGATTCGTGGCAACACACGCAGGAGCAGTTCTCCAAGGAAGCCCTGCACCTGCGCTTTACCGACCATCACAACATGCCCCGGGCAACGGTGCGCTTTGGCCTGGACGGCGCGCTGGCCGCGCAGGCGCTGGTGCTGATGCTGGACGGCGTGCCGCTGTTTTATAACGGCATGGAGGTGGGCGACGCCACTGAATCGGCAGACCCGGCGCTGTTTGAAAAGATGCCGGTGTTCTGGCAGCCGGGCGGGCGCCCGCCGCTGCGCTCGATTTACCGCGACCTGATCAAGCTCCGCAAACAACACAATGCCTTCACCAACAATGACGTGGTTTGGCTAACGAACTCGGCACCGGACACGGTGGTCAGCTTTTTGCGCCGGGACGCGAAGGATGAATATCTGGTTTTGATCAACCTTGGCAACCGCCGCGTAACGGCGTCGGTGGATTTGCCGGGGTCCGACGGCTTTGAACCGGTCAAGATTGCCGGGCACGCTGATCCGGTGGACAACGCCCTGCCGGATTTTCACCTGAATGGCTATGGTTGGTTTGTTTACTACCGGAGCATTTCGAAGTAACTTAACGGTTCCAACCCAAAAGCTTGAAGTAGCTTGACGGGCGTTTCATGGCGTCGCGGTAGGAGGTTTCACCCATGATTACTTTGGCGGTGAAGTCGCAGAGCTTTTGTCCGCTCATCCGGAAGATGCGGTTGCGGATTTGCGGGCGGCGATAAAGAATGCCCGCCAGGAATCGGGCCGCGCGGAGGTCACGGAGAATGTGGGTTTCCAGGAGGGATTGATAATTGGCCGCCACTGCAGCCGGGTCCATCCGGCCGGCCGCGAGCGCGGCGGCGGCCAGTCTCCCGCTCTGAAGGGCGTTGGAGATGCCCTCCGCGGTGACGGGATCAGCCAAACCCGCGGCGTCGCCGACCAGCAGGACGCGGCCGCGGGCCAGCGGTCCGGAGCGTGGCGCCAGGGGAATCAGGTAGCCGTGGCGTTCGGTTCGCTCGATCCGGGTGAGGCCGATTTGGCGCAAGTAATCCGCCAGTTTTGGCAGCAGATCCGGGCAGACCTGCCGGGTGCTCAAAATGCCGACGGAAAGATGCGCCCGCTTGGGAAAGACCCAGGCGTAGCCGGCGTCAATCACATTGAAATCAAAGCGCGGCCGCCGGCTGAAACGCGCAAAATCTTCGCCGGGCAGATAAATTTCATGCTCCAGCGCCGGGGCCAGGGCGGGCAAATCCGGCCAACCGCCGGCCCGGGCGATCCGGCTGTGGATCCCGTCCGCGGCAATGACAAAGCGGACCGGGTACCGTTCCCGGCCGGCAATGATTTCCAAACCGGCCGGTTGCGCATCGACCCGTTTGACCGGGCAGGAATCGATTACCCGGACGCCGGCTTGTTCGGCCTGTCGGGCGAGAAACTGATCGAGGTCCGAGCGCATGGTCATATGGACCATCGGCTGCGGTCGCGTCGCCACAAAGTTCAGGTCGGTGCCCAAAAAATTGAGCGCCACGGAATCGAAGCGGCGTTCGACGATGCTGGCTGCGCCGGGCGGCAGGAGGTCAAAGGCGCGCGCCAGGACGCCGCCGCCGCAGGTCTTATAGCGCGGCAGCCTGGCCTGCTCCAACAAGACGACTGAGTGGCCGGCTTGGGCGGCGGCCAGCGCGGCCGAACACCCGGCCGGTCCGGCACCGATCACGCCCACGTCAAAGCAATTGGTTGATCCCACACGCATGCCTGCGCCGAGTATTGCGCGGGGCAAATTCGCCGGCAACCCCCGAGTGATCAGTGGCCTGCCCTGGGGCCTGAACTCGTGGAGCGCGGCGCCCGCTTCAATGTCTGTTTGCAAGGTGACATTGAAGGGCGCAATTCGAAAACGCGCCCTACGCAGGAGCTGGCGCCGGATTTCAGAGCAGCCGTGGATTCGCATGGTTAATACAAATTGTTATTGACAGTTATGATACTATCATGGCATAATGGGGCCGATCAGTTGAGGGGCAATAAACAACAATGAACCTTGAGTAAGAACGCGTCCGTATGAAAACCAAACTGGATTTATCTTGCCGACTTTTTGTTGCGCTGGCGGTCGGGCTGGCCTTTAATACTTCGCTTTTGCCCGCGGCGGCGCAGGGCACGGCGTTTACCTACCAAGGCTGGCTGTTCGACGGCACCAACGCGGCCACCGGGGATTTTGACCTGCGATTCCACGTTTATGACTCGGCCAGTGGGGGCACCCTGCTCGCCGGGCCGATTACCAACGCGCCGGTACCGGTGACCAACGGGCTGTTCACCGTGGAGCTTGATTTCGGGCCGGGCGTGTTCACCGGGTCGTCCAACTGGCTGCAGATCGGGGTGCGCACTTACGGTTCCTCCGGCGGTTATAGCGCGCTCTCGCCCCGGCAGCAATTGACACCGACCCCCTATGCCATTTTTGCCGAGGGCGCGTCGGCAGCGGGCCTGACGGGCACCGTGCCGCCGGCTGACCTGAGCGGAACCTATGGCGGCGTCATTACATTGAACAACACCGCCAACAGCTTCTCGGGCAATGGCAGCGGATTAATAAACGTGAATGCCAGCCTGCTGGGGGGGTTGGCCTCGTCCAACTTCTGGCAGACCACCGGCAATGCGGGCACGACCCCGGGCGTCAACTTCGTGGGCACGACGGACGACGAGGCGCTATACTTGGAATCTTATGGGGTGCGCGGATTGGAAGTGCAATATACTTCCTACTTTGAGAGTTTTCCGTTTCTCTATTCCGAATCGAGCGTCAACGTCATCGGCGGTTATTGGGGCAATACCATCTCCAACAACATCATCGGCGGCACGATTGCCGGTGGCGGCGACCAGTCAGGGGCATTCATTCTCGATGAAGGTTACTATCCGAACACGGTGACGGGGGACTTTGGCGCCGTCGGGGGCGGATATGCGAACACAGCCGGCTACGCGGGAGCCGTTCCTGGCGGTTACGAGAATATTGCCACGGGCGAAGGCAGCTTTGCGGCCGGCCGCTACGCGCAGACGACTGCTAACGGCTCGTTTGTCTGGGGTGACGGGTCGCATACGAACACCAGCACCGGCGCCAACACGTTCGATGTGTTGGCGAGCGGCGGGACTCTTTTCACCACGCCGACATTGGAATCCAGCGGCATCGTCAGGGCTTCCGGAGGCTCGGTCTCGATCCAACCAGCGGGGAGCGTTTTTTCAACCGATGGGTTGGTGTGGGGGAACGGCGGCTTGCCTGGCATCAATGGGCCTACCGACAGCCCGTTCCTGGCGGGTTACCTTGGCGGAGCCTTGGGGGCGTGGTCGCCGAACACGGTCTGTTTGAGCTGGGACGCGGTGGGGAATGTATGGGTGAGCAACAACTGCTCGGTGGCCACGTTGACGATCCGTGGCGGCTCGGACCTGGCGGAGCCGTTTGACATTTCATCGACGAAAGGCGACGTGTCCCGGGGCGCGGTGGTGGTGATCGACAAAGCCAATCCGGGCCACCTGAAGTTGAGCGATCAGGCTTATGACGCGCATGTGGCCGGCGTGGTCAGCGGCGCCAACGGCATCAATCCCGGCATCCAAATGCACCAGGAAGGCATGCTGGAGGGAGGCGAGAACGTGGCGCTTACGGGGCGCGTGTATGTGCAGGCCGACACGTCGAACGGCCCGATCGAGCCCGGGGATCTGCTGACGACTTCAGGCGTCCCGGGCCATGCCATGAAAGTAACAGACCACACCCGGGCCGCCGGAGCGATCCTGGGGAAGGCCATGACCGGCTTGGAGCAGGGCAAAGGGATGGTCTTGGTTCTGGTGACGCTGCAATAGCAGCACAGGCGCCCAGCCAAACATTATGCACGCGATATTCAGGAGGTCTGGCATGAATATACGGACAATATTTTCCGCCGTACTGGCCGGGTGTGCCTTATGGCTGGGTGAGCGGGGTTCCGCGGAGGGGACTTGGACGGCCTTGGCCAATTCCGCGCCGGGCGGTGTGGAGACCATGCTGCTGCTATCGGACGGCACCGTGCTGGCCCAAAATGGCGGCGGCACCGGCTGGTTTAAATTGATGCCCGACGGCGCCGGCCATTACGTGGATGGAAACTGGACCAACGTGGCGTCCATGCATTATAGCCGCCTCTATTATTCGTCGGACGTGCTCAAAGACGGCCGGGTGTTCGTGGCCGGCGCGGAGTACGGCACGGGGACCACCAACGCGGAAATTTATGATTCGGTGGCGGATTCCTGGAGCGTGGTTTCCATTCCCAGCGGGATTATTGATGAGAACAACACCGTTAATGCCAAATCCGGCGCCAATTCTGAAGGCTTCATCGATTCGGGAAGCATCCTGTTGAGCAACGGCAAGGTTTTGATCACGCCGGTGGGCAATGCGTACTATGGAGAGACGGTCACCTATGATCCGGTGGCCAATGACTGGGGCACGGCGTATCTCCAGGTCGGCGGCAATGAGGACGAGGCTTCGCTGGTTAAATTGCCCGACAACAGCATTTTGGTGGTGGACAGCGGCGGCACGACTTCGGAACGGTATATTCCTTCGTCCAACAGTTGGATCACGGATGGGGATGTCCCGGTCGCTTTGTACGACCCCTACGGCACTGAACTGGGCGCGGGCTTTTTGCTGCCGAATGGCAACGCCTTTTTTATCGGCAGTGCTCCCAATACAGCGATCTATACGCCCAGTGGCGGCAGCAGTCCCGGCACTTGGATCGCCGGGCCGAGCCTGGGCGGTTTGGGCGCACCGGACGCCCCGGCGGCGATGATGGTGAACGGCAAAATTCTCTGTACGTTGTCGCCCACTCCCTACCGGTCCGACAACACGAATTACGTCTTCACCAAACCCAGCTACTTCTACGAATATGATTATTCGTCGGGTTCGATCGGATCATTTACCCAAATCCACGCTCCCGGCGGGGGTTACACGAGAAACGAAGTGACTTTCAACGACCGCATGCTGGATTTGCCGGACGGCACGGTGTTGTTTACTGATGGCGGCTCCCAGCTTTACAGCTATCAGCCCGATGGCTCGCCGCTGGCGTCCGGCCAGCCCGACATTGCCAGCCTGTCGTGGAATACGGACGGCTCATTGCACATCACCGGCTACGGATTCAACGGCATTACGCAGGGGGCTGCTTATGGTGATGATGCCCAGATGGACAGCAATTATCCGCTCGTC
This sequence comes from Verrucomicrobiota bacterium, assembly GCA_049509875.1. GTDB lineage: Bacteria > Verrucomicrobiota > Verrucomicrobiia > Limisphaerales > UBA11358 > UBA11358. Next base: position 15,392 of record JBEKZM010000035.1, on the reverse strand, counting down.
CGCTTCACGGATGGGAGCGGGGACGTCTATTATGGGCGCACATACAATTGGAGCAGCACGAGCGTCCAGAGCTACCAGTTGGTGAGCACGGAAGTGGCCGTCCCGCCTGCGGTCTTCGATTTTCCCAACACGTTCAGCCTCCAGGTGGTGGCCAACGGCAATGCTTCGGCCCCGGTCACGTTCCACAGCCCGGTCTGGGTGGATTTCAACTACTCCAGCGCCCTGAACCTGTATTTTGGCTGGTTTCAGTTCCCGTACAACAACCTGCCGGAAGGCGTCTCGGCGGTGGCCAACGGCGGGACCGTTGCCTTTGAAGCCAACGTCCAGCCGAGCACCGGCCATGAAACCGTGCCCTATACCATTACCAAGCCCATGGAGCTTATCTCGGTGTTTGGCCCGACCACCATTGGAAATTAGATTCGAAATCGTAATACGGAAAGTTATTGACATTTATGTCACGATTGTGCGACACTTCCCCCGTCGGTCAAGAGGCGACATCCACAAAACTGAAACCCACTCTCGATTGATGAGCTTATATGAAAACCACCCTGCATCATTGTGTCCGTTTAATGTGTGCCCTGACATTGTTGGCGGCCCCTGGCGCCTGGGTTTCGCCCGCGGCGGCGCAGGGCACGGCCATTACGTATCAAGGCCGGCTGTTTGACGGCACCAATCCGGTGACCGGCGATTATGACCTGCGGTTCCACGTGTACAATGCGGAGTCCGGCGGCAGCATACTGGGCGGGCCGATCACCAACGCGCCAGTGGCGGTGACTAACGGGCTTTTCACCGTGCTGATTGATTTTGGCGCCGGCGTGTTCACCGGTTCATCCAACTGGCTGCAAGTGGGAGTGCGCACCTACGGCTCGACCAGCGCCTACGCTGCGCTGTCGCCGCGGCAGCAGTTGACGGCCACACCCTATGCCATCTTCGCTGAAAACGCGAGTTCCGCAGGCTTGTCGGGGACGATTCCGGACAGCAGCTTGAGTCCAGACGTGGCGTTGTTGGACGCCAACCAGACCTTCACGGGCGCCAACAGTTTCAACGGCGACATTTCGATGTTGAATCCGGCGGCGACCGTTATTTTTCCAGCGACCAGCGGCGCGAATGAGCCGATGATGGCCATGTTTTCCTCCGGAACCGACAATGCCGATCGAATGGTGATCGCCCATTCCTTGTTCTATCCGACCTGGGGTCTGCAATATCAGGATTCGATTGACCAATTCAATTTCTTGACCGCGGGAACGCCGGTCTTTTCGGTTTCCTTGGGCTCGGAGCAGGTTTACACCACCGGCAATGGCGTGGGCATTGGCACCACCTCGCCGCAGCAAAGTTTGAGCGTGTTTACCGGTCTCAACGTTGACCAGCAAAACGAAAACAATGGCTTTATCAATAACGGAAACACCAACGGCTACGGTATTACGTTCGGATCCGCCAGCGGCGAAGGCATTGCGTCCGAACGCATTGCGGGCGCAAATCAATACGGCCTGGATTTCTACACCGGCTTCAACCAACGGATGTCGCTGAACAACAGCGGCAACCTGATGTTAAACGGCAATGACATGTGGCTGTTGGACGGCGATGCATATAACGGCATCGGTTATCGCACTTCCGTTGCCGGCGTAGCCCCGTCCGGTGGTTTGGGGACTTTTGTTTATGGCTTTGACGTCGGGTACTTGGGCACGAGGGACCCGGATAGCGTCGCACTGACGTGGGATTGGCACAACAATGTGACTGTGTACGGTGAATATCTTACCATTGCCGGGCTGACCCCCGTTGATGCCTACATTGGCGATGACGGCAGCGGCAACGACGTGCAAATCGGCAGCCAGAAATCCGGCGTCACGGCGGTCGCGTGCTATAACACGGCCGACAACGCTTACATGCATCTTTACTGCAGTTCCATCACCATCGAGGGCGGGTCGGACTTGGCTGAGCCGTTCAAATTCACTTCCGGAAAAGACGAGATTCCACAGGGTGCGGTGATGGTGATCGACGAGCAGAATCCCGGTCAATTGAAGATGAGTGATGAGAGTTACGACACGCATGTCGCAGGCGTGGTGAGTGGCGCCAACGGGATTAATCCTGGCATCCAGATGCAGCAACAGGGCTTGTTGGAGGGCGGGAAGAATGTCGCCCTCACCGGCCGCGTATATGTGCAGGCCGACGCCTCAAACGGCCCAATCAAGCCGGGTGACCTGCTCACCACGTCTGACCTACCCGGACATGCGATGAAAGTGACCGATCACGCCCGGGCTGCCGGTGCGATCCTGGGCAAAGCCATGACCGGCTTGAGCGAGGGCAAGGGCATGGTGCTGGTGCTGGTGACGCTGCAGTAGCGCCAGGCTGATGATGAATGCCGCCATGGGCGGCACGGCAACGGCAGGAAATTAGCACGACCAAACAACATATTTTACAACTGATATGGAAAAGATCATTCTTCTTCTTTGTGTGCTGCTACCCGCCAGCGGGTTGGCGCAATCATACTCCATTCCCTGGTACAAAATCGCCGGCGGCGGCGGCACCAGCACCGGCGGCACTTATGCCGTCAGCGGCACCATTGGCCAGCCGGACGCGAGCGGACCCATGACGGGCGGCAACTACTCGCTGACCGGCGGCTTCTGGAGCTTCGTTTCGGTGGTGTCGTCCCCAGGTGCGCCGACGCTGACCATAGAAAGAGTGAATAAGACTACGGTCGAAGTGCTTTGGCCGTATCCCTCAACGGGGTGGACCTTGCAGCAAAATACCACCTTGAGCACCGCCGGTTGGGCGGACAGCAGCGGCGTCAGCAACGACGGGGTCAATAATTATCTCCTCGTCTCGCCGCCGCAGGGGAATGTATTTTACCGGTTGAAGCAGTAAGCGGGGAGTCACTTTTTTGCAAAAACGAGTTCTCCGTCACTGGTCCCAACCTTGATTTTGTCGCCCGGCTTGAATTCGCCTTCTAGCAGGCGCAGGGACAGCGGATTGAGCAGTTGTTCCTGGACGGTCCGCTTCAGCGGACGCGCGCCGAACTGCGGATCGTAGCCTTCCCGGGCGAGGAGCCTCTTCGCGCCGGCGTCCACTTCGAGCGTCAGGTTTTGCTGGGCGAGGCGCTTTTCGAGCCGCGTGATTTGGATTTCCACGATTTTTGCCAGTTCAGCCTCGTCAAGGCTTTGGAAGATGATGACGTCGTCCACGCGGTTCAAGAATTCCGGGCGGAAGTGGCGCTTCAACTCGGCCATGACCTTATCCTCCATCGCCTGATGCGACGCCTGGTCGGTTTTGCCATCCATGAAATATTCCTGGATGATCGGCGAACCGAGATTGCTGGTCATGATGACGATGGCGTTTTTGAAATCGACGGTGCGGCCCTGGCCGTCGGTGAGCCGGCCATCGTCGAGCACCTGCAACAGGACGTTGAAGACATCGTGGTGGGCTTTTTCGATCTCATCAAAGAGCACTACCGAGTAAGGCCGCCGCCGCACCGCCTCGCTCAACTGGCCGCCTTCCTCGTAACCGACGTAGCCGGGCGGCGCGCCGACCAGCCGGGCCACGGTGTGTTTTTCCATGTACTCGCTCATGTCGATCCGCACCATGGCGTTTTCGTCGTCGAACAGGAATTCCGCCAGGGCCCGCGCGGTTTCGGTTTTGCCCACGCCGGTGGGCCCGAGGAAAATAAAGGAACCGATTGGGCGGTTGGGGTCCTGCAATCCGCTGCGCGCGCGGCGAACGGCATCGGAGACGGCCTTGAGGGCGGCAGGCTGGCCGATCACCCGCTGGGCCAGGCGCGCTTCCATCTGCAGCAGTTTTTGGCGCTCGCCTTCAAGCATCCGCGAGACAGGAATATGAGTCCATGAAGCCACGACCCGGGCGATGTCCTCGTCGGTGACTTCCTGGCGGAGGAGGGAGGTCCGCGCCGTCTGGGCGGATTGCTTTTCGATGCCGGCCAGCTTTTTCTCCAAATCCGGAATTTCGCCGTACTGGATTTGGGCCGCGAGGTTCAAATCGCCCTTGCGCTGGGCCTGCTCGAGTTCGAGTTTGGCCTGCTCCAATTGCGATTGCACGACACTGACGGCGTTGACGGCGGCTTTTTCATTCTGCCATTGAGCCGTGAGTGCCTTGGACTTTTCCTTGAGGTCGGCCAGTTCCTTGTCGAGCCGCTTCAGGCGTTCCTTGCTGGCGGGATCCTTCTCCTTGGCCAGGGAGGCGCGCTCAATTTCCAGTTGAAGGATCTGGCGGTCCAGTTGATCCAGTTCCGTCGGCTTGGAATCGAGTTCCATTTTGATGCGCGAGGCCGCTTCATCCACGAGATCAATCGCCTTGTCCGGCAGGAAGCGGTCGGTGATGTAGCGGTTGGAAAGCGTGGCGGCGGCGACCAGTGCGGCATCCTGGATGCGTACGCCGTGATGCACCTCATACCGTTCCTTGAGGCCGCGCAAAATGGCAATGGTGGCTTCGACCGTGGGTTCGGCCACCACGATGGGCTGAAACCGCCGTTCCAGCGCGGGATCCTTCTCGATGTGCTTGCGGTATTCGTCCAGGGTGGTGGCGCCCACGCAGCGCAATTCGCCGCGGGCGAGCTGCGGCTTCATGATGTTGGCCGCGTCCGTGGCGCCCTCCGCCGCGCCCGCGCCGACGATGGTGTGCAATTCGTCGATGAAGAGGATGATTTTTCCTTCGCTGGCCACGATTTCCTTGAGGAACGCCTTGAGGCGGTCTTCGAATTCGCCGCGAAATTTTGCGCCGGCGATCATCGCGCCCAGGTCCATGGCCACGAGCTGCTTGTTTTTGAGCGATTCGGGCACGTCGCCGCTGACAATGCGCCGGGCGAGGCCTTCGGCAATGGCGGTTTTGCCCACGCCGGGCTCGCCGATGAGCACCGGGTTGTTTTTGGTGCGGCGCGTGAGCACCTGCATCACCCGGCGAATTTCCTCGTCGCGGCCGATGACCGGGTCGATTTTTCCCTGCCTGGCGAGGGCGGTCAGATCGCGCCCATATTTTTCCAGGGCCTGGAATTTCGCCTCCGGGTTTTCATCGGTCACGCGCTGGTTGCCGCGCAGGTCGGCGAGCCCCTTCAGGACGGCGTCGCGTTTAAGCCCGTGCCGGGCGAAGATTTTCCTGAGCGAGGAACCGGCGCCGTCCAAGAGGCCGAGCAGCAGGTGCTCGGTGCTGACGTACTCGTCCTTGAGTTTGGTGGCCTCGGATTGGGCGGCTTCGAGTGATTTGCGAAGATCGCTGCCGGCGTAAGGATCGCCGCCGCCCTGGACCTTGTGCCGGCGGGCAAGTTCGGCCTCCAAATCCGGCTTGAGCCGGGCTGGGGGCGCGCCGATCCTTTCCAAGAGGTCGGGAATGAGGCTTTCGGTCTGGCCGACGAGCGCGAGCGCGAGATGTTCGCCGTCGATTTCCTGGTGCGAAAATTGACGGGCGAGATTTTGGGCCGCCTGCAAGGCTTCCTGTGATTTTTGGGTCAAATTCTCCGGTTGCATGACATCTGGAATCTAACGCAAGGGCGCCCGGACGCAAAGACGGGAAATGTTTGGTGGCGCCCGGGGCACCAGAAGCGGAGGATTGATTGTGAGATCGAAGGCGCGGACTACGAAGGAGCAGCGGAGAGGGCGGTCCTGCCAATGGCGCGGCAGCGTGGAATGATTGCCCATTGCGGCCATATATGGAACATTTTAAAAAGTCCAATGAGAGGGGCATGCATATTGACTGGCATTTTGTTCATGGGCGGGAGCGCTTGGGCCGAGGACGAAGCGCGGCGCCATCTGGACCTGGGAATTCTCGCCCAAAAACTTGACGCGCCGAGGTCGGCCCTGGCTGAATTCACGAAGGCAATCGAACAAAATCCGCATTTTGCCTGGGCCTATAGTTACCGGGGCGAAGTAAAAAGGCAACTGCATGATCTGGATGGCGCGCTAGCAGACTTCAACCAGGCCATCGAGTTCAAGCCGGGCATGGCGCAAGCCTATTGCGGCCGCGGAGCGGTGGAGGAACTCACTTGGGACCTGGATGGCGCGGAGAAAGACCTGGACAAAGCCATCAAACTCAGGGCCCATTTTGCTGAGGCCTATTGTGTTCGCGCGGCGGTGGAAGGCGACCGAAACGAATTCAGCAATTCGCTGGCGGATTTTGACAAGGCGATCAAGCTCAAGCGCGCCCTGGCAGAAGCCTACGCCGGCCGGGCGGAAGTGAAGCGGATCGAGCGGGACCTGAAGGGAGCGCTCGAGGACAGCGACCAATCCGTAGATCTCAAACCTGGTTTGGGTCCAGGCTATAGCGTGCGTGGTCGAATCAAGGCCGGCGCTGGCGACGCTGACGGGGCGATGGCCGACTTCAACAAGGCCATCGAGCTGGGATCCGATCCCGGGGGCTACGTCGGACGGGCTGGCTTGAGGCGGGATGGGGGAGATTTGGCGGGCGCATTGAGCGACTGTGACCAAGCTGTGGCCATTCAGCGCACGTTTGTTGCGGCATACACCTGCCGCGGCGAAGTAAAAGGATTGATGGGCGATTTCCATGGCGCCCGGGCCGATTTTGAGCACGCCATTCAACTCAATCCGGGTCTGGCTGAAGCCTACGATGGACGCGGCGAGGTCGAGGCGGCGGAAACCAATTTTGACGAGGCATTGGCCGACTTCAACAAGGCCATCACGCTAAATCCCGATTTCGTTCAAGGTTATTTCTCACGCGCGAGACTCAAATCGCTGCGCCACGACACCAACGGCGCCATGGCGGATTTTGACGTGGCGCTGGACCTCAAACCGGACCAGGCCGAAGCCCGCTCGCGGCGGGGGTTTCTCAAATCAGCCAACCAGGACTGGGATGGCGCACTGGCCGATTTCAACCGGGCGGTAGAATTGCAACCGAATCTGGCCGCCGCTTACGGCGGGCGGGCCGAGGTGGAAACCGCCGGCTCGCATTTGAACGAGGCGCTGGCCGATTTCAACCGGGCGCTTGAGCTGAAGCCGGACGCGGCCGGGGCTTATGTTGATCGCGGACGGCTGAAGCGAAACCTGGGTGACCTGGCCGGAGCGCTGGCCGATTTTGATAAGGCAGTCGCGCTAAAAGCGGGGCCGTTTGCTTATCTCAACCGCGGTTTGGTGAAGGCTGATCTGGGGGATTCCAATGGCGCCATGCATGACCTCAGCGAGGCCATTGAATCGAATCCCAAATACGCCTTTCCGTACCGCGCCCGCGGCTTTGAATATTACAACCAGCAGAAGTACACCAATGCCCTGGCCGACTTTCGCCGGGCCTGTGAACTGGACGTGAGGGTCCGGGACTATTCGCATTTTGGGATCTGGCTCACCCGTGTACGCATGGGAGACCCGGCGGGGGCGACCCAGGAGCTCCAAACCTACTTTGACGGGCGCACGATTGGCACACCGGGCGACTGGCCGTCAACGGTCGCCCGCTTTCTGGCCGGCCATTTGCCGGAAGCCGATTTCATTCGGGCCGCCAATAATGCGAATCCTGAAACGGATGCCGGGCAACATTGCGAGGCATATTTCTACGCGGGTTCAAAACGGCTCGTCGAAAGCGACCGGAAAACGGCGGCTGGTTATTTTCATCGATGTCTGGCGACGGGGGTCGCCAATTACACGGAATACCGATGTGCCGCAGCACAATTGAGGACTCTCGATGCGGTCCCATAGGGGTGGGTTTTTTAAGACACACTTGCGGAAAGGGCAGCCAAGCCTCTAATAGCAAGACGGTGTCCGGCGCGGGCGATGCTATGACGCCCACGCCAGACAGTGACGAACGGTTTCGGGGATTGTTCTTCGCTGTTCGTCAGAAGCGGAAAGGACAGAAGACGGGCGGCGTGAGGCCTGTGTAATCACCAATCTCTTTGGCGTCATAGGGGCTATACAAGCCGTCCATCGTGGTGCTGAGACTGTACCCCACGTTGTTGCCGATGGCGCCGCCACCGTCCAAGGGCAGGCCGTAGTCCGCCACGATTTCTCCCGCGTGATTGACGCGAATGACCCGGTTGTTGAACTGGTCACTGATCAGGGTGTCGCCATTTGCCAGGCGGATGGCGCGGGTTGGGAGCGGCGCGGCGACGCTTTCCGGATCAGTATCGGTGAAATATTGCCAGACGATGACGTCATTGGCGTTCACTTCCACCGCACGGGCATTGCCGGAATCGGTAAGGAGTGTGTCGCCGTTGGGCAGACGGCTGGCAAAGGCGACGATGCTGACGGTGCCGCCGGCCGTAAAGGTCCTGACGATCACGTCGCCGCGCGTGACTTCGATGGCGCGATTGTTGCCCTGGTCGGCAATGAGAACGTGGCCGTTGGCAAGCAATTCCGCGGAATTGGGGCTGTTGAGCTGGTCAGCGGCGTTGGTGTTGGAGCCGGGATACTGCCAGACAATGTGCTTCTCGAGATCGACTTCGATGATGCGGTTGTTGCCCTGGTCAGTGATGAGCACATGAGCATCAGGCAACCAGGTGTTCTGCACCGGTGTGTTCAAGAGATCGGGGCCATCGCCGGTTTGCCCGAACTGTCCGTATTGCCAAAGGATATCGCCTTCCTCGTCAACGAGGATGACCCGATTATCAGCAAACCCATTCGTGGCCTGGGGGATGACGCCGGCTGGCGTGCCGGTGCCGGCCAGGAGGGTAAGGGATCCAACGCGTTCGGCGTCATTGACGCCAATGATGGAATGGTCCGTAAAGTCGTCCGGCCCACGGCCGTACTGCCAGACAATGTTCCCGGATGGGTCGGTCTCAATAACGCGGTTGTTGAACTGGTCGGCAATCAGGATGTTGCCCGGCTCGTTAAAATGGCGGTGGAAGGGCGCACTGTTTGCGGAGAGGGCGCCGGCCAAGGCTGCCATCGTGATCGTGGCGATGATCGTGGGCCGGTTGGCGACGTGCCAGGAGGCCCGGATTGATTTCAGCGGCATAGTTGCTTCCTTTCGTTGTGTGGAACGGAATTCCGTTCGGTTGCGAAGGTGAGAGGCATGACTGGCGGGAAGGTTCCCAGGAATTAATGCGGAGGCTAATGACCAATGTGTGATATCCGAAATCCGAATACCCCAAATCCGAATCTACTTCACGCCGGGGAAGGCCAGGTAATTTTTCGCGTTGGTGTAGCAGATGTTCCTGATCATCGGGCCGACCAATTGTTCGTCGTCGGGAATGAGGCCCTGCTTGATGTCGCGGCCAATGAGATTGCAGAGGGTGCGGCGAAAATATTCGTGGCGCGGATAGCTCATGAACGAGCGGGAATCGGTGACCATGCCGATGAACCGCGAAAGCAGGCCGAGGTTGGACAGGGCGTTGAGCTGCCATTCCATGCCTTCCTTCTGGTCCAAAAACCACCAGCCGGAGCCGAATTGGATTTTGCCAGGGATGAGGCCATCCTGGAAATTTCCGATCATGGCCGCCATGGCGTAGTTGTCCGCCGGATTCAGGCTGTAAAGGATGGTCTTGGGCAGGGAATTTTCGGAATCCAATCGGTCCAGATAGGCGGCCAGCGCCTGGCATTGTGGAAAGTCGCCGATGGAGTCAAAGCCGGTATCCGGGCCGAGCTGCGTGAGCTGGCGGGTATTGAGGCTGCGAAGGGCGCCGAGATGAAGCTGCTGGGTCCAGCCGCGTTTGGCGTCGAGGTGGCCGAAGAAGAGCATCAAAAAGGACGCAAACCGGGCCTGCTCGGCGGAGGAGACCGAGGCGCCTTTGCGCGCCTTGTTGAAAATGGCGGCGGCCGATTTTTCCGGGCAGAAATCAGCGAAACAGTGGGGCAGGCCGTGATCGGACAACCGGCAGCCTTGGGTATGGAAGAACTCGTGACGTTGGTCCAGCGCGGCCAGAAAAGCGGCGAAGCTGCGGATGTCGGTGTTGGCGGCGGCGGCGAGCCGGTCCACCCAGAGGTTAAAGCTCGCCGGGAGATGGACCGTGAGGGCCACGTCCGGCCGGAACGCGGGCAGCATTTTTGTGGGGTGGGCCTGCTGGGCAAAGGCGCGGTGGTGGGCCAGGTCATCCGCGGGATCATCCGTGGTGCAGACCACCTTGACGTGCATGCCTTTCAAGATGCCCTGGGTGGTGAGTTCCGGAGCGGCAAGCAAGGCGTTCGCCCTTTTCCAGATTTTCGGCGCGGTCTTTTCGTTGAGGAGGTCCGGGATGTCGAAGTAGCGCTTCAGTTCGAGGTGAGTCCAGTGATAGAGGGGGTTGCGGAGCGTGTAAGGCACGGTGGCGGCCCAGGCCTTGAATTTTTGCTCGGGCGTGGCGTCGCCGGTGCAGAATTTTTCCGCGACGCCATTGCTCCGCATGGCGCGCCATTTGTAATGATCGCCCTCGAGCCAGATTTCAAACAGGTTTCGGTACTGCCGGTTTTCCGCGATGTCCCGGGGCGAAAGGTGGCAGTGGTAATCGAAAATGGGCGCCGCCTCGGCATGGTTGTGATACAACCGGCGCGCCGTTTTGGTGCTCAACAGAAAGTCATCGTTGATGAAGGCCATGGTTTATAGCATTTTGATTTCCAGCGCGGACGGCCCGGGGCGTCACGACGCCTGGGCGGAATTGCCGGTGCCAAAAAATAGCGGTTTCAGGTGCCGCTCGAAAAGATTTTCCGTCACGTTTTTGGCAATGAGGGCCTCGTGTTTCTCCAAGGCGGCGTAGTAGCGCGGGCCCATCCGGGCCGCCACCTTGAAGCTGACGTGGAGCAGTTGGCGAAAGCTGGGATTGTAGGCGGGGTTTCCCGGGTCGTGGCGCAACGCGGCGACGAATTCCCCCGAAGTCCAGTCGTGGACGGCGCGGGCGGATGGCAATTTCTGCCGGTCGATGTCGATGACGGCCTCGTACGGCGCGCAGAACTCATCAATATGCTGGACGGCGCAGGTGTAAATTTCGCGGGCAATTTCCAGGCCGTCGCCGCCCGCTTCGGCCAGGCCGATCAATTCCTCCAGCCAGGTGGTGCCGGCGGTTTTGAGATGGATGCCGGCGTCGAATTTTTTCAGGGCCTGGCGGATTGGTTCATAGATGGAAAATTTATCGCTGCCGGAGTGGACGCTCAATTTCAGCGAAGCGGGCAGGGGATAACGGCGGGTGGCGAAGGCGATAATCGCGAGGTCCCCGCTGAATTCCTTCCCGAATTGCTTCAAGTCGCCGGCGTAGTTTACGCCCTTGTTGAACCGGCCGGTGAACTTCGGCGCGATGGTCTGGAGCGGAATGTTTTCATCCGCGAGCGCGGCCAGGATGACGAGCAGCTCGAGCGGGGATTGCGGGCTGTCCGTTTCGTCCATGGAAACTTCAGTGATGAATTCGGCCGCACCTTTTGCCTGGGCGATATGGCGATAAATCCTGCCCGCCTCCTGCGTCGCAACCAGAAACTTGCCGGCCATGCGCTCGATATCGGCGCGCGCGGTTTCAAGCGGTTCCGCGAGGTTCGGGATGACCAGCCCGGCGGTGAGTTCGGGATGGCGGGCCACGAAAGCCTCAATCTCGACGGGAACGGCGGGCTGACCAATGAAGTCGGCGACGTCGATCGTGAAAAAATCCGACGGCGCGATGAAGCGGTCCACGGTTTCGAGTCGGATATGGTCGGCGTCCACGTGAAAAGGTCGCTTCCAGCCGAGGGCGATGACGGCGGCCTCGGCCTCGGCGCGGAGGCTGGAGGGTTCGGTGCCGATGAAAAGGTGTTCGCGATTGGACTTGTTCCAGACCGGCACGAGGTCCAGGCCCAGTTCAGCGGCGCGAATGCAGGCGCGAAGCTGGGCCCGGCCCTGGTGCGCAAAGCGGTCGCCCAGGCCAAACGAAAATTTTCCCAGGGACAGATATCGGTTCATGACGGTTGGTCGCCAGTGTGGGGAACTTTGACACGAATGGCACGAAGTTTTCATAAGGCGGGTTGGAGTGGCGCGGAGGCTGAATTCTTGCTGCATTGAAGGCGGCATGGGCCAGACGCATCTTTTTCCCGATCGCAAGCCGCTGGATCACCGGCTGGGGCGGAAAACCTTTCAAGAGGCGCCCCAGCGGCCGGGCGTTTACCTGATGAAGGACGCCGAGGACGAACTGCTCTAAGCCCAGCTCCGAAGTGCGACCAGGCACAAAATGATAAATTTGAATCAAGACGTGACCATCGCGGATTTGCCAAGGGGCTGGCGGTGCGGTTTACTGTGCGCATGCTTTTCGACTTGGTCAGCCGCTGGCGCAGCGCCGGGCCGGCGCCGCCGGAATTCCTGCAGGTGGGGGCGCGAACGGTCCGGCTCCTGATTGTTCGGAATCCGCGCGCGCGGCGTTACCTGTTGCGAGTCCAGCCGGATGGCAGCGCGCGGGTGACCATTCCCCGGGGCGGCAGCCGCGGCGAGGCCCAATCGTTCGTGGAACGAAATCGCGGCTGGCTGGAGCGGCAGCTCGAGCACATCCACGCCCAGCCGCGTCTGTCGAAGGTCTGGCAGGCGGGAACGGAGATTCTTTTTCGTGGCGAACGGGTCCGCATTGAGGCCCAGGCCAATGGCGGTTTCCGGATCGGCGCCGAGGTGCTGCCCATCAGCAACACCCGGGCCGATCTGCGGCCGGCCATCGAGTGGCATTTTCGTTTGCTGGCCAGCCAGGAACTGCCGGCGCGTGTGCTGGAGCTGGCCGCGCCACACCGGTTGGTGGTCCGGCGGGTGACGGTGAGGAACCAGCGGGTGCGCTGGGGCTCGTGTTCCCGGCACGGCGCCATTTCGCTCAACTGGCGTTTGGTTTTGGTCCCCGATTCTGTCCGGGATTATATTATTCTGCATGAACTGGCACACCTGCGCGAATTGAATCATTCCGACCGCTTTTGGCGCGAGGTGGAGCGGTTATGCCCGGATTATGGGGCGGCGGAGAAATGGCTCAAAGCGAACGGGCAACTGCTGAGTTGATGTTCCGCGTGATTTTTCATCTGGACATGGAAGCCTGCTTAAGGTCAATCCATGATTTGGTGGGCGCGGAGCAACAACAGGCGAATCGCTCCGACCTTTGGAAAATCAAACTCGACACGTCTGGCCGAACTTGAGAAAGTCGGTCCGTTCCCGGAAAAGAAGCGGGGGGCTCGACTGAAGCACGCCCCGCTGAGAGAGCGCGAGATGAGGGGACAAAATCAAAATGTCTCCCCGGAAAAAGGTCTATGACATCGCGGAACTATCTTGTCGGAGTGAACTTGCTGGGCTGGCTGCTGGCCTGGCCAAACTGGGCTGGCGGCAAAGAACTTGACGTGCCGGATACCCCCCAACCCAACGGGCCAGCGAACACTGCAATCAGCGTCAATTTTGCGGACAAGCTTGGGAGGATCAAGCCATTGCACGGGGTTAACGGCGGCCCTTTCAGCCAGAGCGCGGAAACGGACGATCTGATTGCTTACCACGCCGAAGCTGGATTTCCTTACATCCGCCTGCACGACTGCCGCTGGCCCAGTCCCAACGTCGTGGATATTCCCTGCGTCTTTCCCTTGTTTCACGCCGACGTCGATGATCCGCGAAATTATGTATTCGCGCCGACGGATGACTACCTGGCTGCGATCGTGAAGAATGGGTCGCAAATCATTTATCGTTTGGGCACCGGGATCGAACACAAGACTCACTACTACGTGAATCCGCCCACGGACTCACAAAAGTGGGCGGACATCTGCGTGCATCTGATTCGTCATTTCAACGAGGGCTGGGCCAACGGCCATCACTTCAACATCCGGTACTGGGAGATTTGGAACGAACCCGATCTGAATGGCCAAATGTGGACGGGCACGAGAGAGGATTATTTCGCGCTTTACGAGGCGGCGGCGACCGCCATTAAAGTTCACGATCCGCAGGCCAAGGTCGGGGGACCCGGGTTGACCCACGTGAATAGTGATTGGACACGGCCGTTCCTCAAGTTCTGCCAGGAACGAAAGCTGCCGCTGGATTTTTTTTCGTATCACTGGTATGGCTCCGATCCGGCGGAACCGGAGGCCACCTCGGTGACGGCGCGAAAGATATTGGATGAATTTGGCTTTCGCAAAACGGAGATCCACCTCAATGAGTGGCATTATCTCAACGCCGGTTGGAGCGAATTGCGTCCCAACACGCCGGAAGGATTTCGATTACTGCGAACGAAATTCCAGGGGACATCTGGCGCCGAGGGCGCTGCATTTGCCGCCGCTGTGCTCATCGGACTTCAGGATGGTCCGCTGGATGTGGCCAATTACTTTTGCGCCGGAGCCGACACGCTGCACTGGAGCATGTTCGACGAATATGGTGTTCCCAGCCCCACCTATTATGCTTTCCGGGCTTTTAACGAACTGACCAAAACACCTATCCGGATTCACGCTGCCGCACCGGCTTCGGTATATGCCTGCGGCGGCTTGAGCGAAGACAAACAGCGCGCGGGATTATTGATCGCCAATTTCAAGAACCCTCAAACCCGCTGGGATATATCCGTGCAGAACCTTCCCCTCCAGGGAACGGTTCATGCGGAAACGCGTTTGGTTGATGAGCACGACCGGTTCGACCGCCTCAGCGAGGAGGTTTTGAGGGGATCGCAGCCGATTCTTCACTTGGACCTGCCTCCGGGGACGGTTTGTTATCTCCGTTTTTACGCCTCGGGCCCCTGAATTTGGGGGAATAAGTTTATGCTGGGAAACCATGGCAGCCGCCGGCAGTTAGATGAGGTTAAAGTCAAACTGAATCGATCGGAGGAGGTCATGACCTTGGAAACATCGCAACGTCCTCCTGTGCCGAATGGAAGCACCCGCTCGAAAACCTTATTCCTTGGAGGAAATGAATGCCTGTGCAGCCGATTTGGGAGCGTCCTCATTCAATGGTCACATTAGCTCCACTCGGGAAATTGAGTGACGTTTAAATCCAACGACGAAATCGAGGCCAGATCGGAATCGTCAAGGCTAAAATCAAAGATATTCAAATTTTCCTCGAGATGCGCTTTCTGGTGGGATCTGGGGATGGCCACAATTCCTCTTTGGAAATGCCATCTCAGACACACCTGCGCCACGGTTTTATTGCGCTTCCTGCCGATTGCTGCCAGTGCGCCGTTGGCGAATAGCTCATGACGGCCCTCCGCAAAAGGAGCCCAGGCTTCCATTTGCACGCCGTGATGCTTCAAATAATCATACGCCTTGCCTTCCTGAAAAAACGCATGGGTTTCAATTTGGTGGATGGCAGGCTTCACCTCGCAATTCGCAATCAAATCGTCCATTTGCGCAAAATCGGCATTGCTCATGCCCAGGGCTTTGATTTTGCCATCATGATAGAGTTCCTCCATGGCCTTCCAAGAGCCTTTCCAATCGCCGCCGGAAGGCCGATGAATCAGGTAAAGGTCCAGATAATCCGTCTTCAACTTGTCAATAGAAGTTTGAAATCCCTTCTTTGCATTTTCGTAACCCATATCGGCCGTCCACAGTTTTGAAGTGATAAAAATTTCTTCGCGTTTGATGCCGCTCTCTTTG
>JBEKZM010000034.1:0-51729 GCA_049509875.1 Verrucomicrobiota bacterium | reverse complement strand
GATGAAACGGCGGAGGAAGAAGCCATGATGCTTAACCAACTCGCCGGAGCCGCCGCCTTTTGGCCGTCTTGGTCTGTCGTCAGCTACAGTTGCGGCGCGGCTCAGCTCGTGGGTCGTTAGGCTCACTTGCCCGCCATGAAATGGTTCCTGTTAATCGTTGTACTAGCACTTGGATTTTACGCATGTGCTTATCTGCATATGCGCCAGATGCGGCGCGCTCGCATTTTCGGTGACAGAATCCGACTGAGTGCAGCGTATCGAGACTTCCAGATGAACGGCGTCCTTACGAATTACGCCGATGGCACTCGGATTTATAGCTACACGAACGTCTCGACTATTGGGGGCAGTCGTTTTCATTGCATTCTCGCGATGGACGATCCGGTTTGTCATGGGGCGGGAGTTCTGGCGATTACCCCCACTCAGGAATTTGTTTGGTTGGACAAAACGAGCGGGGCAAAGATCATTGATGACAATTACTGGCCCCCATTATTTCGACCGGGATTTTGAGCGTGAAATTTGAGCCTAACCAACTCGCCGGAGTCGCCGCCGGACGGACGCCTGAGTTCATCGAGGTGATGCAGGTTGGCCAAAGTCACTTGTCCGGCTCGGCTCGGCTCTGGAGTCGTTGAACTGCTCGGACGCGCCCATGCACACCGGAGTCGCAGGCCAGATTCGAAGGACGGCAGTTGGCCGTTGCGTGTTGTTCCACATTAATACGGGCCTATTTTGGATTTATGGCGTCCTGACTTTCTGGCTGGCCTTCGAGGTGATTAGTTTTTGGTTTAAGAGCGCCATCACGAGCATTTTATTGAGTTTGCCGCTGGCGCTTTTCGCAGCATTCAGACTAGCTCGATTTCTCCACGCTCTTTTCTGGCATAGGTTTCGTAATGTTTGGATGGACAAATATGTAATCGGCCTTTTTCTGGTGGCCATTCTATTGGTCGGCTATGCTCACGATGTTCGAGATGGTCGTGATGACGCCCTTGCCCGATTGAGGACGCACACTGTGGGTTTGGTAGTCGCATATTTGGTTTCTTATCTTTTGAATCGCAAATCAGCAGCTTAACCAAGCGCAGGAGCCCTCGGCCACCGCCCATCGACATTTTGATTGCATATGAGATCTGAACATCCAGATCACAAACCTGAGCCAGCTGCCAGTGGCCGTGGCTCAGCGCTGGGGCGTTAAGCGACACGCTTGCTGGTCATTTGAGGAAGAGGCGGTTGTACTGGATACCGTGGAGTTGAAGAAACACTTTGGCGGCGACGCGGGTTGCGGTCGGCGGCACAGACTTGGGGAGCATGTGTGTGAACCTGCCGCACATTTGCCAGCCGCTGACGGTATTGGACATGGGAAGGTCCGGCGCGACGAGGCTGGCGAAGTTGCCGTTGTCGTAGCGCACGATTTTCAGGGTGTGGCTTTCAACGCTCTCGCGTGTCTCGCCTTGGATGAGGATGATTTCCTGCCGGGCGGGGTCTTCCGACGGCACGACTTCCGGCTCGTACGTTTCGAGGTCGGCGTCAGGCGGCAAATGGCCGGTGCCTACCCACACTTCCAGCACGAGGCAGCAGGCGCTGTAGCCGGTGGCGATGGCCCTGGGTCATTCCCCGTTTCAGCTTTTCAGCTTTCTCGCTCTTCAGCTTTTCCCCAAAGGTTCCGCAATCCGCACTCTGCATTCCGCTCTCAAATGGACCTCCTCTCCCGCCAAAAGCCCATGCCGCATCCAGATGCCCCCGCCACCGCCGAAATTCGGCGATTGAGTCTCCGGTCTGATCGCGTAGTATTCACGGCTCTATGTCCAGCAGTCGCCGACAATATCCGTTTCATTTGATTGAGCCCAAGTGGCAGCAAACCTGGGAAAAACAGCAGACGTTCCGCGCGTGGAATCCGAACGACGACATCCCTGCCGGGCACGGCTTCGCCGAGCGCCACCAGCTTTCCGGCCGGGTCTCCGCCGCGCAGCTCCCGCCCAAGTTCTACATCCTGGACATGTTCCCCTACCCCAGCGGCGCCGGCCTGCACGTGGGCCATCCGGAGGGGTACACGGCCACGGACATTCTGGCCCGCTATCGCCGCGCGCAGGGCTTTAACGTGCTCCATCCCATGGGCTGGGACGCGTTTGGTCTTCCCGCCGAGCAATACGCCGTCAAGACCGGCCAGCATCCGCGCCAGACCACCGAGGACAACATCGCCAATTTCACGCGCCAGATCAAAAGCCTCGGCTTCAGCTACGACTGGTCCCGCGAAATTGCCACCACCGACGTGGATTATTTCAAATGGACCCAGTGGATTTTCCTGAAGCTGTACAACAGCTATTTCGACACCGATAAGAATTGCGCGCGCCCGATTTCAGAACTGATCGGCAATCGGCAACTCGCCTCCGCGAAGCTTACGGCGCAGCCCGGGCCGGCAGTCGGCCATGAATCCGAGGCTGAATTCCGGGCGTATATTGATTCACGCCGCCTGGCTTTCGTCTCCGAAGCGCCGGTGAACTGGTGCCCCGAACTCGGCACGGTGCTCGCCAACGAGGAAGTCATTGACGGCAAGAGCCACGTTGGCGGCTTTCCGGTCATCCGCAAACCCATGCGGCAATGGATGCTGCGGATTACCGCTTACGCCGAAAAACTGCTGGCCGATCTCGACCTGATTGACTGGAGCGACTCGCTCAAGGAAATGCAGCGCAACTGGATTGGCCGCAGCGAAGGAGCCGAAGTCGACTTTTCCATTGCGGAGTGCGGAGTCCGGAACGCGGAATCGAAGATCCGGGTGTTTACGACGCGGCCCGACACGTTGTTCGGTGCGACTTACATGGTGCTCTCGCCGGAGCATAAGCTGGTCGAAAAAATCACGACTGCCGAACAGAAAAAGGCAGTCGAAGATTATAAATCCTACGCCGCCGGCAAATCCGACCTGGAACGCACCGAACTCGCCAAGGAAAAGACCGGCGTGTTTACCGGCGCTTACGCCGTCAATCCCGTCAACGGCGAGAAGATCCCGATCTGGATTGCCGACTACGTCCTCGCCAGTTACGGCACGGGTGCCATCATGGCCGTGCCGGCCCACGATACGCGCGACTTCGAGTTTGCCAAAAAATTCAATCTGCCGGTCGTTCAGGTGGTTCAACCCAAGGACCCCAAAATCGACTGGCAGGGTTTCACCGATGATGGCACTGCGGTAAATTCAGGCTTTCTATCCGGTCTGCCCACGCCCGAAGCCACAGGGAAGATCACGGCCTGGCTCGAAGAAAAGGGCCTCGGCCAGAAGACGATCAATTACAAATTGCGCGACTGGCTCTTCAGCCGCCAGCGTTACTGGGGGGAGCCGTTTCCCCTCGTTTGGAAAAAGGACGCCGCCGGGAATCTCTATCATGAAGCCCTGCCCGAAAGCGCCCTGCCCGTGCTGCCACCCACGCTGGAAGATTACAAACCGACCGCCGACGGCCAGCCGCCGCTGGCTCGCGCCAAAGACTGGCTGACCTTGCCGGACGGCTCCACGCGCGAGACCAACACCATGCCCCAATGGGCCGGCTCCTGCTGGTACTACCTGCGTTTCCTTGACACCAAAAATGCGCAATCTTTCGTGGCTAAAGACGCGGAAAATTATTGGATGGCAGGCCAAAGCGTTGAATCTTCGGAGCATTTCAGTGCAGAGTCGGCCACCGCTTCAACGGTTCAGTCCTTCAACACTTCAATCCGCTCCGGCGTTGACCTCTACGTCGGTGGCACCGAACACGCCGTGCTCCATCTGCTGTACGCCCGTTTCTGGCACAAGGTCTTGTTCGATCTCGGCTACGTCTCCACGCCCGAGCCGTTTTTTAAATTGGTCAACCAAGGCATCATTCTGGGCGAAGACGGACAGAAAATGTCCAAATCGCGCGGCAATGTGGTGAATCCAGACGAGATTCTCGGCGAATACGGCGCGGACGCGTTTCGCCTTTACGAGATGTTTCTCGGCCCGTTGCAGGACAGCAAACCCTGGAGCACCAAAAACGTGGAAGGCGTGTATCGCTTCCTCGGACGCGTCTGGCGTTTGTTCGTGGACGAAAAAGCCGAGACCGCGTTTGAACAGGCGGAAACCACCGCCACCGCCGCGCAGGATCCAGCCGAACTGCTGGATCTGATCCTGCTCGATGGCGCCATCACCGATGCGGAGCCCACACCCGCCCAGCTCAAGACGCTGCACGCCTGCATCAAAAAAGTCACCGAAGACCTGGACGGCATGCGCTTTAACACCGCCATCTCCGCCATGATGGTATTCGTGAACGAGGCGATGACCTGGCAGGCCAAGCCGTTCGAGGTGATGAAGGCATTCTTGCAATTGCTGGCGCCCTTCGCGCCGCACCTTGCCGAAGAACTGTGGGCGCGGCTCCATTCCACCTTTGGCCAGGTCGCGCCGTCATTGGCCTACGCACCGTGGCCAAAATTCGATCCGTCGCTGCTCGTTGAAAGCGAAATGGAAATTCCCGTGCAGGTCAACGGCAAGTTCCGTGACGTCATCAAGGTGCCCGTGAATGCGGACAATGCCACCATTGAAGCCGCCGCCAGGGCGGCCGAAAAGGTCCGGCAATTCACGGCTGGGAAAATCATAAAGAAAGTCATAATCGTCCCCAAGAAAATGGTGAATTTAATCGCGGTTTGATGCCCAGGCCGACAAACCCGGCCCAAATCCGCTTTAAGTCTGGCTTTTCTCCCCGCCCGCCAGAATGGTCTGGAAATGCGGCGGCTGTTCCTCGATGGCCACGATGCTGATTTCGATTTTCTTGAAACCCGCCTCCTCCAGCCAGCGCTGCAAATCGCTTTCCGCGAATCCGGGCCAGCGGTCGCCGTAGAGCTCGTGCGCCTTGTCGAAATTATGCCTGAGCAGGTCCAGCACGAGAAGCTGCCCGCCGGGCTTTAAAATTTTATGCGCGCTGCGCAGCGCCGCCGCCGGACTTTCCGCGTGGTGCAATGCCTGGCTTAAGATGACGAGGTCGATGCTGTTCGCCTCAATCGGCGGGTTCTGCAAATCGCCCTGCCGGAATTCCAGGTTCTTAAGCCCGTTCTTCTTCGCCTTGGCCGCGCCGAACTCGACGATCCGTTCCGAATTGTCCACGGCGATCACCTTTTTGCAGCGGCGCGCCAGCAGCTCGCTCAACAATCCTTCACCCGCGCCCAGGTCGGCCACGGCCAGCGGCGGCAGAATCCGGAGCAGCAGATGGCCGAACGCCTGCCAGGATCGGCCCGGCCCATAAACACGGTCGAAACGCCCGGCAACCTGGTTGAAATAAACCTGCGCCTGCTCCTTGCGCCGGGCCAGGATCCGCTTGAAGTTGATCTGGTCGGGCGCCTGTTCCGGCAGCTCTTTCGCACCCCGAATCGCCAGTTGAATGAAATCCCGGGCTGACAAATCCGCGTCCGGATTGAGCCGATAAAACGTGCGCTTGCCGTCGCGCCGGGACGTCACCAGCGCGCAGTCGGCCAGCAGCCCCAGATGCGTGGAAATGCGCGACTGCCCCAGGCGCGTGATTTCCTGCAGTTCGGCGACGGACAGTTCGTCGCGCTCCAGGAGCGCGACGATGCGCAGCCGCGTCGGGTCGGACAGTGCGCGCAGGGACTTCAGCGTGGCGGACATGACATGATTTGGGCCGGGCCAAACTTTTTAATAAAACCGTTTGACGCGGCTGGGATATGTTATATCATCAAATCTTGATGCGTCAATATGTTGTTGGCGCGCGACATTGAACATCACATGAGCAAGAACTTTATCTTTTCCTCTGAGTCCGTCGGCGAGGGCCATCCGGACAAGGTCTGCGACACCATTTCCGATGCCGTGCTGGACGCCTGCCTGGCGCAGGATCTCCGCAGCCGCGTCGCCTGCGAAACCTACGCCAAGTGCAACCTCGTGGTCGTTGGCGGTGAAATCACCACCAAGGCCAGGCTGGATTTCAGCCAGATCGCCCGCGATGCGATCCGCGGGATCGGCTACGTCAACGACGACGACGTTTTCCACGCCGACAAGGTTTTGATCATGAACGCGATCACGTCGCAATCGCCCGACATCGCCCAGGGCGTGGACGCGCGCGCGGCGGAAGGCAAGGACACCGATGAGCAGGGCGCCGGCGACCAGGGGCTCATGTTTGGCTATGCGTGCAACGAAACCCCTGAATTGATGCCCGCTCCCATCATGTTTGCGCACCAGCTTGGCGCCGAACTTACCCGTATCCGCAAAAGCGGCAAGGTCGCCTGGTTGCGGCCCGACGCGAAATCGCAGGTCTCGGTCAAATATGTCAACGACCAGCCCGTGGAAATCACCAACGTCGTCATTTCCACGCAGCACGCGGCGAGCGCGAAGCACAAGACCATCAAGGATTTTTGCATCGAGCAGGTCATCAAGAAGACCCTGCCCGAGCATCTGCTCACCCGAAACACGCAGTTCCTCGTCAATCCCACCGGCCGTTTCGTGGTGGGCGGCCCGCAAGGCGACACCGGCTTGACCGGCCGCAAAATCATCGTGGACAGCTACGGTGGCATGGGCCGGCATGGCGGCGGCGCCTTCAGCGGCAAGGATCCGAGCAAAGTGGACCGCAGCGCGGCCTACATGGGCCGGTACGTGGCCAAGAACATCGTGGCGGCTGGCCTGGCCACCAGTGCGGAAATCCAGTTCGCGTATGCCATCGGCTATCCCGACCCGGTTTCCGTGTGTGTAAACACGTTCGGCACCGGCCTGGTCAGCGACGAGGCGATCGAGAAGGCCGTGTGCGAAGTGTTCAGCTTCAAGCCGGCAGCCATCATCCGGCAATTGAATTTGCTCCGCCCGATTTACTCCAAGACCACCAACTATGGTCACTTTGGCAAGACCGATCCGGATATCACCTGGGAAAAGACGGACAAAGTCGAGGCCTTGCGCAAGGCAACCGGCCAGGGCAAATCGGCGGTGGCTCCTGTCACGTTTAAAAAAGCCGCTTCGCGCGCGCGAGT
This sequence comes from Verrucomicrobiota bacterium, assembly GCA_049509875.1. Taxonomy (GTDB): domain Bacteria; phylum Verrucomicrobiota; class Verrucomicrobiia; order Limisphaerales; family UBA11358; genus UBA11358. The sequence continues at coordinate 44,775 of JBEKZM010000034.1, read as the reverse complement.
TTCCGCTTAAACCAAACACCGACCAAACTATGTCTACCATCAAACTTCCACCCTCCCGCCGCGCGAAGCCGGCCGCCGGCGCCGCCCGGAAAAATGGCAGCGGCAATAACAGTGCCAAAACGGATTTTGCCGTGAAGGACCTCTCGCTGGCCGAGTGGGGCCGCAAGACCATCCAGGTGTCCGAGCATGAAATGCCCGGGCTCATGGCCATTCGCAAAAAATACGGGCCGCTCAAGCCGCTCAAAGGCGTGCGTGTCACCGGCTCGCTGCACATGACCATCGAGACGGCGATTCTCATCGAGACGCTCGTGGAGCTCGGCGCCTCCGTGCGCTGGGCAAGCTGCAACATCTTCTCCACGCAGGACCATGCCGCGGCGGCCATTGCCACGGCCGGTGTCCCGGTCTTCGCGCACAAGGGCGAAACCCTGGAGGAATACTGGAATTTCACGCTGGCCGCTCTCACCCACCCCGGCCACCAGGGGCCCCAGCTTATCGTGGACGATGGCGGCGACGCCACGCTGCTCATTCACAAGGGCTACGAGCTCGAAAATGGCAGCGACTGGGTCAACACGCCCAGCGACAATCACGAAGTGGCCGTCATTAAGGCGCTGTTAAAGCGCGTCGCCAAAGAGCGGCCCGGCTTCTGGCACGAAGTGGTCAAGGATTGGAAGGGCGTTTCCGAGGAAACCACCACGGGCGTACACCGCCTCTACCAGATGCTCGAACAGGGCAAGCTCCTGGTGCCCGCGATCAATGTTAACGACTCCGTCACGAAGTCCAAATTCGACAACCTCTACGGCTGCCGCGAATCGCTCGCGGACGGTATCAAGCGCGCCACCGACGTCATGGTCGCCGGCAAGGTCGCCTGCGTCTGCGGCTACGGCGACGTGGGCAAAGGCTGCTCGCATTCGTTGCGCGGCTTTGGCGCGCGCGTGATCGTGACTGAAATCGACCCCATCAACGCCTTGCAGGCCGCCATGGAAGGTTTCGAGGTCACCACCGTGGAAGACACCCTCGGCACCGCCGATCTTTACGTCACCACCACCGGCAACCGCGACATCATTACCCTCGAACACATGGCCAAAATGAAGGATCAGGCCATTGTCTGCAACATCGGCCACTTCGACAACGAAATCCAAGTGGACCGCCTGAACCAGGCCAAAGGCGTGAAGAAGCTGAACATCAAACCGCAGGTGGATAAGTACACCTTCGCCGGCGGCAACAGCATCTACATGCTGGCCGAGGGCCGCTTGGTCAACCTCGGCTGCGCCACGGGCCATCCGAGCTTCGTAATGTCCAACAGCTTCACCAACCAATGCCTCGCGCAACTGGATTTGTGGAAGAACCGAGGCACGAACAAGGTGGGCGTTTATCGCCTCCCGAAGAGACTCGACGAGGAAGTCGCCCGACTGCACCTCGAGAAGATCGGCGTCAAGCTGACCAAGCTGACCAAGAAGCAGGCCGAGTATCTGGGCGTCCCGGTTGACGGCCCTTACAAAGCCGAGCATTACCGATATTGACCGGCGGGGGCTTGGGATCGCCGATGGCGGCTTGCAGGTGCGGCTTATGATTCGCCGTGTTCCTACGGACACGGCCACCGTGATCGAAAAGCGAACGGAGCAATCCGTTCGCTTTTTTGCCGACCCGATTTTCAATATCAAATCATTGTATCCGGATACGTTGATTTTATGCTTGCATCCGGTCTGGTTTGCGGTACTCTGGACGCCGTCAACCGGAGCCTATGCGATCCATCCGTGAAATTTACGCCGAAAAAATGGCGGCAAAAAAGCCGGTCATCTCATTTGAATTTTTCCCGCCCAAGACTGATGAAGGTGATCGCTCCTTGCTGGAAAAGCAGATTCCAGCCCTGCTGTTGGCCCGTCCCGATTTTTGTTCCGTGACCTACGGCGCCGGCGGCAGCACGCGCGAGAAGACCCTTCAAATTGTGGACCGGGTCCAACGGCAGCACGGGCTTCCGGCGCTCGCCCACTTGACCTGCGTCAACCACACGCGCGCGGAGGTTAGCGCCTTGCTCGAAACCGTTCGCACCCTCAATTGCCGGAATATTCTCGCTCTGCGCGGCGATCCGCCCGGCGGCGGCGAGTTCAAACCCACGCCCGGCGGCTTTGAGTTTTCCGCGGAACTGGTCAGGTTCATCCGCCAGCATGGTGATTTTTCCATCGGCGTCGCCGGTTTTCCGGAAGGCCACGTTGCCTGCCTCGGCGACAAACATGCCGACTGGCGGCACCTTAGGGAAAAGATCGAGGCGGGCGCGGATTTTGTGGTGACCCAGTTGTTCTTCGATAATGCGGATTACTTCGAATTTCGCGACTACGTATCCGGCAAGCTCGGCGCCAGGGTGCCGCTCGTGCCTGGAGTAATTTCCATTTTGAGCGCCACGCAAATCACGAAGTTCACGCAAATGTGCGGCGCGAAAATCCCTCCCGCCTTGCGCGCCAAACTCGACGCACTGGGTTCGGACGACGAAGCCGCCATGAAATTTGGCATTGAATACGCCACCCGGCAGTGCAAAGAGCTGCTGCGCGCCGGCGTGCCCGGGCTGCATTTCTACACGCTCAACAAAGCGCCGGCCACCGTCCAAGTGCTCAAAAACCTGGGGCTGGCCTAAGGCTTGACGAATTGCGCGCCGGCTGAGTGGAGCCTGGAGCGCCCGTTTCCGACCCGGCGCGCTGGCTGACGCCTAAGCTCCCGGATAGAATTCCTCACCACCGAATCTCAGCTTGGCACATGCCCAACAGGAAAATACTTCGTTACCTTTGTGTTCTTCTGTGCCCGCGAAACAATCAGCCTTGCTTTTCCCGGCCACTGTGGCGGAACTTGAGCTTGACCGTGTCCTGCAAGAAACCCAAAAACCCCTTTTTCTTCTTCTCCTGGATGACTTCGATGCGCTCGCATTTGTGGCTGCAGACTCGGCAGAGGTAGAGGGGTTGGCCGCCTTGACGCTTCATCACATGCACGCAGGCGTTGCACATAACCTCCGTGCAGTGCGTGCATTTGAAGGTGATTTTCCGGTCCGGATGCCGCGAGCAATAAAGCTCGCCCTCTTGCTGAATGACCTTGGGCGGGGGCGCATCGAGCTTGATTTCCGGGATGGCGATGGTGGCATCAATGGATTCAACGTACAGATCCACGTCGCCCAGACGCAATTCCTGGCCTGGCCGGAGCCATGCTTCCTTCACGGGGTCACCGTCGAGAAAGGTCCCGTTTGTGGAATTGCAGTCCCGGAGATAAACCCCGTCGTGCGTCAGCGAAAGTTCACAGTGCAGCGCCGAAATCGTATGATGGTTCAGATGTTGCTCGCAATCGGGATCCCGCCCAACATGGTTGACTCCCATTTGCAATTCAATCGCCTGAACCCCTAATCCTTGGGTTCTGATTAATAATCTGGCCATAATGCGCCGGCTTCGTTTGAGCCGTTACCACCCTGAGACGTTGCGCCGGCAATGTCCAGACTGAAATGGAAGAAATTAACACCTTGAAAACCAACGCTCTCCGGCGACTTTGGGCAGAAAGGCTAATTCTGGCGCAAAGAATTTACAGCAAAGCAGAAATCACGGACAACGTTGCCGCCGATGAGATGCTCCTGAATGATCCGTTCCAACACTTCCGGAGTGCAACTGTGGTACCACACGCCTTCGGGATACACCACCGCAATGGGGCCTCGGGTGCATACGCGCAGACAATTGGCTTTGGTGCGATAGACCAATGCTTCCGGACCAACCAGGTTCAGTTCCTTGAGCCGCGCCTTCAGGAATTCCCATGCTTTGAGGCCCTGCTCGCGACTGCAACATTTCGGCTCCGCCGGCTCGGCGCACAAAAAAATGTGCCGCTGGTATTTCTCAAGACCCAGCAGCGCCGCCGCCGATTGCAATTCGCCATTCATGATCGTGATCGCCATGGTCCCCGGCTCCCGGTTCCATTTCGAGCACGACGACGAGAACGATAAAAAGGCTTCAGCGCGAAAATGTCAAACCAATCACGCCGCCGACGGCCACCATGGCGCCGGCGAGGGAACGCAGCCCGATCTTCTCGCCCTCCACGATGCGGGTCAAGGGCAGCAGTACGATGGGCGAGGTGGCGATGATGGCTTGTACGACGGCCGAGGGATTGTCTTTGAGCGCCCATTGCATGCAGGTGACGCCTAGCGTTTGTCCGGCCAGGGCGTTGGCCACGACCCACGGCCAGATCCGGCGCCATTTTTCGAGCGAGACCTGCCAGGTGTGTTCCGCGAACACCGGGCCGTGGGCCCGGGCGGAACGCCACCGCAGCGCCAGCACGGCGATGGTTGGAATCAAAATGCCGCCGACCACGCGCTGGTAACCGGTGGTGCCGGCGTCCACGGAAAGGCCCGCGTCGGCCAGTGCCGCATAACCTTTGCGGATGACCACCGCGCCCAGCGCTCCGCCGAACGCGCCGAATATGCTCGCCCCAATGCCTATCTTCCAGTCGCGCGCCGGGATCTTCAGATGGTCCTCCGGCGCCAGCGCAATGGCTACGCCGGCGAGGATGATGCCCACGCAAACAGCCTCGGCGAAATTCAGCTTCGTCCCCAGCCACAACCATTCAATGACGGCGGCAAACGGCGCCGTCAAACATTGGGTGAGCAAGACCGTGCGCCGGCTGCCGAGCCGCGGCAACGCTTGAAAATATCCCGAGTCGCCCAATCCGATGCCAAAGAAGCCGCTCAACATGAACCAGCCCGGCGCGCCGGCAAATTGCGCGCCGAACGTGAACGCCCAGACCGTGAGCACGATGGTTGCGATGGTGATCCGCCAGAAATTGGCCTCCACTCCGCCGATTTGTCTGGCGGTACGATAACCACAGACGGCGGAAATGGCAAACAACAGCGTGGTCAGCAGGGCTGCGACCATCAGAGTTGCTCGTTTGACTTGTCGGCGGCGGCATCCGCCCGATCCGCATCCGCCTTGACGCCGCTTTCCCGCAGGATTTTCTCGATGTCTGGCGAAACCCAGCGACCCTTATGGCCTCTTTTCGGCGGCGGCTTGATGCGATAGCGTCCAAGTTGGTCGCCTTCCAACACCATTAGATCCTTCAGGCGCTGAAGAATGGGCCGGGCCCAGTTGTTGTCCTCGTTAAATCGTTTCTTTCCGCCGGCCCGCCGGCAGATTTCCTTGGCGTTCACCCACTCCTCGCCAAACGTCTGGAGATAATCAAAAATTTCACGCTCGTCTGCGTCCATGCCTCGTCATCTTGCTTGAAGGGCACCCGTCCGTCGAGCAATTAGCGAATCAGCAGGGCCACCACACGCCGACGGCATTCTTCCGACTTCAATGGAATTGACTTTGCTGACGCAGGAATTTTCAAGGATATCATTGAACCAGCCAGGCCACTTTTTACCACAGGGCTGGGGGCGCTTCACCCTCTCCCGGGGATCTTTCGCCCGCTGGAGTGGGAGAAGGTGCCCGGAGGGCGGATGAGGGCTGTGGAAGGAAAACCAATCCTGTGGAGAGGGCAGGGGTGAGGGCGACCGTTAAACCAATTAAATCTTGGGTCTTCCGTCTCCCGATGCTCGCCTGCGCTGTTCCTTTCGGAATCCGCGCGGCAAACTCCGAGCGATGAACCGCCATACGTCTCGAAAACAAGCCTTGAACCCAGATTTCAATATACTATCCCGCAAAAGTCAGCTCGCCAGAGCCGGCCCCGGTCGAACACGTGAATTCATGGAGATGGACCGAGCTGGTATGAGCCTCAAGTCCGGGGTCGTCAGGCACTGAGCTTTGAACAACTTTTGGTTTATCCAGTCCAACATTGAAATGAACGCTTTTCTGAAAATGCGGGCAATGCTCAACATTTTGATTGCTTGCTTTGTTAGCAATTCATTCGCAAGCGATACGAATTCGATTATCGGTTATTGGCGGACAACTAAGGTGGAAGGCATTGGGATGACGAAATACATTACAGATACCGAGGTCATGCACTTTGCAACAAATGGAGTTGTAAGCATCAGATTTCGCAATTCGGCAAATAGTGAGCCCGAGACAGTTGATGCTAAGTTTAGTGTTTTTCCAAAAGACCGCCTCAATATAAAATTCGGCGACGCACGAAACCCATCAAAGCTTATCATGCCAACTAAATTACTGACCGCCTATAGATATCATTTGGTAGGAAACGAACTCCAAATGGAACACCTCCAATTTCCGATGACAAATACTTTGGAGCGAGTTGATAATTTCACGTTTTGATGATGCCACGGGCTAAGTCCGGCGCGGCTCGGCTCGGCTCTGGGGTCGTCGTCGTATGGCATCAGCATCCGCATGAAAGTCACACCAATCGTTGCTTTTATGAGTTGCTTGTGTTGGCTGACATGCCGTGCGGCTATATGCCAGCGGACTTCCCGGAGAGGTTGCCGGCGTTGTTTTGGTGAATTCATCATATCCCGACCAATTATCAAAATTCCTCGCTATAATGCCTCCGGAATCACTTCAAGAACAGGAGAGCGTCAAAAACGTGCGCGGTTTTTTCAGGTCGCAGAGGGTGGATCCCCACGGCTTTGCGGAAGGGCTGGACGTCGCCGTAAGTTCAGCGGAGGTGAGCGCCGCCGGTAGCTTTGGGAATAAACCGCTCATTGTCATAAGCCATAGTCACGACTCGGTTGCCTTCCCAGGCCTGCCAAAGGGCATCTCTGACAAGGTGGAACAGCTTTGGACTGATCTGCAGAACGAAAAGAACAGATCTTGAACAGAAGGGATTCGCCATTCTGGGACGCGTTCTGTATAGTTTGTTCGTGCAGGAGACTGAATCATCGGTTGCTGTAGCTCCCAACGCCGCTGCTGCAACGGCAGCGCCTTTGGCCAGCCGATCAAATTCTCTCGTCACTAAAAACTCTTCGCCGGCCGACAAGATAAGATTATTTCGCTCCCTTTTTCGTGGCCGGGAGGATGTTTATCCGCGCCGGTTCGAAAACCGCAGGACTGGCAAGGCCGGCTACGCTCCAGCGTGCGCGAATGAGTGGCTTCGCGGCGTTTGTGAAAAGCCGCGGATAAAATGCACGGACTGCCCGAATCGCCGCTTCTTTCCGGTTACCGATGAAACCGTGGGCTGGCATTTATCAGGTCGGGATGCGTTCGGCCGGGATTTTGTGATGGGCTTGTATGCCATGCTTTGCGATGAGACGTGCTTCTTTCTGGCCGTGGATTTCGACGGCGAAGACTGGCAAAAGGATTCCGGCGCTTTCCTGGAAACCTGCCGGCGGCTGTCCGTGCCCGTTGCGTTGGAACGCTCGCGCTCCGGCAATGGCGCCCATGTTTGGTTTTTCTTTGCAGAGGCCATGCCGGCGAATCTGGCGCGAAAAATGGGAGCTCACCTCTTGACCGAGACCATGGAAAAGCGACCCGAAATCGGACTCAAATCCTATGACCGGTTGTTTCCGAACCAGGACACCCTGCCTAAAGGCGGTTTTGGAAACCTGATCGCACTTCCTTTGCAAAAGCAACCGCGACAACGTGGAAACTCAGTATTTCTGAACGACGAGTTTGCCCCCTACGCCGACCAATGGGCGTTTTTGGCGTCGCTGCAACGCATGAGCAGGGTTCAAGTCGAGGGCTTGGTGCGTGGCGCTGAATCCAAGGGTCGCGTAATCGGCGTTCGCATGGCCTTGCCGGATGACGATGACAATAGCCCATGGACGGCGCCGCCCTCACGACGGCATACCGACCCGCCAATTACGGAAACACTGCCAGAAAAGCTGGAAGTCGTGCTGGCGGACCAAATCTATATCGCCAAGGAAGGCCTCGCGCCGCCCCTCCGAAATCGGCTGATTCGTTTGGCTGCCTTCCAAAACCCGGAGTTCTATCGGGCGCAAGCCATGCGTCTCCCAACCTACGACAAGCCGAGGATCGTTGCCTGCGCGGAGGATCATCCCCGGCATTTCGCGCTGCCTCGAGGTTGTTTGGATGACGTTCTTGCGCTGCTCAAGTCTGTAAAGATTCAACCGTCGCTTCGGGATGAGCGGTTTGGCGGCCAATCCATGCGGCTTTCCTTTTACGGCCAACTGCGTCCTGAGCAGCAAACAGCCGGGAACGCCTTGTTGCGGTATGACACAGGGGTTTTGGCGGCCACAACCGCCTTCGGTAAAACCGTCATTGCGGCCTGGCTTATCGCGCAACGCGGTGTCAACACGATCGTTTTGGTGCATCGCCAGCAGTTGCTCGAACAATGGATTGAGCGTTTATCCGCTTTTCTCAACCTTCCCGCGAAATCCGTTGGCCGGCTTGGCGGCGGTCGCAAAAAATTGACCGGCAAGTTGGACGTCGCACTCATACAGAGCCTGGTTCGCAAAGGCATCGTAAACGACTGCATCGGAAATTACGGCCAGGTTATCGTGGATGAATGCCACCACCTCTCGGCGCGCAGTTTCGAATTGGTCGCGCGCCGGGCCAAGGCGAAATTTGTCACCGGGCTGTCCGCCACCGTTGGACGCAAAGATGGTCATCATCCGATAATTTTCATGCAGTGCGGTCCGGTTCGCCATCGGGTGAATGCAAAAAGCCAGGCAGCCAGGCGGCCTTTTACTCATCACGTGTACGTCCGTCCCACTTCCTTTCGACCGTCGCCGCAGCCGGGTCCTGATCCGCGTATGGAATTTCATCTTTTATATGAAGCCCTGTGCCACGACGACGCCAGGAACCAAATGATCTGCTCGGACGTTTTGAGCGCAGTCAACGAAGGCCGCTCGCCCCTGGTCCTGACCGAACGAACCAAGCATTTGCAGGAGCTGGCTGCCAGACTTTCGGCTGTTCCGCAGGTAATCGTGTTGCGCGGTGGACAAACCAGGAAAGAGCAGGAAACCGCCCGTGCCCGTTTGGCGGAGATTCCGGGCGATTCCAAACGAGTGATTCTTGCCACCGGAAAGTTTATCGGCGAGGGCTTCGACGACTCTCGATTGGACACTTTGTTCCTGGCGTTGCCGGTTTCGTGGCGCGGAACGATTGCCCAATATGTCGGGCGTCTTCATCGGCTGCACGAAGGCAAACGCGACGTGCGTGTCTATGATTACGCAGACCTGAACGCACCCATGCTTTCGAGAATGTTTGACCGGCGATGCCAAGGCTATGAGTCGCTCGGTTACACGATCCTGCTTCCCGCCAGCGCTCTTCCTGGGTGGCCGGTCGAGGTTCCCCTGCCAGTGGACCCGGAATGGAAAAAAGATTATGCCGCCAGCGTTCGCCGGCTCATTCGCGATGGTGTCGATATCCCCCTGGCTGGCTTGTTTGTCAACGCGGCCAGGAATCCGTCGCCGGAAGCGGAAGGCGAAGCGCGAGCCAGAAGCGCCAGCGAGGCTTTTCTTTTACGCCGCTTGGAAAGCCTGCCCGAGACCACCCGTCATTTTCGCCTGAACTCGGTATTGCCGATTCCGTTTGACGGCGCAGGGCAGATGGAAGTGGACTTCCTTTATTCAACCAAGAATTTGGTAATCGAGTTGGACGGGGCTCAACACCTGTCGAACGCCGATGCGTATCGTTGCGACCGGCGCAAGGATAGGTTGCTCCAGCAGCATGGCTATTTTGTCCTGCGCTTCCTCGCTGAAGACGTGGGCAAGCATCTTGATTTGGTTTTGGACACCATTCTCGCCATCCTGGTGCATCTTGAAAACGGAACCGCCCAATAAGCGGGTACAGAAGCGCGCCAGAAATGTCAGTTTTCTAGGACTGGCCCTTTGCCATGATGGTCTGAAAGGCCCCTGTCAGCGGCCTGCGGCAAAGCTGGAGGATTTAAATGTGATTAAGATCCATTGATCAAAACAATGCTGGCGGAATTTTATCGATTAACACTCTTGCCCCGGTTGCGGTTAAGCCGACCGTGAAATGAAAACGGCAGCTACGACAAACATTCGGATGGTGAGAACATGCCAGTCCAAAAATTTAACTTTTGGCGTTGCGTTTAAGGAAGAAACAGCACTCGGCCATCAACACAAAGAAAACCGCGTCCGCCACGCCAAAGACCGCGCCGAAGACGGCGTGCGGCAGGCCCGTGGTCGCCCAGTAAAAAATTGCCGTGGAGGCGTAAGCCAGCTTGTACAGCGCGCCGACGAAGATCATATCCGCATTGCGTTGCAGATCCCCCCGCGCGATCAGCGCGTAAGCCACGCCGATCACCAGCACAAACGCGCCGAGCAGCGTGAGGTAGCCGCCAAATGCCGGCAATTTGTCGGAGATTCCCAGCATGGCAAAGGTTCGCACTGGAAAAAACATGAAGGTGATGCCGAGCCCCAGGTCGTAAATTGCCGCGCTGCCGAAGAGGCTCCGATAATACTTTTCCTTGGTAGTCATGGCATAAGCTGATACCAGATACCCCCATAAAACAAATGAATTCTAATCCCAATCTTGTCTTCGCCTGGGTGTGGATTTTATTCGGCTTTGTGTCCGGCCTGGGGTTGGGCCTGTTTTTCCACCGCGAAAACTGGCTCGGCGGCTATGGCAGCTTCAAACGCCGCATGTACCGGCTGGCCCATATTTCTTTTTTCGGTCTCGGCGCGGTAAATCTATTGTTTTGGCTGACACTGTCAAGAATCGCCACGCTGGAGACCCTCGCCACCGTCGTCACCACCGCTTCGTGGGCGTTCATTGTCGGTGGTATTGCCATGCCGTTGTGCTGCGTCGTCATGGCGCATTTCCCCAAGGCACACCTTATCTTCGCCGTGCCGGTGGTCAGTTTGATCCTGGGTGGCGTGCTGACACTGGCCATCCTGACACGGGATTCCCACCCAGGGCCTGTCGCGGCAGGCCCGGCTCCCAACTCTCAATCCTCAGCCACCCATGAAACGCATTGGATTTATCGCCATGAGCGGCGTGCGCGCTCATAACGCCGAGCTCACAGCCCTCGGACTCACCTTCCCGGGCTTTGTGAACCGCAACAAAATCATCGCCTCGCTGCCGAGTCTCGGTTTGCTGACGCTCGCGGGGCTCACGCCGGCGAAATTTCAGGTGGAATATCACGAAATTGCCGACCTGAAAACACTGCCCGAACTGCCAACCAACTTCGATCTGGTGGCCATCAGCACGTTCACCGCCCAATTTTATGAGGCATGCGAAGTCGCGGATCATTACCGCGCGAAGCGGATTCAAGTCGTCATGGGCGGCATCACCGTCACGTCCTTGCGCGAGCAGGCGAAGGAACATTGCACCAGTGTGGTCATTGGCGAGGGCGAACTGCTCTGGCCCGAACTGCTCGCCGATTTCGAGCGCGGCGCACTGAAGCCCTTTTATGTCACCGACCGGGAATTCAGCCTTGCCGACGCACCGATGCCGCGCCTCGATTTGCTCGACCCGGCAAAATACAACCGGCTCACTGTGCAGACGAGCAGGGGGTGTCCGCACCAGTGCGAGTTTTGCGCCAGTTCCATTCTCCTGACCTCGCGCTACAAACTGAAACCGGTGGAAAAAGTTATCGCCGAAATCCGCGCTATCAAACGCATCTGGCCCGCGCCGTTCATTGAATTCGCCGACGATAACAGCTTTGTCCATCGTGAACATTACCAGCGGCTGCTGGCCGCACTGGCGCCGGAAAACATCCGCTGGTTTACCGAAGCGGACGTGCGCGTGGCCGGGGACGACGAATTGCTCGCGCGCATCCGCGATGCCGGCTGCCAGCAAATCTTGATCGGCTTCGAAAGCCCCCGCCGCACGAGCCTTTACGGCGTGGAGTTGCGGAACAATTGGAAATTGCGCCAGCAGGATTTTTACCGGGAGGCCATCGCCAGAATTCAATCCTACGGCATCACCGTCAACGGCTGCTTCATCCTCGGCCTCGACGGTGACACCGGCGACGTCTTCGACGACGTGCTGCATTTCGTTCGCGAGTCCGGACTCTACGAGGTGCAGGTGACGCTCCTGACGGCGTTTCCGGGCACGCCGCTTTACGCGCGGCTCCAGCGTGAAGGCCGCATCCTCCGTGACCGCGCCTGCGAACTGTGCACCTTGTTTGACATCAATTTCCAGCCCAAAAACATGAGCGTGGCTGAGTTGCAATCCGGCTTCTTGAAACTGGCGAAACAGCTTTATGCCGACGAAGAGACCCGGCAGCGGCGCGCGAAATTCAAACGACGCCTGCGCACCTCACCCCATTTTGGCCACCTGAAAGTGGCAAAAATGCAATTGTCAGCCAATAATACCTTCCAACGGCGGTCTAACTTCGATTCATGGCCATCATAAGGCTGACGGCGGGAGGACTTCTCCCACCAATCCGCTTTGAATCTGCGATATCACGCCCCGGTTGGCCGACTGTTGCTTTCGGCATTGCCTTGGCGTCCTCAAAAAAAAGACTTTCAGAGACCACGAGCATTCTCTTGATGCCCTTGGGCAACGATTGAAAGTCCGGATAAGTTGTGGTGATCGAATTCATATCGTGTCCTTGACCCTTTCCACCATTTACTTAAGCAAAACATCCCGAATGTTACGCAGAATTTTAGCGTGGCAGGGCCTCAGGCCCCGGCAACCACGAAGGGACACGAATGGACACCGGCGGTTCCTCGACCGGCTCTCAAAGAATAAAGCGCAGGGTTTCCTACTGTTAACAACGTTAATTCGACTGCAGCCGGAAGAACCTTTGCGAGCCGATAATCGCATTGGTGTAAGGACTGCTGGCGCCGGGCATTTCGGTGAAGGTATTGGTGAGGGTCAGGGCTGTGTAGAGGAAATACGAGGGGTCGTTCCACATCAAAACAGCCTGATTATTCTCGATGGCAATATCCAGCGTGGGTTGCAAAATCAACGCAAATACGCCGCCATTGCCGAGGGAGATGCCTTGAATTCCCGCCAGGGCCAGGCCATAGAGCGTGCCCCCGGACAGCCGCAACGCCAGCGGTTGACCGCCGTCGGTGTATTGGAAGGAATGAAGCACCGTGAAGCCGGTGCCGTCCGTGTTCAATTGGAACACCGTGCCTTGACCGCCGCTGCCGCCGACCGAGGTGGTGCCGTATAACTTATTGCCCGATGAAACCAATCCGGTGTAGCCATACGGATAGGCACCAGTGGTGTTCGCGCCGCCCGGTGCGAGAAAACTGAAAAGATTCGTGTACTGCGAACCGTCCGTGTTGATCCGGAACACATTGCCACCGCCGTTCGTGCCGCCCTGGTAGGTGACGCCATACAAGACACCTCCCACCACGGTCGGGGTGGCATAGGAACTCCACCCGGTGATGCCATTGAAATCGAAAAGATCCGAATAACCGCCGCCGCCGTATACCAAGCCGTGATTGGAAGCGCCCCCATACTGGCCAAAACCGTAGAAGCTGTTGCTGGACTCAACGACCCCACCATACGGATTAATCTGATTTGTGAACTGGTAAACAATGTCGCAGCTTAGGTCACTGAGGTTGATTTTGAAGATGGTGCCGTAACCGTTCGTCCCACCCCCCACGGTCGTGCCATAAAGGGCATTGCTATACAAGGTAAAACCTGATGCTGGCTCCTGTCCGTTGGTAAAACTGAAGGAAAAAACCGTGGCAAAGCCCGAGCCGTCGGTGTTGATCTTGAAAACGGTCCCCGCGTCCAACAGGCCGCCGTAAAAGGTCGTGCCGTAAAGCGTGTTGCTGACCCCCAACAATCCCGGGTTGGGGTTGGCGCCGGTGCTGTTGGTATAGGTGCCGCTAATCGGATCATAGCCCCCAAGGTTGAAATTGAAAAGATTGGTGAAGTGCGTGCCGTCAGTGTTGACTCGAAAGATTGTCCCGTAACCATTCGTGCCGCCCGCGTTGGCGGTTCCATACAGCACATTGCCCACTAAAACAAAACCATTCGGGCCCACTCCGTCGGCGTTGGTGGCCTGGGGATTCGGGCCACTTTCGTAGGCATCCAGTGAAAATTTGTAAAGATTGGTGAACGTTACCGCGGGAGCGGGAAGGGCCGCCAGGATCCACAAGGAAATCCACAAAATGAGCGAAGGAAAAATAATTTTCACGGGCTTTCCTTTTTAGATGTGCAGAATCGGATGTTTCTCCTTTAGGCGACAATTTATGACACCAGCGGGCAGATTTTACCCTGCCCGTCTGGTTTTGACAAATTCTTTATGGTTCCTCAACGTTCAAGGATGAGACTTCCTCCTTGTTTCGTTTGGCGGAAGCGTTCATCGTCCTGGAGTGGGCAAGCGGGCGCCAATTTTAATCAGCACCCTGGTCGTGGCAGGGCTGGCCTTGCTGGTCTGGATTTCATCGAGCGGGCCGGCTCCCGAACCGGAATATCAGGACCGGCCATTGAGCTATTGGGTGGTTCAACTGGCGGATTCTGATTCTCAAGCTGAACGCGACCAGGCCGCGCTGGCCGTTCGAAGTATCGGAACCAATGCCATCCCGGTGCTGCTGCAAATGCTGGGCACGCCGGAATCTCCGTTTAGAACGAAATTTCTGGCCTGGCGTCGGGGATGGTACCGCCCGTTTGGTTTTCATATTTGGCAGCCTCCGAACAACCTGGGGAGGGCCCAGGCCGGATTTCGTCAGCTCGGATCTTCTGCAGCCCCGGCGGTTCCCGACCTGCTCAAAATTCGGGACGAGAATCGCTCGCGGGAATTCCTGGACCATACCGCAGCCATATTGGGAAATATTGGCCCGGATGCCAAGGCGGCGGTCCCATCGCTTCTGCGAGCTGCAGTAAGCACAAATCGGGCAGAACACTCGCTTGATTTTGAAGCTCTCGGGAAAATCCATGCTGAGCCGGGTTTAGCCGTTCCAGTTTTGGTACAAGTCATTTCGAATTCGCCCGCAGATCGTTATTATGCAGTCGCCGCCGCTGGCCAATTCGGGAGCGATGCCAAAGCGGCCGTCCCCATCTTGGTCGCCCTGCTTGGCGATCCAAGTATTTCATCAGTCTCCCCGCGCGGCACCGGGTATGTCTCCGACCGGGAAAACATTGAGCGTGCCCTCCAAAAAATCGACCCGGCAACCTACGCGCGACTGGTCACCAACGGACAGGCGGCTTCAGCGCCCTGATTTTGTGACCACGCACGCTTCTGAACCGGTCCAGCAGTACCGCGACATCCGCTGTTCCCACTCGGACAGTCTCCCCGCGCTCCTCACGCAACTGCGCCTGTCGGTCCTGATCTCCACCTATCAGACCGGCCACCTCGTGGTGGTGTCGGCCTGGAACGGCCGGCTCACGCTAACGTTCCATCAATTTGAGCGAGCCATGGGCATCGCCATCAAGCACGGGACGATTGCCGTCTGCACGCGCAAGGAAGTGTGGTTTCTGCGGAACGCTCCGGATATCGCCGCCAAGCTCAAGCATCCGGGACACCCGGACGCCTGTTTCCTGGCGCGCACCTCCCACTTCACCGATGACATCCAGGCGCACGAGGCCGCCTGGGTCGGTGGAAACGGAGCCGCCGGACGCGCAGGGGACAGCGAGTTCTGGATCGTGAATACGCTCTTTTCCTGCCTGTCCGCCTTGCATCCCCATTACAGTTTCGCCCCGCGCTGGCGGCCGCCGTTCATCTCCTCCCTGCGCCCCGAAGACCGCTGCCATCTCAACGGCCTGGCCGTTGTTAACGGCCAACCCCGCTACGTCACGGCCCTGGCGGAAACCGACAGTCCCGCCGGCTGGCGCGCCGTGAAGCACACAGGCGGCTGTCTCCTGGAGGTTCCCAGCGGCCGCCCGCTGACCCGCGGGCTCTCCCTCCCGCACTCTCCGCGGGCGGAAGGCAATCAGATCTTTTTTCTCCACTCGGGCCAGGGCGACCTGGTGGTGGCGGACCCCCAGACCGGTCAGGTCACCGCCGTGGCCGCCGTGCCGGGCGTCGCGCGCGGCCTGGCCCTCCATGGCGGGTACGCCTTTATCGGTCTCTCCAAGGCCCGGCCGACGCTGGCGGGGGTTCCCATCGTGGCCGACCGCGACAAGCTGCGCTGCGGGCTTTGGGTGGTCGATTTGCGAACCGGAGCCGTCGCCGCCCACCTGGAATTTTGTGCGGGTGTCGAGGAAATCTTCGACGTTCAAGTGTTGCCGGGTATTGTGTCCCCTTATGTCTCCGGCCCCGCGGCTGATCAGGACGCCGGCCAGCCCCTCTGGACCATCCCGCCCAGTTCCACAGGGGTGCAACAGGCGTCCCGCCTGTAGTTTCGGGCGTCCCGCCCGAAACCGGAGAGGACCGCACACCCTTTTAGAGCGCGAACGCAAATCGTAAATCCGCGAAAACTTGCATCCGGGGCGAAACGGCACCAATGTTGTCTCAACAATTTAAGCGATGCGAAAAATGACGCTACAAGCGAGACGCGCGGCGGTGTTGGCGGCTGGTGCAGCACTGACCCCCGTTTGTTCGGGGCTGGCTTCATTGCTCGGCTACCAGCTCTATCCCCCGGACTATCCATGGAACCAAAGCATCACCAACGCCCCGGTGGCAACCAACTCGGCGACCATCATCGCCCTCATCGGGGGCACGACCAAGATCCACCCCGATTGGGGCGAGGAGAGTCCCACCAACGGCGCCAGCGCATTGTACGGCATTCCTTACAACGTGGTCCACGGCAACAGCACGGCCAGGATCAGTGTCACGATCGACAATTATCCCGACCAAAGTGACACCAACGCGGTCCCGATTCCGGCGAACGCCGTCATTGAAGGCGATTACCAAAACGGACCGAATCCGTACGGCGGTGGTTACCATCCCAATCAACGCGGCGACTCCCACTTAATCGTCTGGGACGAGGACAATAACATCGGCTACGAGCTGTTTGGAACGACCCGGCCGGCGGATACGAATTTGTTTCCCAATCCCGACGGCGTTGAACTTCCGCATACCGACGGACTGTGGCACGCCGCCCAGGAAACCGTCTGGAACTTTAACCTGAACAGCTTCCGCCAACTCGGGGAGACGTCCGCGGACGCCGCGGGACTGTCGATCCTGGCCGGCCTGGCCCGACCTGATGAAGGGCTGGCTGTTTCGCAAGGAGGCCAGGGCGCCATCAACCACGCCTTGCGCATGACCCTGCCGGGCGGCGTGGTCAGCCAGCAATATATTTACCCGGCCTCGCATATGGTTTCGGAAAGCGGCATCGTTCCCCTGGGCAGCCGGTTGCGCCTGAAAAACACGGCGGCCGTCAACTCCCTGATCAGCACGATGGGGCCTCAGTCTCAGATCATCTCCCGGGCCATGCAGCAATACGGCCTGATCGTCGCAGACGTGGGTGGCGCGATGTTTGTCACCGGCACGTCCGCCTCGTTGAACGCCACGAACGCCATCAGCCTCACCTGGGACATCGATGATGTCCTTACTGGCGTCGAGCAGCTGCGCGCCAGCGACTTCGACGTGGTCAACCTCATGCCCGTGGTGACCGGCTTGAGTGCAACGAGTGGTCCGCCCGGCGGCGCTCTCACCGTGAACGGCCAGAACTTCTCCGGCGCGGCGGGGCGCCTGTCGGTGCTCTTTGGTAGCACCCCCGCCGGCCCAGTCAACGTGCTCAACGACTCCCAGGTTTCCGTCTCCGTTCCGGGCGGCTCCGGGACCGTGGATGTGACGGTTCAATCCGGCACGAACGAAGTGGACAACATCAGCGACAGTCCCAACGCCAATGTCAAAGCGCCCATCTTTGGCTATGGAATCTCGGCCCTGTCGCCAGCAGACAAGTTTGCCTTTCTTCCCGCGGCACCGACGTTTCAACACGTGACGAGGATCGGCGGGGACATCATCCTGAGTGGGGGGTACAGCAGCGGGCCGGGCGGCACATATCACGTGTTGACCTCGCCGAATCTGCTGTTGCCGCGAACTAATTGGACGGTGTTGGCGAACCGGAGCTTTGACAGCAACGGCAACTTCTCGTTTACGAACGCGTTGGGAACCAACTCGTGGCAGTTTTATACCCTGCGGGTTCCCTGACCGGTGCTATTGGCCGTCGCCGTGAACTGAAATCAAAGCCCCCGCACACAGCGAAAACCATCATGGTCGGTGACGATGCTGGCGTAGTTATAGCCGCGGTTGGCGCAACGCGCATAGTCGGCATAGTAGTACCAATCGCCGCCGCGCAACACCCGGTAGGTCCCGGGGGTCGGACCGCGAGGATCACTGCCAGCCGTATAAGACGGCCCATGCCAGTCCCAGCACCATTCCCATATATTTCCCGCCATGTCGTATAACCCATAACCATTCGCCGCAAAGGATCCAACCGGACTCGTATAGGGATTCAAACCGGTGTCGTAGGCGGCATTGATGCCATCGGGACCTAGGGTGAAGAGTCCCTCTGCAACCAGCGCTATGCCGGCGGGCGGATTGAAGTCGATGATTTGGTTGGTGTTGATGCGATTGGTGGCGTGAAGCTGGACATAGTCCACCCAGTTGGTGCCTCCCGGCAGGGCGGCGAGGGTCTGGACAGTATAATTCGCCCCCATACGGCTGTTGGTCCAGATTATCGTGCCGTCGGAGCGAAACGCGGTGATTTTGGACGCCGCCGGGCCGGAAACGCGAAAGAACCGCGCGCCCTGCGCGGCAGTCGGCTGAACGCTAGCAAGCAATAGCAGCATCAGGATTAGGTTCAGAGATTTTGTATTCATGATTTCTTGAGCTTCGGTGCGGCTGGTGCAGAGTGCGGACGATTGGAGGTCCTGATTTCCCCTGGACGTAATCAGGATTACCAGTGCTCCGACTCGTTCATTCCGCACCAACTGCGGCGGTTTAATTCGCTCACAGTTTCAAAATTTCGTCAATCCATGCTTTTTGCCCTCGAGCCGACATTGATGGTGATTCCAAACTGCCGGACCGATTCGAGCCAGGCCGGAGGCCGGCGCTCCGGTGTCTTCGCTGAAGCCGTCCGGCCAGGCCCCTGCTCCGAGGTTGTGAGCCCCGCGGCGAATTCTGACACTTTTCTCGCCTTAATACGGTTTACATGGATCACTCTGCATTTCGGCAAACGACTTGCGTCGTCGCCTACAGGGTTGCCACATCCAGACCAGGGCGAATGCGGGCAGTGAATGAGCTGTGAAGAACTGGTTGTTGACGAAACGCCGCCCGTGGTCATTCTTTCAGGTCCATGGCCAAGACCACGAAGAAAAAAAACGAGTTCAAGCTGCCGCCGGCCCACGACTGGCGTACCTCGGACACCGACGAGATCAACAAGCGCCGCCAGCGCGCCCTCGAGGAATCGTTCGTCATCACCAACGCCGCACCTGCGCATCCCATCTTCTCGAATTTCCGCGTCAAGTCCGCCAGCGGCCTGACTTACTCCGTCGAAGTGCGCGATCTGGCCGCGCGCCATTTTGCCTGCGACTGCGTGGACTTCCGCATCAACGGCCTGGGCTCGTGCAAACACGTCGAAGCCGTGCTGCTTCAGCTTCAGGCACGACACAAGAGGCTGCTCGCAGCCGCGCAGGCCGCCGGCTCGAATCGCATCGAAGTGGCGGTGGACCGCGCCGCGGACGCGCTGCGGATCGTGAACCACCCGGGCAACCTGCCGCGGGCCGTGGGCAAATGGTTTGACGCGCAAGGTCGCCTGGCGGACGGCTTGACGGATGCCGGGCTGGAAGTCCTGCGCCAGCTCAGGGACACGGATTTTCCGCAAATCCGGCTCTCGCAGGAGATTGCGCCGTGGCTGGAAAACCGCCGGCGCGCGGCGGAACGCCGGCAACTCCGCCGCGAGTACGAACTCAAGGTGCAAAGCGGCGAATGGCCCGTCCAAGAAACGACCGTGCCGCTTTTTCCCTACCAGCGCGAAGGCATGTTGCATCTGGCCTTCACCGAACGCGCGTTGCTGGCCGACGAAATGGGCTTGGGCAAAACCATTCAGGCCATCGCCGCCTGCGCGCTGCTGCACCGCCTCCGCCAGGCGCGGAAGGCGCTGGTCGTCACCCCCGCCTCGCTCAAAACCGAGTGGGAGGAGCAGATTCGGAAATTCACCACGCTCCCTTACCAACTGGTTTACGGCGGCAAGGTCCAGCGGCTGAAAGCCTATTCTGCCCACCCGCCGCAACCTCCCGCTGGCGAGTTTCCTTTCTTCACCATCGTCAACTACGAGCAGATGGTCGCCGACGCCCTGGACGTGAATGAGCGCCTGGCGCCGGACATTGTGGTCTTGGATGAAGCCCAGCGCATCAAGAACTGGAGCACCAAAACCGCCCAGGCCGTCAAACGTCTCCGTAGCCGCTACGCGTTCGTCCTGACCGGCACGCCCATTGAAAACCGCATCGACGATCTCCATTCCCTGATGGATTTTCTCAATCCCGCCGTGCTCGGCCCGCTGTTTCGCTTCAACCGGGATTTCTATGAACTGGATGAGCGCGGCCGCCCCGTCGGCTGCCGCAACCTGGACGTGCTGCACCAGCGCATCAAACCGTTCCTCCTGCGCCGCCGCAAAGCCGAGGTGGAAACCGAATTGCCCGAACGGACCGACCGCAACCATTTCGTCCCGTTGAGCGCGCTGCAGAGACAAAACTATGTCACGCACGAGCAGCAGGTATCCAGGCTGGTTAATATCGCCAAGCGCCGCCCGCTCACGCAGCAGGAACAGGAAAAGCTCCAGCGCGAACTGGCCATGATGCGGATGATTTGCGACACTAATTACATTCTCGACCGCGACGACCGCACCTGCCCCAAGCTGGCCGAAATCGAAAAACTCCTCGATGAATGCGGTGAAAACGACGCCAAAGTCATCATCTTCTCCGAATGGGAACGGATGTTGGAACTGGCGCGCGACCTTTGTCGCGAGCGTGGCATCGGTTACGCCTGGCACACCGGCAGCGTGCCTCAGCAACGCCGCCGCGCCGAAATCAACGCCTTTAAGGGCGATCCGAAGTGCCGGGCCTTTCTCAGCACCGACGCCGGCGCGACCGGCCTGAACCTTCAGAACGCCAGCGTGGTGATCAATTGCGATTTGCCGTGGAATCCCGCCAAACTCGAACAGCGCATCGCCCGCGCTTGGCGCAAACAGCAGACCCGGCCCGTTACCGTCATCAACCTGATTGCCGAAGACACCCTCGAACAGCGGATGCTGGAGACGCTCGCCCTGAAGCAAACCGTGGCGACGAGCGTGCTGGACCACCCCGGTCAAGTAAAAGAGATCAAACTGCACACCGGACGGCAGGCGATGGTCGAGCGGTTGCAGCAACTCGTCACGCCGGCGGCAGCCGACGCTGGCCGTCAAACTTCGCCCCCGGCCCCGGCGGGCCGCCCTGCTGACCCCGCGCGGGCTTTTGCCCAAATGGCCGCGGAGCAGCTCAACGGCGCGCTGGTTCGCGTGGAAGAGCGTTATCCCGAAGCCGGTTCCCATTCGGTCTTGGTGGTGATCGTGGATCGCAACCCGCTCGATTGGCGCGAGCCATTGAAGACCCTGCATGCCCAGTTGTTTGGCCGGGGCCAAGCCGACCCGCTTGCCCCGGTGCAGTTGGAGATTCTGGACCGGGCCACCGACGAGGCCATCCAGCGCCTCATCGGCATGGGCCTCATCAGCAAAACCACCCGCGCCACCCGCCCCCTGGCTGGGTCTGCCGAAAACTCCGAAGCCGTGCCGCTCTCCGCGGAGGAACAGGCGCAATTGAAAGCACACCGCGAACGCGCCGCGCGCAAAGTCAAAATGGCGCGCGTCCTGGGTGGCACCGGCTTCGCCGACGAGGCCCGTTCGGCGTTGCTCGACGCCATCCAGGGAATGGGAAGCGCCCTGGCCGTGGAGCGCCGGGTGCCGGGGCCGAGGGAGCTGGAAGATGCGTTGCAGCCGCCGCTCTCGCACGCCTGGGGCGAAGCGTTGCCGGTCTTCCGCGACTTCGTCCGCGACCCGGCGTCAGCCTGGCAGCCCGTCGCCGACCGCCTGGCCAATCTGATGACCGTTTAAAATACGCCCTGGGTTTGGTCAGGATATTCCCTTCCGCGCCCGCTCCACGGCGGCCTGGATTTCCGGCGGCCATTCGCCGAACGGATGATATTCATGCTGCAAACCGGTTTCATCCGTGGTCAAAAAAAATCGTATGCGCCTTCGAGGGTTGGACAGTCTTTGTCCACCCCCCTCGGTTAGACTTGCAGGCGTGATGGACAAAACAGCCATCAAATCTGCCGGGAATACACCCGCAGATTTGCCGCGCCTCGGAGCACTTGGCCTCGGCGAAGGCGGGAGCCTCGCCCGGCCCATGCCGGCGAATTGGCCGCGCCGGCCCGTCCCGTCGAAACCTCGTGCAGTCGGAAGCCTCGGCGAAGGCGGGTTAAAATACGGATGAATACGGATAATTACGGATAAATTCGGCCACTGAAAATGATCCAAATCCATGAACCTTGGAGCCCCCTCCTTGCCTCCGGCTGCGTATTTCTGGCCCGTCCAGCGATTGCCCAGTCGCCATTGGCTACCGTGCCGTGCCGGGCGATCGTGCCGCAAAACCTACTCGTTCGCAAATCGCGCGTCGTAATTCGTAAATTCACGGAGTCAGACCAAGTCAGACCTTTGAAATTTTGAACCTGGCCTGAAACGGTAAAATGACCGCGGAAAGGCCGAAGCGCACCGCCGGCGGACCCACTCCGGGTTCCGCATGCCGCAATGAAGGAATCCAGCCTGATCGTGCCTGATAATACTTCGGGCCGTCCGCACCCCAAACTGGCGGGGATAAATCTTGCTTTTGACCGTGTCTCGCCTAAACTGACCGACCGTTTTTCTTATTATGCACGTGAATTGCTTTAGTGGATTTCTGGCGTTGACCCCGCCGCCATCGGGCAGCCAGTCCGGCGGCTCGCCGCAGAGTTCGATGGCCCAGATGCTCATCCCGCTGGCGTTGATGGGCGTGATCTTCTATTTCCTGTTGTTCCGCCCGCAGCAGCAGCGCGCCAAACAGCAGGCCAAGCTCCTCGCCGCCTTGAAGCCGGGCGACAAAGTCGTCACCTCCGCCGGCATCGTGGGCATCGTGATCACGCTCAAGGACTCGACTGTGACGCTCCGGTCGGCCGATGCCAAATTTGAAGTCACCAAGGCATCCGTCACGGAAATCGTTCCCGCCGATGCCACCACTCCGACCGCCTCCTAATTTGCCATGAATAAGAACAACAACTTGGGCCGTTTTATCCTCGTCCTGATCATCATCGCCTGGGCTTTGATGGAGATCTATCCGCCGACGTCGCGCGACTTGGTGAAGCAATTTGCCGGACGGGCGCAGAAGCAGGACGCCGCGTTCTCCAATATCCTGGCCACGGCCATCTCCTTGCAGAAGGCCGGCACGAACAACGAGTTCACGGCGTTACAACTGGCCACCGGCACGAACGATCTGCAGAAATATTTTCCGTTCTATCCCAATGCGGCCAACCAGTTGTTGCCGAACACGTACATTTTGAACCGTCTGCAGCGCGACGCTTCCGGCAAGATCAAGCTGGGCATTGATTTGCAGGGCGGCACTTCCTTCCTGGTGGAAATGAACACCAACGCCCTCAGCGCCACCAACAACGCCGGTCAGGCCAGGTCGGATGTGGTCAGCGCGGCGCTGTCGCAGGCCATCGAGGTGCTGCGCAAGCGCATCGACCGCTTCGGCGTGGCCGAACCGATCATCCAGTCGGCCGGCGGCAACCGAATCCTGATCCAATTGCCCGGTTTGTCGGAATCGGACAAACAATCTGCCGAAGAGCAGATCAAGAAGAAAGCCTACCTCGAGTTCCGCATGGTGGCGGATAACAGCGACGACATTCTCAAGAGCGGCGACCCGATTCCGCCGGGCTACGAATTGCTGAAACACGTTGAGCAACAGCCCAACAACCAGAGCAAGGTCGAAGAATGTGTCGTCAAGAAAACACCAGAGAACGGCCTGTTTGGCGATATTGTCAAGGATGCGGGCGTGGGGCGCGACAATATGGGCAACCCCAGAATCACCTTTGAATTGACGGCCGATGGCGCTAAACGTTTCGCGGAAACGACGGAGAAGAACGTGGGTCATCGTCTGGCGATCGTGCTGGACGGTGAGTTGCAATCCGCGCCGAACATCCAGAGCCCGATATTGGGCGGGGAGGGCGAGATCACCGGCAATTACACGGCGGAATCGGCGTATCAACTGGCCAACGTGCTCCAGAACCCCATGCGGGCTCCCTTGGTCGTGGTCCAGACCAGCGACGTGGGCGCCACGCTCGGCCGCGACGCCATCAGCAGCGGCATCAAGGCCTCGATCTACGGCGTGGCCTTCGTTTCGTTGTTCATGTTCGGCTATTACCTTTTGGCCGGTCTCGCAGCCAACGTGGCGCTGGTCACTAACATCATCATCCTGCTGGGCGTCATGTGCTCGATCGGCACCACCTTCACGCTGCCGGGCATCGCGGGCGGCGTGCTCACCGTGGGCATGGCGGTGGACGCCAACGTGCTGATTTACGAACGCATTCGCGAGGAACTCGCGAAAGGCAAATCGCTGCGCGGGGCAATCGAGGCCGGGTATGCGCGCGCCTTCGGCACGATCTTCGATTCGCACGTCACCACCCTGATATCCTCCATCATTTTGATTATGATGGGCACGGGCGAAATCAAGGGCTTCGGCGTGACGCTGACCATCGGCGTGGCCGCCAGCTTGTTCACGGCGCTGGTCGTCACCCGGCTTATATTCAACTTCCTGGTGGACCGGAACTGGATCAAGTCGCTGCATATGGCGCATATCATCAAGAGTTCCCATCTTGATTTCATGAAGATCGCCGGGCCGCTGGCGCTGGCCACGAGCATTTTTGCCGTGGCGGCGATTGGCTTCGGCTGCACCCGCGGCACCCACCAATTGTTCGGCATCGATTTCCTCGGCGGTGACAGCACGCAGTTCACCTATGCGCAACGTATTCCCGAAGGAGAAGTCCGCGCGGCCCTGGCGCCGCTGGGCGAAAAGGACGCCACGATCCAGTATCAGAAGGGCGCCAACCTCGAGCGATTGAGCGTCACCACTTCCGGCGGTTCGGCCGCCAGGGTGGAAACGGCCCTCAAGGAAAAATTTCCGCAGGCCAGGCTCGCCGCGGTCGCCCACCAGCAGGTCGGCGCCACGCTGGGCAGGGAAATCCTGCAATCGGCGGTCATTGCGTCGCTCCTGGCCATGTTCGGCATCCTCGTGTACGTGGCCGTCCGCTATGAGTTTTTCTTCGCCGTGGCCGCCGTGATCGCCGTGCTGCATGACGTGCTCTTCGCCATCGGCGCGTATTGCATTGCCAACGCGATTTCCGGGCGCCAGTTCAACGCCACGGTCGTGGCGGCGATTCTGACGATCATCGGCTTCTCCATTAACGACAAAATCGTCATCTTTGACCGGATCCGGGAAAACCTGAGATTGGGCGTGCGCGGCTCGTTCAAGGAAGTGATCAACCAGGCGCTGAACCAGACCCTGAGTCGTACCATCATTACCAGCGGCACGGTGCTCATCGCCACCGGCTGCCTGTACTGGTTTGGCGGGGGCGTGATCAACGACTTCGCCTTCACGTTCCTGGTGGGCATCGTTGTGGGCACCTACTCGTCCATCTATATTGCCAGCACGATCGTGTTGAAGCTGCACAAGGGCCAGCGCCCGAACATCGGCGGCAGCGGGGTGGCGGTGCAAGGCGCGCAGGCGGCGGTGAAAGTGTCGTAGGACGCGCTTTCAAACTGCGGACGGAGCGCGGGGTCTGTGACCCGAGGCGACTTCGAGCGTCAGAGAGCTTGCGAATTACGAGGGGGGTTGTCTCGAAGCTCGGAGGTTTCTGCGGCTCATAGTGAGCCGCGCCCCAGACGGGACCGCGGCTTTCTGGCCCGCAGCAACGTCGCCCGCCAGAGAGTTTGCGGATTATGCAGGGGGTCTTGAATTCTGCAGGTGGCTGCGGCTCGCAGTGCCGCGCTCCGTCAAACGCAGTGGCTGCACGATTGAGTTTGCGCTTGGCGCGCCGATCGTAAATTGTAAGTCGCTAATGATCGAAATCACGCCCTGGCACTGGGCCGGGTTCATTCTGTGCGTGCTCGTTTGCATCGCCGTGGACATGGGGGCGTTTCACCGGCGCGCCCGCGCGGTCACCTTTCGCGAGGCGCTCCTCTGGAGCGGCCTCTGGTTTTCCCTGGCCATGCTGTTCGCCGGCCTGCTCGGGTTCGCCCGAAGCCGGGAAGAATGCACGCAGTTCCTCACCGGCTACCTGCTTGAGCTGTCGCTTTCGCTCGACAATATTCTGGTGATCGCGCTCATTTTCGCCGCGTTTCGGGTGCCGGCGGAATACCAACGGCGCGTGCTGGTCATGGGCATCCTCGGGGCGCTGGCCATGCGCGGCACCATGATCGGCGTCGGCGTGGCGCTCGTGGATCATTTTCGGTGGGTGCTCTATGTCTTCGGCGCCTTTCTGGTCGTCACCGGCGGCAAAATGTTCTTCACCAAACCCCAGGCGGTGGAGCCCGAGAAAAACCTGGTGATCCGGCTGTCCCGCAGTCTGTTCCCCGTTTCCCCATCGTTTGATGGGCAAAGATTCCTCACCCGTGTCAACGACACGCTCGCGTTGACACCGTTGATGCTGGTCCTGCTCCTCGTGGAAACCACTGACCTCATCTTCGCCGTGGATTCCGTGCCGGCGGTTTTTGCGGTCACGCAAAAGGCCTTCATCGTCTTCACTTCGAACGTCTTTGCCATGCTGGGCCTGCGCTCGCTGTATTTCCTGCTGGCCCAGGCGATCGGCAAGTTCCGGCATCTCAAGACGGGGCTGGCGGCCGTCCTGGTGCTGGTGGGCGTCAAGATGCTGTTGGACCCGCACGAGCACGAGCCGTTGTGGTTCCAGTACAAGATCCCCACCACCGCCTCGCTGCTGGCCATTGCTTTGACTGTCACCGCGGCCATCGGGCTGTCGCTGGCACCCCGGCGCGAACCAGCAGCAGACCAAAGATGAAGAGAGGCGGATACAGCGGCTGTCAGCGGGTCATGCTTGGCCACGCGAATGATTCCGCCGCCCCTGATACGCTGCGCTGGGCCGGTGGAGTGGTCGCAGCGCGACCACTGCCACCAAGACCCGCCGTCGAGGATTAACTAAATGAAATGTCGCTGGACCATGGCCCCGCCGCAGCCGCTGCTCGCGGGAACGCTGGCGGCCGCGCTCAAACTGCCACCGCTTCTGGCGCAATGTCTGGTCAACCGCAACCTCAGCGAAGCGGCGGCGATCGAGCGGTTTCTGGCCCCGCGCCTGAAGCAGCTTGCCGACCCGTTTCTGTTGCCGGACATGGCCCGGGCGGTGGAGCGCCTCTTCGTCGCGCGGGAACGCGGCGAGTCGCTCGTGATCTTCGGCGACTACGACGTGGACGGGGTGACTTCCACGACGTTGCTGCTGGAGGTGCTCGGGCGGCTCGGCTGGCACGTGAACGCCTATTTGCCCAATCGTATGGAGGAAGGCTACGGCCTGAGCCGCGACGGCGTGGAGAACTGCCTCAAGCAGCATGCGTTCACGCTCCTGCTCGCCGTGGATTGCGGCTCCACGGCAGTCGAGACCGTTCACTGGCTGGGCCAATCCGGCGTGGACGTCATTGTCCTCGATCATCATCAAGTCTCTTCGCCCGCGCCCAAGGCCGTGGCGTTGGTAAACCCGCAAATGGGAGGAGGAGCTGAGTGCCGGGTGTCGGGTGACGGGAAGGGCGCGCCCCCCGTCACTGGTCATGCATCACCCGCCCCCCGGTTCACTGAGCTATGCTCGGCCGGTCTCGCCTTCAAGCTGGCGCATGCCGCGGTGAAACGCGGACGCGAAATCGGCCTGCCCGGCGCGGCGGAATTCGATCTGAGGCCGCTGCTGGATTTGGTGGCGTTGGGAACGATTGCTGACCTGGTGCCGCTCACGGGCGAAAACCGGATTCTGGTTACCGCCGGCCTGGACCGCTTGAACACCACGCGGCGGCCTGGCCTGGTCGCGCTGAAAGCAGTGGCACTATCACCCGCCAGGCTTGGCACGCACGACGTCGGCTTCCAGCTTGCGCCGCGGCTGAACGCCGCCGGACGAATGGAAACGGCGGAAGAAGCGCTGCACTTGCTGCGTGCCGAAAGCGTGGACGAAGCCATGCCGCTGGCGCAAAACCTCGACGCCCGCAACCGCGAGCGGCAGAAAATTGAGAAAACCATGGTGGACGAGGTCATCGGCGGCGTGCGCCTGAAGTTCGACGCGCAAAAGGATTTGGTCATTGTCGAAGGCCGGTTGCTTTGGCACATCGGCGTGGTGGGCATCGTGGCGTCGCGGGTGCTGCAGGAGTTTTACCGGCCAACGCTGATCATCGGCGGCGAGAACGGAGAGATGCGCGGATCGGGGCGCAGCATTGCCGGCTTCGACCTGGCGGCCGCGTTGCGCGAATGCAGCGATCTGCTGGTGCGCCACGGCGGGCATGCCCTGGCCGCCGGTTTGAGCGTGACGCCCGACAAGATTGAGCCGCTGCGCGAAAGGCTCAATGCCATCGCCCGGCGCCATTTGCAGCCGGAAGATTTGCAGCCGCCGCTGCGGCTCGATGCGGAAGTTGGCCTCGATGAAATCAATCTCGACTCGCTGGCTGTCTTGGATCAATTGAAACCCACGGGCATGGGCAACCCCGCCCTGCAATTCTGCGCGCGCCACCTCACCCATCGGAAGCCGCTCCAACGCATGGGCGCCGCCAAACAGCACGTCAAAATGTGGATCACGGATGGCACGGTCACGCACGAGGCGGTCTGGTGGAACGCGGGCGCAGGTTCTCTGCCGGTCGGGAAGTTTGACCTGGCCTTTGCGCCGTCGCTAAACGAATTCAACGGACGCACCACCGTACAGTTAAAGGTGCTCGACTGGCGGGCGGCCATATCATAAATCCGAAATCCGAACGGGCGCTCTACCAAGTTGCATCCAATGTTTTGGACTGTGGTGGGGAGCGAAGCGCCACGCCGCTATCGCGCGGGAGAAGTTTTCGATCACTCGCGGCCGTCTTGCGCGGGCGAAAGCGCCGTCGCCGCTACGCTGCCGGCGCAGTCCAAATCCTCTTCGAGACACCGAGCCGGGTCTGGAACCGGCGCTCCAATGGGCTGACCGGGGTCAGAGCGTTCGTAGTAGCTAAGAAGCGGGTAACGACCCTGGAGCGAAGGAACGTAGGAAGGCAGTGCCAGAGGACGAATGACGGCCAACTCGCGAGGGCCGACGTAGTGCCGAAAGGCTGAGCGCGTCGGTGTGGTGGAGACCCACCTGGCCAACGCTTGCCCGCTGGCAATGGGCCGCCCATAACAGGGTGAGCGGGTCCGTGTGGACTGCGCGGCCGGCATGTTCCCTCCGAACATCTTGGAGCATGAGCCTGAGCCAGCCCCTCGGCGGCTGCCGACCGGAAAGCCGGATGCGGGAGATCCGCCCGTCCGGTTTGGGAGGGAGGGGGAGCGCTTTGCGCTCCTCCTATCCTCATCGAGTTTACCGTCCCCCGCCCGAGGCCAGGTTGTCGAAATCATCAGGCTTTACGAGATAGAGGTCGCTGCTGCGCAACAACAGGCGCCGCATAAGCCAGAACCCAAGCAAGAACAGGAGGCCGGACGCCACAGCGCAAAGGCCGGACGGAGCTTCACTGCGATGCAACCCGGCTTGCCACCATGCCAGCCCAACTTGCGAGATCGTCATCACTCCGAACATGAGTACATAAGTGGGCAGTCCCATCCCCAGCAAGGCAAACAGAACAACGCTCAGCGCCACGGCGGGAAGGGTCAGCAGGAAATTATCCGCGATGGCGAACGCAGCCGGCGCACCCGATGACAAGCCGGCAATTCCGGCCGTGACGGCCTGGAGTGCGAGCAACGGCAGGATCAAAATGGCGATCAACGCGGCGGCGAGACTCGTGGCGGAAATTGGCAGCGTCCGCAAAAAACGCAATTGCATCAATGTGGGCGCCACCGAGAAAATAATGACAAACCAGAATGAAAATATGCCCATCGCCGGAAAAAACTTGAATACTTCCCACCAGGCTGTGGCGCCGCCTCCTTGCATCATAAAAACCACCGGCATGATAACGATCATCGCCATTCCAACCAAAAATGAGCGGACGATGGTGGTAGTGATCAGCAGCGGAATTCCTCCGTAACCGTCGGGCTGGCGGACGGGGCCGCGCATTGCGCCGGTCTTTAGGCTGAGGCTTTGCGTGCCCAATCTGAAACTAGCCCGGCTCGTTACGAACCGCCCTGCCAAAAACCAGCCCGCCACGGTGAATCCCAAGCCGACCGCCAGGAAACAGGCCAGCCTGGTATAATTTTGAGAAGCGCTGTTTATGAAAAGAAAGCCGCCGCCAACCGCCACTCCCAAAACCGCGCCCAATGCACCCCGGAGGAAACGTCGCCAGCCGGCGGCATACGGCCCGTGAGACATGACAAATACCAGCGTGAGAGTGCTTCCCATCAAAGTAAAGAGAAAGGCGCCGGCCAGGACCAGATTCGCGGCATCCACGCTGGCGGCTGGATGGAAAAGGCGGAAGAGTCCGGCGCCCGCCCATAAAAGCGCGGAAAAGGCGACGCTTGGAATGGCCACGCTTACCAGCCACCAGGCACGCCCGATCTGCCCGGCGGTTAGCGGCAGGGCGGCGACCGCCCGCGCGAGTCCCCGTTGTAAATCGAACGATAGCAGTAAGACCCCCATGAAGATGCCGATTTGAAACTGGAACATCCAAAGGTCGTGGGTCTTGCCGCCGACGCATCCGCCAAACCACCCCAGCGCCAATTCAAGGACCGCGCCAAACAGGAAAATCCATGCCTTGCGGCGGAGATAATCAAGCATGAGAAGTTTCATTTCCCCTCCTCTTCCCTGGCCAGCGCCACAAACAAATCCTCCAGCGTCAGGCGCGTGAGCGTCAGGTCATGGGCACCGTGCGTGTTGAGCCAGTCCTGGGCGCCGCTCTGCTCGTCCAACAAAGCGTGCCAGCGGTTTTCAGTTCGCTTCAAGATGACCAAGCCCGCGCGATTCGCGAAAGTGGTCCCGTGCGTCGTGGAAAACTCGGCGATTCGGAAACGGTCCACGATTTCATCGGTGCGGCCTTCCCACAGCAGCTTGCCGTCTTTGATCATCCCAATGTGGTCGGCAAAGCGCTCAATGTCCGTCAGACCGTGCGACGAAATCAACACCGTGCGTTTGTCATCCTCGACGGCCTTGAGCAATTCAGCGAAAACCTGCTGCTTGGATACCGCGTCCAAGCCGGTTGTCGGTTCGTCCAAAATCAGCAGGTCGGGCCGGCGCGACAAGGCCAGCAGCAGGCTCAATTTCGTTTTTGCGCCGAAAGAGAGCGTGACGATTTTTTCGTCTGGATCCAAATGAAACGCATTCATTAAGTCAGCGCAATAGGCGTCGTCCCAGCCGGGATAGAAACCACGGACAAAGCGAACCGCCTTGCCCACCCTGCCCCAGACCTGAAAATTCAAATCTGGGCTCACATAGGCGGCGCGCCGTTTGAGCGCAACCTCGTCAGCTCGATGGTCCAGCCCCAGCACACGGATGGTGCCCGCGTCGTTGCGCCCCATGCCGAAGATCATGTCGATGGCAGTGGTTTTGCCCGCGCCGTTGGGGCCGATCAGGCCATAGATGGCACCTTGCGGCACGGTCAGGTCCACCGGGCCAAGGGTGAAGGCCGGAAAGTGTTTAACCAGCCCTCGAATTTCAATGGCGTTGGTCATAGGCTTGGGGTTGTTGCGGTGGTAGGATTTTCCTCTAAAATCTCCTGTGCCAGGTCGGCTAGTTCGCGCGCCTTCAGACCGGCCTCGGCGGCTTCACGAAACCCGTCGCGCAGCAGGCTCCTCGCGGCTGCGAGCTTGGCTTCGCGGCTGCGGTCAGCGCCGCGTTCAGCCACGAAAGTGCCGAGCCCCTGCCGCCGGAAGATGATACCTTCGCGCTCGAGCTCCTCGTAGGAACGCTTCACGGTGATGACGCTGACCAGAAGGTCCTCGGCGAACTGCCGGAAAGAAGGCAGCGCCGCGCCCGGCTGCAGACGGCCCTCGGCGATTTCGCGCTTGATCCCATCAACAATCTGTTGATAGAGAGCGCCGTTGGCCGCCGGCGAGATCGGCCCAATCAGGAATTTTCGCGGCGCACTGGTCATTTCTGATCTATGTATATACTTATTATATACAGTATTGTCAAGCGGGAAGTTTTCGCGCGCTTTCTGATATTGGGCGGACCTCGCCAAAAATAAGCTGGCCAGATTTAACTTGTCAAAATTGCCTGAATGGTTATCATAACTGAGTCTGTAAGAAAAAACTGACCTTTCGACCATGGTGAATCCTCAAGTGAACTCCGTTCAGTGATGATTTGAAACCCGGTAATCGGGAACAGACGAAAACGGTTAAAAATCAAGCAGCCTATCATCGAATGAGCACAAAACTGTTTGTGGGAAATCTTTCCTTCAACACGACGGAAAACGATCTGCAGGAGGCCTTCGCCGCCCACGGTCAGGTCGTCGAGGCCAACCTCATGATGGACCGGATGACCGGCCGTTCGCGCGGGTTTGCCTTCATCACGTATGGCACGCCGGAAGAAGCCCAAAAGGCGATCACGGCGATGAACGGCCAGCAGCTCGATGGACGTGCCTTGACGGTCAACATTGCCCGTCCCAAGGAAGAACGCCCCGCTGGCGGTGGTGGTCGTGACCGCGGTCCGCGCCGCGAATACGGCGGCGGCGGTGGCGGGACCGGTGGTGGCAGCGGCGGTGGCAGCGGCGGGTATGGCGGCGGTGGCGCCGGCCGTCGCGAGCGGTATTAATTTGGGGAATCCCAACGTCAGGGGGCGGCGTCCATTCAAGTGGGCGTCGCCTCCCCGCTTTAGCAGCGGCAAGCTTTTTCCATGGAAGAGCATATTGAAGTTGAAGGGCGCATCCTCACGGTCCTGGCCGGGACGATGTTCCGCGTTGAACTGGACAACAAGCATCAGGTACTGGCGACCATCTCCGGCAAGATGCGGAAGAAATTCGTGCGCCTGACGTCCGGCGACCGGGTGAAAATGGAAATGTCGCAATACGATTTGAATAAGGCGCGCATCGTCTGGCGCATCGGTTAAGGAACCTGCCCGTCATCTTCCCATTTCAGGAACGCCCTCGCCTTGGGGCGCAACTCGATACCGCCCCCCAAACAGGGAGCCGTGCGCAACGGGATCGGGAGCGCGGGTCTGCGACCCGCAGCAGCGTCGCCGGTCAGGAAGTTTACGAATTACGCGAGGATTCTCTTGGAGTTTGGAGGATGCTGCGGCTCGCAGAGCCGCGCTCCCCGGGAAATTGCGAAGATGCGCCCCCGCCTTGGCAGGCAGGGACACGAGCTTGAACGAAGCGGATTAAAATCGCACCTTATGCGGATATGATTTCCGCCGTTATTGTCGCCGCCGGCAAGGGCACGCGCATGGGCGCCGATGTGGACAAGCTCTGGCTCCAGGTGGCGGGCCGGCCAGTCATCGCCCATACCTGGAAACAATTCAATGACGCGGCTTGCATCGATGAAATTGTGGTCGTGGTCCGCGACGGTAGGCTGGCGGAGTTCGCGGAACTGGCCGCCCAGTATGGGTTCACCAAGCGATTCCGCTTGGTGGCCGGCGGCGCCGAACGCCAGGATTCAGTGTGGAACGGACTCGCCGCGCTGGCGCCGGGAGCCGAAATCGTTGCCATTCAAGACGGCGCCCGGCCCTGCACCACGGCGGAGCTGATTGCGGCCACGATTCGCGCGGCGCAGCAAACCGGCGCCGCTGTGGCGGCCCAACCGGTGGCCGACACCCTCAAGGAGACCGAGGACGGCCAGACCATTGCGCGGACCGTGGATCGCACCAACCTGTGGTCCGTGCAGACGCCGCAGACCTTCCGGGTGGACGTCATCCGCCGGGCGATTGCGGCGGCGCGCGCGCAGGACCTCAAGCTGACCGACGATACCGCGGCGTGCGAACTAATTGGGCAGCCGGTGCAGCTCGTCAAAAGCGCCCGGCCCAATCCGAAAGTGACCGTGCCGGCGGACCTGCATTTGATTGAATCGCTGTTGCGGTCAGCGGTGTAATGGCGTAAAAGTGGTGGTATGAAACGCAGTATTATTTTTGGCCTTGTCTTGGTGGTGCTGTTGATCAACCTGGCCCTCGGCGCGAACATTTATTTCAATAATTCGCGCCCGGTCAACAATAGCGACAGCGAGCAGGCCAGCGTTGAAGTTTTCAATGACGCGATGCAGAAAATCCACAGCGAGTACGTGGACGGCAAGGACATGACCTACCGCCAGCTCGTGTATTCCGCGCTGAAGGGAGCTGTAAGCCGGCTGGATCCGCACAGCGAATTTCTGGATGCCGATTCCTACCAGGAATTGCAAGACGACACGGAAGGCCAGTTCGGCGGCGTGGGCCTGATGGTTGGAACCAAGGACGGCCAGATCACGGTCATTGCGCCCATGGACGACACTCCGGGCGCACGGGCGGGCATCTTGAGCGGCGACCGCATCATCAAGGTGGAGGGCAAGAGCGTTGACAAGATGGACCTGCCGGACGTGGTCAAAATGTTGCGCGGCGATCCCGGCTCCGCCGTGAGCCTGACCATCCAGCGGCCCGCCACCGGCCTCACCAAGACGTACACCCTCACCCGCGCGGTCATCCAGATGGAGATGGTCAAGGACATCAATGGCCAGAAGTCATTCCCGGTGGACGGGAACCAGATCGGGTACGTGCGCATCACGCAATTTGGCGAAAAGACCGGCGACGAACTGGAAAGCGCCATCCGACGGCTCAAAGACGAACACCTCAAGGGGCTCATCATCGACTTGCGATGGAATCCCGGCGGCCTGCTTGACCAGGCCGTGGAAGTCTGCCAGAAATTCCTGCCGTCCGACCAACTCGTGGTTTCCACCGAGGGCCGGCATACGCTGGAAAAATATTATGCGCACGGCAGCGGCGATGAATTGAAAAACGTGCCGATCGTGTTGCTGGTGAACCTGGGGAGCGCGAGCGCGGCCGAAATTGTGACCGGCTGTTTGCAGGACTTGCATCGTGCGGTGGTGCTGGGCGAGAAGACGTTTGGGAAGGGCTCGGTGCAAACGATTTTTCCGCTCGATGACGGCTCGGCGCTGAAGCTCACGGTGGCCAAATACTACACGCCCAGCCACAAGGTCATCCACCAGCGGGGCATCACCCCCGATATTTTTGTGCCCCTCACCGACGCCGAAGAGGCGGCAGTGGTGGTCAAGCGCACGCCCGGGGGTCTGGAATCCATCCCCGAAACGGACCGGCCTGCCGTGCTGGCGGCGCGCGATGAGCAATTGGATCGCGCCGAGGATTTGCTCAAGGGCCTGATTCGATACGACCAGCTCACTGAAACCCGCAAAGTGGAGAAGATGGCGGCAAAATAAGTTTGCCGAACGGGCGGGGCGTCGGGCCCGGCACCGGCGGCGCTCCCGTGCTTTCACATTTTGACCTTTCACCTTAACACTTAAGCGTTTCCGCCATTCCACCTGCCCATGCGCAAACGCCCTCCCTTGTGACCCTCCTGGCGCTCGAAACCTCCTGTGACGAGACCAGCGCGGCCGTGGTGCGCAATGGCATGGTTCTCTCGAACGTGGTGTCCTCGCAGATCAAGCTGCATGCCGACTATGGCGGGGTGGTGCCGGAGTTGGCCGCGCGCGAACATCTGAAAAACCTCCTGCCAGTGGCGCAATCAGCCCTGCGCGAAGCGCGGGTCTCGGCGCCGGACTTGGACGCCGTGGCCGCCACCCAGGGACCGGGCCTGGCCATCGCGCTGCTGATCGGTTTCAAAGCTGGACAGGCGGCGGCCTTCGCGCTGAACAAACCGTTTATCGGTATCAATCACCACGAAGCGCACCTATATTCGCCCTGGATTCGACGCGAACCATCTCCCGCGGGTCCCGCGCCTCAAAGTGAGGGTATCGCCGCCCGCCCCGCTCCCGTCATCGGGCCGGGGGTGAAGGGGCAGACCCCTGTTTCATCCAACGCGCTCGCCGCCGATTTCGCCAATTTTCAACCCAACCTGTCGCTCGTTGTCAGTGGCGGGCATACGTTGCTGGTGCTGGTCGAGTCGGAATTGAAGCACCGGATACTGGGCGGCACCATTGATGATGCGGCGGGCGAGTGCTTTGACAAAACCGGCAAGCTCATGGGCCTTCCCTACCCGGCCGGCCCCAGCATCGACCGGCTGGCAGCACAGGGCAACCCGGCGGCCCATGATTTTCCGCGCCCGCTGCTCCACGATGACAACGACGACTTCAGTTTCAGCGGGCTTAAGACCTCCGTGCGCTATTTCATCCGCGACCACCCTGCCTGCTTGGAGAATGCGCAAAACGTCCGCGACCTGTGCGCCAGCATCCAGGCAGCGATCGTGGATGTGCTCGTAAAGAAAACGATCCGCGCCGCCAAACGCGAAGGTGTCCGCTGCGTCACCGCTTCCGGTGGCGTATCCTGCAACAGCGGCTTGCGCCACGCGCTCGAACGCGCCTGCCGGCAGCAAGGCTTCAGGTTGTGGCTGGCCGAAAAGAACTTGTGCACCGACAATGCGGCGATGATCGGCATCTTGGCCGAACGGAAATTGCTGGCGCAAACGCAGTTGCCGCCGCTCGATGATGAAGTTAAACCGGGCTGGGCGCTGGAGTGAGGCTTCCCCGAACGATTTACCAATTGAACCCTTGAACGGCAGCAGCCGGCGTCAGGAGGCTCCATCTGAAATTCGTGACCTGAAGTTTAAGCCGGCTAACGTGTGCGGCTAAAAGATTCGGAAGGACTATGCCAACCGCCGCTTGAATTCCGCGCACGCCTTGGCCACGTCCGGCGCATCCAGAATGGCCGAAACCACGCACACGCGTCGGGCGCCGGCCGCCAGCACCTCATCGAGGGTCCGCAAATTAATTCCGCCAATGGCGAACCACGGCTCGGTCACCTGGGCCGCGGCCCAGCGAACATAGCCGAGCGTCACCGGCCTGGTGTTCGGTTTGGTGGCGGTGGCGTACACGGGCCCGATGGCAACGTAATCCGCGCCAGCCGCCAGCGCGCGCTGCGCCTGGGCCGGCGCGTGCGTGGACAGTCCAATGCGGAGCGCGGAGCGCGGAGTGCGGAATTCGGACTCTGGAGTTTGAGCTTCGGAATCCGGATTTAGGATTTCGGAAACGTGCTGGTGTCCCGCGCCAAAGAAATCTTCCTGCCCCAAATGGCAGAATTCCGCGCCGACGGCCTGCGCGATGGCAAGGTGATCATTGATGACCAGTCGGGCGCCGGCGAGGCGTGTGATCGGCAGGATCTTTTCCGCCATGGCCCGAATTTCATCCGGCGGCGCGTTTTTGGCGCGCAGCTGCACCAGGTCGCTCCCGCCGTCGCAAAGTTGTTGCGCAACGAGTTCCGGCGCCCGGCCACGGAGGCAGGCCGTGTCCACAAAAGTGTAAAGTTGGCAATCCGCCAGCGGTTTCATCTTTGAAAATTGAACAACAAAGGAACGAAGAAACAAAGCGAAACAAAACAAAAACGGCGGCGGAAGTTCTCCGCCGCCGCTCGAGTTGGCGGGCAATCTATTTGGCGCTGGCGAGATGGCCAAAGCGCTTCTTGAACTCGTCGGGCGTCAACTTGACGATGGCGGCGAGCTTGGCGAGTTGCTTGGCGTCTTCAAAATCCTCGCGTTCCAGGCGGATCATGTAAGCCTGCGCGCATTCAAACGCCTCGCCGTCCACGTTCACGCGGCGGTTCTGCATGCGGCCGGTCTTGGGATCCAGCATCTTCTCGAAGGGCAGCGGATTCATTTTGCCGTCCACAAAGCTGATGATGGCGCCGTATTTTTCGGCCTCGGGCGAGCGGAGGAACTTCACCGCAGCATAGCCGAGGTCCCGCGTGTATTCCGCGTCAAACGGAATCGGGTCGGCGCAACGGAGTTCGTAGCCGAGGTCCTTGTCAATAAACGTCATTTTAATGCCGAGCTTTTCCAGGCGCTGACTCAACAACTCCTTCATCAGCCGTCCAAATTCGATTTCGCCCAGGCGCAAGTGGCCGTGGTCGTCGCGGACGATCTTGCCGAAGCGTTCCAATTGTCCTTCGGGCAGGGCGGCGAGGAGGCCCTTTTCGCCGATCGCTTCAATCAAACCTTCCGCCAGCACCACCACGCCATACTGCGAACCTTCCGCTTTGCGCTTGATGATCGAGCCGATGATAATGTCGCAGACTTCGTCCACGGTGACCGGGCGGCCGCGGAATTCCTCGGAGATGACCGAGAGGGTCGCGGCGGAGGCCTTGGCAATACCCAGCGCGAGATGTCCCGCGGCGCGGCCCATGCTGACGATAATGTACCAGCGCGAAGTCGTGCGGGCGTCCTCGATCAGGTTGCGGACGATCTGCACGCCGTAATGGCGGGCCGTTTCATAGCCGAACGTGGGCGTCGAACCCGGCAGCGGCAGGTCGTTGTCGATGGTCTTGGGCACGTGCGCCACCTTGATCTTGCCGCCGCTCCGTTTGGCGACGTGGCTGGCGGAAAACGCCGTGTCGTCGCCGCCGATCGTGACCAGCGCAGTCACGCCCAGCTTCTCGAACACTCTGAAAACGTTTTTCATCTGCTCTTCGGACTTCGTCGGATTCGTCCGCGCGGTGCCCAAAATGGAGCCGCCTTTGATGTGGATGTCCTTCACATCGCGAATGGTCAGGGGCTTGATTTGCGTCGCGTCGCCCTGGGCGAGGTACTTGAAGCCGTCGCGGAAGCCGATGACTTCGTAACCCTGGTTGATGCCTTCGATGGTGGCGGCGGAAATGACGCCGTTCAATCCTGGCGCCGGGCCGCCGCCCACCAAAATTCCTAGTCTGCCTTTATTGCTCATGTTTTGTAATCAAATAAGGTAATCGCTGCGAAGTCGATATTGTGCCTGCCAGGGGGAAAAATTCAATTCCATTCTTGCCCCCTTCACGCCACAATTTGCGCGCGCCGATGAACCGAGCCGTATTCCTGGACCGCGACGGCACGCTGATCGCGGAAAAACACTATTTGCATCGCCCCGAAGACGTGGAGATTTTCTCCGGGGCGGGCGCGGCCTTGCGCCGGCTGGCGGACGCCGGATTCAAGCTCATCGTGGTTACCAACCAGTCGGGCATTGGCCGTGGCTATTTCACGCTGGCCGATGCGGAGCACGTCAATGAATACCTGGCCCGCGAATTGGCGCGCGACGGCGTGCGCTTCGAGAAAACGTGCATTGCGCCCGAGGCGCCGGATCAGCCCAGCCGGGGCCGCAAACCCTCGCCCCAGTTCCTGTTTGACGCCCGGGACGAATTCAACCTGGACCTGAGCGAGAGTTTCATGGTGGGCGACAAGCTGATTGACCTGGAATGCGGCTGGAATGCCGGCGTGAAAAAGAGCATCCTCGTCCGCACCGGCTACGGGGCTGAATTGGAACGCGAGTCGCCGGCAAAACTCGCGCCGGCCGTGGTGGTCGATGGACTAGACCAAGTGGCAGGCTGGATTTTGAAGCACGAAACTGCCGGCCACTGAAACGTGGAATCGCGGCAGGCAGGGGCGCGGCGGTGGTCAGGCCCTTACAGTGGTTAACCCTTAAACCCAGGAATTCTATGTGCGGCATCATCGGATACGTTGGCAAAAAGTCGGCCTCGCCCATCCTGCTCGAAGGACTGCGGCGCTTGGAATACCGCGGCTACGACAGTGCGGGCGTCGCCGTGCTCGACGACTCCGCGCTGGTGGTGCGCAAGAAAAAAGGCCGGATCGACGATGGCCTCGCCCGCATTCTGCAAACGGCGCCCGCCGAAGGCCACTTGGGCATCGGCCATACGCGCTGGGCCACTCACGGAGCCCCGGCCGATGAAAACTCCCATCCGCATCTCGACGGCTCGGGAAAAATCGCCGTGGTGCACAACGGCGTGATCGAAAATTACGATGCGCTGAAACAGAAATTGCTCCGGGAGGGCCACAATTTCCGGTCCAATACGGACACCGAGGTGCTCGCCCACTTGATCGGCGATTA
This sequence comes from Verrucomicrobiota bacterium, assembly GCA_049509875.1. Lineage (GTDB taxonomy): Bacteria > Verrucomicrobiota > Verrucomicrobiia > Limisphaerales > UBA11358 > UBA11358. The sequence goes on along the minus strand of JBEKZM010000034.1, from coordinate 4,978 downwards.
TTATGAGAAGCTGGTGTCTGGACGCGGGGTTCGGCGCCCGCCGCCGGCGCCCCGGAAGGAAAACGGCGCGACCGGAATGACGCACCCGGCCAGCGACACCTTGACGCAGGCCGTCTGCGGCGCGCTGCGCGAAGTCATCGGCACGTACGGCCTGGCGGTCATTTGCACGGATTTTCCGGACACCATCGTCGGCGCGCGGCGCGGCTCCCCCATCATCATCGGCATCGGCCAGGCGGAGAACTTCCTCGCCAGCGACGCCAACGCCATAGTGGCGCACACCAAAAAGGTGGTTTACCTGAACGACTACGACGTGGCCACCATCACGCCGGAGCGATTTGAGGTATTGAACCTGGGCACGGACACCGCCAACGTTCAAATCAGCAACCTCGAGTTCTCGCAGGAAGACGCCGTGCGCGGCAAACACGCGCACTTCATGCTCAAGGAAATCTTCGAACAGCCGCAGGCGGTGCTCAACGCCCTGCGCGGAAGGATCGATTTCGAGGGCGCCACGGCGAAGTTCGGCGGGCTGAACATGACGTCGGCCGAACTGCGCAATATCGACCGCATCGTGATTGCCGCCAGCGGCACGAGCTGGCACGCGGCGCTCGTGGGAGAATATCTGATCGAGGAACTGGCGCAGATCCCGGTCGAAGTGGAGTTTGCGCATGAGTTCTGCTACCGCAACTGTCCCCTGGAAAAAAACACGGTGCTGTTGGTGCTGTCGCAGTCCGGGGAAACGGCGGACACGCTGGCGGCGCTGCGCGAGGCCAAGCGCCGCGGCCACCGCGCGCTGGCCATCGTCAACGTGGTGGGCAGCAGCATCGCCCGCGAGGCGGACGGCGGCATCTACATGCATGCCGGCCCGGAAATCGGCGTGGCCTCGACCAAGGCGTTCGTGTCCACGCTCACGGTGTTGACGCTGCTTGCCATCCACCTCGGCCGGCTGCGGCAGTTGTCGGCCAACCGCGCGCGGGAGATTTTGCGCGCCCTCGAGGCGCTCCCCAAGCAGATCGAAAAAATACTCGCGCAAAACGCCGCCCTCAGGACGCTGGCGAAAAAATACGCGCGCGCCGAGGACTTCTTCTTCCTGGGCCGCGGCTGCACGTTCCCCATCGCGCTGGAGGGCGCCCTGAAGCTGAAAGAAATCTCCTATATCCACGCCGAAGGCTATTCGGCGGCCGAGATGAAGCATGGTCCCATCGCGCTGATCGACGCGAAAACGCCCACGGTGTTCGTGTTGCCCCAGGACGCCATGTACGAAAAAACGCTGGCGAATCTGGCGATGATCCGCGCCCGCAAAGGCCCCATCATCGCGCTCGCCACGGAGGGCGATCAGGGCATTAAGAAGGTGGCCGACAGTGTTTTTTATATGCCCCGGACACTCGACCTGCTGAATCCCATTTTGGCGAGCGTGCCGCTGCAGCTCTTCGCCTACCACATCGCCGTCATGCGCGGGTGCGACGTGGACAAACCCCGCAACCTCGCCAAGAGCGTGACCGTGGAATAACCGGCCAAAGAGAATTGATTTCCTGTCATGTCCACGTGCATTCAAGAGCACCACAGACATTTAAAGAGCACCACATTCATTTAAAGAGCGCAACAAAGCAGGTGCCTCTGATTTTCAGTTTTTCATTCGCATGGTCTCGACCGGCGAAGGTAGCCAAATGTAAACATGGTTTACATTTGCCACACTTTTGATTTTAAACCAAGGGCAGGAATCGAACCCTCGTCTCGATAACTGACGCTTGGACAATCTTGATTATCAACGTTTTACACATCGGCGAAGAGCCCGCAAACCGGCGAATGTTGTTACTGTTGTTGTTGCTGGGTGTGGTTGACGTGCCCGTGAAGCCGAAGAAATTAATCGGGCATTCGAACCGTGAAACGTAAAACCATAAGTCATCGGCCATTCCTTATCTCGCTTAACGCCTACGATTCACTCATGGCTCATGGTGAGATCGGAAGGCTTGGAGAGTCCTGGCTGGGGAGAACTCGTTGGTCGCTCTGAGGACGTTGGGTTGTGCCTGGATTCGAGAGACTGTTTGACTCAGGCGGTTGAAGGTTCAGAAGAATGGTTCGCGACAACTCTTCAATCCGACTTGCGTCCAAATGGCTGCCGAGAAAATCTACCAAGTCAGCCTGCCGCAATTGGCCGAAAGCCAGACGGTAGAGGGAGACGGATCGCTTTAGCTGTGCCAGCCGCACTTCGTCAATGCTCGCGGGCATGGCCGGCACATGCCGCTCAATTGCAGCATCCCCTTTCAAAACCCAGTACGGTTCGATTTCGCTAACACCCGAGGGACAATCACTTCGCGCTCTCTGAAACATGGCCGCCCAGGGATCGCAACCCTCCGAAATCGCGTGGCGATAGTTCTGGGCCAGGTTTTTCCTTACGGCGTGTCCCTTGTAACGGTGAATCCGGCCTTCGCGCTGCTCTAAATCGACAGGATTTGTTGGCAGGTTCCAGTGGACGATAGCATGGCAATATTGGTGAAAGTCCAAACCTTCCTGTCCAATTGAAGTTGTGGCCATAACAAACGGCCAGAATGGTGAGTTGAAAGCTGCGCGCACGAGGTCCTCTCGCGTCGGCTCGCCTCCGTCTTCGGTCTCCTGCTTACCGAAACGCATGGCATAACGCACGCGCATGAATCGCGGTGTCAGTTTCAGGTGGTACCGCTGCTTCGCGAAAATGTGGTCGTATCCGACGCGCGAGGTTCGCAACCGCAGGACTGAGGCCACTGCTTGCGAAATATCGGCCAACGTAATGGCGGCTGGCGAATCAATCCGGCCAAGATTCTCGCGCAAAATATGGACGTATTCGTCGAGCACCGATTGAAGACAGCCGGCGGCTGAATATTTCAGGACTTGGAGCCAAAAGGGTTCCACCGTTTCCTCACCACCGCGGCTGCCGCGAATAATCGCCATGCTCTCAGGCTGGTTGAAAAGTGTGAGAAATCCATAGGCCATCGTGGAAGCCGCATTACGGGATTGCATTTGGCAATCCAAGAATCCGAACCGGGACAGGCTTCTCAGGCAACAGCATCCCGGTCCGGAGATGCCGATCCAGGTAAGAACTTCTTCCAAGTCATCCGGCTGCCGCCCCATTTCCAGCAACCCTGCACGGAAATCTGTATAGAATTTGCGCAATTTGGCTACATGCTCATGCCATCGGCCTTCTTCATCCTGTTCCCGGCTATCCTCAACGCCGGTCCAGAGCAGTGGCAGCGCAATTTGTTCCAGCCATTTGGCGGCTGATTCCGGTTGATGGACTAGATCCATCAGGACCGGGGCGGCCCAATACCAGTCCTCATCGGCTGAACCTTCCAAATGTTGTGTGACTTGAATGGTGTCGAGTGCTGCTTTTATGCGGATCTTGGCATTATTGAATACCTCTGGGAAAGGCATTGGCCCGGGCGATGTAGGCAGGTTCTCCTTAGCCAAGGCTAAAGGGTCGGTCAGACCGGCGAGGTGTTCTGCGGGATAAATGATTCCCAGCACAGGCATGCCAGTCAGCCGGCCATCTGAAAAGGCAAAACGGAGCAGCGGCCGTTTTTTCTTTCTCGACTCCGGCGTATTGATGGCTTTCGGATCTTGTAGAAGTTGGCACCGTCTTTCGGCTTCATAGCTAACGAGCGCTGCAATCACCTTGGGAACGACGTTCCAGCAGGAGAACACCAGGCGCTTGGTGAATGTTGCCACCTCCGGTTGGGCAAATTCATCGAAAAGCTGATAATAGGGAAGCGAGGTGGGAAGCCAAAGCAACTTGCACGCACCATTTTCGACCACGTCACGGATGAGGCCACGCAACCGGGCATTACAGGGATCAATGGCACGGTAGCGTTTCAGGTCCGCGTGGGACAACAAAATGCCCGGCGCGTCCAAGAGCGATTGCCTGACAGCCGGATCCGTGTTGGATCCCGTCCGATCCTCGAAAATGCGTTTTATCTCATAATCCTCCATGAAATTCAGCAAATATGGGGCAGACTTCCAGTAGTCCATCAATGATCCGGTCCCGAGACATCGCCCGACGCTGGCGTGCCCGAGGTAGTGCTCAATATCCCGTGGTTCCGGTGCCATCATGGGAGCGGGTATTTCGCGCAACATGCCATTCCGATCCTTCGAATTGGATAATCTTTCGGTTCGCGCCATGACGCGCCGCATCTCCAATTCCAATTCGGTCTTGACCTGGACCAATGGCTCCAATCCGCCGTCCGGCAGCCGATGGAGCGCTTTCGAATAAGCGTCCAGAAGGCGTTCGACATTGGCCGTCCTATCCTTGTTGTTCAGCAGGAACCCCAATGAACCAAGAAGGTCCTTGTAGTGGCTATCCGCTTCCTGGGTGTCGTTCAATGTGTACATCTTGTAAGGGGTGGCCGACAGCATTAGCACGCGGACAGCCGAATGCTTGTCCTGGTACTCAAACAAGCTTTTAGCCAACTCGTAGGCCCCTTTTTCCTGCTCATTTGACCCATCTTGAACACTCAAGAGGTGTTTGAAGCGCTGGAACTCATCCATGATGACCAGATCGGGATGGAGCCAGTCCAGACAGGTCATTGCCATCTGCATTCGCAATTCTCCTAAAACCTGGTTGCGTTCTTCGATGTCTGCTTGGGCCGCTCTGGCATCGCTCCGGCAGAAAATTGCACAGAGCCTTTCAAACCGCTGGCGCAATCCACGAAGCCCGGCCGATTTATCAGCGAGTTCCTTTTCGTCCAAGCGGGCCAGGAACGCGGAAATGACCTCTTCTTCGACGTTCTCATGTTCCATCTCCTGGCAACGCGAGATGAAGTTTTCCGGATACATTATCCCAACCGAAAAAGCGTTCATGGGTGCGCGGCCGGAAAGTTTCCAGTGTTCACGCAAGGCTCGCAGCAAGAGCGCCCTTTCCCATCCGGTCCCATGTCTTGATTTGAGGTCGAACGACGTGCCCGGCGTGAAGGCCACAAAATTCAAACGGCGCCCGTCCTTGAGGCCTTGA
>JBEKZM010000033.1:0-52067 GCA_049509875.1 Verrucomicrobiota bacterium | reverse complement strand
TAACCACATTGCGCAATGGACTGGGGGTGAATCCGTCCATCTCGCCGGGCGAGCCGCCGATGACATCGCTGATGTCCCACGCGCGCGGGTCGCCTTCGCCATAGGTCGGGTTGGCCAGCACCAGGGAATGCCCCGTGCCGCCGGTCGCCACCGGCCACGGATAGACATCCGTGTACGGCACTGTTAGCAACACGTTGGTTTGTTCATCCAGCAGTTCCAGCGTCTCGGAATGTTTGAGGCTGCCGTCATACGGCCCGGTCACGTTGGTGATACCATAGACACTTTCAATGTCCGCCGGAGCGGCCGCGACCACGAGATAACCGCCGCCAGGAATCTGGGTCCCGGGCGGGAACGTGTAACTCATGTCCGCGCAGGTGAGTTGGTAGCCGGTGAGGTCCTGGAACCATGGGTTCGAGTTGTAGAGTTCGAGATACTCCAGGTTCTTCCCATCCGTGCGGGGGGCGGGCTTCCACATGATCTCCGAAAACGCCACCGGCGATTTTCGGCTGCTCGGCCCGATGGCGTCGTGCGGATTGATTTGTGTGCCGACGATCCTGTTGGTCACCCCGCTAAAATCAAGGAATTGCGCCGTGGTGACCGTGTTGGTGCTGTGGCTACTGACCCAAAAGCCCACCTCCAAACGGTTCGACATCGAAATGCTGTCGCTGCCAAGTTCCGTCCACGTTTGCCCGTCGTAACCCGCATAGCCGGTGAACGTATTGCCCACGCGTTGAAGGCGCAGCCAAGTGTTGGGGTAATTCGCTGGAAAACTGCCGGCCGTGTTGGCCGGGCTGCCCGCCGGATCACGCCATTCGAAAAATGTGCCGTTCATCGCCGGTGTGGCGATGGAGGCGGCAAAGCGCCCGCTAGCGGTTAATTGCTCGCGCGCCATCAAACCAGCCTTGGCAAATATGTCCGACAAGCCCAAATCCGCCACCCGGACACAGACGTCAAAATTGCCGGCATAAGGCTGGTAGGAAAAATTGCCCTGATCGTTGGTGCCGCCGGCGTCGCTTCCCACCGACGTCACGCTGAGGCCGTTGCTGACCACAGTCGCCGCCGGGATCACCGCCGGATTTCCGAGGCTTTGCATTATGTAAGGCAACGCTTGAAAATTAACCGCCGTATTGGTGGCGATTGTATTGGGCAGGTTCATGCGGTCCTGGACACCATTGATGACCATCGAATAATTGGACCCATAAACCAGCGGCGCCGTCGTCAAGACCACGGTCAGGGTATCTGGATTCAGCACCGCCCCGGTGACCGCCAGGCCATTGGTGAAAACATAATTGGCAATATTCGTCGCGGTGGCGGGGGCGACGGGTTTGGAATAAATGACCTCCAGATTGGTGGTCTCGTAGTTGATCACCTGCACCACCACGAAAGGATCCGGCACCGCCGGCACCAGCATGAAAAAATTCACGTTTACCTCCGGCTGGCTGCTCACCGGCGACCCGGCCAGTTGCAGCGTTGTTTGTGAACCGTCAAAACGCAGCTTGACTGGATGGTCATTGGTATCCGTCAAAGTGGTCCACCTCCAGTTTGACCAGCCGCCGGTGGGCGGAATGAAAAATGTGCCCAGAACATTGGAGGTTTGCGCGCTCGTCCCATGCCCGCTGGCCAGTTGCGAAAACACGGCCTCCGTGTTGGTTGTCCCCTCAGCAAACCGGCCTTCGACGTAATACGTTCCCGCAGGATAATGCCGGGTATAATTGACCCATGATCGGCTGCCGAAGAAGCCAATGTTATAATCGATTCCGCCGCTGCTGAACTGCGGGCGCTGGCCGTCACCCGCCACCGTCGTGGAAGGCGCGGGGGCTGGCCGGTAGAGCAAAGGATTGGCGTTAAGGTCCGCTTGCACATTGTCCACCCCGGCAATGGATGCCCGTCCGACATAGGCATCCGTCTGCGGGTTGTCAAAGTATTCGCCGCCATTATAATCGTAATCTTCCGCCTCGAACTGGTAATTGGTGGCTGCAAAATCATTGAAACTCAAGGTGGCGGTCGCCTTTTCATTGTTGTCCGCCGTCACCGTGATGGCGGCGTTGTGGTTGGTGTTCAACGCCAGTGGACAGGTAACCAGCCAGTTCGTGGGGGAACCGCTGAAATTCAGCAAACTGGCCACGTTCACTCCATCCAAAGTCACGACGACATTGTTCATCGCAATCCCGGCGCTGCTTTCAGCCACGAAACTCAACTGGTTGGTGTATTGGAAAAATGCGGAACCGCCCGGATAGAGATTGGTGATGACCGGCACAGTCACGTTGGCCGGCATCAACAGGTAAAAATTTGCGTTGTAACTGCCATTGTCGGTCGTCACCCGCAGCGTCTCTTCCGAACCGCCGGAGAATTGAACCAGATCGCCGTTGGTGTCCAGCACCGGCGCCCAGGAGTAAACCTGCCAGCCGCCGGTGGCCGGAGCCGAAAACGTGCCCAAGGTTTTCGTGGTTTGACTGCTGGTGCCGCGCCCGTTGGACACCAAGGACAGGCTCGCCGCTTCCGCAGTCGCCCCGTTGGGATTGGAGATGCGAACATAAACGTTGTAGGTGCCGGCGGGAAAATTCCTGGTGTAATTGGCCCAATTTCCGCCGGTGGCCCATCCCGCATCATAATCGGTTTTGCCGGTGCCGTCGTAAGCCGCTCGCGGCTTGTCGCCGTTGGGTTCGGTGTTCAGCCCGTTGGCGCGGTTGTAACTGTTGGCGCCGCCTGAGAAATTTTGATTGTAGGCATCCACTGCGGTCGTCGCGGGCTGGCCATAATAGGCGTTGGTCTGCGGATTGTTAATATATCGGCCGCTGTCATAATCAAAATCCTCAGCTTCGAACGTGTAGGCGGGACTGATAGTGTCAAAAGACACCGTGGCGCTGGCGGTGCTTTCATTTGCGTCGGTCACTTGAATGACCGCGGTATAAACGGTGTTGCTCGCCAGCGGAGCGCTCACGCTGGGACTGAGGGCTGGGCCCGTGACGGTCAAACCGTTGGCGCTGGTCAAAGTTGCCGTATAAACCGCCCCCGGCAGGGTGGTGCCCGTTAATTGCACCGTGATGGCGCTGGGTGAGATCCCAACTGAAGAACTGGCCGTGAACGTCAGTGTGGGCGAAGCTTGGAACAGGTTCGTGCCGTTGGGATAAAGGACGTTGATTACCGGCGAGGCTTGCGCCTGCGCCGATTGGCCGCCCGCCAAAATACCCGCTAGGGCAAGCACAACCATTACGAATGAACGGAACCCAGCGGGATAATTTTCAATGCTCATTTTAGTGTGGCTCGATCCATATTTGCAGCGGCAGAAAATTTTGACAGAAATCTCCAAGGTACCGTGGTCCGCACCTGGCCGAAAGAATGGCTCACGGCTTGATCATTCCATCAGGTGTGCCGCCAAAGTATTCGCAATTTTGGCTGACAAAGGCAGCATTTTTTTGATTGGCGGTGGAGGAGGGACGGGGAAGCGGACTGGCCGCCACGGGGAGCTTGCCGCTTTGGGAAAGCGCGCTGGCGAGGCTGGGAACCTGTTTGCCATAACTTCGCGGTAATTTCAACCGGTCCAGCGACGCATCGAGCGAACAACAGCGGCCACTGATGCGCTGACGGCAACGGCATGCGACGCGCCAAATGAGTACAAAACGGGTGGCAGCGCCACCTCATGCCATGTCACTGCCATCTGCCACTTCGGAACTCTTTATCCGGCCCTCGTGGCGGAATCCAAACCGCCACAAAGTTCCGCGGTAACGAGGTGATCAATTGTTGGAAATAATTTAACCGGCGTTGTTTTCGTTGCGTATCCCCGTTTTCGGGGATGGTCCCAATCTGGTTCCCCGACACTCTAATGAATAAAAGGGCATCACTCCGACGACCTGGGCTCAAGGGTTATTTTGGGGGAAGTTCAATAGCGGCGGCGATGCTCGTTATTTGCCTGGCTTGCTCGAATTCATTATTCGCCGCCGGCCCGCCGGCCAACCGGAGCGGGCAATGGCGAAGGCCTCGAGGTTCCGTCAGTGCTTGCAAAACGGCGGTTTTGAGGCATTTATTCATCGGGGATGAAACGCGGATTATTAACCCTTTTATTGGCGGCCACCGTTTGCGCTGGCGGCTGTGGCACTTGGCCGCGCGCCGGCCGGGCGGAACCGCGCGAGGGGGACGAGATGGTGGCGGCCGGGCAGTTCTTTCACACCGGAACGCGCGTCGTGCTGTGGATGGATCCGGGCGGTTACGATGCGTATCGGGTGGAACGGCGGTTCGCTCCCTTCGCCGAATCTGATTGGGATGCTTCTCACGCGGAAGTGAAAACTCTGGCGACGCCGAACCGTTATGGCCTGCGCCGCGCCACGCTGACCACCAATGAAATGGAGCGGGTGCGCGGCGGCGGATGGGACCTGGCGCTGCTGCAGCGGGTAGTTGACCAATTCGTGCTGCATTTCGACGTGGCCGGCACGAGCCGGCGGTGCTTTCAGGTGCTGCAGGATGATCGCGGTTTGAGCGTGCATTTCCTCCTCGATCTGGATGGCACGCTTTACCAAACGCTGGACTTGAAGGAGCGCGCCTGGCATGCGACGACGTCGAACGATCGTTCCGTGGGGGTTGAAATTGCGAATATTGGCGCCTATCCGGCAAATGGGACGAATCCCTTTGCGGCATGGTATGCCGCGAATGTCGGCGGCGGGACGCGCATCACGATTCCGGCGGCCCTCGGCGACGGGGGAATTCGCACCGCAAATTTCACGGGCCATCCGGCGCGGGATCTGCCGGTGCGGGGTACCATCCAGGGCGAGGATTTGGTGCAGTATGATTTCACGCCGGAACAGTATGCGGCGCTGACGCATTTGACCGCCGCGTTGTGCCGGGTGTTTCCTAAGTTGAAGTGCCGGTACCCGGTGGATGCCCAGGGGAACCTCATTCCGTACAAGCTGCCGGATGCGGAACTGAGCCGCTATGAGGGTGTGCTGGGCCATTATCACATCCAGACGAACAAGACGGATCCCGGTCCGGCGATGGACTGGCAGCGGGTCATCGGCGGCGCGCGGCGAATTTTGGGGCGGGAAGAATCCTCGAAGGCGCCGCGAGGCGGGCCGCTGCTTACGCCCCGGGCACGCGACCTGTTGCGGTGACACGGAGCCGGCAGGGTCGACCGTGTCTCCGGCGGCAAAGCCTGTTTTCGCGGCAAGGCCGGTCTGGCGGAGTTGTTCCTCGCTCACAGAGCGCTACGGCTATGCTCGCTCGTCGCGCCTTGCCATAGGCCGTTAAGTCCATCAAAAGGTCCCGTAAGTTATACAGTCACGTGAATTGACCCGAACGACTCACCGTATTTTGCTCATAGAATGCCAAAAATTGCTGAAAAGGATTGACAGCCCCCTGACGCTTTGCTTAGATGGCTACGTTACGGACTTATTAAGGTTATTAGCCTTTGCCTCGATGACTTCGCAACTAGGGTTGCCGTCAGTGAGCAGGTTCCGGTTCAGGTCGAGGAGCGTCGATGAAATCCATGCTTTTTACGAGGTATTTACCTTTGGCCCTGTTGCTGGTCAGTTTCCCGTCGGCGCATGCCCAATGGATGACGCAGACGGTGGCGGTGACCAACGGTTGGACGGCGGCGTACCTTTACGTGGATGCCTCCAGCCAGAACATCCTGTCCACCATCCCCAACCTGCCCATCGCGCCGGGCAATCCGATTGATCAAATCTGGCTCTGGAAAACCCCCTCCAGCGACGCACAATATATCAGCAACCCGGAAATGCCGCTGAGCGGCGGCGGGCAATGGCTGACTTGGGGCCAGACGAACAGCCAGAATACACTGTCAGCATTGATTCCCAATGCCGCCTATCTGATCCACTCAACGGCAGCGACCAATTTTTACTGGCAAATCAAGGGCCAGCCCGTTCCGCCCAGCTACACCTGGGATATGACGGGGCTTAACTTCATCGGCCTCCCGACGCCACCCGCAAACCCGCCCAATTTCCAAAATTTCTTCGCGCAGGATCCAGCCATTGCGGGCATTGTTCAGATTTTCCAATACGTGGGGGGCGAATTATCGACGAATCCAGCGAACCCGGCGCAGGTGCTTTCCGAGTACACCACTCCGGTGACGCGCGGGCAGGCGTATTGGATCAGTGCCACCAATACTTATAATGTTTATTTTGGCCCCTTTAACGTCAATCTTCCCAACCCGAACGGGCTGAATTATGGCGTGTCTGGCGGTCAATTCACGGTGCATTTGGTAAACGTGACGCCCAATCCTTTGACGGTGTCCCTGGCGCTGCTGCCTTCGGAAATGCCCCCCTCGGGCCAGACCAACATCGTGGCCGCTCCGCCCATGCTGCTGGAAGGCGCGCTGAACTCCTCCAATTTGACCTACGCTTACACCAGCCTGCCGGCCAACGGCTCGCCCAGCGCCAATTGGACACTGGCGCCAGCGGGTCAGTCCGGCTCAGACGTGGCCGCGGTTTTGGGGGTGAACCGTTTTGCGATGAACAGCAGCCCGGGCTCGCTTTACGCCGGGATATTGCAATTCACGGATTCGTTGGGATATTCGCAAATTAATGTGCCGGTTTCCGCCTTGTCGGCCAACAATGCCGGGTTATGGATCGGCAGCGCCAGCATCACGGGGGTGAGCTATGATCTCAAGACCTACGCGACGAATGCCGACGGCTCGCTGGTGATAAACGCGGTCACCAACCGGGTGGTCACCACCAATATGCTGGCCTTGGGCGCAACCACGAACCTGCTGATAAATAACTTTGCGACGACCAACCAGGCGATCAATTATTATCAAGTCACCAACGAGGTGGTCAGCACTTACACGCAAGCGGTCTATCAGTCCGGCACCAATGGCTATGTGGTCACCACCAATGAGAGCATCAACTACACCGTTCTGTCCCAAGTAGTCATCGAAACCGATGTTACCGGCTACTATTACACCAACAACGGTGGACTGCTCGTCTGGGAAACCACCAATATTGACTACCCGCCGGTTGTCATCAGTTCGGCTGGCATCACCAACCAGATGCTGGTCACCAACAGTATTGGCGCGGTGCCGACCAACGGCACGCCAGTCGTGGCAACGAATTGGGTTTTTAACTACACTTTCACGACCAACGAGGTGGTCACCAATGGAATTTTCATGGCGCCGGTCACCAACCTGGTGTTTGACTCCACCACCGGCACCAATCCGGTGGTTGTGACCAATGCCGCGTATGACGTTGTGGGCTCCAATTTGATCACGACCGGCATCACAACCACCACCAACTGGCTGGTTAGCACCAACGTCGTGGCTGGCGGCTTGACGCTGCTGGCCAATTCCGCCGGCGGCGCCAGCGTACTGAACGCGGCGAGCGTCCCAGCGCTCCTGCCGGGCGGGACCTATTTTCTGGGAGTGCAAAACACGAACACCGTGCCGGTGAACTACGCCGTGGAAGTGAATTTTAACGTGGCGACCAACCAGGCTGCCGCGGGAATCAGGCCACAAATTCTGCATACCAACAGCGGCTACCTCCTGACGTGGTCGGCACCGAGCAATGATTTGTTCCAAGTACAATGGAGCGGCAGTCTCACAAGCGGCTGGCAGACATTCCCGAATCCCGCCTACCTTGGCTACAACGCGCTCCCGCCGGCGAGCGGGACCAATGCGCAATTCAGCTTTTTCGATGACGGGTCGCAAACCGGTGGCAGCCTGCCGCGCATTCGGTATTATCGGCTAGTCGTGCCGGGGGTGCTGTCAAACCTGATCAACGGCCTGTCGCAGACGAATACGGTAGCGCCCGGTGGCACTATATATTATGCGATCAACGTGCCGCCGGCGGCGAGCGTGGCTACGAACCTGCTCCTGTTTGCCGGAGCGCCGGTGAACCTTCTGTTCAACCTGACCTCGCCGGCGGGGATGAACTCCACCACCTATGCGAGCAGCAGCCAGCCGGCCGCCAGCAGCTATACCGTCACCAACAGCCCGGTGGTCACCCTGGCCTCCAGCACCAATTATTTTCCCACCGCGCAGCCTCTGTTGGCCACAACCAACGGGGCGAGGGTGGTATTGGTCAACGTGGAGACCAATTTCTACTTTGGGAACAATTGGGTTTACGATTATTATACGACCAATTCCCAGGTCGTCAGCAACAGCTTCCTGGTCATCCAAGGCGTGACCAATTTCCTGTCCAGCAGCACTAATTTAATCGGCACGTGGTTTTCCAAAACCAGCAGTTTGACCACCAATTTTAGTGATCAGCTCAGCATCGTCATTGCAACCAACGCCGCTTATGTCATCGCCACGAACACCCTGGTCACTTCGGTCAGCAACTATGTTGTCACCGCGCACAACACGAGTCTGGATGCCGTGTCCACACCCTATCCCCTGCGCCTGATAATCTTCAACGACAGCAGCGGCAACTGCACCTTGCTGCAGCGCGTCTATTACGGCATCCGCCAGGATACCAACGTGGTGGTGGCCACCACCGAGAGCGTGTTGGACGTCTCGCATTTGAACACGGCCCGCCGGATCTCGGCCACCCACCTGCCCTGGACCGCCAACAATACCGTCTGGCCGTTCACCGGCGGACCTCTGGCCCAGGGTGCGACGCTAACCACCACCGTTTTCGAACCTTATGACGACCAGGCCGCCAATCCCTTCCTCCATACCTACCACCCCGACCACAACAACCTCGACACCGAGTCGCCGCCGCATGAGTTGCCGGTGGGCAGTGAATCCTACAACATCACGCGTCAAATCACGTTGAGCGTCGTGGCCAACTCGACCGATTTCGTCAGTCTCACCACGGCCAACACAAGTCTTTTGGGCCTTTACAATGAAACCATCACCTTGACCGGTTTGGGCGGCGCCACCAAATCTTATCAAACCTCGGGTGCGTTTTCACTCAAGCAAGTCAGCCCGATCAGCTCCCTGACCACCCAATGAAACCTAAATCAACATTCGCCGACAACCCAGACTGCGATTGTTGCATCCAACGCCGATTGACTGGAAGCATTTTAACCAACGAAAAGAACATGAATAAGCCACTCCACCTCAATGCTTTGCGCCACGCCTCCCAGTTGTGGCTGCTCGCCTGCGCGCTGTGCGCTCTGACGGGTTATGCCCAAACCCCGCAATATATGACCTACCAGGGTTACCTGACCGACCAGAACGGCACGGCATTGGGTACCAATGCGCCGCAGAATTATGACATCGTCTTCCGGATATGGAACCAGCCTGCGGGCGGCTCCGCGTCCCTCAATCTTCTCTACGGCGAGTTGCAAACCGTGACTGTGGTGAATGGATACTTCAGCGTGCTCCTCGGCCAGGGGACTGCCTATGTCAACGGAGGAGCGACCGACCCCCGCCCGCCGCTCTCCACCGTGTTCACCACCAACAACGTGGTCTCCGCCGCCCGCTATATTGAAATGACTGTCAAAGGGCTTAACAATGGCGCGGACGTCACCATTTTGCCCCGGCTGCAGTTGGTTTCCGCACCTTATGCGTTCATGGCGGCCAACGCCAACTCGCTGGTCAGCCCCACAACCGGGAACACGCTGATTTCGAGTTCAGGCACTAATGTGATCATTAATGGTTCGGTCGCGGCAAACTCCGTCGTCGGCAATCTCACCGATCTTGGCGGCAGCATCTACTTGGATAACTCACAGCTCATTCTTGCCAAAAACTCGGCCGGCACCTACGAGAATTGTTTCTACCCGCGGTGGTCGGACAATGTGACATATCTCAACTACGGGTCAGGCGGCTTTAACATTCGCAACGACAGCTCGATCTCCAGCATGTGGATGAGCCCCAATGGCAACGTTGGGATTGGCACGACCAGTCCAATCAATTCGCTTGGCTATCCCGGCGGTTGGAACGGCTTCCACGCTAACTCAGGCGCCGGCAACAACGGTCTTGGAATTATTGAGGGTTCCGTATCCGCGCGCTTGCATTTGCGCAACGACAGTGGCACGCCCAATTTCACCCAGGACTTCGTGGTTGATGACGGCGCCAATGAGGTGAATTTTCGATGGCTGGGCGGCGAATTGGGCAACCGGGTCAACATCATGACCTTCAACCAGAACGGGAATGTCGGCATCAACACCACCACGCCGCAACGCCTGTTGACCGTCAGCGGGCCGGGGGTTTCCCCGGGTAGTGACGCGACGTATCAGGCCGGCATCGGCTCGGGAGCCGACCAGTTGATTCTGGGATACGACACGGTTGACGATGTCGGTGTGATTGCTGCGTCCGATTACCTAACGGCTTGGAAAAACGTGGTCCTTGCGCCGGATGGAGGCAATGTCGGCATTGGCACCTTGACGCCCGGGGCGCCCCTGCACGTCTATAGCGGGAGCGCCTTGGTTTCGCTGGTTGATAGTCCCTCGACCATCGGCACGTGGAGTGCCCTGCGGAACACGTCCTCCGGCGGGACAACCTGGCAGATGATCTCCAGTGGCTCTGGTAACGGCGAGGGCGCCGGGAAGCTGTTGTTTACTTACGGAGCTCCCGGCGAAGTCAATGGCGAACCCATGGTACTCCAGCAGAACGGATCGGTCGGCATCAACACCTCCGCTCCGGGGTATCCGCTGGAAGTCGACAGTTGGGAGAATTACGATCTGGGGGGGGGCTTTTGGTATGCATTTCAGTCCGGATCAGGTATCGCAGGTGGGGGGTCGCATGTTAACTCAATTAGCATTAAGGCGGAAGAGGGCATACAAAGTGGATCGGGACTTTATGTCACCTCGGATCACAGAATTAAAAAGAACCTGAAAAAATCGGACCCCGGCACCGATTTTGACCTGTTAAATCGGCTGCAAGTGACGGACTACAATTACATCGATACGGTCACTTATGGCGACCAGCGAAAAAAGGGACTCATCGCCCAGGAGGTGGAGAAAGTCTTTCCGCAGGCCGTGACCAAGCATGACGACGTGGTGCCGGATATTTACCAGCCAGCCACATGCAAGGACGGCTGGGTGGAATTGGCCACGGACCTCAAAAAAGGCGAGCGCGTGCGTCTGATTGCACCCAAAGAGGATGGCATCCACGAAGTGCTCGAAGTGGCGACAAATAAATTTCGCACGGATTTCAAACCGGCCGGCGATCAGCTGTTTGTCTTTGGCCGCCAGGTCAATGACTTCCGCGCGGTGGACTACAATGCCATCTCGGTGCTCAACGTTTCAGCCACCCAGGAGTTGGCCAAACGCCTGGAGCAAAAGTCCCGGGAGGTCGCCGCGCTGGAGCAGGAAGTTGCCGACTTGAAAAAGACGGTCATGCAACTGGCGGCGGACGCCAGGCATGTCAAGGTCGCGGAAAGCTCGGCGCCGCTGGATTTGCCGGCCCGGGCCGGCGTGTCTCCCGCGAAGCCGTTAACCACGGCGAGTCTGGAACATTAGGCGGCGGCCCGCGGCGGGACCATGAGCCTGACAGTGTCCAACCCAATGCCCCAGCATTCTTAGAACTTTATGAAACAGAAGCTTTGCCTTGGTCTATGCCTGCTGAGCCTGCTGGGCGTCGCCGGGCGGCTGTGGGCCCAGGTCGCGTCGGTGCAATTCAACCAGGCTCTGGCCACGTATAATCTGCAATCGGTGCAAGGAGTACCCATCTCGACTACGGTCAACACCAACATCGGTTCCAACGGCAAACAGCCCACCACGAATGCCTCCGGCTCGGGTCACCTAGCGACGACGAACCAGTTTTCGCAGATGCTCTCCTTTGGCGCGGTGACCGCCACAACCAACAACTCACGCCTGTTGCTGAACAATCCATATCTACAAGGAAGCAGCAATTTCAACGGCACGGTGGCGCAGCAGATGCAACTGCCGGTGGGTCTGAACCAAGATGGAACTGTGGCCATCGTGCTGCAGCGGGCGCGGGTCGGCGCGCCGTATCTCAGCCAGGCGGTCAGCTTCGACTTTGGTGCGGTCATTCCGCCTCCCGTCTCGGACTATACCGGAACCAACCTCACCGTTGGCTTCACCTATTGGCGGGCGATCCCGCTGCTGTCCACGAACCCGGCGAATAACCTGTTTTATTACAGTACCAACGCGGGCGTCGTGTTTGCCACGCAGCCAGGCCAGATTACCATCACCTGGATCACTTCGGCCGAATACACGACCAACAATTTGCCGCCTTATACCAACCAAATTGGGCGGGCGACCGGTACTCCCAGCTATTTCACCAACAGCGACGGCACATTCTCGCTGTTGTTCACGGCCAACTATCTGGTTTCGCCCAATCCGGTCAAGACGCCGCAAAAAATGTATTGGACGGAAGGCTCGTTTCAGTCGCTCAGCCACCCCGTGGTGGTTCCCGTGGGCCAGATTACGGCCATCAATGTGGTCTTCAACTCCGCGTTTCCGCAGTTCCTCACCAACTCCTTTTCGGTCATTGACGGAATTACCAACGGGCAAACCCTGTGGTTTGATTCGTCGTTGCATTTGATCCGTGCCAACAGTGCGGTCGGGCGAGTGTTTGTTGAACTGCTGGGACAGCCGAACGGGAACAATTCCAGCGAATTCCTGGGTTTTGAAATCGTGGATGTGGCACAAGTGCCGACGCCCAGCTACGTCACCAATTATCTGGGAACAGAATTGACGGCATATCAAGATCCCACCCTGGGCGCCGGACTGACAATTGCCCCAATCCCCAGTGTCGGGACTCAATTCTACTATGATTTTGAGGGCACAATCTATTATGCCGACCAAGCGACGACGAACCTGACGGATTTGCAGATGTATTGGACGGACACCGGCGTTGCGGGATTGCAATGGCCCTACCTGTTTAACCGTTACTCCCTGGTCTGGCCGAGTGATCCCGCACTCTACAGCCATTATCTGCGTCCGCCGGCGGCAACCCAGGCGCAAGCCGCGCAGACGGCAGTGCAACTGGATCCTCTGGAAACCCCTTCTCTGGACTATTTTGATCCGCTGGACAAACCCCGCGCTTTTCTGACGCCAAATAGCTTTTACACCTGGTTGACCAACGGTTATCCCGCCCTTCGTGCGTTGTTGCGCTTCAATGCCGGCGGCAATGTCCGTTTTGAGCGGGTCTTCTCGTATCTGTCGGAGGGATTGCAAAATAACCAGGTGCTGGCCGGTTCGGTGGCGACCAACCTTTCGGCCTGGAATCCGACCAACAACACTTTGACCAATTTCGCGAGCAGTTTTGACCCGCCTTATGTGACCAATGTGACCGTGAACGTGGGCGACCGGATTCCCGACCCGGCCGGTGAGCTCGGCTCCACGAATGGCACTTACGGGGATTACTGGGCAGGGTATATCAACACCAACCTCAGCGCCTCATTCCTGAACACGACGATTGGCTCTTCTTACGATCCCGACGCCTACGTGGATCCGTTTTTGTTCGGATTCGAGCTGGCCAACGAGGGCGCGATCATTCCGGTGAATGCCATTCCGGGGCAGAATCATTTGGAGGTTTGGTGGTTCCGTCCTGATAATGCCAATAATGCCGCCGGCTTTGAAACTGTCTATTGGCCATCCGTCATCGGGGATTATACGATCCAATGGCCGGCCAACGCGCCGGCGATCGTGCTGGCCGGCAACGCGGGGAGCGGTCCGCTGGGCAGCCTTCGAGCCAGCGGCAGCATTTATTACCAAAACGATCCGACGCAGCCCGGCTACAACCCCAACGAGGAACATGCGCTCATGCTGGGCGGCCAGGCTTATGCCCTGCGCGATGATCTTAACATTACGAACGGCCCGAATTATTCTTCCGCGCCGTATGTTTTGATCGCCTACAATGGAACCAATGGCCGGCCGGCCATGAGCGTCTATCAAGTGATGCGGGAGAATCCGGCGGCGGGGATCTATTTCGACTATATCGTTACGGCCGGCACGCAATTGCAGGCCCCCATGCCGCTGCCGTTGATGGCCCTGCCGATCGCGCCGGACACGAACTATCCGACTCTCGTTACCAACTATGACACCGAACCTGTCGGCGCCTCCGGCGACCTGCCGACGGGTTGGACGAGCACTTCCGCCAACGGTCCATTCAGCCTTTATCAACGCTTTACGTATCAAGACCGCAAAAACAACTTTTGGGTGTATCGCGGGCTGAATGCCGGGCTCCCACCTCTGGAGGCCGGGGCTTACGACGCCATTAGTAACGCCTTCGACGCGCTTCCGGCTGCGATGGCCGTGGTCAGTTCCAATTTCCAATACTTCATTCCTGTCTCGCGGCAACTGGCATCGCTCACGGTCGGCATGAACGACCTGCCGCCCGGTCTAACGTGGGTCGTCGATCCAACCAACGGCTTGAGCATCCTAGGCCAGCCGGCGACGACGGGCGCCTATCCAGTGACGATTAATTTGAGGGACACGGCGGACGGAAGCTCCGTCACGCTCCCCCTTACGATCACGGTGAACAACCCGACCTACACCGTTACGAACGTAGTCACCACCGCTACGAATACCGTTAGCACCATCACAACCAACCCCAGTCCAATGGTTGCGCTGGGGCCGCTGGTTATTACCAGCACCAACATCTATTCGGGTCAATTGGATACTTACTCAAACCGTCCGCCCAGCCTGGCGCAGGCGCCTACCTCCACAAACAGCTTCACCATGCGGTTTTATTATAAGACGCTGCCCGGTTTCGCTTGGCCGAGCCTGGGCAATGCCAGCAACTGGCCCGCGGTAGGCTCAATTGTGCCCTATCTCCGGCCGCTGACCAACGGCGTATTCGCGGGCGATCAGGCGTCGAGCAACACGCCGAGTCTGGATATTGTGTACCGGCCAGTCTGGCCTGAGCTGGGTCTGGACGGTCTGCCGCTGCCCACGTTGGCCCAGGGCCAAACGCTGACCACCGCGGTGAACGGCATCGCCGCCGTGCGCGGCCAGGACAGCGTGCAGGTGATTTATCAACAATCCATCGCCACGAATGCCATCCTCACCAACACGGCAGGCAGCGTTGTGCTTTTTGACCCGACGGTGCAAAAGAAGTCCAGTCTCGGGGCGAACGGCTTGCCCGCGAGCGTGCTTACTGATGTGTATAACGGTTTGGATTATTTCCCCAATCTGCCGCCGAACTTGATCAGCCGGCTCTGGTATGACCCCAACCAGAACGCACTGATCTTTGAGGGGCAGTATGTAGCCGACCCGGTGAATGGGAATTATGTCATGCTCAATGTCCTGCGTGGTAATGATCTGGCGGCGGTCGATGGTCTTTGCCCGACGTCTGATGCGGCGAATTATTCCAACTGGACCAATGCCGTGGCCAACTTGGCCACGCCCGAATATACGTTCTACGAGAATCCGCTCCAGCCCGGCAGTTATGTCATCGACCCGGCCGATACGGTGACCCGGTATGCGGGTGACCTAGTGGAAGTGACCAACTCGGACACGGCGGTGGACTCCTATGCCATGAGCGCGGCAGGTCCAGGGCAGGGCTACGTCTCCTATGTAGTGGCCGACGGGCACAATCCGCAATATGCCGGAGATCCGGTCAGTGTGTATATTGTGCACACGGCGCCGCCGCTGTTCCCGGGCTCACTGGTCGTGGTGAACAGCGCCAACGCGAGTCCTTTCAGCCAGTTGATCACGTTCCAACACACGGCGGATCTGGCCGGACGCACGAGCGAATATCTCTACGACTGGCGGATCGAGCCGCCCGTGAATGGCCAGCCTCCCGCCTTGGGCACGGAGAATAGTTGGACTGTGTTAAGCTCGCCAAACCCTGCCATTCCACTGGGTCCGGTCTATACGCTGGGGGCCTCGGGCGTTCAGGGGATCAGCGATAACTACGTCTCCATGCGCTACGGCTACCGTTCCACGAACGAGATTAGCGGGATGACAGTGGTCTCCACCAATTGGTCGCAATGGGCGAATCCCATTCTGGCCGAAGGCTGGATTACGCGCGTGACCCAGGCCCTCGATCCCATCGCCGGGCAGACCCGGAATTTATACGAGAATCCAGCCAACACCACCGCCAGCATCATCGAGCTGGCTGGCGGCCGGTGGGACGGGGATGTGCCTCTCAACGAGGCGTCGCTCACCAACAACGGTCTGATCCAACTTTATGAAACCGTGCTCGACGTTGGCGAGTCGCTCAGCATCGATGCGGGGATCAATTATGGGCCGGCCAATCAGGCCCTGCTCACGGCCGCGGGCTATCTTAACGACCTGTATATGACGCTGGGCAATGCCGCGTGGGCCAATTCCCTGAATCCGACGATCAGCTTTGGCACGGACAACCTGACGTACGGTTCCGTGGCCACGGCGTCGTTTTGTTTCGAGGGCGAGGTGCCCACTTTGCTGGCCCAAAACGAGGCCCTTTTGCGCGGGCGCGACGACAGCCTGGCGCCCGGTGTGGACCTGCCCCCCGTTTACAACCGGCTCTACTGGAATTACACCTATGGGATCAGCGCCGGCGAGACCATTTATGCACTGAATTACAACATCACCGACCAGAATGGCGATGGCGTGGTGAACGCGGCCGATGCGGAGATCATGTTCCCGCAGGGACACGGCGACGCCTACGGGCATTATCTCACGGCAATGATGGAATATTACAAATTGCTGATGAACCCGAATTTTGACTGGGTGCCCCAGGCCCAAGCCGTCCTGATTCTCGGGGCGACGGTGACGGTGAATTACGAAAACGAGACCAAGTTTGCGGAGGCGGCCGCGGCGGTGGCAAGGACGGGCCGGCAGATTTTCGATCTCGAATGGCGGCAGGACTACATGCCGGGCACGGCCGAGGGCTGGGACTATTTTGCCACCAACTATGTGGGACAATACACTTACATTGATAACAATGGCGATACGCAACACATTACGCGCTATTGGGGCATGGATCATTGGGCCTCGCGGGTGGGCCAGGGCACGTATTTGAACTGGGTTGTGGGCAACTCGATCCTGCCTTATCAGGACCCCAACCCGAATGATCAAGGCGTTCAGATTGTGGATCGCCAGACTGTGCAGGATCTCCAGGAATTGCCCGCCACGGCGGCTGCCTTGGAGGCTGACCTGGATAATGCCAATGCGGGATTCACCCCATTGGGCCTGGCACAAAACGCCATTCCCTTCGACATCAATCCCCAGGATGTCACCGGTTCCAATCCGCAGACGCACTTCGAGCAGATTTATGCGCGTGCGGTGCAGGCGCTCAACAACGCCGTGGTGGCCTTCAATGCCGCGCAGAATGTCACCCAGGATTTGCGCGAGGAACAGAATTCGCTGTCCGACCTTCAGGCCGCCGTCACGGCACAGGAGCTGGCCTATAACGATCAGCTGATTGAGCTTTATGGCACGCCCTACCCCGAGGATATAGGTCCTGGCGGGGCTTATCCTCAAGGATATACCGGCCCGGATTTGATCCACTATATGTATGTGGACGATGCTGAAACAAACACTTATGGCGGCATTCTGCCGGATCCAACGACCAACAACATCTT
The DNA here is from genome assembly GCA_049509875.1 of Verrucomicrobiota bacterium. Taxonomy (GTDB): domain Bacteria; phylum Verrucomicrobiota; class Verrucomicrobiia; order Limisphaerales; family UBA11358; genus UBA11358. The sequence continues at coordinate 34,698 of JBEKZM010000033.1, read as the reverse complement.
TACGGTTGATATTCAGCAATTCCCAACGAACTGGTATTCGAGCGTATTCAACAACTTTAATTTTATCACGCTCGCAAGTGATCCGAATTACACCAACCCCGTTTATGCCGATGAGATCACCTTCAACATAGGTCCGGACGGGTTCAGCAAGCCGGCGTCCTGGACGGAGGAACGCGGCAGCATCGGCAGCCTTCAAACGGCGCTGGCCGCGGAAAACAGCGCCCGAGACCAGTTCCGGATGTCGTGCTACAATGCCTATTATGACAAGCTGTCCCTCGACCAGGCCATTCTATTATTTAACGCCCAGAGCGCCACCAACCAGGCGGATCTTGGTGACCAGCAGACAATCACCTCTGACAGCCAGCAAATCAACAATACCCAGACGGCCACCTCGATTGTGGACAAGTCGGTAAACGATTTGGTGAACGATTTCAATGCCATTATAGGCGCTTCCTACAACGACACGCCGGATGAAGTGATAGCAGGATTGGCCGACGGAGGCGATTTCCTGGCGCCTTTAAAGGCCGTAATTACCGCCCCGATTTTTATTGCCGAATCAATAGCCGTCGGAGCGGATGACATCCAATACGCCGCTAGTGAGACCGCCGTGACGGCTTACCAAAACGACATTCTGAACTTGCAGCAGCAACTTGCCACCGACCAAAATACGTTGAGTCTTCAGAACGCCGTGCAAAGTCTTGGCAACCTGGAAGGTAAAGTTCAGGGCGACCTTGCCACCATCAACCAGGCCGCGGTGGCGCTGAATGGCGCCCAAGCCAATTATCAGGCTCTGGTGGCCCAAGGCAATCGGATTCAACAGGAGCGCCTGACCTTCCGCCAGCACACGGCCGCCCAGGTGCAGGGGTACACGGTTGCCGACGCCGCCTTCCTGGTCTTCCAGAACGAGGATTTGGAGCGCTACACCACGCTCTTCAACTTGGCGGCTGAATATGCCTACATGGCCGCTAACGCCTACGACTACGAAACCGGCCTGCTGGGCACACCGGCGGGTCAGTCCCTGCTCAACCAGATCATCAGTTCCAGTGCGCTGGGCGTGATTCAAAATGGGGAACCACAGATTTCCGGCACTGACACGGGCGACCCAGGGCTCGCCAACGCTCTGGCCGAGATGGATGCCGATTGGGAGGTTCTCAAAGGCCGGTTGGGCTTCAACAACCCCGATGGTTATGGCACGACCGTCTCCCTCCGCTCGGAGAACTACCGTATTTTGCCGGGTCCGGCCGGCGACACCCAGTGGCAGCAGTTGCTGGAACAGAATCAGGTGCCCGACTTGCTCGCCGACACCGACGTTAAGAACAACTGCCTGCAAATTGATGACGGGAGCGGTTCGGCCGTGCCCGGCATTGAACTGACTTTCAGCACCACCATCACCGATGGTGTGAACCTTTTTGGACAGCCCCTCGGGCCGGGCGACCATAGTTACAGCTCTACCTCCTTTGCCACCAAGATTTTCGCCGTGGGCGTGTGCTTCGATGGCTATCAAGGCATGGACAATCCGGTCGGCACCGGCGGCACATCACCCGGCGACCCGACCTTGGACGCGAACGGCCTGGCGGCCACGCCGTATATTTATCTGATTCCCTGCGGTGCGGACTCGATGCGCAGCCCGCCCCTCGGCGATACCAGCACCGTCCGCACGTGGAACGTCGATGACGTGGCGATCCCGTTGCCATTCAACGTCGGTGCCTCGGACTTTTCCTCCACGCCATTTTACACCTCGTCTGATTCGCTCTCCGAGCCGCTCTTCGCCGTGCGCAAGCAGCAGGCGTTCCGGCCGGTCTCGACGACGGAGGCGTTCAACACAAGCATCTACGGCGCGGCCGGCGCATTGGAACCTTCCCAATACACAAACCAGAGGCTCATCGGCCGGTCCATCTGGAATAGCAAATGGAAACTGATCATCCCCGGCAAGACGCTGCTGTCCGACCCGAACGAGGGTCTGACCCGGTTCATCAATTCGGTGACCGATGTCCATTTGTATTTCATCACCTATTCCTATGCCGGCAACTAACCGAAAAAATCTGACCCTTATGAAACCCTTGGTTATCGGATGCCGGATGACCCTGTTGTGCGGGTTGCTGGCCTTGCCCGCCGCCCGCGCCTTTCCGCCCGCGCCGGATGGGGTCATCTACGGGATGGTGAAAGATCAATACGGCACGCCGCTGATGAATGCGAGCGACACGGTGATCTTACAAACCCCGAGCGGAGTGACAATCACGGCAGCCATTCAGCCCGCTTTGGCCATTGGCGTCAATTACCTCCTGCGGGTCCCGATGGATTCGGGAATTGCCGGCCAGCCCTATGTGACCAACGCCCTCGTGGCCGCGACGCCGTACCTGCTTTACGTGGCCGCGGGCACAACGACCAACTTGCCCATCGAGATGGCCGGAGCCAGCCCGGTGCTCGGACGGCCAGCGCAGCTCACGCTCCAAAATTTGACGGTGGGTGTGGATTCCAACGGCGATGGAATTCCTGACGCCTGGGAGCTGCTATTTTTTCAGGAGATCGGAACGAATGTGGCCCTCGCCAATATTAATCCGAACGCGGATTACGCCCACGACGGCCGCACTCTATGGCAGGAGTATTTGCTCGGCAATTACCCCTTCAATCCCGGCAATAATTTCGCGGTCAAAATTGTCAGCCAGAACGCTGGTTCCGCGGTGCTGGCCTTTACCACGATGACGGGGCGCACCTATACCGCTTTCGGCTCCGCCGACCTTCAGAACTGGACGGCCCTGTCCTTCACGATTCCGTCGGCGGGACCGGCGGTCACCACTTCGTATTACGCGGCGAACATCCAGCCCGTGCAAATCCAAACGGTCCAACCCGCCAGCGGCCCGCAGATGCAATTTTTTCGGCTCCAACTCCAGTGAGCACATTACGTCCGTTGCCTGGCCAATCATCTGCCCCTTCTCCGCCCGCCTTCAGGGTGTTGCTCCTTCCCTTGGGTTTGTGCCTGGGTTTCGGCCTTTGCCTGATGCTGGCATTGGGGAGGGTCCGCCCTCCGCCGGCCGCGCTGACGGAGCTTTCCCGTACCAATCTCGTTCGCTTGGACGGCCGCTGGTGTCAGATCGGCCACACGAACCCCTTCACGGGGGTCCTGCTCGAATTCTACCCGGACGGCGTGCTCCGATCCCGATCCACGGTCTCGAATGGCTGGCTAAATGGTCTCTCTGAAGGCTGGTACACCAATCGCCAACTGGAAGTTCGCGAGAGCTATCGCACCAATTTCTCGGACGGTCCGCGGACGAAATGGTATCCTGACGGTCGAAGGCTTTCGGAAGCCACGATTGTCCGTGGCAAAATGGAGGGCATCTTCCGCCGCTGGTATGAGAACGGAAAACTGGCCGAAGAAATTCCCATGCGCGACGGCAAAATTGAAGGCGTTGGCCGCACCTACTACGAAAGCGGTTTTTTGAAAACCGAATTGACAATTTCTGACGGAAAAGTAACTCAAGCCAGGAACTGGCCGGATGGAAAGCAGTCTCCTGAGTGACAGTCCCGGACGACGACTCAAGCTCGTCGGGCTATTGCCGGCAAGGCGCGGAAGTTTCCTCGGCCCGAGACGGAGTATTTTCCAAACGCCAGAGGAGCTACGTGATCTTTCGCGCCTGAAGCAAAGCCGCTTCGGCGCGCGCGCGTTCGGCCCTTTCGATTTTTAATTGTTCATGGGCGGCTTGAAGTTCACGCGTCTGCGCCGCCACCGTCTGTTCCAATTGCTGGGTTTGGACACAAGTGGCTTGTCTCAGCTTCCGTTTTTCGGTCAGGGTGTGGGCAAGCTGCAGGACTTCGACGATGTCAAACGGCTTTTTGAGGATTACCAAGCGATCGCTTCGCCCAAGTTTTTCGATCATGTCCTCCCAGGAATAATCCGAATAGGCGGTGCAAATGACGATTTGAATGTCCGGATCGGTTTGAAAAATGCGGGCGGTGGTTTCAATGCCATCCCAGCCGGCTCCCATGCGCACGTCCACGAACGCCAGCGCATAAGCCAGGCCTTGGCGGCGGCCTGACTCCACCAGTGCCAGTCCTTCTTCACCACTCAGCGCGGAATCCACCTCGAATCCCGCCGCTTTCGCCTCGCTCGGGGCTTCGCCGAACAGTTCCGCTCCCACCGCGTCCAACCCGGTGGCTAGTTCGTCCGCTGGACGAAAGATTTTGCGGAAATCTGCGTGAATTGCCTGATTATCATCAATCACCAACAGACGGCTGTTCTTATGAAAAGGTGAATCGTTCATGCGGCAGCCTTTGGAGGCCGGAGGGGCAGTTTAAGGGTAAAGCTGGCACCCAAGCCAGAACCATCGCTCTGGGCGACCAGCGAACCGCCCAGTTCCTTGGCCGCCGAGGCGCCGCTGTTAAGCCCGAAGCCATGTCCACCCTTGCGGGTCGTAAACCCCAGGTTAAAGATGCGGGTCAGATTCTCCCGGGGAATGCCCACGCCATTGTCGATGACCGAGATCCAAACCCCGTGATCGGCCGGTGCAACCCGCAGCCGGATCTGTTTGTCCGGGCGGCGCGAGTCGTCGCAGGCATATTTGGCGTTGCGGATCAAGTTCACCAGGATCTGTAAAACCTTGTGTTTCTCCACGACAATCGGCGGCACGTCGCCGTATTCGCGGACCACTTTGATTTCGTGCCGGGACAGCGCACCGGCGTTCATGCGCAGGGCGTCCTCGGCCAGGTCGGTTACCGTGACGGTTTCGGTGACGCCAGAGATCTTGGCGTAGCTCTGCTGCATGGCCACGATGTCCTTGATATGTTCGATGTTCTGGCGCAGGAGTTCCAGTTCCTGGAGGGCATTTTGTTGCTCCCTGACTAATTGCCCGGCCACCTGGCTTAAGAACCCGGGCAACTGCCGTCCCTTCGGGTCCCCGGTCATAAACGGGCCCAAATCAGCGGCATGGTCGTCCAGTAGAGCGACGATTTTCCCTAAGTATGGGACTTTTGACTTTTTCGTATTGTCGGTCAACAGTGTCGCGGAGACATTCACGCTGTTGAGCACGTTGCCGACATTGTGCAATACGCTGGTGGCCACCTCCGCCATCCCGGCCTGACGAGAAACCGCCAGCAGTTTTTGATGGTTCCGTTTGATCACTTCGGTCTGCACTTGAACCCGTTTGCGCAGCGTGGCCCCCCAGGCCAGCGCCATCGTCAGCACGGCGGCCAGCCCGCCCAGAATCCAGAAGGCGTGTTGTGCCGTCCACCAGGGCGGCCGCTGCAACACGGTGATATCGGATACAGTGTTTAAGAAGATTTCGAAAGAAGTGGTCAATTGTCCGTAATCGGCAGCCGCCTCCGTTTTTCCCTTAAACACACCGACCAGTCTCAGCTTGCTTCCGGCGTCAAAGGGCAGTCGTGAATCCTCGGTGGCCGGCAGATAGGCATAAAACGTTTTCTTCGGACGGTCGTGTTGCAGTTCCAAAACTTGAGCGGTTCCGTCAAAGCTGGATCCGAGGTAGGTCGCCTCGATCCGGACGCGGGCCGCGTCCAGATTTTCCTGAATGCCGGAACCGATGCCCAGCAGATTTATCTCTTTGCCGGCGGGCAGAGCCGTGTGGCCCAGTTTGCGGACCAGCGCTTGAATCAGCATGGGTGAAAGACCGTCGGCTGTTTCCAAGCCAGCCGCTTCCACCTGGTCCCCCGCCGCCAACTCCATGGCTTGCTGGGGAACCACGCGAAGTCCAGCTTCTCCGTCTTGGAGAAATAACTGGTCGGCGCCCGCGTAGGTTACCACGCCGGCGGTCTTGATGAACCGGATCGTCTGTTCCGTGCTGTCCGGGGCTGATTGCATCAACTGCCCCACCGGGACCGTGGGCAGGTCCAAGGGGTTTTCAGGGGCTGCATGCAGAACCTCGATATTTTCATCCGAAGAAACGAGCAGCCGCTCCCCCAATCGCTGATTGCGGCTGTTGAGTACGCCGGAACAAACACCACGAATGCGCACCAGGCTGCCCAGCAGGTTCTTTAGGGATTGTCGGTCCATCTTGTTGACCCAGACCACCATTTCCCGCCCATCCACCATCACGGTCAATTGGGTTTTGACGGCGGTAACTACTCCTTTGACTTCCACCCAGCGGTCATCGTCCTTGCCGCTCGATAGTTCGTCCCAGGAAGGCCGTTTGGGTTCGGGCATGGTTCCTTTGCCCAAAATTGTCACAAAATCTTCAGGTCTGAGCCAGGCGCCGTAGGCACTTCCCCGGAGCTCAACGAACATTCCTTCCTGTCCGACATTGGCCGACAAACCGGCTCTCATTTGTGCATCCACCTGGGTGCCGTCGGGTCCGCTTTGAACGTAAAAGCCGCCCAGCCGATCGTCAATATAGGTGATCACTCCTCGAATTTTGAAGGCATACGTTTTGTCGGGATGGCGGGCGGTTAGTTCCAGAAGTTGGTGCATCTCGGTGACCGGACCCTCGGAGTCATCGACCACCCGCGGTGGCTCCGGTTGTGCCATATCGTCAGTGGACACGGGACGAAAACAGGCCATGCGCAACACCGGCTCGGATCCCTCCCTGCCCAAAAGGCCCGCGCACTCAATCGTTGAACCGCCGGGCACGTCCAAGGGCTGATGCAGCTCCACGGCGAGCCGATTGGTGTTTTGACTGATGACGACGCCGAGCCCGGGATTTTGCACATTGGCCTGCCCTCTTACACGCACCACGCTTCCCCACGGGGCGCCGGGCCGTGAAAGATTTGTGATGGCATATTCCGGCCAGCCGGACCACTCCTGGTCAGTCGGCGGCATCAGACTTACTTGATCGAAACCGGAAGTCCAGACGACCCCAGCCACCCGCTGGCCGTTTTGATTGAAGACCGGTTCCGCCACTCCGCGAACGTGCAGCCGGCAGCCCGATAACCCGCCGAGCCCAGCATGTTCTGGATTGGGAATCTTGGCCTGTATGTGGTCGTGGCCGTCTTTGGAGGTCAGTTGAATGTTGGAATAAAAGTTGCCGGGCAGGATCATGTCAGCCTGGCCATCGGCCTCGGCCAGGAGAAAGCCCGCTTGCTTTGAGAAAGCTTGCCCGGGACGAATCTGGTCAACCGCGGGCACCGGTCCGAAGGAAGTCAGTTCCGGGGCGGAAACCGATGTTTGATGGCTGCCAAATTGCAGGTTGCCTTTCAAATGGATCCGGTCACCAAACCGAACTCCTTCAACCGGGGACCGCAGTCTGACCAGTTCGCAGCCGGTCGCATCCAAAACTCCCAGATCATTCGCGGCATCCCGATATACAACCACACCATCCAAAGTAAGTTTGACCGGGCGGGACGATGCGCGAGGGGCGGCTCGCAATCGGTTCAGGTTCGCTACCAGACCATCCATGCCCCGGACGTATTGCCACTGAATCCAGCTTGACCGGTTGGTATGGCCGTAGGCAAAGTCCAGCCATTTGCTGGTTGGGTCGTCATCAAAAGCCTGCTCGCACGTTTCCCACGGCGGATGTTCTCCCTGGGCGGATACCACCATGCCATACCCAGCCGCAGCCTTGCCGGTCTCGCTGGCCGGGTAGAGCGGCTCAATTTCTGCGAGTTGAACGGAATCCGTCAACTCCCCGGCAACATCGGCCACCGAATCAATCTGAAGCCGGAAAATGGGATAATCCGCCACGTTGGCCAGCGTGAACATCCGTCGTTGATGACGGGCACTAAAGACTTCATTTTGTCGGATATCCAGAGTGTCCCAAGTCTTGCTTCCGTCCCTGGAGCCCAGCAACCGCCAATCTCGCGGATCCCGCGTGGGTGTATCGTTGGCTGACGTCAATGCGTATCCCGTCAAGGCCCGCGAGGTCTTTGCTGCCTGCGTCGTCAAGTTGGACAGGATCATCGGGGTTTTATCAAGCAGTGGATTTTCAATGGCGGCGTGCCGCGCAGCGAGGACAAGCTGATTGATATTGGTGACCATTCGATCCGAATGCAGGGTGTACTGGCACTGTATCCAAGACATGTTTGAGCGCCCCAGCCCGAAGTCCCACCACTTCGTGGTGACATCGCCATCGAAGGCCTGGAAGGCCGGTCCCATCAGGGGGTGTTCCAACGAGGCGGTGACGGTGACGTCCAAGGCAGCTTCATTGGCGACGCCGACCACCGGTCCCAGCAACTCAATTTCCGCAATTTCCACCTGGTCAGCCGAACCAAACGCCCGGTCAACTTGCAGGCGAAAAGTATTGTAAGCGACCAGATTTGTGATCGTGAACACCCGCCTTTGGGAACGTTCCGCAAAGGTTTGATCCATTTGGCGATCCAGCAGCGCCCATGTTTTCCCCTCGTCATTTGATCCCAGCAACTGCCAGTCCTTGGGGTCATTGCTCTGATAATCATCATCGGCGGTAAGTGCGTACTGAGTCACGATCCGCGCCGGTTTCTGCGCCGGTTCTTTTGCGCCGGCTTCCAGGCACAAGACGATTGCCAGACAGGAATACAAGCGCCCCAGCCAGCCATTGTTGAAAAACACCCCATCGCCCCACCGAGTGGACGAATCGGGCTGCCCGCCAGGCGGTTCTTCCGCACGGGCATGCCTTGGAGCGCAGTCAGAATGGCTGATTGGCTGAAATCCAAATAATCTCGTGCTAAATTTCATCGATCCGCATGGTAACAGATCCGGGACAGTTGGCCTGTCAAGAATCGAGGTAACTCGCACCAAGGTTATCGGCCACCGGCCAAATTACTTGAGTAAACCAAATCAGGACCCGGCGAGGCAGATGAAAAACTGACCGCGGCGCATGGCTGATAGGGGAGGCACGCCACCCATTTAAATCATGTGGCAGAACATGGCATCGCGCAGCTTGGGCTCGAACCACGTGCTTTTGGGGGGCATGATGCCGCCGGCGTCCGCGATGCGCATCAAGTCTTCGATGCTCGTCGGAAACATGCTGAAGGCGCAGGCGTATTCGCCGCCGTTCACCAGCTTTTCTAGCTCAGCCGTGCCGCGAATGCCGCCGACGAAATTGATGCGCTTGCTCGTGCGCGGATCGTCAATCCCGAAGATTGGGGCGAGGACCTGCTTCTGCAAAATGGTCACGTCCAATCCCTCGATCGGATCGCTCGATTTGGTGAACTGCGGCTTGAACGCCAGCATTTGCCATTTACCCTGGAAAAAGAAACCCAGCTCGTGTTTCTGCGTCGGTCGGGGCCTGCCGCCCGGCTTGATCTCGAAGATTGCAGCAAGCCGTTCCTGGAGTTGCTGGGGCGAATGGCAGTTAATGTCCTTGAGCACGCGGTTGTACGGCAGAATCTGCATCTGGTCGTGGGGAAAAATCACGGCCAGAAATTGTCCGCTGTGGCCGGCGCCATGGCGCGCCTTGAAGACGCGGCCGGCCGCCGCGCAGCGGTGATGTCCGTCGGCGATGTAAAGGAACGGAATCCGCGCAAATTGCTCCCCGACAAATCCGATCTCTTCCGCGCTGGAAAGGGTCCAGGACGTATGGCGCACGCCGTCTTGGGCGGCGAAATCCACCGTCGGCGCGCCGTCGGTTCTCCTGGCCACGAACGCATCAAATTCCGCCTCGGCGCGATAAGTCAGGAACACCGGACCGGTCTGTGAATCCAGCGCCTCGATGTGCCGGACGCGGTCGTCTTCCTTGTCCACGCGCGTCAATTCGTGCTTCTTGATGATGTTCTTCACGTAGTCCTCGCAACTGGCGGCAGCCACCAGGCCCACTTGCACGTGCCGACCCATGATTTGACGGTACAGGTAAAAGGATGGCTGATCATCCTGTTGCAGCGCGCCTTGCGCAATCAGCCGCGCAAAATTCTCCCTCCCCTTGGCATAGACGGCGGGCGAATACAGATCGGTGCCGGCCGGCAGGTCAATTTCCGGCTTGCTCACGTGCAGGAAGCTCAGCGGATTGCCGGCGGCCAGGGCGCGCGCCTCGTCGGACGACATGACATCGTAGGGCAGCTCGCAGATCCGGGCGGCTAGGTCGGGTTGGGGTCGCAGGGCGGCAAAGGGTTTTAATGTGGCCATAAGAAATGCGCCGTGAAGATACGTTTGGCGCGCGCCAAAGGCACGCAGAATTTCCCTGAAAAAGAGCTTGTCAGAACCAAATTCATTGTTATGATTTTCGGCTCTTAACGAAAGAATTTTTATGTCACGCATTTGTGAACTGACTGGCAAACGCCCGATGAAGGGCAGCATCATCTGGCGCTCCGGCAAAGCCAAGAAATCGGGCGGTATCGGCACGCACATTACCGCGATCACCAAACGGAAGTTCCGCGTCAACATCCAGCGCGTGAAGGCCCTCATGCCCAACGGTGAGGTCCGGTACGTCAACGTGTCTGCCGCCGCCCTCAAAAAGGGGCTGGTGACCAAGGCGCCCAAGCGTACTTGGAAGAAAGACGCGGCGGCAGCCCCCAAGGCCGCCTGACCAGAGGATGGAGAATTGAAAATGGAGGATGGCCGTGTGCCGTCCTCTTTTTTTTATTTCCCCTTCGAGAACTTCATCTTTGCCCGCTTCAGCTCCCGGTCGGCATCGCGGCGCTTCAGGTCCTCGCGCTTGTCGAATTGCTGCTTGCCCTTGCCGACGGCCAGCGAGACCTTGACCTTGCCGTTCTGCCAGTGGAAATCGAGGGGGAACAGCGCGTTGCCTTTGACCGCGGCCAGGCCGGACAGCTTGCGGATTTCCGATTTGTGCAGGAGCAGCTTGCGCGGTGCGGTCAGCGCGTGATTGTTGACGTTGCCGTGTGAGTATTCGTCAATTTGCGCGTTGTAGAGCCAGACCTCGTCTTTTTCGACGCGCGCAAAGGCATCGGCAATCTGTCCCTTGCCGGCCCGCAATGATTTGACCTCTGTGCCGTGCAACACGATGCCCGCCTCGAACGTATCCAGGATGTGATAATCGCGGCGGGCCTTGTGGTTGGTCACGATGTCGGCCATGACCAATAATAGATTTGCGAGCGATGGTTTACGAGCGAATTTGAAGGACAACGGCGACCGTCAATCGTCAATCGCCCGCCCGGAAATTCGTCAGTGTTTCCGGCGTTTCTTGGCAGACGGCCGCACGGCGCCGGTCTCTTCTGGCAGGTCCCACGCCATTTTGTCCTCCACGATTTCCGTCAGCGCGATGTCTGCAAGGCCCATGCTGGCAGGCACATCCACCAGCGGGCGACCGAGGCCACCACCGCCGCTAAGCTGGCGCACGCGACGGGAAATGAGGTTGACCAGCACATTCGGGTTGCCGACTTTTTCCACGGCCTTTTTACAGAGTTCTGCGTTCATTAGTTCAAAAGAGCTAGCAAGCATACACGTCATGCGAACCGGCGCAATCTTAAAAATTCTTAAAAATTCCCTTTCAAAATCCGCCCATTTTACGGCATTTTCAGCGCAAATTGTATGTCCATCGCCACCGCCTTTGACCTGAACACCTACCTCGCCACCCGCACGGAAGCCGTCAACCGCGCGCTCGATCGTTTTTTGCCCTCGGAAAAAACCAAGCCGGACACGATTCACAAGGCCATGCGCTATTCGCTGTTTGCCGGCGGCAAACGGATGCGGCCTGCCCTGCTCCTCGCCGCCGCCCGGGCCTGCGGCGGCTCGGAAAAGGACGCCCTGCCGCTGGCGTGCGCCGTCGAGTGCATCCACACCTATTCGCTCATTCACGATGATTTGCCGGCGATGGACAACGACGATTTCCGCCGCGGGAAGCCCACCAACCACAAGGTCTTTGGCGAAGGCATCGCGGTGCTGGCCGGTGACGCGCTGTTGACCCAGGCATTCGAGATTGCCGCGCAATGCAAAAAGTTTCCGCGCCATCCGCACAATATAATCGTCCTGGAAATCGCCCAGGCCGCCGGTTCACTGCAGCTTGTGGGCGGGCAGGTGGCGGATCTGGAAGGGGAGAACAAAAAGCTCTCCGTTGCCGAACTCCGATATATTCACGAGCGCAAGACCTCTGCCCTCCTGTGCTGTTCCGTCCGCCTGGGCGGCATGAGCGCCAATTGCACGCCCGCCCAGCTCGCCGCGCTCACCGACTTCGGCTATCACGTGGGCCTGGCGTTCCAGGTGATTGACGACATCCTGGACGTGACGCAGACCAGCGAACAGCTTGGCAAGACGGCCGGCAAGGACGTGGCGGTGCAAAAGGCCACCTATCCAGCGATCGTGGGCCTCGAAAAATCACGCAAGATCGCGGAGCAGCTCACGGGCAAGGCCTTTGCGGCATTGAAAATCTTCAGGGGCAGGGCCGTGGCGCTGGAGGCGTTGGCGGAGTTTTTGCTCAAGCGGAATAAATAGTCGCCGAACAATTTTCCTCGACTCAGGCCAATGAATCCGGTTGGCTTCACGGATGGGCTCCCGGTGGAAACCCGTCATCGCGCTGCTGCTGATCACTCCTTTCCTGACCGAGCTGCTTTCCGGCAACCTGCCGCCCTCGGTGTTTTTTCGGCCGCAGGTTTTCCTGTGTCTGGCCACGATCGCCTATGGATTCCCCGTGGTCCTGTTGCGCGAGTTTGCGGTGCGCCGCCAGCTTGGGCTGGCCGGTCTCTTTCTGCTCGGGTTGGTTTACGGCATCTTCAACGAAGGCATTCTCGCCAAGACTTTTTACCTGGCCACCAATGTGCCAATCAGAAATTTCGACGGTTACGGCTTCGTTTTCGGCATGGCCATCCCGTGGGCCATCACCATCAGCCTCTGGCACGCGCTTCACTCGTTCATCTATCCGGTTGTGGCCATCAGCTATTTCTTTCCCGAACACCGGCAGTCGCCGTGGCTGACCTGGCGCGCCAGCGTTTGGCTGGCCGCTCCTACCGTGGCTGTCGGCTCGCTGGTGTTTTTTCTGCCTGGCAATGGCCGGCCCCGGGGAGATGCGGTCCATTTTATCGTGATGCTGGCGGTAATCTGCCTGCTCCTGTGGCTGGCCCTCAGACTGGGTTGTCGCCCGGCACTGGCCGAGCCGGAGCCATTGCGGTCCCGGGCTTTCTTCATCGGTGTCCTGGCATTTTTCCTGTTTTTATTCGTGCCGGTCGTTCTGGCCTGGGTGAAGATTCCTTTATGGGGCTTCTATGCCTTCATGGCCCTGCTCATTTTCCTCCTGCTTCACCTGCTTCGCCGGCGCGCGTCACTGTCCGTCAATAGCGTCCTGCTCTTTGCTGTCGGCGACGACACGCTGATGGCGCTGTTCGGACTGGTTGCGGCCATCGCAGCAGGCGGCATTCAAAGAATCGCCAGCAACGCGGGCTTTTTGTTCTTGTTTGGTTGGCTGTGGCTGCGACTCAGAATATCAGCCAGGCCACCGCAACAATCTCCCGGCCGAATCCGATTTATCTCCGATCGTTTTTCTGATTAATTCCGGCCATGGACTCGTCTTTACCGCCGCTGACTGCCAGCACCCTCTATCTGGTTGCCACCCCTATCGGCAACCTGGAGGACATCACCTTGCGGGCCCTGCGAGTGCTGCGCGAGTGCAACGTGGTGGCCGCGGAAGACACGCGGCGCTCCGGTCAGTTGCTCAAGCATTTCGAGATCTCCAAGCCGCTCCTGAGTTACTTTCAATTTAACGAGGCCAAACGCAGCGAAGCAATCATCGAGCGGCTTCGTCGTGGTGAAAAGGTCGCCTTGGTGACCGATGCCGGCAGCCCGGGCATCAGTGATCCCGGCGCACGAGTGGTAAAAGCCGCCATTGCGGCGGGATTCCGGGTGGAAGCCGTGGCCGGTCCGTGCGCGCTCGTGGCCGGGCTAACCGCCAGCGGTTTGCCCACGGACGAATTTCATTTCGTCGGCTTCCTGCCGCACAAATCCGGGCAGCGGCGAAATCAACTGGAAGCGCTTCAGACAGTCCCCGGCACGCTGGTTTTTTACGAGTCGCCGTTTCGCATCGAAAGGCTGCTCGGCGAATTGAATGAGGTCTGTCCCGACCGCGAGGTGGTACTGGCCCGCGAGCTGACCAAGAAATTCGAGGAGTTCCTGCGCGGCAAACCGGCGGCGCTGATGGAGATCGCTCAGAAACGCAGTTTAAAAGGCGAATTTGTGGTCCTGGTGGCGCCCGAATCCAGGGTGAGGAAGCTTGATGGTGCCGATTCAGCGACGGAGAATTGACGGGCGATCAAACTGCACGGTTCGTGCTACGGTTCAATGAAGAGGATTGTCATTTTAGCGAAATCGATTGAAATTTTTCCTTCAACTCGCTTAGTATCGACTTCGATGAACGACCAACCACCGAAATAAGGGAAAACCATGCCTCAATTCAAATGTCCGTTCTGCCAGAATGAAGCCCCCCCGGTCACGGTGAAAGAGACCAATTGGGTGCTGTTTGTCATCCTGCTGCTGCTCTGCCTGCCGCTGTGCTGGCTCCCGTTTGTCTGCATGCAAAAGGAGAAGCGCAAATGTTCCGCCTGCGGAACGACGCTAAGTTCGGAATGAAGAGCCGGCAGCTACTCGCCGCCAGTGTCGTCGCTTCGTTTGCCGCCATGGTGCTGGCCCTGCCGGTCATTCAATGGCTGCATCTGCAGTCGGTGGCCGTCTGCCCGTTCCATGCCCTGACGGGCCTGCCCTGTCCCACCTGCGGGTATTCGCGGGATTTCTACCTGGTGGCCCATGGCAATTTGGCGGCGGCGATTACGTTTCAACCGTTCGTCTTGATGATCGTGCTGTTGTCTGCCGTCGCGGCCGCCCATGCGGCCCTCAGCCTGATTCGCCAAAGCGACCTGAAAATGCCTGGATTATTGGTGCGGAGCATCTGGATCACGCTGGCGCTGTCCTGGGCGTGGAACCTCTGCCATCAGATCTAGGTTTTACATCCGGCTAAATTTATGTTCATCTGTCATTTATACTATGGCATTTCTGAACGATCACTATCTCAAACTGAAGGCCGGTTATTTGTTCCCCGAAATCGGGCGGCGAGTGAAGGCGTTTTGCGATGCGAATCCAGAGGCGGCCAGGCGGCTGATCCGCTGTGGCATCGGTGACGTCACCGAACCATTGCCCGCGGCGGCGATCGCGGCCATGCACAAGGCCGTGGACGAGCTGGCGGTGCGTGAGACTTTCAAGGGCTACGGTCCGGAGCAGGGTTACGAGTGGCTGCGGCACGCCATCGCGCAAAATGATTTTCGCGATCGGGGCTGTGAAGTGGCCGATGACGAGGTGTTTGTGAGCGACGGCTCAAAATGCGATTGCGGCAATATCCTGGACGTCCTCGGCGGAAAAAACAAGATTGCCATCAGCGATCCCGTGTACCCGGTGTATGTGGACACGAACGTGATGGCCGGACACACCGGCGAGGCCAACGAGGCGGGCGCGTATGCGAAGCTGGTTTATCTCCCGTGCCGGCCCGGCAACGGTTTCATTCCCGAACCGCCCAAGAAGCACGTCGATGTCATCTACCTTTGCTCGCCGAACAATCCGACGGGCGCGGCGGCCACGCGGGAACAGCTTGAGGCGTGGGTGAAATATGCACTCGAACACAAGTCGATCATCCTGTTTGACGCGGCTTACGAGGCCTACATCACCGAACCGGGCGTGCCGCATTCCCTCTACGAAATCCCCGGCGCGCGCGAGTGCGCCATCGAATTCCGAAGCTGCTCAAAGAACGGCGGCTTCACCGGCGTGCGGTGCGCGTTTACCGTGGTTCCCAAGACGCTGCGCCTGGCGGCCCGAAGCGGCGAACTGCATCCGCTGCATCCGCTCTGGCTGCGGCGCATGACGACGAAATTCAACGGCGTCAGCTATATTGTCCAGCGCGGCGCGGAAGCGCTGTATTCGGCCGAAGGCAAGGCCCAGGTCGCGGCCCTGGTCCATCATTATCTTGGCAACGCCGAAGTTTTGCGCGCGGGGGCCAAAAAGGCCGGACTGAAGGTTTTCGGCGGCGTGAATGCCCCGTATATCTGGACGCGCACGCCGAAGGACGTGACGAGCTGGCAGGCGTTCGACAAAATCTTGAACGAGGCCAATGTCGTCATCACCCCGGGCAGCGGCTTCGGTTCGAAGGGCGAGGGCTATTTCCGCATCAGCGCCTTTAACAGCCGCGCGAACGCCGGGGAGGTTGCCCGCCGGCTGCAGGAGTTGAAGTGGTGAATCGGATTCGAGCGGAAGAAAATCCGCGAAAACCCCGGTTCGCGTCGAATTCAATTGAGAGGAGGCTTTTTGCTGGTATAATTCTCGCCGCAGTTTTTCTCGATAACAATGGATGCAATGGAAATTTTGATTCCCGAAGAGACCAGCCCGACGCCGGCGCTGGAGCCGCTGGCCATGGTGGCGCTCGATGCCGGACGGATGCTGATGGAGGCCGGCGCCAGCGCCAACAGCATTGACGCCATTGTGGCGAAGTTCGCCCGCGGGTTGGGCGCCGACCGGGTCGATTTGCGCGTTGGCTATGCGTCGCTGGCGATTACCATTGGCATCGGTCCCAACGGCATCACCCGCATGCGCGAAGTTGGACATCTGGGTGTGAATCAGCGGCTGGACCAGGAACTCTGGCATTTGGCGGAGCGCGTTTCACGCGGCGAGCTGAGCACGGACGAGACGCGGGCAGAACTGACCCGACTGGGGACCCGGACACCGCGCCATTCCGCCTGGGTCATGGCCGTGGCGGTCGGACTCGCCTGTGCGGCGTTCGGGCGGCTGCTTGAAGTGGACTGGCTGGGGACGGGCCCCGTCTTTTTTGCGGCCGTGATCGGCCAGTTCGTCCGGCGCGATCTGCTTGCGCGGCACGTCAACGTCTTCATCTGTGCCACGCTGGTCGCCTTCCTCAGCTCGCTGCTCGGCGGATTGGGGGCGCACTGGGCGGGCAGCGGGACGGTGACCACGGCGATGATCGCGTCAATTTTGCTGTTGGTGCCCGGCATTCCCTGTGTCAATGCGCAGAGTGACATTCTGGACGGCCATCCCACCCTCGGCAGCGCGCGGGCCGTGACGGTGGCGGTGGTGCTCATTTTCGTGGCCGCCGGCCTCTGGTTTGGGCAGGTATTGACCGGCGCCACTGCCGACCCGCCTTCCCACGTTCACGCAGCGCATTCAGGCCTGTTCGTACTGCATCAAACCATTTGTGGCGCCCTGGCCGCCGCCGGGTTTGGCGTGCTGTTCAATATTGGATTCCGTTCACTGCCCTGGTGCGCGCTGAGCGGCGCGGTGGCGCTGGCGATGCGGACGTGCTGTCTGGAACAATTAGGGTGGAACCTGGAAGCCGCCTCGTTTGCGGCCGCGCTCACCGTTGGTGCGGCCGTGCAAATCCTGCGGACCCGCGCGGGAATATCGCAAAACGCGCTCGATGTGGTGGGCTGCATACCGATGGTGCCCGGCAGCTTTGCGGCCAAAGCGATTCTCGGCATGTTCGCGCTGACCTCCATCGATTCGGCGCACGCCGCGGAAACGCTGGTCACGGCGATGCAATTCACCTTGCGCGTGATGTTCACGATCGGGGCGATCGGCACCGGGCTGGCGATTCCCACCTTGTTGCTCCGGGTGCGGGTGTCGCACTGAGGAAAAAGATCCGGGCAACTGGCGACGCAAGGTTGAGTTACAACCCCCAGAAAGAAGCGCGCACCAGCCGCCCGGATAAAGGAAACCAATAGCATCTCTGCCGCGGCAACGACGCCAGCGCGCAGAGTTCGGACAATAAACTATAAAGAATTCCGCCCAGCCCGCTAGTGCCCTTTGGGGCAGGTTCCAGTCTTGAAAATTCCCGTTTCGTCTGCCAAGCGGGTCAATTCGGCCACCGATTGGACGTTGAGTTTCCGCGTGATGTTGGTGCGGTGAAGCTTGACGGTGCGCAAGTTGATGTTGAGCGCGGCCGCAATTTCCTTGTTCATCTTGCCTTGCACGACGTGGCTCAAGACCTCCTTTTCGCGCTCGCTCAAGCCATTCAAACGGTGCTGGAGCTCCCGCTGGTGGTCGCGCTGGCGCCGCTCGCGCGCATCGCGTTCGAAGGCCCGCTGCACCGCCGCCAGGAGTTCATCTTTCGCGGCGCGCTTGGTCAAAAAATCTTCCGCTCCGCTCCGCATCGCGCTGACGGTCGTCGGTATGTCGCCCTGCCCGGTGAGGAAAATCACCGGCAGCGGATGCTCGCTGTTGCGCAGCGCCGCCTGGAGTTGCAGCCCGTTGACCTCCGGCATTTGCAAGTCCGCCACGACGCACCCCGGCCGTTCCGGGGCGGGCCGCCCCAGGAATTCCAGCGCCGATGTGAAGGCTTCCACGGAGTAGCCCGTGGCCGTCAACAGGCGTGACAACGACCGCAAAAAGGAAACGTCATCATCAACGATGAAGACCGTGCCCGGTCCCTTGGATGGCTGCGCCGTCATGGCTGCAGTGTAATCCTCAGGCATCCGCTGGCAAGTCGCCGGGCTTTATCCGGTCAAACCCCGCCGGCGGCAGCAGGAAGTTAAAGGTCGTGCCGGCCATGCCGCAGCTCGTCATCCAGATTTCACCGCCATGGGCTTCCATGATTGTTTTGGAGATGGCCAGACCCATGCCCATGCCGTTGGATTTGGTGGTGAAAAACGGTTCAAAAACGTGCATGGCGTTGTCGGGTCCGATGCCGCTGCCACGGTCGCTCACCGACACCTGCAGGTTGCCGTTCGTAGTTTCCTGGACTCTTATCGCCAGCGACCGCAGGGTTTTGGGTGTGGTGTTCATGGCGTCCATGCCGTTCAGGACAAGATTCAAGAGCACCTGTTGCACTTGCACGCGGTCTCCTTGCGCCGGTTTGAGGTGTGGCGCGATTTCCAATTTTAATTTTACGTGCCGCGCCTCGGCGTCGGGCCGGGCCATGGCTACCGTGTCCTCCGCCAAATCCCGGAGATCGATCGCGCCGGAGGTCAACTGCTGCCGTTTAAACAGGCTGCGCATCCGGTCGATCACATTGCCCGCGCGTTTGTCGTCGCGGCGAATGTCGGTGAGGATGGCCCGCAATTCCTCCAGATCGGGGTGCTCGGCCTGCAGGTAAACCTCCGCCGCCTCGGCGTTGCGCAGGATGGCGCCGAGCGGCTGGTTGAGTTCATGCGTCAGCGCCGAGGCGAGTTGTCCCATCATGGAAATCCGCGAGACGTGGGCCAGTTCGGCCCGCTGCCGGAGGATTTCCGCTTCGGCCTGGTGTTGCCGGCGGCGTTGGACAAGCAAGGCGGCGATGGTGACGGCCTGGACGAGAAAGCCCAGGCCGACAAAGAGAATCAGCCGCCAGTGGTCCGCCCACCGCGAACGCGGCCGGAAGCGCACTTCGCAATGCGCCGGCAAACGGCTGGAGTTGATGTGCCATCGCTGCAGCGCCCGCCAGTCAACCATCGGCACCCCATTGGAGAGGGTCTCGATGGGCATTTGGCCGGCCGGTTTTCCTGCCAGGGCAAGCGTGGCGAGGTGGCCGGCGCGGTAGCCCAGGTCTTCAATGTCCACCACGTTGCCGCCGACGGCGCCGGTGCCGATGAGGCCATCGCTCAGAACGTACACTGGCACGTCGGCCGCAGGCGCCAGGAATCGCGCCACTTGCGCCGTGTGGGTGGATTCGCCGTTGCTGTCCCGTTGCACCGAGGCCAGCAAGATCACCGTGTCGGGCGGCAATTGCCCGGCCGCCTCATGGATTTCCGCGATCGGCCGGTTGGTCCAGTAGTCGAAAGTCACACTTTTGACGGAACGCGCCATTTGGTCGATTCGGCCCAGCAGGGCGCGGTCCGCCGCGGAGGATCCTCCCACCACCACCACCCGCCGGATTTCCGGCTGTAGACGGAACATAAACCTGAGCGTTCCCAATACATCGAAGCGTTGGAAGACGGCCGTAAACGGTAGTGCGGCTGGCAATTCGGGCAGGTCCAAATCGTTGACGACCACAAAGACGGCCGGAATGTTCGTCAGCGATGCCGTCACCAGGTCTCGCGCCACATTGAAATCGCGTCCCATGAAGACCATCACGAGGTCGGGTTTCTGACCGGCATATTTGTTTTGGATGTAATCCCGAAAGATCTGGTAATGCCGCGCGGCGGGGAAGCGGCTTGCGTCCAGGCTTTCGGTGTAGAACTCGATCGGGTTGTTGTTCTGCCGCATCGCTGCTTTGACCGATTGTTCCAACAACTCATTGCCCGGCAACTCCCTGGCTTCGCCGAAAATCAACAATACCCGTCTGGTCGGCGGAGTGCTTCCCTCGCCGCTTTGCGCCCGGCCGCAGGGAAAAATGAGCCACAGCGAAGCGATCGCCGCGAAAAAGGCCTGAACGAAGAAGCTCCGAATTGGATGTTTCGGTTGAATCAACGCCACCAGCCTAGCCGCGGACTCTTGTTTTTCAAGCTTTTCACCGCCCGCTTGTCACCGTTGGCCGCGGGGTTTCTCACGCCAGTCGTGGCGCATCCAAGCGTGGAGCGCGGCCTGTGTTGCGCCGTCCGATGGCCAGGTAAAGAGTCATTGAAAAGTCCACCAGGACGCGGGCGGGCGGGACCGGTTAAGATTTTTAAGGTTGCCAGATGGCGCGATAGAATTGACGAGGCGCAGCGGGCGAAACGGGCACGGTGACGGTGGCGGTGTCGCCAACCAGCAGGTTGGTGGAGAGGGACGTCCACGAAACCAAATCAGGCGAACTTTGAACGATATAAGGCGTGCCGGGCTGGCCTTGGACGTTGAATTGCAATTGCCCGCCCTGAAGGCCGGGCGTCGTCAGGAAGGCCGGCACGGGGGCCAGGGTGAACAGCGTGAGCGACAACGGTGGAAAGGAATAGTCGAAGTTGGGGCCCGCAACCGTGTAAGTGTTGGTGGCCAAGTCCTGCAAGGCAGCCGCGGCATTGGTCGAGGTGGCCTGGTCCTGGGGCAGGCCGTAGGAAATCGTGGTGGCGGCAGTCCACGGCACAAAGTTGGTCAGGGCGATTTGCGCGCTGAGGTTCGTGGTCATGGACTTGTTGATGACCAGCAGCGTCAGCGCGCCGTTGGTGCGGTGAACCGCATAGGCCGAGAGCAGAAGATTGTCGCTGGTGCCTTCCAGGACGGCGTCGCCGGGGCGCGCAAAGTGTTGCAGCAATTTCTCGGTGTAAAACGTGGGATAAGGATTGTCCGATGGGTCCATGATCCCGTAATCGCCGCTGGTGCGCCAGCCGTAGATCGTGGGATCAAAATCGCCGGTCGTATCGGCTCCGTTGTGCAAATCCCACCACACGTAGGATCGGAATTCGGTTTTCATGAGCTGGCTTGTGCTGTCGGCGAGGTACAGGGCATTGACCAGGCTGGTGGACTCGCGCCCCATGGCGCCGGCGTCGCTGTTGTTCTCCGTGACGCAGAGCTCGATATTGGTGCCGGGGGCGCCCAGGTAATCGCTGACTTGCTGGCGCAGGCTCGCGGCGGCGCTGGCCCAATCGCTCCAGTTGGACGGGGAGGGGTTGCCGGCCACCTGCAGCAGCAGCGGATCGCTGTCCGGCGAACTCGTGTAATACGTCCAGCCCGAAGTGGTGTATTGCCAGTAGAAATGGTAGATGACGAAATCCGGCAGTACGCCGAGGCTGCTCAAGCGCGCCAGCATGACGGGTGTCCACCCATAGTGCGTGGTGTGCGTGCGCGAATTGAGTGCTGAATGGTTGGTGTTATTGATAAAGGTGTCTTCGCCTGGCACCACCACCACGCCCACTTTGATGGGCACGCTGGGGTAGGCCGCCTTCATCTGCTGAATGTACGCGGCCGCCTGTGTGGCATAGGTGTAAGGGTCGTGCCGCACGGTGTTGCTGTCGATTTCCCAGGTGCCATAACATTCGTTGCCCACCTCCCAGCACTTGAAGCCGCAGTTGTTGGTTTTGTTGGCTGACAGCACCCAGGCCGCCGCCTCGCCGGGCGTGCCGGTGCCATAATTGACCGTGGTGAAAACCTGCGCCGCGAGGTTGGTGGCGGTATGGCGGAAGGTCGCATTCCCGGCGGGGTCGTTGGCCCAATGGTAATCGTCGGAGGTGGAGCCGCCCGGCCAGCGCAGGGCCAGACAACCGATTTGTTGCAGAAGTGGCAGGGTCTGGGCATTGCCCAAGCTGCCATCCCAGGTGGCCGTGTTCAGGCCAAACTGGCGGGCATCGACGGTTTGCAGCACCGTTCCGGCATCGACCTCCAGGTGCACCACGGCCGGCGCCGGGGCCGCCACCAGTTGAATATCATCCACATAAAACGTGGGCTGGGCCGAGCCCGTGCTGCCTTGGATCCAAAAGCCGGTGCAGTTGGGGCGGTTGGCGACGCCCAGGGCGGAAAGTGGAATGGTAAATTGCTGCCAGCTTTTGGAGGCCAAGGCGGTCCCCAACTTGTAGGCAGGCTGATTGGTGGAGTCCAGCAATCCTGAAATTTGCAATTGTTGTCCGCCGGTGCTGCCGCCGTCGGCCCAAAAGCTGAGACTGGCATATGGCCCGGTGTTGAAGTCCGGATGTTCCAGATAAAGCGCCTGGCCTCCGCCATCGGTCACGCTCACGGAATAACTGCCTGAGTGCACCGGCGTGTCGGTTTCCAAATCGACCGTCGCCCAGCTCCAATTTTGAAAACCGTTGACCAAGTTGTCCGTATAAATGGGTAGATTATCCTGCGCGGCGTCCAAGCCCGAGGGAGGATCGACAATTTGGTGCGTGACATTGGTGCTGGCCGGGTAATCGCCATCGGAATAGATCGCTGTGATGGTTTCGGTGCCGATCGGGAGATTGATGATTTCGGCGCTGGTGGCGGTGCCACTACTAACCTTATTGGTGCTGAACGGGAGGTTGTTGGCGGCAAACACCACCGTACCCGTGGCATCGCCCGCGACCACTCCGTTGGTCTGCACCGACGCCGTAAAGGTGACGCCGGCACCGTAGGCGGAGGGGTTAACCGACGACGTGAGGGCGGTATTGGCGAGGTGGACCAGGGTGAGATTGTCAATTTTTAGGGTGTCGGTGAGGTTGGCGCCGCCCCAGAGCCAGGAACTGATTTGGAATTCGAGCTGCCAGGTCGCGGCTACAGGGGTCGCCGTGGTGAGATTGCCCAGATTGACGTGGAAGGTCTGCCAGGTGTTGGACGCCGCCAGTTCCAGGTTGGTTGAGGCGTTGATCACGGGTCCGGTGCCGCCGTAATATTCGTCCGGCCAGGTTTGCACGATGAACTGAATGGTGTCCGCCCGGTTGCCGTACGCGTCAAAGGACAAAACGTAGTCAGCCGGGTTGGGGTCCACGATGCCGGAAACCTGCATCAACTCCAATTGTCCAGTGTAGTAGGTGCTGTTGTTGGTGGGCGTCATGGTCTCCAGCCAGCAGCCGTTGGGGTTGCCGCCGCTGGCTTGTACCCCGTTGGAGGCATTCTTCGGGTTGCCGCCGGAATAATCGCCGGTGCCGAAGGCGCCGGAGTAGCCGCCATCGAAGTTCTCGTCGAAGATCGTGATTTGGGCGGTCAGCGGGACGGCGTTAAGGACCGCGGCCAGAACCGCGGATTGAAGCAGGGTCTTGATGCGCATATTGTTCGGACTTCGTTCGTTGATAACAGACCAGGCGAAGTGGTAATTTCCACCGGGCGTTGCCGATGCGCAAGGACATGTTTTAAGAACTGGGCACTCTCAAGGATCGACAAGGACCTTGAAGAATTGATTGCCGGATACAGACACTGGGACGGTGTAGGGCGACCCAGCGGTGGTGTTGGTGGTCCAGGGGCCGAACAGAGTCGGGGCTTGGAGCAAGGTGCCCGTCGGCCAGGCGAGCACGGGACCCGACCCGGTGCGCGAGACGCTTAAACTCACCGGACCGCTGTAAATGCCCGATTGGAGGTCCTGCACTTGGGTGGCGGTGAGGGCTTGGGTGAAGATGGCCGCATGCGCGATTTTGGCATTCAGCAATCGGCCGGTTCCGTAATCGGGCGAGCCGCCGATCCAGACATCAAGGCTGTCCCCGGCCGGCGCCGTGGTCACGCTGTCGCTGGCCGTCAGCACCCCGTCCACATAGAGCAGGCCGTTGTCGTTGCCGGGGATTCCGGAATAGGTGTAGGCCACCATGTGCCAGTTGCCGTCGGCAATGCTGATGGGACTGGTCGCGTCGGCGGGAGTGCTGCCATCGTTGGCGCCAGGGTCGCCGCTGCCATTGACGCTCAAGCGCCAGGAGGCGTCGCCGTGTCCGAACAAACCGTCGAAGCTCGAGACGGAGGAGAGGTCAACCCAGGCCACAGCAGTGATCGCCCGGGTGATGTTGAACGGACCTTCGGGAATGTCCACATACCCGGACGAACCGTTAAACAGCGCCGACCCGCTGTGTGAGCCGAAGATGGAATTGGTTGGTCCGGGTTGAGCCACCGTGACACCGCCAATGTAGGTGCCGTTGTAATTGCCGATAACGTCATGGGCGACGGTTCCGCTGGTTTCCGTCAGCGGCCAGTAAGCGATGGGGCCCAGCGATAACAGGGATTGCTGATATTGGTTGGGAGTGACCACGGTGAGATTCAGCGCCGAACTTTTGGCCGTGCCGAATTGGTTGCTGACCACACAAGTATAACTGCCGGCATTGGCCAATTGCAAGTTTGTGATGGTGAGCGCAGGCGTGGTGGCCGTGCTGATCGGGTTCGCGCCGTTGTTGAGGTACCACTGATAAACGAACGGCGGGGTGCCGGAGGCGGCCACGCGGGCAATCAGCGTGGCACCGGCTAGCAGGGTTTCCGAACCGGCGGGCTCCTGCGTGATCACCGGCGGGCTGGAAGTGACGGTGATGGAGGCGCTGGTGCCGCTGAGGCCGTTGAGGATGGCGCTAACCGTGGCACTGCCGGTGTTGATCGCGGTAATCAAACCGCCGCCGCTCACCTCGAGCACGTTGGTATTGCTGCTGCTCCAGTTGGTGACATAGGCGGTGACCGGCACACCGGAAGCGCCCGGGAATGTTCCCGTGGCCGAGGCCTGTTGGGAGAGGCCGGAGCCCATGCCGGAACCGGCCGTAACCCTGAGTGACACGGGAGTTAGATTGGTGGCCACAACATTTGGTCCGGCCAGCGAGCTCACGGCGAGGTACAAGGGCGAAACGACGCCGCTCCAGATGCGGAATTCGTAAATGGTGCCGGAAAATTGATCGTCACCGTAAACGTCGTTGCCCAGGCTGTTCTCGGTCGTGCCGCCCGTGCCGCCGATGGTGCCGGGAGTATAGGTGCTGTTGGGAAGTGTCAGTGTGGCCACCAGGCTGCCGTTGGTATAAAGATTGCCCATCAGGCTGTTGGCGTTATAGGTCACGCAGACGTATTGCTCTGAACCATTCGGGAAGGAAACCGCGGATTGCAGATCGTTTTCGCCACCGTTGGGAGTAAATGCCACTTCCATATTGTGGCCGTTATTATTCGGATAGGGGATGAGTGCGAAGTTCTGGCTGCCGTTGTTGCCAAAGTCCCAAATCTCCGCCCACTCGTTGCCCTGATTTTGGGTCACCCAGCACTCAATGGTTATATTGGTGGTATCCAACAGCAGGCCGCCGGGCAGGGAGACATATCCGGAATAGCCATAGCCGCCAACGGTGTTCCCCGGAAGGACAAGTCCATGGCTGATGGTGGCGGCAGCGCCGCCGTCGGGCGCCACGATGGCTCCGTTGGCGCCGCCCACGGAATCGCTGGCGTCGCTGACGAAACTGTAACGGTGGAGCAAAGCCGTTATGTTGGTCACGGTCACGACTGTCAAATTCACCGAGTTGCTGGCGATGCCAGCGGCGTTGGACACCACCATACTGTAACTTCCCGCATTGGTTGACGCGATATTGGTCAAGATCAACGTGTTGTTGGTCGCGCCCGGAATCGGGACGGAGTTGAAATTCCATTGATAATTCAGGTTTCCGCCGACTGCCTGCGCGCTGAACGAGGCCGTGCTGCCGACGGCCAGAGTTTGGGGGGCCGGCGCGAGCAGGATGATGGGGAGGGTCTGCGGAACTCCGCCTCCGTTATAAAGGGCAGTCACCTCATTGTTGCCCAAAGCGCGATTGAAGATTTTAATTTCATCCAGGCTGCCATTGAAATAGCCGAGGCCGGAGGCTATTTGGCCGAACTCCAAGGTCGTTGAGGCCTTCAGCAGATTCGTATTGGCGACTCCGGATGCCTGCAAGGCGCCATCCACATAAAGGCTCGTTGCGCCGGTGGCTTGCACCCGGGTGGCCACGCACTGGTGCCAGTTTCCGTCGTTGATGGCGGTGGCGGACAAGATGGTGGTGTCCGGGTTGCCGACGCCAAAGGCAAAGTTGCCGCCCACCAGAGCCGTGCCGAAATCGTTGGCGTTCCCGTAATACCCAGCCACGAGGCCTGCGCCTTTGTACCATTGCCCGAGGCCGGCCGTCTGGGTGGTTTTGACCCAGACAACGATGCTGAAATCGCCGCTGACCGGATTGGTGATCTGGACATAACTGTTGGTGCCATTAAACGTCAGGCAACCGTTGACCTTCCCGTTGGGATTCCAAGTGGCGCCCGACACGGTTCCGTTATTGCCATCGCCGCTGGTATCGATGGCCACGGTCCCACTGGTGGCATCCAGCGGCCAATAGCCGATTTCATCGGTGGGGACGGTGAACGTATTGGCGATCAGATCCAAGTCGGAGATACCCACATCGATGAATTGGCCGCCCGTGGTTTGGAGGCAGGAAACAGCCAGTAGGTTGGTGGCGTCGGCCACGATGGCCGCCTGGCCTTGCGGGTTCATGGCGAGATCGATGTAAGCGGTCGAATAGCCCGAAGCGGAACCGGCGAACACGCCATTGATGTAAATTGTCACATCTTCGTCGTGGTATGTGACGAAGCCTAGGTCTTTGATCTGCTGCTGGTTCAATGAGCCGGGATTAAAAGTGCGCCGCAAATAGATGTACCCATCAGTGGTCCAGGGTGTGTTCGGGGTGACATTGGGATCCACCGTGCCAAAACCGGCCAAACCGGTGCTCCAGCCCGAAGCGTCGAAATTGGTGGCGTACCAGTTTGACGCCGGGGCGTTGATCGTATACTGCCAGGATTGCGGAACGACTTGGGAGGTGGGCACCACGGTGGTTGCCGTGCTGTGCCCCGTGATCGCCTTCAGGTTGGAACTGAATATCCGGTCCGGGTCAGGCTTGACCAGCCGGTCGTAGCTCATCAGGCCGTTGCATTCGTTTTCCACATCCGTGATCTGGGTGTAGATGGCGGCGTTCAACCCGCCGTTCGAGAGCGATTTATAGCCAATGGCTTCGCCGACGTAGCCGTCGTATAAATCGGCGAAATTATCCAGGGAGCTGGCCAGCAGATAACTGGTGCCGGCCTCGGACGGATTCCACAAATGGCCGGTCAGGTGCCAGGCAATCCCGCCAAATTCACCGTCCACCGGCGCCTGGGTGCTGCTGGTGGGATCGCCGGGGTCGGGATAACTGTGGGCATCGAGCACATCGCCCACGCCGAAATAGCTGCCGCCGCTGCCCTGGTTCACGAGGCGGGAGGGATCGAGCGATTTCACCAGGCTTACCAGGTACGCCGTGTTGGTCTGGCCGACGCCGTTGCCGCTGCCTTGCTGGCCCTGGCCTTCGTTGAAAATGTCCCACATGACAATGCACGGGCTGTTCCAATGGTTGGTGACCAGCGCGCTCAATTCGGCGATGAAGTCCAGCGGGTCCACCGCCGGCGGGTTGGGATTGCCGGTGTAGGAATTGCAACTCGGCATGTCCTGCCAGATGACCAGCCCCAATTTGTCCGCCCAGTAATACCAGCGCTGGCGCTCCACCTTGATGTGTTTGCGGATGGCATTAAAGCCGAGCGCCTTTTCCATCTGCAAATCGTACTCCAGCGCGGCGTCCGTGGGCGCCGTGTAAATGCCGTCCGGCCAAAACCCCTGGTCCAGCGGTCCCATTTGGAAGTAAGACTGGTCATTGAGATAAATCTGCGGCACGCCCCCCGCCATCTGGATGGAAATCTTCCGCATTCCGAAATAGCTGGTCACTGAGTCGTTGGTCGTGCCTCCGTGGGTGGTCGAAACTTGAAGCCCATAGAGGAATGGGTTTTCCGGCGACCACAAAACCGGGTTGGAAATGGGGATATCCAGTTCCGATTGCGGGCCACCGATGACGGTGTTCAGCGCCACGCCATTGGACAGCACCGTTGCCGAGACGGTCACGCCGCCGGTGGCATAACAACTGACGGTCAGGAGCAGCCGCGAATTGTCGAGGTCGGGGATGATGTGCAAGGAACTGATGCCCGAAGCATCCACCGGCTCCAGCCACGCCGGCTGCCAGATGCCGCTGGAGGAAGTGTACATGATGCCGCCCGGGTAAAGCGTCTGCTTGCCGCGCGGCTGGCCTCCGTTGTCTTCGGGGCTATAAACGTTCACGATCAGCTCGTTGGTCCCGCCATTTAGATAGGAGGTGATGTCGTAGCTGAACGGATCATAGCCGCCTTTGTGCAGGCCCACCTGCTGTCCGTTAACATAGACCGTTGCTTGCCAGTCCACGGCGTCCAGATGCAGGATGACGTGTTTGCCGCTCCAGTTTGACGGCACGGTGAATGTGCGCCGATACCAGGAGAATTCACTGTACTGCATGACGCCCGAAATGGCCGATTCCATGGGGTAGGGGACGAGGATCTGGCTGGAGAGAGTCTGGCCGGCGGGCACCGGATCGTTCGTGGCGCCGGGCTGGAACTGCCAGATGCCGTTCAGATTCAGCCAGTTGGTGCGCACCATTTGTGGGCGCGGATATTCCGGCAGCGGAGCGTTCGTGTTTACCAAGGCCGCCCAGCGGGTCATCAAAGGTCCCTGTTTCATCTGCCAGGCGTTGGCGGTAAAGGCGGCCATCAGGGTCAAAAAGCAAACAAAAAGCTGTTTCGGGAGACAGGCAAGGCGGCGCGGTTTATTCATCGGTTTATCTATTGTCCCAGATACGGTTAAGCAGTCAACATGGCATAAAATGGCCACACGGGGCGGGGCGCATCCTCGCACTGCCCCTCAAACCAGGAGCCTATCGGAGACGCGTGTGAACTCGATGGCCACAGTGAGAATTCACCAGTTGCTGCGGCTCACAGAGTCGCGCGCTCTTCCGGGGGGCAGGGCGAAGATGCGCCCCCGGGGCGGAGGAGTGCGGAATGCGGAATGGGCCCCATGCGGGAATTCTTCGTGGAAAGCTCTCCCCGCTTTCGGGGATGCAGGACGGAGCTGCGTTCATGAGAAGCTTGAGCCGTAATTGAACAGGATCATGATGACAATATTTCATAAGAATACACTTCTGGAGAGCAGATCGTTTGCCTTGGCGCTGGCGGCCGTAGCCCTGGTCGCGTTCCCTGGCCCGGGTCGCGCAGGCAATCCGTTCATCACCAGCATCTATACCGCCGACCCCTCCGCGCACGTGTGGGCCGACGGACGGCTTTACGTCTATCCGTCGCACGACATGGACCCGGCGCGCGGCTGTGACTTGATGGACCGGTATCACGTTTTTTCGACGGACGACATGGTGCACTGGCGTGATGAGGGCGAAATTTTGCGCTCCAGCCAGGTGTCCTGGGGCCGGCCGGAAGGCGGCTTCATGTGGGCGCCCGATTGCGCCTATCGCGATGGCATGTACTATTTCTATTTCCCGCATCCCAGCGGCAGCCAGTGGAACAAGACTTGGAAAATCGGCGTGGCCACCAGTTCCCAGCCGGCGCGCGATTTCAAATCCGCCGGCTATATCGGCGGGTTGGACGGCAACGCCATGATTGACCCGGCGGTGTTTACCGACACCGACGGGGAGGCGTATCTTTACTACGGCGGCGGCGGCGTTTGCAAGGGCGGCAAGCTCAAGCCCAGCATGATCGAGTTCGACGGCGCCATGCAGGAAATGACCGGTTTGGTGGATTTTCATGAGGCGACCTGGGTGTTCAAACGGGCCGGGACCTATTACCTGACCTACGCCGACAACCGTCCGGGCGCCAACCGTATGCGCTATGCAACCAGTTCCAATCCGCTGGGACCGTGGCAGCATCGGGGCATTTACTTGGATCCGACGGGATGTGATACCACCCACGGTTCGGTGGTGGAATACAAAAACCAGTGGTACCAGTTTTATCACAACCAATCCCTTTCCGGCCAGGGCACGTTGCGGTCCATGTGCGTGGACCGGTTGAATTTCAATGATGACGGCACGATCCAGATGGTGGTGCAGACCAAGGAAGGGGTCCCGCCCGTGGGTCCGGCCCCGACTCCCGATCCGCGCCTGATCAAAATCCCCGCCGCGAACTGCACGCTTGCCGACGGTGCGAAATTGGTGGAGGACGCCGCCGCGTCGGGCGGAAAGAGCGCGCAAGATCTGCATCTGGAAGACGCCTCGCTTCAGCTCGACCAGGTTGGCGGCGCCGGCCCGGATGGCCGGGCCACCATCGGCATCCATTACGCCGCCGCCAGCAATTCGAAATTGAAACTTTTCGTCAACGGGACTGATTACTCGTATTTGAACACGCCCGCCACCGGCGGCTGGCAAGATTACACCGGACAAACCTGCCTCACGGTGCCGCTGGGAGCGGGAGCGACCAACAGTATTCGCCTGGTCGGCGGCCACGGCGGCGTGAATGTGGATTACCTCACCGTCTGTCCGCTGTAAAAAAGCCCTGCCAGCGTTAGGACCGCGGGCTTCAGCCCGCTTCAACATCCATTTGCAAGGCCACTTGCTTCGTGCTGGCTTCTTCAGTCCCCGGTAAACTCTACTTTCCCCTTAAGCACTAAATTCGCCGGGAAAGTCTTTTTGCCAACCACTTTGAGCGATTCGCAATTTACCAGCGATGGCGCGCCGTACGGAAACGCCGCTTCGAAATCAGCCAGTAGTTTGTAGTGTTTGCTGTCCAAATCGATCACCGGCGGTTGGCCGTGACAGCTTTCATCCAAAATCAGCAAATAATCCTCGGTCAGCCGATACGCATCCGAACGCAGCGCCAGCAAATCAGACGTGGTCTTGACCGGCGCGAACCGGCTGCGCGGCACCAGAGCCGCACCCGTCTTCGCGAAGCATTCAATTGCCGCACCCATCGCGCTTTCGATCTGGATCACCTTCGGCGAGCCCGCGTCACGCGGATCAACCGTCTTGGCATTGGTGATGAGCGCCAGCGGCAGCACGCCCCCGTGTTTTTCCAGTTCCGCCTTCAAATGATCGAGCCGGATCCAGAGATTGTTTGTGTTGAAGAACCGATGCCGCGTAATGTCCTGAAATTGAGTTTCATCCTGCGCTGGGCATTGCGCGCTTTCGCGCAGCACCAGGCGGCCGTCCTCGCGCCGGCGCGCCAGGTGGCCGCCCTTGCGGTCCGCCGCCGTGCGGGTGGCCACTTCCATGAGAAATGAGTTTCCCGACGCCGCAAAATGGTTTAACAACCGCAGATCCACCGTCGCGCCGAGATTGTCCGAGTTCGACACGAACAGGAACTTAATGCCACGGCCCAGCAACTTGTCCAGCAGCCCGCAGCCAAGCAACGAGGGATACAGGTCGCCATGGCCCGGGGGACACCATTCCAGGTCCGGTGCCGCCGGCCAGGCGACCGGCAGCAAGGTTTTCGCATCGAGCTTCGGCACCTTGCT
Source organism: Verrucomicrobiota bacterium (assembly GCA_049509875.1). GTDB lineage: Bacteria > Verrucomicrobiota > Verrucomicrobiia > Limisphaerales > UBA11358 > UBA11358. Next base: position 3,301 of record JBEKZM010000033.1, on the reverse strand, counting down.
TTGGAGGAAATCCAGTTGGCCGTCAATGGCTAGAGCTGGATATTTCTTGAGATACGCCAGCGTGTCCGCCTGTGTGCTGAAACTGTCCATCAAGTAAAACGCCAGCCTCGGCGCGCCGCTGCTGACGCGAAGCCGCAAAATCTGTTTTGCGATGAAATCCAGAAATGTGTCCTCGCCCTTTACCTTGATGAGGGATTTGGCCTTTTCTAGTCCCATGCTCGTGCCGAGGCCGCCGTTGAGCTTGATGACCACCAGTTGGTTGAGCAATTCCCCCGCTTCGCCGCCTGCCGTCGGCAAGGATTCCAGCGACGGCAGCTCCTCCACCGGCGCAATCGTGGACTCCGGGATCTGCCCACGTTCACCCGCTGCCACTTTTTCTACCGCGGCAAGAAACGCATCAATCGTTGCGCCGGGAACTTCGGCGGCGCGCATCTTGGCGCGAATGTCTTGGTTCATAACCACACTTGTTTCACGATTTTGGTTTTCATCAATGTCCTTCATCAAAGCGCAAGACATGCCATTTTTGACTGCCAGTTAAATCGGCCCAACAGGATGGTCCTAAACTTGCGAATTGCAATGTGCTGGCTAAAAATGCAACGATTGAAGCCTCATCGCGGGCGCGACGCTCATTCTCGCAATTTATGACGAAAACATGTAATTCTTGGTCCCCAATCTTTTCCCATATCTGGCCGTCCATTGCTTTGGCCGCGTGCCTTCTGTCCGCGCGGGCGGGGGACCGGCCGCCAACCTATTGCAATCCGCTCGACTTGGATTACCGTTTTCAATTGGACGATCCCAGTCGCCGCGAGGCCGCCGATCCGGCGGTCGTCTATTTTGACAACGAATATTGGCTGTTCGCTTCCAAAAGCGGCGGCTACTGGCATTCGCCCGATTTCAGCCATTGGATTTTTGTTGAGGGCCAAAATCTGCCCATCGAGGATTACGCGCCGGCGCCGGCGGTAATCAATGGCCGTTTGTATTACACCGCTTTCAACACCAAGGCGATCTATCGCGCGGACGATCCGCGCGCCGGAACCTGGACCAAGGCCGGCGATTTGCAGGCCTACCCCGACCCTGACTTGTTTCAGGATGACGACGGGCGCGTGTATATCTATTACGGTTGCAGTGCGGGCGGCGGCATCAGCGGAGTGGAACTAGATCCTGCCCACGGCTTCCGTGAAATCGGCCAGCCTGTCCTTTGCGGCCAATGCGACCCGGCGCGGCACGGCTGGGAGGTGCGCGGCAACGACAACGCCGGCGTGCGGCAGGGCGGAACCCTCTCGGAAACGCCCTGGGTCGAGGGAGCCTGGATGACCAAACACGGCGGAAAATATTATCTCCAATACGCGGCGCCTGGGACGGAGTTTCACAGTTATGCCGACGGCGTATTCGTAGGGAATTCGCCGCTCGGGCCGTTCACCTACGCGCCCTACAGCCCGTTTTCCCACAAGCCCGGCGGTTTTGCCACCGGCGCGGGGCATAGCGGAACCTTTCAGGACACGTCGGCCGATTGGTGGCGCGTTTCTACCATGGTCATCTCCGTCCGGCACATGTTTGAGCGGCGCATTGGCCTGTTCCCAGCGGGCTTCTGCACAGACGGACAGATGTGGTGCGACACGTTTCTCGGCGATTATCCAAAATTTCTGCCGGGAACCGTCAAAGCTTCCGCCCAAGACAGTTCGCCCGGCTGGATGCTGTTGTCATACGCCAAAAAAGCGGAAGCCTCATCGGCGCGGCCCGGCTTTCCCGTGGTCAATGCCTTTGATGAAGACATCCAGACCTGGTGGTCCGCCGCGACTGGGAACGCCGGCGAATGGCTGAAGGTCGATTTGGGGAAGCCCTGCCGGATTGAGGCCCTGCAAGTCAATTTTGCCGACGAAGGCGCGAAGGTCCATGGCAAGCTTCACGGTGACGCTTATCAGTACTACCTCGAGGGCTCGCGCGACGGCAATCGCTGGCGGAAAATATTGGATCGCAGCGACAATCACCGGGATGCGCCGCACGATTACGCGCAGCTTGAGCGTCCGGTCAAGTATCGCTATGTCCGGCTCGTGAATGTTCATTGTCCGGCCGGGGCGTGCTTTTCGGTCAGCGGATTCCGGATTTTCGGCAGCGGCCTGGGCCACGTGCCGGCGGCGGTCAACAACCTCATGGCCGCGCGCGCGCTGGGCGATGGCCGCAAGGCCACGGTTTATTGGCCGGCCAGCCGGGGCGCTGAGTTCTACGTGGTCCGCTACGGCCTGGCACCCGACCGCCTCTTTGGCAACTTCCAGGTTTATAACGCCACCACCGCGCAAATCAACAGCCTGAACAGCGGGGTTGCCTATTACTTCACCGTGGAGGCGGTGAACGACAGCGGCATCGCCCCATCCAAAGCCTTCGTGCGGCTCGAGCCGTAGATGGGTGGAACAGGCGTCCCGCCTGTTGTTTCGGGCGTCCCGCCCGAAACCGGAGAGGCGTGTGCGCCAGTTCAAAACGCCGGCGCGCACGGATTGTTATGAACCGAGGTTTGAGCAGCCCTGTTCAGCCTTCTTTCGATGTTGGACGCTGAATGTCGAATGTTTTGGAAGTTCCCCTTCGTTTCCTTGGTTGCCTTCTGTCGCATCTTCGATTTTGAGAGTTGAAAGTTTCGGTTCAGTTGCGTCGCGCCCTGCGCCTTGACAATCTGTGTTCATCGGCGTGCATCTGCCGTTGCGAAAAGTCCCTTCGGGCCCTGGCGTCTTCGCCCCAATGTCATTTTAGATGTCCCCGTGACATCTAAAATGCAAGGAGATGTCACGGTGACATCTCATCTCCCGACGGATTCTCCTAGGCTGGTCGTTGTGATGGACAACCGCACCGTCCAGGCAGGACGCAACGCTCCCTGCGCGCCGCTAGCAATTGCGGTGGTAGTGGTCGCGCTGCGACCACTCCGCCGCCCAGCGCAGCGCAGGGGCGGCGGAATCCTTCGCGTATTAGAGAGGATTGCCCATGTGCCACAGCGGCTAATTGGCGGATCATCTGGGCAATCGAATGGCTTTAACCAAATCAAATCAAATCAAGCCAAATCAAACCAAAAACCATTGGAAGAGGCGTCGCCCAATGAATTCGAAAAAATCCAACCATGAAATCGTGCTTGTCAATCCCCCAATCCAGCAACCGCGCTGGGGCCAGGCCCAGTGTTAAAATATGTATGAATACCCCAAACCTTAGCCAGCCCCAAGGAAAAGCATTTTCAGGTGAAAAAGCGCTTGACAATACATCACCTTTATGGTGATATATAGCGATGCCGGCTTACACGAAGCGAAAAACCAAACTGCAC
>JBEKZM010000032.1:0-52284 GCA_049509875.1 Verrucomicrobiota bacterium | reverse complement strand
GCCAATTTCCGCCGGCAAACAAAGCGTCACCGTGAAACCAAAAGAATGGAAGAACGGCAAAATGCCGAGCAGCCGGTCGTGGTGCGTAAAATTCAGGATATGGCTGAATTGGGAGAGGTTCGAGAGGATGTTGTAGTGCGTGAGCATCACGCCCTTGGGTTCGCCGGTGCTGCCGCTGGAAAAAATCACGGTGGCCAGGTCGTCCAGCACCACTTCCGTTTCCCGTCCCGCAACATGCTTCAGCAGTGCGAATGGCGCGAACCTGGCCAGCAGCCAGGCCGCGAGTTTTTCCGCCGCGGACGGTGGGGCGAACGCGGGCCCGGCCTGGCCGGGCCGCCCGCCAGCTCGAGCCGGTTCCGCGGACGGCGCTCCGCCGGCGACATCTTCAAGATAGATGATCTTCCCCGGGGGTGTGAGCTTGATTTTTTCCAGGAACTTCCGCGAAGTGATGACGGTCTGAAGGTTGCACTGTTTGGCGCACGAGGCAATGGTGACTTCGGAAAGCGTATAATTCAGATTCACGGGCACCTTGCCGCAAAGCAGCGCAGCGTAATTCACCAGCGCCCCCGGCACGCTGGGTGGAAGGAACAAGCCCACCATTTCCTGTCCGCGCCACACTTTCTTCAACCGGCGCGCCAGGAAGACTGTTTTCACCAGCGCGGTGCCGAACTTAAGCGTGCCGCTGGTTGCGTCCGTCATAAAAAAGCGATGCCAGTGCCGCCGCGCCACGCGGACCAAACTGCGCGGCATCGGTTCCATGCGGGCGCGCCGATACTGCCACGCATCGGCGATCAGCGCCTGCACGGCTTCGCGAGCCTCAATCGAGGTGGCGGCCGGCGGCAGCGGCGTGCCGAAGCTGACGGTCACCGGGTGCGGCAGATGTTCCGGGAACCGGCGCATCCGGCCGCGCTCGAAACTTGTGGGGCTGCCCAGCACGCCGTCCAGCGCCACCGGAATTATCGGAGCGTCCACCTCTTTCATAATGCGCTCGAACCCGCGCTGGAACGGCAGCAGTTGTCCGATGCGCGTGATCTGGCCTTCGGCAAAAATGCAGACCACTTCCCCGTTGCGGATGGCGTCGCTGGCCGTTTGCAGCGCGTGAATCAGTTCGCGCGGTCTTTGCTCGGAGGAAATCGGAATGGCGCCAAGAATTTTGGCAAACGGCTTGACCCCGCGCTTCTCATAGATGTTTTTGAACATCAGGAAGCGAATGGGCCGGTCCGTGGAGGCGATGAGCAGCAGCGCGTCGGCAAAGGAAAGGTGATTGCACACGAACAGCGCGCCGCCCTTGGCCGGAATGTTGTCGCGCCCGATGATGCGGATCCTATAAATCGTGTTCGTCAGGCACCACAAAAGAAAACGCAGCAGTGCGTCCGGCAGCAACACCAAGACATAGATGGCCCCGAGCAACGTCAAGATGCCACCGATGAGGAAGATGCCGCGGGGTGTCAGCGAAAGTTCTTGCGCCAACAACCAGTGGGCGCCGGAAGCGAGGAAAACGCCGACAAACGCAAGCCAGTTCGCGGTGGCCTGCACCTGCCCCTTGTTCCCGCGGCTGGGATGATGCTGCAGCAGGGCAGCCACCGGCACGATGAAAAAGCCGCCCGCGAAGCCGAGCAACCCGAGCAGAAGGTAGGACTCCTGCAACGTCACCGTGGGCCAGGCCAGCCACGCCGAACACATCGAAAGCCCGAACGCGCCCAGCGGGACCAAGCCATATTCAATCTTGCCGCCGGAGAGATAGCCCGCCGCCAGGCTGCCCAGGCCGATGCCCAATGCCAGCGCGACGTTCAGGTAGCCAATGTGGATCTCCGTGACCTGCAGGGTTTCCGAGCCGTAAAAAAACAGGTTCAAGAGCAACAGCATGCCCAGAAAATTGAAGTAAGTATTGCCGGCGAGCGCCAGCCAGAGCGGCCGGTCGCCGCGCATGGCGCGAAGCTGCCGCCAGATTTCAGCGGGAAAATTCGGATTGAACCTCTTTTGCGGACTCGCCGCCGGGACCTTCGTGATGGCCAGGCAGGACGAAAACCCAATCAACGCCAGTGCGACCAGGACGGCGCCGGACATCCATTGCCGCCCGCGGAACGCTTCCGACATCTGCGCGGCGGCCACTGTGCCCAGGATGATGGCCATGAAGGTTCCGAGTTCCAAAACGCCATTGCCCCAGGAAAGTCGGCGCTCCGGCAATAACTCCGGCAACGAGCCGTACTTGGAGGGGCCGAAGATGGCACTGTGCGTTCCCATGAGGAAAACGCCGGCCAGCAGCAGGTATTTGTTCCACGACCAGAGGCCCGCAAATACCAGTGTCATGATAAACAGTTCGAAGATTTTCACCCCCAACATGACCGACCGCTTGCTGAACCGGTCCGCCAAAAAACCGCCGGCCATCGAAAACAAAATGAATGGCAGCGAAAACAATGCGCCCATGGTCTCGCCGTAGCTGTTTTTCTCCGCCATCGTCATGGACGTGCCAAAGAGCGCCACGAAAACCACCAGATTCTTCAGCACGTTGTCGCTGAACGCACCCTGAAACTGCGTGACGATGAGCGCCCAGAAACCGCGCCCACCGCCGTTCGGCGTTGGCGCGGCCAGTTCGCCTCCAGTCGGCTGCGGCACAGCGCCCAACCTATTCCGCCTAGCCATGGACTCATTACTGGCCGGGATGTCGTTCACAGAGCAAAGCTAACCGATCGAACGGGAAGGTGTGAATTGAAAAACTTTTGCGGGACATTGATCGCGCTGATACTCCCGCCCGGTCTGGCTCCCGGCTTTCGGGCAAATTCTTGTCTTCCCGCGCCACCGTCGTCATTTTCATCCTGGACTTCGGCCTTCATTGGGACTCCCATCAATGTAATTTAGCCTTTCCTTCGACCTCTTGCGCTTCAGGACGGCAGCTCCGCCCGCTTTCCGTTCTTCCGCCCCTTCCCCGGCCTGCCGGCGGCCTTCGCGGAGCGGTTGTAGCTGACCGGCTTCGCTTTCTCCGCCGTGGTGCCGCCGTCCAGCATCCGCTTCAATTCCTTGATCTGGTCCCTCAGCAGCGCGGCTTTTTCGAACTGCAAATCCTCGGCGGCCTTGAGCATGTCGATTTCCAGTTCGGCCATCGTCTGCGTCAGATCCAAATCCAATTTTGCGTCCTGGAGCACGCCGGCGGCCGCGCCGCGATTCGCCTCATAGACCGCCAGGCTTTCCTCCACCGCCCGGCTGACGCTGCGCGGAGTTATGTTGTGCTCGCGATTGTACTCAAGCTGTCGCTCCCGGCGTTTTTCGGTCACGGTGAGAAACTTCTTTATGCTGTCCGTCATCACGTCGGCATACAGGATGACCTCGCCATTCAAATGCCGTGCGGCGCGCCCGGCCGTTTGAATCAGGCTCGTTTCGCTCCGCAAAAAGCCCTCTTTGTCCGCATCCAGGATGGCGACCAGCGAGACTTCCGGCAGGTCCAGCCCTTCGCGCAAGAGATTAATGCCCACCAGCACGTCGAATTCGCCCTTGCGCAGCGCGCGCAGGATCTCCACGCGCTCGATGGCGTCAATCTCACTGTGCAGATAACGCACATTCACACCGATGTCGCGCAAGTAATCCGTCAGTTCCTCGGCCGTGCGCTTGGTGAGCGTGGTCACCAGCGTGCGTTCCTTGAGATCCGCCCGCTTGCGCACCTCCTCGATCAGGTCGTCAATCTGGCCTCGGAGCGGTTTGACCGTGACCCGGGGATCCACCAAGCCGGTGGGACGGACGACGAGTTCAATGACCCCGGGACGTTCCGCGGTGGCCTGGGGATCCTGCCTCTGCGAATTCCCGGCCGGCGAGACGCCTGGGCCACCGCCCGCGCTCTGCCGCGACCATTCGATTTCGCGCTGCGCCGGGGTGGCGCTAACATAAATCGTCTGGTTTTGCATCGATTGGAACTCCAGAAAATTCAGCGGCCGGTTGTCCAGAGCGCTCGGCAGCCGAAATCCGTAATTTACCAGCACCGTCTTGCGCGAACGGTCGCCCTCGTACATCCCGCCGATCTGCGGCACCGTCACGTGTGATTCATCGATCATCAGCAGGTAATCATTCGGAAAGAAATCAAACAAGGTGGACGGGCGCGACCCCGGCGGGCGGTTGGCAATGTGCCGTGAATAATTCTCGATGCCGGAACACACCCCCATTTCTTCCATCATTTCCAGGTCGAATTCCGTCCGCTGCTTGATCCTTTGCGCCTCAAGCAATTTGCCGTCGCGCTCAAATTCGGCGATGCGCGTGCCCAGCTCCTCGCGGATGGCTAGGATCGCGCGCTTCATCTTGTCGCCCGTGGTCACGAATTGCCTGGCCGGAAAGATCATGTCCGACTGAAGCGCCTCGATCTTCCCGCCCGTCAATGGCTCGAAGCGGGTGATTTTTTCGATCTCATCACCAAAAAACTCAAGCCGCAGGCCATCCTCGCGCCCCGCCGGCCAGACCTCCACCGTGTCCCCGCGCACGCGAAAATTGCCGCGCTCAAAGGCGATGTCGTTGCGGCCGTATTGCAAATCCACCAGCCGCGACAACAACTGTTCGCGCGAGGTCGCCTGCCCCACCTGCAGCGGTATCACCAGCGCCTCGTAGTCCTCCTTGCTGCCAATGCCGTAAATGCACGACACGCTCGCCACCACGATGACATCGCGGCGCGTGAACAGGGAACTCATCGTGGACAGCCGCAGCCGTTCAATCTCATCGTTCCGGCTGGAGTCCTTCTCAATGAACGTGTCCGTGCGCGGAATGTACGCCTCCGGCTGGTAATAATCGAAGTAGCTGACGAAGTATTCGACGGCATTCTTGGGGAAAAAGCCCTTGAACTCGGCGTAAAGCTGCGCCGCGAGCGTCTTGTTGTGCGAAATGACCAAGGTGGGCTTGTTGACGTTTCTGATGACGTTCGCGACCGTAAACGTCTTGCCTGAACCGGTGACTCCCAGCAGAGTCTGGTGTTTCCCGCCGGCGAGAATTCCCGCGGTCAACTTCTCAATCGCCTGCGGCTGGTCGCCGGCCGGCGCATAATCAGAAACAAGTTCAAACACGCTTGGAAGTTACGGTGTCCGCCCCGGCCCTGTCAAACGGGCTCCGCGGCCGGGCACTGCCTTAATCGACACTTGAAAGTTGGGGGTTGAATCGCAAGACTGGCGGCCATGCAATCGCCCGCCGATTATCACATGCACACGCCGCTGTGCCGTCATGCCGAGGGCGAACCGGTGGAGTATGCCCGTCGCGCCGTGGAGATCGGCCTGACCGAAATCGGCTTCAGCGACCACTCGCCCATGGCGCGGGATGATTTTGACGGCTGGCGGATGTTCGACCGGCAACTCGATGACTATGTGGCCAAGGTCCGTCTGGCCCGGGAAAGCTTTCCCCAGCTCACCATCCGGCTCGGCCTGGAAGTGGATTATTTGCCGGGCCAGGAGGACTGGATCCGGCAGCTCGCGAAACGCCAGCCGTGGGATTATTTCATCGGTTCGGTTCATTATGTTTCGGAATCCTGGGACATTGACAATCCGGCCAAGCTTTCGGAATGGAAAAAACGGGACGCCTTTGAAGTCTGGTCCGCCTATTTTGAGCGGCTGACGCAGGCGGCCCGGTCGGGTTTGTTCCAAATCATCGGCCACGCGGATTTGCCAAAAAAATTCGGGATCCGGCCCGTGCAGGATTGCCGCCCGCTTTATGAAGAGTTCATCGCCGCCGCCGCCGAAGCCGGCTGCGCCATGGAGCTGAACACGGCCGGTCTGCGCAAGGATTGCCGGGAAATCTATCCGTGCCCCGATTTGCTCAAGCTCGCGCGCCGTCAGAATGTCCCGATCACCTTCGGTTCCGACGCCCACACGCCGGGCGAGGTCGGCCTGAATTTTGCCGAAGCCGTCGCCCTGGCCCGCAGCGCCGGCTACACGAAGGCCCTTCGTTTCAACCGCCGCCAGCATGAGTCCATCCAGCTCTGACGGTCCGGAACGGGCGGCGCGTTCGGGCGCGCGACTATTCCCGCTCTTGTGCGCGGTCTTGGCGCTGGGCACCGCCGCGCTCTACTGGCCGATTACGCATCATCCCTTCATTCACTTTGACGACGACCAATATATCGTCGGCAACCCACATGTGACTTCGGGACTGAGCGCGACGAATTTGGTCTGGGCCTTCACCACGAGCGAACAGGCTAACTGGCACCCGCTGACGTGGCTTTCGCACCAAGCGGATTGCGCGCTCTTTGGCGTCAATTCCGGGGCCCATCATCTCGTGAACCTTCTTTACCACGTGGCCAACACCCTGCTGTTGTTCATGTTCTTGCGGAGCGCCACGGGCGCCCTTTGGCGGAGCGCCTTTGTGGCGGCGCTGTTTGCCTGGCATCCCATGCATGTGGAATCGGTCGCCTGGGCGTCGGAGCGGAAGGACGTCCTGAGCACATTTTTCTGGCTGCTGGCCATGCTGGCGTACCTGGGTTACGCGCGGAGCGCCACCGGCGGCGCACCGGCGGCTCCTCGGAACCGGGTGCGTGCCGCTCTTTTTTACGCCGCCGCCCTCGTCTTCTGCGCGTGTGGTTTGATGAGCAAGCCGATGGTAGTCACCCTCCCTTGCGTTCTGTTGCTGTTGGACCTGTGGCCGCTTAATCGGATTGCCGGATTCCAGCACGCCTTTGTGCAAGGGGCCACGGTTGCCTGCCGGCCCGTATCCTTGGGCCGGTGGGCGGCGGAAAAGATCCCCTTTTTTGTATTGGTGATTGCCGGCAGTCTGGCGACGTATTCCGTCCAGTCCGGCGCCGGGGCGGTGGCTGGGCTGCCCCTGGGGGAACGTTTGGCCAATGCCGTGCTCGCGTATGCGCGTTATACCAGCAAATTGTTCTGGCCCACGGATCTGGCAATTATTTATCCGCATCCGAGTCATTGGCCGTGGTGGCTCGCCCTGGGCGCCGTGGCGCTGCTGGTCGTGTGGTCCTGTTCCTGCGCTTACAACTGGCGCCAGACGCCGTTTCTCGCGGTAGGCTGGTTTTGGTTCGTCGGCACGTTGGTGCCGACGATCGGGCTGATCCAGGTGGGCGCGCAATCGATGGCGGATCGTTATACGTATATTCCCAGCATCGGCTTGTTTATCGTGGTGACCTGGGGCGTGGCCGAATATTTCTCGTCCCGAGACAGTCGGAGAATTGTCCTGCCGGTCTTGGGCGGCGCGGCGCTGCTCGGTTGCCTGGGCGCTTCCGTGTGTGAAATCCGGCTATGGGGCGACAGCATTACCTTGTTCCGCCATGCCATCGAAGTAACCACGGACAACTACGTGGCGGAAAACTGCCTGGGCAAAGCATTTGAGCTGACGGGCAACACGGAGGCTGCGTTCCTCTGCTACCAATTGTCGGTCAAGACCGAACCGCGCTTTCCGTACAGCCAGTTCAATCTGGCCATGGCGCTGCTGGAACGGCGGCAGACGGCCGAGGCGCTGGAGCATCTCCAAATCGCCGCGAACCTGGAACCACGCGACGCCGACATCCAATACGACCTGGGCGTCTATTTCTCCCAGCACAACAGTTGGACCAACGCCTTCAATTGCTTTAGCAATTCCTTGTCCGTTCGCCCCGACTTCGCCCCGGCGCAACTGGCCATGGGTGGCGCCTTGGCCAACCTCGGGCACCCGACCGGCGCGGTGGCCCACTTCAGCGAAGCGTTGCGGCTGGATCCCCGGCTGTTGCCGGCCAGAACCAATCTGGACCGGTTGCTGAGCGAACACCCGGAGCTGCGGTAATCACCGACGGGGAGGAATTTGAGAATTGTTAGTCCGTGGAAAAGACGGGGCTTTTCCTGGCCCTCGGCTTGCCCCAGACCGCGAGTTCCTCGCGCAGGATTTCCAACGGCAACCCCACCACATTGCTAAAGGAACCTGATATCTCCGAGACGAGAATCTGGCCGGACTCCTGGATGGCGTAGGCGCCGGCCTTGTCCAAGGTGCGCACCTTGGTGGTGTATTCGCGGATCTGGCCGGCGTCGAGCGGATGGAAGAGCACGTCCGTGCTGGCGGCGAAGATCCGTTCCTGATGCTTGCGCAGATGGATCAGACTGACGCCCGTGACCACCTGGTGGGAACGGCCCTGCAGCCGGGAGAGCATCCAGCGGGCCTCGGACAGGTTGCGCGGTTTGCCCAGGATTTCGTTGTCCAAAAAAACCAGGGTGTCCGCACCCAGCACCAGTGCATCGGGAATCTTTTTGGCGACGGCGAAGGCTTTCCGATGGGCATTGAGCTGGCAAACCTCGAGCGGCGAGAGATGCTCATGCGCCACTTCGGCGACGTTTCCAGGCATGACCTGGAAATCCAAGCCCAAAAGCCTGAGCAGTTCCACGCGTCGGGGCGAAGCCGAAGCCAATATGAGCGGCGGCAATTTCACAATGCAAATCTACCAAATTCTGCCGCAGTGTCGAGAGCGTGAATTGGGCGGGATTGTGCCCAAAGGCTTCGCTCATCGGACCCCTGAACCGGAGCGAGCCCTCCCGCGTGATTCCGAGCAGAAAGTCCTAAAAAATGGCGCCGTCAAAGCGCGGGGTCGTCGCCCCCCCCGCCTTGGGAGAAAACGGAGGCCAAGCCGGCAGAATTTGGCGTGCGCCCCCGGCGATTTTCGGCTAATCCATCCTCATGCACGCTGGCCGCCATCTCGTCAACCTCGCGCTCATCGGTTTCATGGGCACCGGCAAAACCTCGGCGGGCCGGCTGGTCGCCGATCAGCTGCGTTTTGGGTTCTTGGACACGGACGAAATGATTCAGCACAAGACCGGTCGCACCATCGCTGACATCTTTGCCCGCGACGGCGAAGCCGCCTTTCGCGCGCTGGAGCGGGACGCGGTGGCGGAGCTGGCGGCACGGACCAAAACCGTGATCTCTACCGGGGGCGGTCTGCCCGCGCAGTCAGATAATCTGGCCTCGCTCAAAAGGCACGCGCTGGTCGTGTGCCTCTGGGCCTCTCCGGAGAAGATTTGGGAACGGGTGCGAAACCAGTCGCATCGTCCGTTGCTCCACGATCCGGAGCCGCAGCGGAAAATTTCCGAGTTGCTTGAGCATCGCGCGCCTTTTTACCGCCAGGCCGACGTGCTGATCAACACCGATTTGCGTTCCGCCCGGGAAGTGGCGCAGCAGGTCATTTTGCAGTTCCGCCTGGCCACCCGCCCGTAGCGATGAAGGACGCCATTCGCCAGCGCGCCAGGGAACTTGGCTTCGACGACTGCCGCTTTACCTGCGCGGATGCCCCCGCCAGCGCCGCGCGGTTTCGACGCTGGCTTGCCCAAAATCGAAACGGCGAAATGGCCTGGCTCGAGCGCTCGGCCGAAAAGCGGGCCGACCCGCAGAAGGTCCTGGGGGGCGCCAGAACGATCATCGTGCTGGCCGCAAGCTACGCGCGGGGCGGCGGACAGGATGCGTCCGAACCCGGCCCGGCGCCGCGCTCAAGCCGGCACGGCCGGATCGCCCGTTACGCCCGCTTCGCCGACTACCACGACGTCCTGGCCGAACCCTTGCGGGCATTAACGGAGTTCGTGAATCAGGCCGGCGGCGCCGGGACGCGATCATTGTGGTACGTCGATACCGGACCGCTGCTGGAGCGCGATCTGGCCCAACGCGCCGGTCTGGGCTTCGTCGGCAAGCACACCAACGCCATCAGCCGCCGCCTCGGCAACTGGATTTTCCTCGCCGAGATTCTCACGACGCTTGAATTGGAGCCGGATTTGCCGGAAGAAAACCACTGTGGCAAATGCATCCGCTGCCTTGCCGCCTGCCCCACCCGGGCCATCACCGCACCCTTTGAACTGGACGCACGCAGATGCATCTCCTATCTGACGATTGAGTTGAAAGGGGCCATTCCGGTCGAACTCCGGCCGGCGATGGGCAACCGGATCTTTGGCTGCGACGACTGTCTGGCGGTCTGTCCCTGGAACCGGTTTGCGCGCGCGGGCCGGGCGATGCAGCCGCAGGCGCGCGGGGATTTGGACCAGCCGGATTTGATTGCGCTGCTCCAGCTTGACGAGGCGGGGTTCAAGGCGAGGTTCGCGGGCACGCCGCTGCTGCGAACGAAACGGCGTGGGCTGCTGCGCAATGTTTGCGTGGCCCTGGGAAATACCGGCGACGCCGGGGCCCTGCCGGCGCTCGAACGTGCCGCGGGCGACGCCGAACCGCTCATTGCCGAGCATGCGCGTTGGGCCATGCAGCAGATAGCGGCCCGGGTGTTCCGTCCGTGAAGGAGCTTCAGCCGCCGAAGGCGGAGTATTTTTTGATGCCGCGCCGCCACATCCACCGGGCAAAGAGATAGGCCGCCGCCACCCACAACAACTGGAATCCCAAACCCCGCCAGATTTCCGGTCCGGCCGACTTTCCGAGGTAGAGGCTGATGGGAAAATACAACTGGTAAGGGAACGGCGTGAAGTACAGCGCGTGTTTCAAAGCCGGTGGCAGGATGTCCAGCGGAAACAAATGACCGCTGGCCAGATACTCAAAGGCGAACAGAATGAAAATGAAGGTGGAAATTTCGAGCAGCCAGAAGGCGAGCATGGCCATGGCATAGGAGATGAAGAACTGCAGCAGCGCGGCCAGGATGAGCGAGACCGGAAACACAACCAGGGCGGTGAAGCTGGCCGGCGGCAGCACATATTGCCAAAAACAAACGATGAACACGGCCAGCGGCACGGCAGCCACGGCCATGAAGGCGATGCGTCCGGAAAAGAACAGACACAGGCGGTACCACAGGTAGTCGATCGGTTTCAACAAAAACTGGCTGATGTTGCCCTCGCGAATGTCCGCGGCGATCTGCCAGTCGTCTTCGTTGACCGCCGTCAGCACATCCACCACGGCCACGAGCAGATAATAAAACATCATTTGCGCCTGGGTGAATCCCGAGGTGCTGCCGTGGTGGCTTTGGTAAATCGTCCGCCAGAGCGAGAGCATGGCAAAAAGGGGAATGAAGCTGAACAGCGTGCGCGTGAGATAATTGACGCGGTAGGCCAGATTGCTTTGCAATCCAATGGTGATGACATGGAGGTATTTTTTCATGCGACGCCGGGGTCAATTTAAGGCAGGCGGAAGGAATGGCGATTGGAAAGTGGCGCCGGCGCACGGCTTGCGCTCATCTCAAACGTTCCCCCGGGGCTGAATCGATTTGACTCCCCGGGCGGCTGACTCGTTCGCCGCCGGCAAGACCGCCTCCTTTGGCCGGCATTTTTTTGCTAAAAACCGCTTTCGCGGCTTGCCAATACCGGCTTCCATCGGCAAATTCTGGAGGTTTAACAATTAATCGTTGCAGTTAGGAGATTATGAGCAATCAAGCGAATCTGGAAGTGGACGGAAAAGTGTACGCGCTGCCCACCTTGACCGGCAGCGAAAACGAAAAAGCCGTGGATATTTCGGCCCTCCGCGCCAACACCGGCTATATCACCATCGACGACGGTTACGGCAACACCGGTTCGTGCGTCAGCAACATCACCTTTATCGATGGCGACAAGGGCATCTTGCGCTATCGCGGCATTCCCATCGAGGAAATGGCGGAGAAATCCAATTTCATCGAGACCGCCTACCTGATCATTTACGGCGCCCTGCCCACCCGCCCCCAACTGAAGGCCTTTTCGGATCTCCTCACCGCCCACCAGTATTTGCACGAGGACATGAAGTTTCATTTCGAGGGCTTCCCCACTGGCGCGCATCCCATGGCGATCCTCTCGGCGATGATCAACGCCGCGAGCTGTTTCGACGAGGACCTGATGAACTGGAAATGGGGCAAATCCAAGCAATTCGATCTTTATGTGTCGAAGCTCATCTCGCAGGTCCGAACCATTGCGGCGTACTCCTATCGCAAGTCGAAGGGCTTGCCGCTGATCTATCCCAAGCAGCATTATAAATACACGGCCAACTTCCTGCACATGATGTTCTCGCTGCCGTATGAAGATTTTGAACTCAGGCCGGAAGTCGTCAAGGCGCTGGACCTG
The DNA here is from genome assembly GCA_049509875.1 of Verrucomicrobiota bacterium. Taxonomy (GTDB): domain Bacteria; phylum Verrucomicrobiota; class Verrucomicrobiia; order Limisphaerales; family UBA11358; genus UBA11358. The sequence goes on along the minus strand of JBEKZM010000032.1, from coordinate 40,345 downwards.
ATATTCCTGCTCCATGCCGATCACGAGCAGAACTGCTCCACCTCCACCGTGCGCATGGTGGCCTCGTCCCAGGCCAATCTGTTTGCCAGTTGCTCGGCGGGTGTTTGCGCGCTCTGGGGGCCGCTCCACGGCGGGGCCAATCAAGCCGTGCTGGAAATGCTGGCGCAAATCAACAAGGAAGGCGACGACGGCTCCAAGTTCATCGAGGCCGCCAAGGACAAGAACAGCGGCCGCAAACTCATGGGCTTCGGCCACCGCGTCTACAAAAATTATGACCCGCGCGCCAAGATCATCAAGAAAGCGTGCGACGATGTCCTGTCAAAATTGCACATCAGTGACCCGTTGCTGGACATTGCCAAGCGCCTCGAAGAGGCCGCGCTCAAAGATTCGTACTTTGTCGAGCGGAAGCTCTATCCAAACGTTGACTTCTACAGCGGCATCATCATGCGCGCGATCGGGATTCCGGTGGAGATGTTCACGGTCATTTTCGCCATTGGGCGCATGCCCGGGTGGATTGCCAATTACAAGGAGATCATGGAGGAACCGAAGAGCCGGATTTACCGGCCTCGTCAAATTTACACCGGGCCCACGTTGGCACACTACGTGCCCTTGGAAGAGCGCAAGTGACCAACCTGAGCCGTTTGGGGGTTGGTTCCGCGGCGGCGGCATGGAACAAGATCTGCTCACAATGACGTTTTAATTTTTCGATGAGTAAAATTTTGGTCATTGACGATGAGTCTTGGTTGCGGGAAATGATCCGCCTGGCGCTGGAGCAACAGGGCTTTGAGGTCGTTGAGGCCATGGACAGCGCCGAAGGTGTCACCCAGGCCCGCGAGCAGTTGCCGGACCTGATCCTTTGCGATGTGAATATGGACAAGGCTGGCGCCGGCTACATGACCCTGGCCAAATTGCGCGAAAATCCGGCCACCGCCGCCATCCCCTTCATTCTCATGACCGGTCTGGCCGATGCCGCCGGAATGCGCCACGGCATGGATCTTGGTGCCGACGACTACCTGCCCAAGCCCTTCAAGGTGGATGAACTTTATGCGACCGTGCAGGCGCGCTTGCGGAAGGTGGAGACGGTGCGGCAGGAGGCGGAGAAAAAGCTTACCCTGCTGCGCAGCCAAATTTCCCTCATGTTGCCACACGAGATGCGCACGCCGCTCAACGGCATTATTTCCAATGCGGAGATGCTCGCCGAGTCGGCCAGTTCACTGGATCCGCACACCATTGCCGAGATGAGCCAGGAAATTTGCCAGTCCGGCCAGCGGCTCGAACGGCTCATCGAAAACTTCCTGATCTACGCCCAATTGGAAATCGTGGCCTCGGATCCCGAAAGCGTCGGCCAGCTCCGCCGGGCGAACACGGCCCGGCCCGGCGAAATCGCCCGCGCCGCCGCCACCGCCGAAGCCCAGAAGGTGGGACGCGTCACCGACGTGATTCTGGAGACCGAGGAAACCCCGTTGCCGATGGCCGAAGATTATTTCCGGAAAATCGTCGCGGAACTCGTCCAGAATTCGTTGAAATTCTCCGATCGCGGGCTGCTGGTGCGCGTCCGGCTGAAGTCCACGCCGGAGGAGGTCCTTTTCTCGGTGCAGGATGACGGCCGGGGCTTTTCGAGCGAGCAAATCAGCCGCGTCGGCGCGTATATGCAGTTCGAACGGCGGATGCAGGATGAGCAGGGCTTCGGCCTGGGGCTGGCCATCGCGAAAAAACTCGTGGAAATGCATGGCGGCGAACTGCTGATCGAAAGCAATCCGGGCATCGGTTCCACCGTGACGGTCAAACTGCCGCGCGCGACCGCTGAGTGAGTGCCGCGGCGTGGCTTCAAAATCCGGAGCGCGATTCGTCCCAAACCGCGGCACTGCCATCTTGAAAACACGCGTTAGAGCGGCAGCTTCCCGTAGAGATCGATAAGTCCCGGAACATGGACCAGCGGCGAAGCAGCTTGTCCGTTTTTCATTCGCGGGGGCGTCTTAATGCCAAACTCAACGCAATTGGCGACAAGAAAGATCAGCACCAATCCCACCAGCGGTGCAAAATCCACCTTGCCCGCTTGCAGCGGAATTCTCCGCAAGGGCCCGAGGATCGTCTGCGCGGTCGCGGCGATGTATTTCCAAAATGGGTGTTTGCCAAAATAGACATAGCTGTTCAACAGGTGGAGCAACAGGATGGCCTCCAGCGGGTATTGCCATTGGAAATAGCCGACCACTCCCAAAATGAGGGCCTGTTGAAACCGGCCGGCCGGCGGCATCGGCGTTACAATCTGCAGTTGGGCGAACACCCAGTTGGCCAGCCACCAGAGGGCGCCCGTGACGATGAAGGGCAGGACGATTTTCGCCCAGCGCGGCCAGCGATCCACGCGGCCCAACGGAATGGTCACCAGTCCGTGGATGGGCAGCGGTCCGGCCAGCAGCGACAACATCAGAACCCAAAGGTAAAAGACCCCCAGCATCAAGCCGAAGCTCGAAAATGAAAAGACCACCATCCGCAGGAAGCCGGCCCAATGCGAATTGCTGGCAAACCACAAGTCGACGACGCCCAGGTCCAACTTGCCCGCCCAATTCGTTTCCTTGCCAATTTGCCAGTAAATCACGGCCCGGAACAGCAACAAAACCGCGATGAACGCCAGCAGATGCCAGCGGCGCAGCTTTTTGGGCGCGGCGGGGCGCAGCGTGCCCATCAGCGTGGCCGGCATCCGCCGGACCAATGGGTCGAAACGGTTCGACCGCCAGTTGAGCCATAACAGCAGCCCGGCGAGGTTGAGAATGAAATTTACAATGCCCATCGCGGCGAAATTGTGGCCGCGCGCGTGACCGCGCGGTGGACGTGAAGTGTAGCGCCTGCCGGGGGAAAAAGACAATCGCGCTTTCGTTGGCGCAACCGCCTGTAAGCAACACGCGTCTCCGCTTCGCGACCGCGCCAGCGCCTGTCCTGCGCGCCAGCGTCCGGGAGTTCAGCGACCCTCCGCCGCAGTGGTCCGGGCTCACTCTCGTTGTGAGGCAATCAGCCGCAGGCCACTGCGTGTCGTGTTCGCAATGGTCGCGCAAGGCCCACACCGCCGTCCCGCGCAGCCCGGCAACGGCGCTTCCCACCGCAGTCCACGACGCCCTGCGAAACGGAGACGCCCATGGCGGTCACATCATCTTTAAAAGCGTGTCTGCCATTTCGCTGGGCGTCACGGCGACGCCGATGCCGGCCTCCTTGAAGGCGGCGATCTTGGCGGCGGCGGTGCCTTTGCCGCCGCTCACGATGGCGCCCGCATGGCCCATCCGGCGGCCCGGCGGGGCGGTGGCGCCGGCAATGAACCCGGCCACGGGTTTGCGGCAATATTGCCGGATCCACTCAGCCGCTTCCTCCTCGGCGCTGCCGCCAATCTCGCCGATCATAATGATGCCGGCCGTTTCCGGATCATCGTTGAAGAGTTTGATGACGTCCAAGTGCGAGGTGCCGTTGACCGGATCGCCGCCGATGCCAACGCACGTGGACTGTCCGACGCCGCGGGAGGTGAGCTGCCAGACTGCTTCATACGTCAAGGTGCCGCTGCGCGAAACCACGCCGATGTGGCCCTGCTTGTGAATGTAGCCGGGGGCGATGCCGATCCGGCAGCCGCCCTGCGAATCTTTGCCCGCACCAGGCGCCACGACGCCGGGACAATTCGGCCCAATCAACCGGGTCGTGGTGTTGCCCGCCATCGCGCGTTTCACCCGGACCATGTCCCGTACCGGAATCCCCTCGGTGATGGCCACCACGAGTTCGAGGCCGGCTTCCGCGCCCTCGAGAATCGCGTCGGCGGCAAACGGCGGCGGCACGAACACGGCGCTGGCAGTGGCGCCGGTTTGTTTCACGGCCTCGGCCACGGTGTCGAAAATGGGGACCTTCACGCCGCCATGTTCAAAGCACTGGCCGCCTTTGCCGGGCGTGACGCCAGCGACGATCTGTGAGCCGTAATCGATGGAGAGCTGCGCGTGTTTGGCCCCGAAGCTGCCCGTGATGCCCTGGATAAGCACCTTGGTATTAGGTTTAATTAGGATCGACATGATTCAATTTTGTCACTTCGCGTTCCGTTTGTGAATGCAGATCAAACTGCCTTCGCTGTCGTAAATGAAAGCCATGTGGCAAACGGGCGTCGCCGTCGGTTCGATCTTGAATTTCACATTATGGGCGCGCAGATGGGCGATGGCGGCGTCGAAATCCTCGACTTCCAGGGCGAGCGCGGCGCCGTCCTCCCGGGGGCGCCAGTCCGGCGCGCCGCCGCCCAGCGCGAGCGTGCCGGAGCCGATGTCATATTCGGTCCACTGCATGCCGCCGGGTTCGCCAAAGACCACCGTCGATTTCAACCCGAGCACTTCTTCATAGAATTTCCGGGCCCGCGCCATATCGGTCACGGGATAACAAGTGAACGCAATTTCAGTGGCTTTGATCATGATTCATTCCATGGTTGAGTTGGTTATTTTCCGACTGCTTTGACCACCTTCTGCGCCGCGTCGGCCATCGAGTCGCCGGTGATGATGGCCACGCCGGATTCGGCGAGGGTTTTCTTGCCGGCGGCGACGTTGTTGCCCTCCAACCGCACGACCAGCGGCAGCTTCAGTCCGGTTTCCTTGACGGCGGCCACGATGCCGGTGGCGATGACATTGCAGTCCATGATGCCGCCAAAGATGTTCACGAGAATGCCCTTCACGTGCGGGTCGCTCAGGATGATCTTAAACGCCGCCGTGACCTGTTCCTTGCTGGCGCCGCCGCCGACATCGAGGAAGTTGGCCGGGCTGCCGCCGAAATGCTGGATGATGTCCATGGTGGCCATCGCCAGGCCCGCGCCGTTGACGAGGCAGGCAATGCTGCCGTCCAGCTTGATGTAATTCAGGTTGAATTTGCTGGCCTCGATCTCCAGCGGCGCCTCCTCGTTCAGGTCGCGCATTTCCTGGAGGTCCTTGTGGCGGTACAGCGAGTTGTCGTCCAGCGAGATTTTAGCGTCCAGCGCCAGGACGGTTTCCTTGCCGTCGCGCAGTTCCACAACCGCCAGCGGATTCAATTCCACCATCGAGGCGTCACATTCCCACCAGGTGTTGAACACGCCGGTAATGAGCTTTACACCGGCATTGAAAAGGTCGCCTTTCAAACCCAAAGCGGCGGCGATTTTCCGCGCCTGAAAAGGCATGATGCCGACCGCCGGATCGATGTGTTCCTTGAAGATTTTCCCGGGATGCTTTTCCGCGACCTCCTCGATGTCCATGCCGCCTTCGGTGCTGGCCATGATCAGCGGGCGCGAAACGGTCCGGTCCAGCAGCACGGCCAGATAGAACTCCTTTTTAATCCGGGCGCCCTCGGCGAGCAGCAGGGTCTGCACCTGCCGTCCTTCGGGGCCGGTCTGCTTGGTGACGAGGGTCTGGCCGAGCATCTGCCCGGCAAAGGAAACCGCTTCAGCCACGGAAGAGGCCACCTTGACACCGCCCTGGAAGCCGGATTTGAACGTGCCCTTGCCGCGTCCGCCGGCGTGGATCTGGGATTTGACCACCACCTTGGCGCTGCCGCTGGCGGCGATTTTCTCCGCCGCCGGGCGCACTTCGGCGAGCGATTTGGCGGGAATTTCGAGCGGGACGGTCACACCGTTGCGGGCGAGGAGCTGCTTGGCCTGGTATTCGTGGATGTTCATTTCAAAATTAGGCAGGCATTAAAAGACGATTCAGGTTGGAAATCAAACCAATTAAGAGAATTCAGCGAGCGGAGGCTCCAGCCATGGTCTGAAAACATTTTTTGGTTTAATTTGGTTTAATTTGGTTAAAGTTTTTCGATTGCCCGAATTTGGCGTGCCGAATGGAAGGCCGAAGACGGAACTCTTCGAGCGGCCAGAAACACGCGGGCGAACCGCCTTCGCTCTCTCCCTTCGCCATGGCTTCCAGCTCCGCCAGGTTTCGACGAGACGAGGCGGCGCGGCGAGACAGCGTGCCAAGGATGATGACCCGGCACAATTTTTTGGGGCTGGATTAGCCGTAATATTTGGGACCGAATTTAGCCGTAATTAACCGTATTCATCCGAAACGTACCCGTTGGTGAAGGGTGGGGAATGACGAATAGCGAATGACGCCAAACGTCGAACGGGCGGGGCAACGACTCCTCACGTCGTCGCCTACAGGGCGGCGGCCACTCGCAAAGCGGCCTGAACATGAACTGGTCTTGCCCATCACCGGCACCAATCTACCAGGGAAATTGGAAATGTAAAGACTAAATGTGACAAACAATAGACTTTATTTTTAACTACATAAATATTTTATAGTAAGCCATATATGAATAATATGTAAATTTTAAAACGATAGATGTTTGACTTATTGTCTTAATAATACAACTGCAACTCGGGCGAAGTACCCATGACGAAGATCGCATCGGCCGCGGTCCTAATCCACCCCGGGTGGCAATCCGATTATAAATTTCGTCAAAAATTCTACTTCACAGTTTTTGGGTTTGAGGCAATGATGTCGCCAACAGGAACGCCGCACTTAAATTTCACTCACAAAAAAACCATGGGCCTCATTGATTATCTCAAGACACAGTTCCTCGAAATCATCGAGTGGCAGGATGACTCGCGGGACACGATTACTTTCCGCTACCCGGATCACGACAAGGAAATCAAGAACGGCGCGCAGTTGATTGTCCGCGAATCCCAGACGGCGCAGTTTATTTATCTGGGCCAATTCGGCGACACATACGGCCCGGGCAAATACACGCTGACCACCGACAACATCCCGATTCTCTCCACCCTCAAAGGCTGGAAATACGGACTGCACTCGCCGTTCAAAGCAGACCTGTACTATGTCAATACGCGCCTTTTCACCGGCAACAAATGGGGCACGGCCAACCCGATCATGCTGCGCGACACCGATTTCGGCATCGTCCGGGCGCGGGCCTACGGCATCTTTGACTTCAAGGTCACCGACGTGAAGGTGTTTCTCAAGGAAGTGGCGGGGACGGACGATCATTTCCGGCTCGATGAATTTTCGGATACGATGCGCGCCCGCATCGTGAGCGTGTTCACGGACGCGCTGGCGGCGGCAAAGGTGCCGGTGCTCGACCTGGCTTCGCGCTACACTGAACTAGGCGCGGCGCTCCTGCCGCTGATCAATCCGCAGGTCACGACCAAGTACGGCATTGAGATTGCCAGCTTTGTGGTGGAAAACGTCTCGGTGCCGCCGGAAGTGGAAGCGGCGATTGACAAGCGGAGCAGCATGGCGGCGATCGGCAATCTCAACGATTACGTGAAATTCCAAATGGCCGAGTCGCTGACCAAGGAAGGCAGCGCGGCCGGGGGCATGGCCGGCACTGGCGCGGGACTGGGCGCGGGACTGGCCATCGGCCAGCAAATGATGGCGGCCTTGAATCAACCGCAGGCCACGCCCCCGGCGGCAGGTGGCGCGCCCCCGGTGATTTCCCCAGCGGCGGCCGCCGGCGGATTGCCGGAACTGCTCGGCTCCGCCGAGGTGGCAAGGATTCTCGGGGTCAGCGAAGCCGACGTGCTGGCCACGCTGGAAAAGGGCGATCTCAAGGGCAAAAAAATCGGCTCGACCTGGCGCGTGCCCAAAGCGGCGCTGGACGAGTTTTTGAAATCGTAACTGGTAATTTTGGCACAAATCTGTCAGGGGAATGATCGTCAGGGGAAATACTTAAAATTAATGTTTTCTCCATTCCTTTGACAAGCATGACCACCGCCTGATTCCATGCCCATCCATTGCCCAGCGAAGAAGATTATCGCCACAAGCCTCACCCAGGTCGACCGCCGTCGATTTGACGCCGACACTGGGAATTGGATCGATTTGACGCCAAGCTGCGTCGTGTTGCGGCAGACGATAATTGATTTGCTCCAGGACTGGGGCGCGTTTCTGGACTGGGCATTATATCAGGAGGCGCCCATTCATTTTCTTGGCGGGACGAGCAATGTCGAACGACGGGTCAATTTAAAGCGCGGCAGACTCGACTTGGGCGGACAGCCAATGTTCGACCATGCACCCGGCGTCGCGTTTCGCATCACGGCTTACACCGAAAGCCAGAATCACATCGAATCGCATCTGCGTCGGCTACTGGCACTGACTGAGCTAAAAGCCATCCAATGGATCAACTTGAATCATGCACGGATCGAATTTACAACTGTCCAGAAATAGTCAGGGGAATGATGGTCAGAGGAATTTCTCAGAGATATTCTTCTGGTGTTGATTCCCTTGACAATCATTCCCCTGACCCAGTTCTATGATTGAAGCCACAGCTCAAAAGAAGTTCTCGTGCCCGTCTTGCGGCGGGGAGGCGCAATGGAATCCCGCCAAGAAGCTGCTCATCTGCCCGTTCTGCGGCACCACGTCGCCCGCCCAAGCAGAACTCACCGCCACGGGCGACGAGCAAATTGTCGAACACGATCTCGTCACGGCGTTGCGTGGCATTCCCGATTCCGCGCGCGGCTGGCAGGCGGCCAAGACGTCCGTCCGGTGCCAGAGTTGCCAGGCTATTTCCGTCTTTGACGCCACGCGGGTCGGCCAGCGCTGCGATTTCTGCGGATCGTCCGCGCTCGTGCCCTACGAGGAAATCAAGGAAGCGTTCCGCCCGGAAAGTTTGCTGCCGATGAAGGTCAGCCAAGACCAGGTGCGCGATGCCATCCGCCAATGGTATGGCAGCCGCTGGTTCGCGCCGAACCAGCTCAAGCGCGCCGCGCACACCGACACGGTCAAGGGTCTTTACATTCCCTACTGGACGTTCGACGCCCAGGTTCACGCCGACTGGACCGCCGAGAGCGGCTATTATTATTACGAAACGGAATACTACACCGACGCGAACGGCCGACAGCAGAGCCGGCAGGTGCAGCGAGTCCGCTGGGTGCCCAGCGCGGGTGCGCTGGACCATTTCTTTGACGACGAACTCGTGCCGGCCTCGCGCGGCGTGCAACCTGAAATGCTGCGCAAGATCGAGCCGTTCCCGACGACGACCGGACTGGTGCCCTACAACGCCGGCTATCTTTCGGGCTGGGTGGTGGAACGATACCAAATCGACCTGGTCGCCGCCGCCAAAACCTCGCGCGACCAGATGGAACGGGAAATTCATGCCCTGTGCGCCGCGCAGGTGCCCGGCGACACGCATCGAAATTTGCAGGTGGAGGACGACTACTCCGGCCAGACGTTCAAGCACATTCTCACGCCGATCTGGCTGTTGACCTACAACTACGGCACGCAGAATTACCAGGTCGTGATCAACGGCTACACCGGTCTCATTGCGGGCAAGTATCCCAAGAGCTGGGTAAAGATTTTCTTTGCCGTGCTGGCCGGATTGGCAGCCGCCGGTCTCATCGCGCTGCTGACAAGTCATCACTGACGAGAAGGCGCCACGCCACCGATCCGACGCCTGGGGAACTTCAGTGGCAGGAATGGTTCCGGCCGAAACTGCAGCCCGGCACCGCGGCAGCGTGGGGAGCTCTGGAAAACCGGGGGAAACCGCAATTTCCATTGCTTGCGTTTGAAGTTGGTTTTGCCAACTATTCCTGGCATGAAACTCAAGGCGGGCCTGTTCGCGATTCTTCTTGCCGCAGATGCCATGGCTGGTGAAACCAACTCGCCAGGCACGTATCCATCGGTTTCCCGCGGCGAGTCCCGCAGCATGTTCGGCTATGATCCGACTGCAGATTTTATCGCGTTCGATCCGCAGTATCGCGAGCAGCACCACAAATATGTCGGCGAGCTGGAAGCGTTGCAGACAGAGCTGGCTCGTCAAGCCGCCAACGGCCGGGCGACGCCGTGCTCGCGACAGATTTTTCTCGAGGCCCGCTGGCTGACCTTTTACTCCGCGCAGTGGGATCGAATCGACCGGCGCTTGCGCGATTTGCGCGAGATGTTGCAGCGGCCGGCTGATCCGCCGGATGCCCGGGAACAGGTTGAGGCGGACGGCAGCTTTGATCATTGCAGCGAAGCGTGGTTTCTGAAGCTGGATTCCACCATCGAGGAAGTGGAGTATCGCACCGAGCGCGGCCTGCCCGTCCAGTTTCCGCTCAAACTCCTCGACCGCGTGAATACACCGGATAAACTGCGCGCCTATCTGGATTCGTTGCTCATTTCCGATGTGCGCAAAACGGGTATCGACCAGCGTTTCGAGTTGAATATCGCCATCACCGCGATCGAACGCTTCATCGTCGGGCACGTAAAGCACAATTATCAGTTCCCGCCGGAATTAAAGCAGGCACTTTTCGATTACCAGGACCAGCGCTGGCAGGATCCGCAGACGGGCTATTTCGGCGGATGGTATCGACTGCCGGATGGGAGCATCCGCAAGACCGCTGATTTGAGCGTCACGTTCCACATCGCGTCGTATCGGCGTGACAGCCTCAAGCTCATCCCGGAAATGATGCGGACCACCATCGCGTTCAAGGATTACGAGTATCCCTTTGGCTGGCGTGAGGAAGGCCATCCGTCAAACCACCATGACGATGATGTCGTGCGCTTGTTTCGCATCGGCTGGCCGCAGATGGATGCGGCGCAGCGCCAGCTTGCCGGCGCGGAAATGCAGCGCATGATGGACTTCTGCCTGCGCGACACGATGAATCCGGATGGTTCGTTCAAGATGATGGACGAGGATACGCTTGGCTCGTCGTTCTATTTCCCCATCGCGGTCCTGAATGAGCTCGGCTATTTCCGGCCGTCACTGCGCTTCTGGACGTGGCAATCATTCCCTGAGTCGATGGAAGTTGCGGCGAAGGTCGAGCAACGCATCAATGCCATGGGCCTGACAGACACGGAGTCGGCCAAGGTATTGCGAATCTTCGACGATGCCCGTCGTGAACAACGCGCGTGGCGGATGGGTGGCGCGATCATCCTGGTGACACTCATGTGGCTGGGCTGGCGGGTGGTGAAATATTTCCGTCGGCGAACAATTCGGTAAACTACCGCGCGCCGTAGACGACTTCACCCGCTACTTGCCGAGCACCGTCAGCAGGCGCGTCAGGGAAACCGGTCTGCCATCTTTCGGGCACGGTTGGCCGTTCATCTTGGCGCAAAACTGGCGGTTGCGGGCGAAAGGAAACTGGCAATCTGGATTTTGAGATTCTTATTTCGCAGCATAGCCTTGACAGAATTTCGAATGTGTGGTTTCATAAACGCATGGTATCAGTTGGATTGCAAACGTTACTCGTGCACGGTCTTCTGCAAAGTCCGGCGTATATCAAATAGTTAGGCATCTTCGCGCACCTATATTTTATGCAGCCGAAGAAACTCAAGATTTTGATTACCGGACTAGCTCTGATGATTTTCGGCCCGGTCATTGGCTGGGTTCTTACCATCGCCGGCCTTTTCCACGCCGCGACTTCTGTGGCACAGGTTACTCCGGGGAATTTACAGGATATGCAGCAGTCTTATCAGCACACAGCATCACAGATGCTTTACAGTATCATCCCGATTCTTTTCGGCGTTCTTTGTGGAGCCGTTGGTTTCTTTCTCTTTTTCTATGCGCTCATTACACATTTTTTTCGTTCTAAACCGGATGCCTAACAAGATAGAATGAGAAGGCAGAGGCCCGGTGTCCGTAACTGGGTTACTCTACTCTGCCTATGAAAACTAAAACTACCAAAAGCCTAACTCCCTCCGTCGTTCCCACTCCCGCCGCCCCGGTGCCTGCCGGCGGCTTCACCCTCGGCCTCGATCTGGGTGATCGCAGCCATTACGTTTGCGTCCTGGATGCCACCGGCCAGATGCTCCATGAAGGCCCGCTGGTCAATGACCGTGTGGCTCTCGCGTTATTACTGACGAGCTATCCCGCCGCCACCGTGGCGCTGGAAGCGGGCACGCACAGCCCGTGGATCAGCCGTTACCTCACCGGCCTCGGGGCCACGGTCATCGTGGCCAATCCCCGCAAGCTGCACGCCATCTCCCGCCACGAGCGCAAGTGCGACCGCCGCGACGCCGTGATGCTGGCCCGCCTCGCCCGGGCGGACGTGGCCTTGCTCCATCCGCTGCAACACGGCTCGGCCCAGGCCCAGCACGATCTGCTCGGCTTGAAATTGCGCGACAGTCTGGTGCGCACCCGCGTCAACCTCATCAACACGGTGCGGTTTACCCTCAAGAGTCTGGGGCACACGGTCAGCAATCCCTCGTCCGAGGCGTTTCACAAAAACATTGTCACCGCCGTGCCGGCCGATTGTCTGCCGGTGGTCAAGCCGGTGCTCGCGGTGCTGGCCGTGCTCACGGAAAGAATCAAACTCCTGGAACGCGACCTGGTGCGCCGCAGCAAAAAGGATTATCCCGTCACCCAGCGCCTGCAGCAGATTGCGGGCGTGGGGCCGCTCACGGCCTTGTGCTTCGTGCTGAAGATCGGCGAGCCGACGCGCTTTGGCCGCAGCCGCGATGTGGGGCCGTATCTGGGCCTGTGCCCGGGCCGCGACCAGAGCGGCGGCACGGACAAACAATTGCGCATCAGCAAATGCGGCGACGGGCTGCTGCGCCGGTTGCTGGTGAGCGCCGCGCATTATATTCTCGGCCCGTTCGGCCCAGCCTGCGCGTTGCGCGCCTACGGCCAGCACCTCGTCGGCACCAGCGTCCGCGAAAAGAAACGCGCGGTGGTGGCGGTGGCCCGCAAGCTGGCGGTGCTGCTGGTGAGTTTGTGGAAACACGGCACGGACTACGAACCGCGCGTGCCCGCCGCCCCCGCGTTGGTCCTGGTGCCGGCCTGAACCCGAAAAAACCAAAACCACTTTTAATCAAAAAAAACTTTTGAATGGACGCTGATTTAGCAGGGAGGCCGGCCTGGCGACGGCGCCGCCGCAAGGCGAGCGCGTTAACAAGATGGGCCCCCTGCGTCTTTTGTAAGAACCCGGATCCAATCATGGACCGCTGGCCACAGTGAGTCCGGATGGAAGCATGATCCTTTCTCGTCTTGCAAAGCGACCAGTTACCATTTAATAAACCCAAATGCCCCGAAATAAAAATACAGCAAACTCCTTGACTGCCTTCTCATGGAAGTCGCCGGAGCCAACCGCCGTTGGCGCTGTCAGTTCCGCTGTCGCGGTTCACGCCACGAGTCGGCGGTGGCTCAGCTTTTTTCGTTAGGCAGGATGAATCCGTTCGGCATTTTTTCCGCGCTGCAAGCTTCGATGGATGCCATCGGAGAGGTTTTCGGGCGCCAGCGAAAAAAGGACGTAAAAAAGGAGCGAAGAGAGCGATTTTGGTTTGCGGTCCTCGCTATGCTGCTTTTGGTGTGTAGCGTCACAGCAATTGCCATTGCTATTCACGAAATTTATTTTGACCGATGAACGTTTTGATGCCTAACTATCTTGCCGGAGTCGGAGTCGGGCGAAAACCTGAGTTTATCGAGATGATGCAGGTTGGCGTGCGCTTCCAGTCCGGCTCGGCTCGGCTCGCGGGTCGTTAGGCATCTGCGCGTATGAAACGAGGAGATGTGAAATTCGAGCAATCTGTAAAGATGGTCTTTTGGTGTATGGTTGGCTCGCTCTATGTGGATGTCCTTACGCCGTTTTTGATTGATGGTTTTACTATATCAAGCGTTGCGTGCGTTATCCTCTGGACTTGGATGGTCACGTGTTTGCTGAGAGATTGGGTTTTACCGCACAAGCGGAAGATTCTGGACTTTCTTGGCAGGATACTTGAAAAGTAACCAGATGATCGCAATATTGATGCCCAACTCGCCGGAGTCGCCGCCGGACGGATGCCTGAATTCAACGCGATGAACCGGGGTGGCGTGCGCTACACATCCGGCTCGGCTCGGATCGAGGGTCGTTAGGCAAATATGAGTGCTTCAACGCAGGTGACTTGCATTTGCGTCAATTTTTGCTGGTTGGCGCTACTGGTCACATCGGGTTGCGCAGCGATTGGCGCGAGGGAGCGTGATGGTGCTGGGCGATCCTTCGCGGGTACTCGTGACGATTGGCATTACCTTGTGCATCCGTCAGAGGCTGATGTTCCGGCATTGCAGCCTTTAAACATCATAGATATGCCATTTTCATGTGTAGTGGATTTTGTTTGTTGGCCGTATGATTCTGCTGTTTCAGAATAATTTGCCTAACTATCTCGCCGGAGTCGTCGCCGGACGACACCTGAGTTTATCGAGATGATCCGGTTTATGTGAGCCACAAATCCTGCTCGGCTCGGCTCGGGGGGCGTTAGGCGGCATTCGCGCTCATTTATGAAAAACATACTTCGGGTATTATCAGTGTTCGCTGTTATTTTGTTTGCGGCGACAGCGGTTTGTGCTGCGAATGCCACAGACCAGCAGCAGCAGAATACCGCAGCGGCATGGTTTTGGGGGTTATTCTGGATGCTACTCCCGCTTGTCATCATGGTGGTTATCATCGTGATTTTCTTTCGACGGACTCAGAAGCCATTTATGCAGCGCAACGTGCAGCACATGCAGAGGCAGGTGCAGCACATGGAGCGCATGGAGCAGAGCATGTCCCGCATCATTGAATTACTTGAGAAGAAGGATTGAAATGCCGCCAACCAATTTCTGGAGCCGTCCGCCGATGGCGCTTCCGATGCCGCTCCGCGGTCAACGCCGCGAGTCGGCTGCGGCTCACTGCCTGGTCGTTAGCGCTCAGCAAACTGTTTATGCCGTCAGGCAAGTGTCAGTCCTCACTATTGACACAAGGGTGGGAATTTGAGAGGGTTTAGAGATGCCGCGCAAGTTGCGACTGGAATATGCAGGAGCGATTTATCATGTGATGAATCGCCGGGAACCGGCGCGAGAACATTTTCCGTGGAAGGGTCCTAGGAAATTGGTATTATGGCTCGGCCGCGGCACATCGAATATCCCGGAGCCGCCGATCATGTGGTGGCTCGGGGCAACCAGGGCCGGGTGATTTATCAGGATGATCGGGACCGCGTTCGGTTTCTCGAAACGCTCGGCGAGGCTTGTGGCAAGACCGGCTGGCGCATTTACGCCTATGTGCTGATGGGCAATCACTATCATCTGCTGGTGGAAACGCCGGAAGCCAATCTGGTGGCGGGCATGAAATGGTTGCAGGGGACCTGGACGCCACAAGCATCGGGGCCATTTATTTCAAGGCCGCTACAAGGCCGTGCCGATGGAGGCGGACAACGTGGAGTACCTCGAAGTGGTCAGCAGCTACCTTCACCTCCACCCGGCGCGGGCCGGGCTCATCCTCATTGGCCAGGAGAAGCTTAAGGGCTACCGCTGGAGCAGTGATCCGTGGTACGTTGGCGGCGGCCGGGGCGCTCCAGCCTGGCTGGAGCGCAAACGGGTGATGGAGGCTTTGGGACTGGGACTAAAAGCCGGACGTGCGGAGCTGGAGGGCCAATGGAAGGCGCTGCGGCGAGGTTGGTACGCGGGAGGCGAGACGTTTGCGGAGAAGCTGCGCGGGAGAATTCAGAGGCTGCTGGCGGGGCGGCGGCCCGAATCCCATAGCGGAGCCGCCAAACGGGAGAACGGCTATACCCCTCAGCTAAATTGACCCACCCCCCGACCGGTCGGAGCGCATTTTCTCTTTCCAAGGAGTCGGGCCGGCTTGTTGAGGCCACTTGGGGTGGCGGATGTGGTCCGGCAGCAGAAGTCCCTGTCTCACGTTCTGTAAAAGGCTAACAAACTCTGTCCATGCTAATAAAATCTGTCCAAAAAGTTTAACACTTCACCAGCCCAGCCTCAGCTGGGCATTTTTATGGGATCAACTTCGCTGGACGGCAGCGTCGGCGGGCACCCATACGCGACGAGCAATTAAAGGCAACCGGCCAGAAATCCAAACCATGGCAAATACTCAGAACGTCAGAACGGCTGGGCTTCGCTTACATCAGGGTGGTCAACGTAAAGGAAGAAATAAAAGCATTTGACCAAATGTCAATTAATCACAATTCTCATCGAGAAGTGTCAAACTCTTAAAATGAAAATCCACTTCTTTCCACTCTGTGCCCTGGTCACGGTCAACCTTTGTGTCACTGGTGAACCGACCGGCGCCACTGCGGACTTGAAGGAAAGCGGCGCATTTGGCTTTCCACAAAAGCAGGCCGTGGTGCTTTGGGATCAGCCGGACCTGCGCTTTTCCGTCTGGAACAACGGCGAATATCTTTTCGCGCAGGCGGTTTTGTGGACTGATGACGATCACTCACTTCAGAAAACAGACGACAATCGGGAAATCGGCGACTGGTCAGTGCTGGTATTGGATGTTAATCCCGATACGAAGTCCCCATTTAAAATGGGCCGGTGGTATGCGCTAAATCCATATCCGGGCATGGAAGGCATTCATTATCAGATTGAAAATGGCGCCGGCGGCAAAACCGGCATTATAGACGATTCCAAAGGCCGTGGCGCGATTCGCTATTTGAACAGCCCAGATGGGCATCTGGTAAGGTTGGACACTTTCTTGATCCCGCTATCGGAGATTTCAAGAAAGGTGGGTGACAAAATACGGCTGGTGTACTGGGGATTTTCCCCGAAACCGCCGTTGACCGTGAATTCAACCGGTTACGAGCGTCCCGGGAAACAACTCTACCCCGGCGGCATTCCGCGCTCAAAGTATAGCGAGTACGTTTTGACCAAAGGGGGCATAATGGATGCTACGCTGGTTCCCGAGGGCCGGAAGGACATTTCGCTGTCCACGCAAACGATTTCGCCCACGCCCAAAGTGGGACAAGCGGCTCCGGAGATTTCTGCCAAGGAATGGATCAACGTCAAAGCGGCGCTAACCCTGCGCAACTTGCGAGGGAAAGTAGTGTTGTTGGATTTCTGGGCCACCTGGTGCGGTCCCTGCGTCGAGTGCATCCCGCACTTGAACGAATTGCAACACAAATATTCAGGCAAGAATTTTCAACTGCTTAGCTTCGTCGCGGAGGGACACCTGACCATTGATCCGTTTCTCAAAAAAAGGCCGGTTGAATATCCCATCGGCTTGGAAAGCGGTTCGCTGGAGGATTACGGCGTGGGCGGCATACCGGAAGCCTTCGTGATCGACCCGGCCGGAAAAGTCATCTGGCACGGGAATACGACCTTGCCCGAATTGGATGACGTCATTGCAAAAGCAATGGCCGCCACAAGGTAATCGTCAAAGCCGCCCAAACCAGCAAATGGAGGTGCGAGCCTGTTTAAAATGCTTGCTCTTGAATGTTTCCGCCCTCCGGGACCTGCTTTCCGCCTTCCGCCTTTGGCCTTTTTCCCTGTCCCCTCACCGACCGTATGGCCGGGTGGGTGACCGTCCGGTATCTGATGGCCGTCCGCAGGCTGCTCGATAAAAACGCTGGCGGTGAGCCGGACTTGAATACCCTGCGTCAATTTTTGCACGATGTGGTCGCGGTGCGGCGGAGCGACCTCGGCGCCGCCCGCTTGAAACTTGAGCAGGACCGGTTGGAGCGCATATCCTCCTTGCGCGCATCTTCGCACTGCCCCCGGGAGCGCGGCTCTGTGGGCCTCAGCAGCGTCTGAAATTCAAAACCGCCTGCATGATCCGTAAACTCTCTGGCGGTCGAAGTTGCTGCGGGTCGCAGACCCGCGCTCCGCCGCGCGGACGGCTTGCCTCGCGCTCCGGGCTGTGATAGAAGTGATTGTGATTATTTTTCCATTCCCGATTATTTAATCATCTGATCTGGCCCAACGTGCCACACTCGCCAATGCAAAAATGGTTGATTTATTTGATTTGGTTGGGGATGGCTTCCGCGCCGAGGTTGGCGGCCCTGTCAAGTTACCAGTTTGACCGATGGCAGACGGATGAGGGACTGCCGCAAAGCACCGTAACCTCGATCGCCCAAACGCGCGATGGGTACCTATGGCTGGGTACGCAGAACGGGCTGGTGCGGTTTGATGGCCTAAATTTCAAGGTGTTTAATCGAAACAACACCCCGGTGATCAAGAATGATCGGATCGTTCAATTGTTCGTGGACCGTGTTGGAACGTTGTGGGTGTCGGGTGAGGAGGGTGAATTGTTAAGTCTCCACGAAGGACGTTTTCAGTACCATCAAGTGCCCGGAAAGGGCACGCCATTCAATTATGCGAGAAGAATGTGCGACGATGCCGCAGGAGACCTTTGGCTCGTGTCCTGCGAATGGCAGTTGATTCGATTCCGGGCGGGCGAATTTGACATGCCCTCCGCGAGATGGAACATGCGGGGCGCCGAACCCGACGCGGTCGCCAGCGATGAATCTGGCGGGATTTGGGTCCATACAGAACAGGGGCTCGGGAAATGGCAAGACGGTGAATTCAAGTCCTTGTGGGAGGAAACCAACGAGGGGAATTTCCATGTCGAAGTCGCTGCCGGCCGGAGGGATGGCGTCTGGGTTGCGTCAAATCAGCGTTTGCGAAAATTCAAGTCGGGACATTGGGTTGATGATTTGGGGCCGTTTGCCTGGACCAATTGTCCCATCTACGACTTATATGAAGACAGCCGGCGGCAAGTCTGGGTGGCCACCATGGGTGGCGGATTGTACCGCTATGCTGCGGACGGGACGGTGCTTCACTTGACCAGCCGGGACGGATTGCCGAGTGATTTCGTACGGTGTGTGACCGAAGATCGCGAGGGTAATTTGTGGGTGGGGATGGAGAACGGGGGGCTATGCCGGCTGAAGCCAGTGACGTTCCAAAGTTTGGGTTTGCGCCAGGGACTGGCTTCAGATCACGTCACGTCCGTGTGTGAGTCAACCAATCACAACTTTTGGATTGCCCTGGACGGGGATGGTCTGGATGAACTTTTAACCGATGGCGAGGTCGAGCATTATGGCTCCGGCCAGGGGCTGATGAATGGCCATGTCTGGGCCGTGCTGGAAGACCATCAAGGCGGGGTTTGGGCCGGTACCTGGGACGGGTTGTATCACCGGAGCGGATCGGGGCGGTTTGTCGATCTCTCGGATAGTCTGACCATCGGCCGGCAAATATTTGCAATTTACCAGGATCATCAAAATCATATTTGGGTGGGCCAGCAGGGTTTTAGCGCACTCACGCAGATGCAGGGAGACGAACGGACCATTGTCAGAATTCCGGAGTCGTCTCCCAGCCTGGACGTGCGGGTCATGGTCCAGGATTCCGCGGGCGGCTTTTGGGCTGGTACGGAAAATGACGGACTCTATTGCTTGAAAGCGGGTCGCTGGACTCGCTTCGGCGGGAAGGAGGGTTTGGGCAGCGAGACGGTCTGGTCTCTGCTCGCCGACGACGATGGCAACATATGGGTTGGGACTTGCGGCGGGGGATTAAGTCGATTGAAGAACGGCAACATCTCAACCTGGACGACCAAAAATGGTTTGATCAATGATGTGATTTGCCAAATTCTGGAAGATGACCACCATAACCTGTGGCTGGGGTCTTACGGCGGGGTCTTTCGCGTAAGCAAGAGCGAGCTGGCTGCGGGCGCCGCCAACAAAATGATCCATTGCACCGGCTACGACAAAACCGACGGCTTGCCGAGCATACAGTGTGTGGGGGGCTGCCAGCCGTCAGGATTCAGGTCGCAAGATGGACGGCTCTGGTTTCCGACCGTCAAAGGCTTCGCCGTGGTCAATCCCAATGCAGTGCCCCGCAACTCATTGATGCCGTCGGTGATAATTGAAGGCGTCACGGTTGACGGGATTCCCGTTTTGCCGCCGGAGAATTCCGCGGGCGCTGGTGATCCTCATGGCGCCTTGAAGGTTTCGCCGGGCCGGCAGCGACTTGAATTTCACTATACCGCATTGAGCCTGACCAATCCCGGGAAAGTGCGCTTCAAATACCGGCTGGAAGGAATTGAAACCGACTGGAATGACGCGGGAACAAAGCGCGTTGCCAATTATAGTTACATGCCGCCGGGACCTTACAAGTTTCATGTGATCGCGTGCAACAACGATGGCGTTTGGAATGACTCGGGAGACTCCCTGGCGATAACCCTGTTGCCTTATTTCTGGCAAACATCGTCGTTTGTGTACCTGGCCGTGGCGGCTGCCCTCGGCAGCGTTGCCGGCTCGGTGCGTTTTGTTGTAAAGCGCAAAATGCAAAGGAAGATTGAGCTGGTCGAACGGGAACGCGCCATTGAAACCGAACGCCGGCGCATAGCGAATGATATCCATGACGATTTGGGCGCGGGTTTGACGGAGATCGTGATCCTGAGTGAATTGGCTCAGAATCCCGGAGAAACTTATGATGCGGTTCAAAGCGATGTCCGGAATGTCACGGCCAAGGCACGGACTTTGACCCATTCATTGGATGAGATTGTCTGGGCGGTGAATCCTGAGAACGACACCTTGGATAGCTTCGTGTCGTATGCCTGTAATTTCGCCCAAAATTATTTGCAATCGTGCCGGATTCGCTGCCGCCTGGCTGTCCCGGCGCAGATACCAAATGTTCCGCTGACGGCGGAGGTCCGCCACAATTTCTTCATGGTTTTAAAGGAAGCCTTGAACAATATTGTAAAACACGCCGGCGCATCTGAAGTCGGGATTCAAATCGTGGTGGGATCAGCGGAGTTTGCCATGGTGGTGACGGATAATGGGAGCGGGTTTTCCATTAAACGCAAGCCGGCTGGGCAGGCCGGTTCGAACGGGGAGAGCGCCGGCTGCGGAATGGGAAGAAACGGCCTGGCCAATATGCGCAAGCGGATGCAAAATATTGGCGGCCGCGTAAAGTTGGAAAGCCAGCCCGGTCACGGAACCCGGGTGGAACTTACGTATTATTTATGCGATTGACCGCCCCTTGGCCGCCGACACGTGGAAACTCCGATGGATTGGGCTTTCCGCCAATGGGCAGGCTGGCAACCAATCTTCACGGATATTAATTGCCAGGCAAAAATCACGATATGCCCCTTACCGTATCCATCGTCGAGGACGATCCGAGCCTGTGCAAAGGGCTGGCCCGTCTTATTGGGCAGACCCAGGACATTCGTTGTCTGGGTTGTTATGCCACCGCTGAGGAGGCGTTGCGGGAAATTCCGCAAACACCGGTTGAAGTGGTCTTGATGGACATCAACCTGCCCGGCATGGACGGCATCGATTGTGTGCGGAAGTTAAAGACGCTCAAGCCTGCGCTTCGCATTGTCATGGTCACCATTTATGAAAACCCGGAACAAATATTCAAGGCCTTGACGGCGGGGGCCATCGGTTACGTGCTTAAGCACAGACCTTCCGCGGAGCTCCTCAACGCGATCCGGGACGCGTACGATGGCGGCTCGCCCATGAGCAGCCAGATTGCCCGCAAAGTGGTCCAATTCTTCCAGAATAATGGCTCGGTGGGTGAAGCGGAGGACCTTTCCGGTCGTGAACAGGAGGTTCTGGCACTTTTGGCCAAGGGCTATCTGGTCAAGGAAATCGCCGACCAATTGGGGCTTGGCTTCGACACCGTCCGCACCTACATCCGGCGCATCTACGAAAAGTTGCACGTGCATTCCCGGGCCCAAGCCGTGGCCAAATACCACCAGCGTCCGCCGACGGGCAAGTAACGCCTGCGCACCCCAATCGATTTTTAACCCAGGCCCGCCTTCAGATCCCGCCGAAGCGGCGGTGCCGGCGCCCGTATTCCTCCAAGGCCGCGAAAAACTGCGGCTTGCGGAAATCCGGCCAGAGCGTGGACGTGATGACCAGCTCGGCGTAGCTGATCTGCCAGAGCAGGAAATTGCTGACGCGCATCTCGCCGCTGGTGCGGATGAGCAGGTCGGGGTCCGGTACATTGCGCGTCCACAGATGATCGGAAATAACCTTTTCCGTGATGTCGGCCGGATCCAGTTTGCCGGACCGCGCCTTGTGCGCAATCTGGCGGACGGCTTCGACGATTTCGATGCGGCTGCCGTAGCTCAAGGCCATGATCAGGGTCAGGCCGTTGTTCTTGGACAGCGTGACGATGCTCCTCTGCAGATGCTCCTGCACATTTTCGGGCAGGCGATGAATCTGGCCGATCACTTCCAGGCGGACGTTGTTCTTGTTCAGCTCCTTGGTTTCGGACTTGAGGTAGAAGACCAGATATTTCATCAGCGCATCCACCTCGTCCTTGGGCCGATTCCAGTTCTCGGCGGAGAACGCATAGAGCGTGAGATACTTGATGCCGACTTCGCCGGCCGTGCGGATGATCTCGCGCGCCGAATCCGCGCCGCGCCGGTGTCCCTCGATGCGCGGCAGATGGCGTGCCTTGGCCCAGCGGCCGTTGCCATCCATGATCACCGCCACGTGGCGGGGCAGGTTGGCCGCCGCTTCGGCGCTCAAGGTGGACGAAGGCGAACTCATGTCCCCATCACACGAATATCGTCTGCTCCCGTCCCGGCCCCACGGAGACGATGAACAGGCGGGCATTGCTCAACTCCGCAATGGCCTTTGCGTAGGCGCGCGCCTTGGCGGGCAGCTGCTTGAAGGTGCGACATTTGACGGTCGGTGTTTGCCAGCCGGCGAACTCGACATACACCGGCTCGCACGCGGCCAGGACCTGCGCGTCGTTGGGCACGTAGTCGTACTGTTTTTTGCCGTGGCGATAGGCGACGCAGACCTTGATGCTCTCGACCGTGTCCAAGCCGTCGAGATTGGTGATGGCGAGATCGTCGATGCCATTGACCATGGCGGCGTGGCGGGTGGCGACGGAGTCGAACCAGCCGCAGCGGCGGGGCCGCCCGGTGGTGGCCCCGAACTCACGGCCCATGCCGTGCAGTAGATCGGAAATTTCCTTGTCTTCGGTGGGCAACGGTCCCTCGCCCACACGCGTCGTATAGGCCTTCATCACGCCCACCACCCGATCCATCCGGTGCGGCGGCACGCCCGAACCGGTGCAGGCGCCGCCGGCGGTCGTGCTGGACGAGGTGACAAACGGATACGTTCCATGGTCGATGTCCAGAAACGTTCCCTGCGCGCCCTCGAACAAAATGTCCGCGCCGGCGCGCATTTGGTCGTGGAGCAGAACCACCGTGTTTTGCACGAACGGTTTCAGGTGCCGGCCGGCCTGATCATATTCGGCAAAGACCTGCTTGAACGACAGGGGCTTGGCGCCCAGCGATTTCAGCACCGCATTGTTTTCCTTGATCCGGTCGGAAAGCTTCTGCTCGAGCCGGGCGGAGTCGATCAGTTCATGGACGCGCAGGCCGACGCGGGCGGCTTTGTCGCCATAGGCCGGGCCGATGCCGCGCTTGGTGGTGCCGATCTTGTTCTTGCCCTTGAGCAATTCCCGGGTGCCGTCGAGTTCGCGGTGATAGGGAAGCACCACGTGCGCCGTCTCGCTCAGGACAAAATTCTTCGGGGTCACCTTGATGCCTTTCTTCCGGAGATCCTCCATTTCGCTGACCAGGCCGATGGGGTCGCAGACCACACCGTTGCCGATGACGCACAGCTTGTTCTTGCGCAGAATGCCGGAGGGAATGAGGTGCAGGACGGATTTCTTGCCGCTGACGATCACCGTGTGGCCGGCGTTGTTGCCGCCGGCGTAGCGGACGACGACGTCCGCCTGTTCGGTGAGCACGTCGATGATCTTGCCTTTGCCTTCATCGCCCCACTGGGCGCCAACTAAAATCGTATTTGCCATAATATTTCTGCGACCGCGCCGCCTGGTGTTCAAATAAAAATCCCCGGACGGGAATCCGGGGCAAAGCAGCGGGGCCTTTGCCGGAAGAAGTTAGAAAATTGCGGGAATTCTGTCAATTCAATCGGACAGGTCGATCATGGGGACGGGTCCCATCCCGTCATCGGGGTGGCGACAGCTTGTCGCCACAGTCCGCTTTTGAAGCTTCGACCCAGTTCGCGAGTCTGCTGCCTTCGGATTTCGGGGACTCGGACGGCGGAATTTCCCCCGGGATTAATATTGTTTTCATGCTCCTTTAATCTGACAGCGGTCCAAGTGATAAAGGAAACAGACGGGCAAGGTGGCCGCGGGGTTTGCCGCGGAGAGATGACCGGTGGCGAAAAATGGGAAAGCGGCTAAATTGTGAGACTGAACCAATTGGAGAGGCTGTTTTTATGAAAAGTGATGGCCAGTGCAAGACGGACCAGCGGAAGACGAAAAGCTTGAGCGAGGGACAGTTGTGGCGATTGAAGAAGCGCTACGTGCTGATCGTGGCGCTGGAAAATTTATGCGTCCACTTCAAATTGATGGATGCGCCGGACCAGACCGGGGAACGGACCTTGACCGGCGACATCGACACGCTCTGCCGTTATCTGAGATCCCGTCATGCCGAATTGATTCAAAGCGTCTTCAAAGGGAGCCGCAGCGAGGCGGCCCAATCATTTGAAGACGGTTCCCCGACTATTTGAATCGGCGGCGATGGGCTGGCAGCGGGCGCCTTTTCCCTGGGCGGTGGGGGATTGGTGATTCAAAAGAGGCCTGCGCTGGAGGAAGAGCAGCTGACTCTCACCCTGCCCATGAACCCGGAGGTTGGATTAGAGCAGGGGGGAAGCCCGCCCTCCCCCTGAACCCCTTAAGATGGCGGGCATGAAAGAACCCCGCCCTCACCCCGGCCCTCTCCCCCAGCAAGGGAGAAACGGCTGCCGCGTCCTGGCAAAATGTGGCGCTGTCGGTTCAAGGGTTCAAAGCGCGAATTGTTCGGGGAAATTTTTCCTTGAACCTCCTCGCGGCTGAGTTGAGATGGCCATAATTTTCTTTTTTTGAATTTCCGTTGGTGCCTCCCCATGCCGGCTGCCACGGGCTTCGCTGAACCTTGCGGGTCCCGTCACCAGCTGGCTAATGTATTTTATCAGTTCAGTTAGCTGTGTTTCTGACCCGGCAGACGGGAACAGCGATGTCAAAATATGCCTACTTATTGTCAATTTGTGGTAAGATTTACGGACGGCCTTGTATCAGTTTTAAGGTGCGGACTCTGTGGTGAACTTAAATACCATTTATAAACCACAGGGTTCGGCACGCAGAACAACCATAATTGACATAGACCAGACAAAAATATGCACGCGACCCGACACCTACCGACCAAACTGACCACGCTGCTGGTGTGCCTCGCTGCCGCCACCGCGCGCGCAGGCGATGCCGATCTGAACATCCCGCCGCTGACCACGGTGCGGTTTGACAGCTTGAGGGGCGTGACCGGCATCCAGTTGATGTACCTGGGCCTGGTCATGTGCGGCATCGGCGCCCTGTTCGGCGTGTGGCAATACCTGCAGACCAAGGCGCTGCCGGTCCACAAGACCATGGCTGACGTTTCACACACGATCTGGGGCACGTGCAAAACCTACCTGTTCCAGCAGGGCAAATTCCTGGCCATCCTCTGGCTGCTCATTGGTTCATGCATCTTTTTTTACTTCAAGGTCCTGCAGGGAAAGCCGCTCTGGGTTGTCCTGGTCATCCTGGTGGCGTCGGTGCTCGGCATTCTGGGCAGCTATGGCGTGGCCTGGTTCGGCATCCGCATCAACACCACGGCCAATTCGCGCACCGCCTTCGCCGCGCTGAAGGGCGCGCCGATCAACGTGGTGAGCATACCGCTCCGTTCCGGCATGAGCGTGGGCCTGCTGCTGGTGGCGGTGGAACTGTTTTTCATGATCTGCATCCTGATCTTCTTGCCAAGCGAACTGGTGGGCCCTTGCTTCATCGGCTTTGCCATTGGTGAATCGCTGGGCGCCAGCGTGCTGCGCATTTGCGGCGGCATCTTCACCAAGATCGCGGACATCGGTTCGGACCTGATGAAGATCGTCTTCAAGCTTCCCGAAGATGATCCGAAGAACCCGGGCGTGATCGCGGATTGCACGGGCGACAACGCCGGCGACTCGGTGGGACCGACGGCGGACGGTTTTGAAACGTACGGCGTGACCGGGGTGGCGCTGGTCGCGTTCCTCGCGCTCGCGCTGCCGGCCAATCCGCAGGCTTGCGCGACGCTCATCATCTGGCTGTTTGCCATGCGCGCCCTGATGATCGCCACCTCGCTGGTCTCGTATTTCTTCAATGAAGCCATCAGCCGCGCGAAGTACGCCGGCAAAAAGGATTTTGATTTCGAGGAACCACTCACCCACTTGGTCTGGATTACGTCCCTGGTATCCATGGCGGTGACCTTTGTCGCGAGCTGGATTTTGCTGGCCCATCAGACCGGCATTGAACCCAATCTCTGGTGGGTGCTGTCGGCCATCATCTCCTGCGGCACGATCGCGGGGGCGGTGATTCCCGAGTTCACGAAGATTTTCACCAGCACCAATTCGCAGCACGTCAAGGAAGTGACCACCTGCTCGAAGCACGGCGGGGCGTCGCTGAACATTTTGTCGGGCTTTGTGGCCGGCAACTTCTCGGCGTTCTGGATGGGATTTGTGATTCTCGGCCTGATGTTCTGCGCCTGCATGCTGGCCACCTACACCAATTCGCCGATCGTGGCGCTCATGCCCGACCAGTTCAAGTTCGCCGCGCCGATCTTTGCGTTCGGCCTGGTGGCCTTCGGTTTCCTCGGGATGGGCCCGGTGACGATTGCCGTGGACAGCTATGGCCCGGTGACCGACAACGCCCAGTCCGTTTATGAATTGAGCCGCATCGAGGCGCAGCCGAATATCGCGCGCGAAATCGAGAATAATTTCGGTTTCAAGCCCGACTTCGAAAACGCCAAGCATTTGCTCGAGAAGAACGACGGCGCGGGCAACACGTTCAAGGCCACGGCCAAGCCGGTGCTCATCGGCACGGCGGTGGTGGGCGCCACCACGATGGTGTTTGGCATCATCATGCTGCTGCAGGGCCTGTACGACGCGCAGGTGGCCCAAGGCATCGTCAACGGTCCCTTCAAGCCGGTCATCCAGGCCCTGAGCGTGGTTCAGCCAGAAATCATCCTGGGCCTGCTTATGGGCGGCGCGGTGATTTACTGGTTTACCGGCGCTTCCTGCCAGGCGGTGGTGACCGGCGCCTATCGCGCGGTGGTCTATATTGAAGAGCACATGAAGCTCGATGCCACCACGGCCTCCGAGGAAGACAGCAACGAAGTCGTCCGCATCTGCACGGTGTATGCGCAGAAGGGCATGTGGAACATCTTCATTGTCATCTTCTGCATGACCCTGGCGCTGGCGTTCTTCAACCCCTATTTCTTCATCGGCTATCTGGTCGCGATCGCGTTCTTCGGCCTGTTTCAGGCCATTTTCATGGCCAACGCCGGCGGCGCCTGGGACAACGCCAAGAAAATCGTGGAGGTTGATCTCCGCCAAAAGGGCACCGATCTGCATGCCGCGACGGTCGTGGGCGACACGGTGGGCGATCCGTTCAAAGACACGTCGTCCGTGGCGTTGAACCCGGTGATCAAATTCACGACGCTGTTTGGTTTGCTCGCCGTGGAAATTGCCGTGACCATTCACCAGCAGAGCATCAAGACTCTGATCGGCGGATTTTTCCTGATCGTGGCCCTGGTGTTCATCTATCGCTCGTTCTACGCGATGCGCATTCCCGAGGAGGATCTGAGCGGCGAAGAATCGACGAAGTCGGATCCCGCGGCGGCCGCGGCGGCTGAAAAAAAAACTATTGACCAGGCACTGACCAAGACGGGGACCTCGGGAACCTCTCCAACGTCAACGGTGGCCAACCGCGGCCGATAATCCAACGACCAGAGTATTTTCATCAGCCGCCGGCCCGCCAGGGTCGGCGGCTTTTTTATTGTTTTAACCCGCCGGCACAACTTGCCGAAATGAAGGAAGCCAGTTACAATGGCGGCGTGGAATGTCTGACCCGACAGGAACGGCGCGTTTTGGGGATTGTGGTGTTGCTCTTATTGATGGGCTGGCTGGTGAAAACGCACCGGGCCGCGTCTTCGCCGGCGCCAAAGTCCGGCGCTGACGTTGCGCCGGGGACCGTGGCGGTTCCACCGGCAAAACCCTGATATGCAAGAAGTCAATTTTGAAGAAGTCGTGGAAGAGCTGATCGCGCAGGATCCGCGGTTTGGGCGGGACGCCTACCACTTCACGCGCGAAGCGCTCGACTTTACGCAGAAACTGATCAGCCGCGACCACCGGGGCACGGTGCGCCATGTGACTGGACAGGAATTGCTCGAAGGAATCCGCCACTATGCGCTGCAGCAGTATGGGCCCATGACGATGACCGTGCTCGAAGAATGGGGCATCAAAAACTGCCGCGATTTTGGCGAGATTGTTTTCAACATGGTGGGAAGCGGACTGCTGGCCAAGACGGAAAAGGATACGCGCGACGATTTCCGGCAGGGCTACGATTTTGCCGACGCTTTTCGCAAACCATTCTGGCCGCAGAAAAAGCTGAAAAAGTCCGGCAAACCGGCGGTGAAGTGACGAGTCCGTTCACCTCGGCCAGGTTAAAATGACCAGCGCCACGGCTTGGCGCGGCATATTCAGACGAATTTGCGCCTCCCCATTTTTCACGGGCACGGTAATCGGCCCGTCCATCTGCGCGAGTTGGCTGTCCGCGGCGAGCGCCGCAAATTGCGCGGGCGACGGCGGCTGGGGCTCTCCCATGCGTTTCCAAGCCTCGTAGCAATTGCTGTGGCCGGCATCCACCCGAAATTGCCGCGCCGGCAGCGGGCTGTCCGGCACCGGCAAACCGGTGAGCCTGAGTTGGACGTCCGCCGCGGGGCCGGGCACATCATCATCGTGGTAATGCCAGACCAAGACGGCGAGTTTTCCATTGTCCAGGCTGGCCTGCGCCATCACATCGGGATCGCCGCGCACGCCGGATTGGAGAATCGTTTGCACGCCCCGTCCGGAGGTGCTGGTGACCGGGAGCCGCCGGCCGCCCATTTGGGCAAAAAGGCGGAACACGTTGAGCACCGGCAGGTCGAGGCCATCGCTGGCGAGCTGCCGGAAACCGGCGAAGGGCGGCTGGTCCTCGAATTCAAACGCCCACGTCAAGGCGCCGCGAAGATTGACGCCGTACTGCGCCGCCAGTTCGCCGGCGCGCGGAAAGCTCGCCGCCGTGTAACTGGAGTACATGGTGCCGTTGCGGTACCCGTCGCGCGGCTCGCGGCAGGCGGCACACCCTTCGGGATCGGATTCGCCGATGACCACGGGCGTCTCCCGGTATTCCTTGAACGAGGCAATTACGGCAAAGGCGTCGGTCATGTTTTTCAGCTGGCTGGAGAGGCCCATCCGCATGTGATCGTTGGTGAAAACCGGCGAACCCTTGGCGTGGAACGAAATGAAATCCAGCGGCGACCCGATTTTGCCGGTGACGTAATTGGTGCCGTGCGCGCAGTGGTTCAGGAATTCCCGCAGGAAGCTTCCGCCCGGACCGCCGGCGGTTTCGGGTCCGCCGACGCGGGCGTCGGGCCAGGCGCGGCGCACGCCATCCACGGCATAGTCGTAGAGCTTGAAATAGTCCTCGTGCGAACCATGCCAATAGCCGATGTTGGGCTCGTTCCAGACCTCCCAATACCACTGCTGGATTTCGGCCGCGCCGTATTTTTGCAGGCAATGTTTCGACCATTCATACGCAAGATTGCCCCATTTGACGTAATCTTTCGGCGGGTAAGACTGTCCAGTTTCCACGGGCGTGCGTTCATTGACGGGCGGGTGGTGCGGGTAATCCTGGGGGTGTGTGGACAACGCCTCGGGCATGAAGCCGATTTGCACGTAGGGTTTGACGCCGTGCTCCAGATAGGCGTCGAAGATCCGGTCGTTGATGGTCCAATCGTAGATCGGGGTGCCGTTCGTATCCTCCTTGTAGGCGCTGGTGGACCCCCATTTCAGGGCGTAGGCGCCGTCGCCGCTGGTCAGGAGATGGTGGCAGCGGAAATAGATCTTCTGCGGAGCCAATTGGCCGAGTTCGCCGAGCAGCTTTTGGCCGTCCTTCAGGTAGGCAAAGTTCGGTTCGTCCGCGCCAAAGAACCGCCAGATAGGCACGACGTCGGCGCCGGGCCGGGCGGCATCCACCGTGATGGTCACGGGAAAGTCCGAGCCGGCGCGCGCCGCCGGCACTTCGGCCAGCGCGGCCCACGGCGCCACGCCGAAGAGGAGGACGATTTTGGCAAAGCGCATAACGAGATTTGCACGGAGAATATTCGGCCGGGCCACCTGGCGTCAATGATCGGCGGCAGACGGGCTGGGCTGGGGGGCTGAGACAAAATTCTCCAAACCGACAAAAAAAAGCCCATAAAAAACGAGAATTATAAATGTAGCCGCTCCTTTGTCGCGTCAACGCCGGGCTGAATTATTTATCCCCTTCGGGGATGCCGGCTGCCACCAGAACTCGCCCGCCGCCACACGCCAGCCAGACGGGATTGCCATGCGCTAACAATTATGCAATGGTTGTGCATGAAGCTGAGCTTGGTTATCGCCATCGGCGGCGCGGCAATGATGGTTGCCGGCTGTGTCACTTCTCCCCAGCCAGTGGTCCTGGACCCCGTGGGCCCGGCCCCGTCCTTAGCCGCAAAGCCGACCGGCGCCAGCGGGATGCTCTCCGTTTACTCGGCCTACCAAGCCAGCGCCGATTTCAACAACCGCGACCCCTACCGGCGCGAATACAGCGACTACAGGATCCTGCGCGCGGACGGCACGCTGGTGCAACAGGTCCACAACACCTCCGGCAGCATTCTGCAACGGCCGGCGCAGGTGCCCCTGCCGGCGGGCAATTATCGCGTGGTGGCCCAGGCCAACAGCTATGGCGAAGTGACCGTGCCGGTGGTGATTGCCGGGGGACGGGACACCCTCGTGCACCTGGAAGGCGGTTACGCCTGGCCAAACCCGCACGCATTCAACGAGGCAAACTCCGTGCGGCTCCCGGACGGCGAAGTGGTGGGCTGGAGGGATTCCACGGTGATGAAGTGATCGCCGTCAATTGACGAACGATGTTTCGTTGGCTTGGAGGAGGGCCTGGGCGTATTCCTCCCACGAAGTCAGCGGCGCGCGCCGCCGGCCGCCGGCGGCCACAAATCCCTTGCGATTCGCATACTGCGCCTGGCCGCTGCCATGCTTGGCCGCGTTCTCGGCGTCATTGGCGGCCACTCCGGACAGGTCCTCGCGCAACGGGGTTTGATTGACGAATTCCAAGCCCAGCTCCAGTTCCTCCGCGCTGGGCGGCCGCTGATAAATGCGTTCATAAAGAAAACCCAAGCGCCCGGCATCATCCGCGTTGGCCACAAAGTCCGGCATGGCCACAAGCCGCCGCGCCAGATTGATGACCAGCGGACTGTTCATCAAATACAAGGCCTGTTGCGGCACGGTGGTCACATGGCGCAGACCGGTGACCATGTCCGGCGTGGCAAAATCGAAATTGATCAGCACATCCGGGATGTTGGCGCGGTCCACGTAATCATAAATCGTCCGCCGCGTGGAATCCGGTTTTTGCCGGAGGTCCACCGGCCGGCCATAGAGATTGGTGTCCAGGGTGCCGCCGAGGGCCAGCAGGGAATCCCGCAACGGCTCGAATTCCAAGCGGCGGATGTTGGCGCGCCACAGCAGGCGGTTGCCCGGATCGGTCTGGGCATAGCGCGGGCTGTTCGCGGAGCTTTCCTGATAGACGCTGGACAGCATGATCAACCGGTGCGTCTTCTTGAGGTTCCAGCCGTTGGTCATGAAATTCAGGGCCAGATAGTCCAGGAGTTCGGGATGGCTTGGCGGCTCGGACATCATGCCAAAATCGTCCGGCGAGGAGACGATGCCCTCGCCAAAATGGTGCAGCCAGAGGCGGTTGACCATCACCCGGGCGGTCAGCGGATTGTTCCGGCTGGCGATGGCCAGCGCGAGTTCGAGGCGGCCGCTCCCATTGGTGTAAACCGGCCGCACGGGCCCGGAAAGAACTTGCAGGAACCGGCGCGGGGCGATCTCCCCCTTGTTGCCCGCTTCACCGCGGATGAACACGGGCGAATCGTGTCCGCGCACGGTGTCCTCCAGGATCATCGCGCGCGGAGGGGCGGCATCATTGGTCAGTTCCAATTGGCTGATGGCGTGTTCCGTGTCGCGCAGTGCCTTCTGCGTTTTCTTGACGCCTTCCTGATCGCGGGCCTTGCGCAGTTTCGGCAGGCTGGCTTCAATCGTTTCCTCATCCCTGGCCAGGGCTTCCCGCTGGCGATAATAATCGAGGTACCCGGAGGTGTCCGACACCTTGCCGATGACTGGTTCGATCTTCGGCTCGACGCTGCTGTCAAAAATGCCGCGGAGCGAATAGTAATCCTTTTGCGGAATGGGATCGAACTTGTGGTCATGGCAGCGCGCGCAGGTCACGGTGAGGGCGAGAAGTCCCTTGCAGACGACGTCGATGCGGTCGTTGAGAATGTCGTTTTGCATGCCGAGGTAATGATCGCCCACGGTGAGGAAACCGAGCGCGGCGAGGTTGGTTGGGTTGTGGTTCCAGGTGGGCATCGCCAGCAGCCGGTCGGCGGCCAATTGTTCGAGAATGAAGATGTTGTAGGGCTTGTTTTCGTTGAAGCTTCGGATCACGTAGTCGCGATAGGTCCACGCGAAGGGATTGGCGTTGTCTTCGGTATTGCGGCGCGGCTGGCCTTTCGTGTCGCTGTAGCGCGCGACGTCCAGCCAGTGCCGGCCCCAGCGCTCGCCATAATGTGGGGACGCCAGGAGGCGGTCCACCACTTTGGCAAAGGCATTGGTGGATGGATCGCTGACAAAATCCTGCACCTCTTCCGGGGTGGGCGGCAGGCCGATCAAATCAAACGTCGCGCGTCGGATCAGCGTCCGCTTGTCGGTCGGCGGATTTGGTTTCAGCCCGTTGGCGTCCAATTTGGCCAGAATGAAATGGTCCACCGGCGTCTGGCACCAATCTGGATTGCTCACATTCGGGATGGCCTGCGGTTCGACCGGCTGCCACGCCCAGTGATTCGTCTTGTTGTCCGTCCATTTCCTTTGGTCCGCGGTCGCCGTGCGCGGGTCCGGCGCACCCATTTTGACCCACGCTTCCAGGTCGGCGATTTCGTCCTCGGGCAGTTTTTGGTCCTTGGGCATTTGCAGATCGGGGTCGGTGTAGCGCACCGCCTTGATGAGCAGGCTCGCGTCGGGGTCGCCGGGCACGAGGACCGGGCCGCTGTCGCCGCCTTTGAGCAGGGTTTCCCGGCTGTCCAGGAGCAGACCGCCTTTGACCTTCTCCGCCTGCGTGCTGTGGCATTTGTAACAATTGTCGGCCAGCAGCGGGCGGATTTTGTTTTCAAAGAAGTCGATTTGGGCCGGCGTCAAATCCGCCGCGCCGGCCGAACGTGAAATAAAGGCGACGGCGATGCCTGCAAACAGCAGGGACTGCCGTAAAACCAAAGCAAGGACGGACCGCCGGTCACCTATCCGGCGTGTTTCAAATGGCGCTTCTTCGGGCGGGGGCGGGAGGCGGGCGCTCCAAAATTGCGGCCCGCTTGGCATGAGTCGGGTTACGCGTACCCTCACCCCAACCCTCTCCCCCGGGGAGAGGGAAACGTCGTTCCCGGGCTTGGACAAAATGGCGGTGGTGGGTTTGCGTTGCAGGCATGGGCAATTAGAGGCGATCACGGGGCGCCGGTCTCCAGACGCGGCGCAAGGGTGTCCGCCTCGATTCACGCCGGATCGGAGACCGGCGCTCCAATTCCGTGACGCGGACATATGGCGCCCGTAAATCATGCGATCACCGGGTGCATGATTTCTCCCGCGGTCTCGGTCAGCCGAAAGTCGCGGCCATCGTAGCGGTAGGTCAGTTTCGTGTGGTCAAAGCCGAGCAGCGCGAGGATGGTTGCATGCAAGTCATGAACATGCACCTTGTTCTCAATGGACGCCGCGCCGAATTCGTCCGTCTTGCCATAGACCATGCCACCGCGCACGCCGCCGCCGGCCAGAACCGTCGTGAACGCCTTGGAATTGTGGTCGCGGCCGGGATTCTCGCCGCCGTTGCGATCGCGCGTCGGCTTGCGGCCGAACTCGCCGCCCCAGACGATGAGCGTTTCCTCGAACAGGTTCCGCTGCTTCAAATCCTTGATAAAGGCCGCCAACGGCTGGTCAATGTCCCGCGCGCGCTCGGGCAGCCGTTCCTCCAGATCCTGGTGGTGGTCCCAGCCGCCGGCCCAGACCTGGATGAAACGAACGCCCCGTTCCACGAGCCGCCGGGCGATCAGCATCTGGTTGCCCTGGGTGCTGCGGCCATACATTTCGCGGATGCTTTCGGGCTCTTTGCTCAAATCGAAGGCATCGGTCGCCTCCGTCTGCATCTTAAACGCCATTTCAAATGCCTCCAGGCGGGATTCCAGTTGCGCGTCCTTTTGCAGGTTCTGGCTGTGCAGTTCGTTCAGCTTGTGGACCAGGTCAAGCTGCCGGCGCTGTTCGGCCAGCGGCGTCACCGGATTGCGGATGTTCTCGATCAACTGGTTCAAGGTGGGAACCTTGGTGTTGATGCTGACGCCTTGATAGATTCCGGGGAGAAAAGACGACTGCCAGTTGGAGGTGCCGCCCGGAGGCGCGCCGCCGGCCCGCAGGGAGATGAACCCGGGCATGTTTTGATTTTCCGAGCCCAAGCCATAAAGGACCCAGGAACCGACGCTCGGGCGCACCAGCCGCGAACCCGTGTTCATCATGACCGTGGCCACTTCGTGCGCCGGGATGTCCGTGTACATCGAGCGCACCACGCACAGGTCATCCACCAGCTCGCCCAAGTGCGGGAACACTTCGCTGACTTCAATGCCCGATTGCCCCTGCTTTGAAAATTTGAACGGCGAGCCCATGGCCACTCCGTCCATGCCGGGCAACGGCTGGCCGTCGTACTGGTTGAGGGCAGGCTTGGGATCCCAGGTATCGACATGCGACGGCGCGCCC
The DNA here is from genome assembly GCA_049509875.1 of Verrucomicrobiota bacterium. Lineage (GTDB taxonomy): Bacteria > Verrucomicrobiota > Verrucomicrobiia > Limisphaerales > UBA11358 > UBA11358. The sequence continues at coordinate 5,801 of JBEKZM010000032.1, read as the reverse complement.
TGGGCGAAGATATGGACGACGCGTTTGGCCCTGGCAGGCAGGGGAGGCGTCCGGGGCAGCAGCGTGGCCTCGGCTTCCGCGGCGCGGGCGGAGGGCGCGAAAAGTTCATTGCCGAACAGGGTGGCCAGGCTCAGGGCGCCGAAGCCCATGCCCGCCCGTTGAAGAAACCGACGCCGCGTGAGGAAGCGGTCCTCCAGCCGGATGGAGTGTTCCGCTTTATATTTGTCGAATTGATCCATAGTGTTATTTTAGTTCATATGACGCTGCGCGCAAATGATTGGTTTCGTCCGTTTTGTCCGTTTTTGGCGAAAAGTCAGCGAACGGGGGGCCCGGCATAAATGGCCAGCCCTGAATTTCTGAAGTGCGCCTGCCGCCACTGCGGTGGTCACTTGGAATTTCCCGCCGCCGCCGCCGGCCAGACCGTTCCGTGTGCCCACTGCGGCCAGCCCACGGTACTGGAGGCGGCCATGAACTCCGGGGATCACCGCCAGCGATCGGTGCGGATGTGGCTGGCGGCGGTGGCAGCGGTTTTTTTTCTGGCCGCGGGTGCGGTCGGGGCTTTTTTTTGGATCCAGCGGATGAAATCTGCCGCCGCCTTTGGTGCGAATTTCCCGCCGGTTGCCTCCTCCAACGCGCCGGCAGTTTCGCCTCCCGCCACGGTGGCTGCTCCGCAACCGGAGCCGCGGGAAGTCACCAACGATTTTGCGATCATGCCCTTCAAGCTGGAGACGACTCCCGGCAGTTCACTGGTCTATGTCGTCGGCACCGTGCGGAATACGAGTGGCCGCCAGCGTTATGGCATCAAAGTGGAGTTTGGGTTGTTCGATACCAACGACAACGCCGTCGGTTCGGCCACCGATTACCAGCCGGTTCTGGAACCTCAGGCTGAATGGCGGTTCAAGGCCATGGTCATGGCGTCCAAGGCCGCCTCGGCGCGGTTCCGCTCGATTGCGGAGGACCAGTAGCCGGCAGGCTGGAGGCGCGGATTTCCGCCCCGGCTTGTTCCAAGAGAGATACCATCGCACCGGCTCAGGCGACCGGCGCTCCGTCAGATTAAGGATTGCTCAGGCGGGGCGATGAAAGTGAAAGACAGGTAGATCAACGGTCATTTTGCGTTTGGCAATGGGCCGATACCGTACGCGGTTAAAGCTCTCCGCGCCCATCCTAATGCGTCTGCGGTTCAACCCTGCGCCCTTGCCTTCTGGTGTCTTTGGGGGTTAGGCTTTGGCCGTTGCCATGAAATTGAGAAACACATTGGTCAAGGCGTCTTTGCTTCCGGCGCTTGCGCTGGCCTGGTTGACTGGCGGCGTTGTTGGAACGGCTGCAGCCGACGGAACCGAAGCCGTCCGCGCCGCGGATTTTCTGGATTCCATCGGCGTGAATTCGGCGATTGATCGGCGGGGCGAGTCGCTGGCCAAGACCGTTGAATGCGCCCAATACCTGGGAATTCGCTGGTTCCGTTCCGGGATCGAGGATTGCAGGGATGTGCGGGTCTTTGTTGATTTCCATCGCCGGACCGGGGCGCGCTTTAGCTGGTCGCCGGGAAGCGGCGGTTCGGACCTTGCCCGGCTGATGGCGACCGCCCGGGAATTGGCCGCGGCGGACGCTCTGCTCGCCTTTGAGGGACCCAATGAGCCCAACAACTGGGGTGTCACCTATGCCGGCGAAAAGGGCGGCGGCCAGGAGCCCTCGTGGCTGGCGGTGGCCAAATTACAGGCGGCACTGTATCAGGCGGTCAAGGGCGATCCGGAGCTGCGGAAGTATCCCGTATGGTCGATCACCGAGGGCGGCGCCGAAAAGGACAACGTGGGGCTGCAATTTCTGACCATTCCGGACGGGGCCAACACGTTGCTGCCGGCCGGCACGCGATTCGCCGATGCGGCCAATGTCCACAATTACATTTATCATCCCAACGCCCCGGGTTTGGAGGACAACAAGACGTGGAAAGCCGCCGACCCCGGTCCGGCGTGCCGCGTGGACGGGCTTTTCAGCGAGTATGGACGGACCTGGGCGCAGCACTACGCCGGCTACCCGCCGGATACGCTGGCAAAATTGCCCAGGGTGACCACCGAGACCGGCGTGTTGATTGACGGCTCGATCACCGAAGAGGTACAGGCGTTGAATTTGTTGAGCTTGTATTTGGACCAGTTCAAGCGCGGTTGGGACCACACCGCAGCCTATCTGCTGCGTGATCGGGTGGACGAGGCCGGGAACCAGAAATTTGGTTTTTATGCCCCCGATTACGCTCCGCGAAAGGCTGCCCTCTACCTTCACAACTTGACCACCATTCTGGCTGACAGCGGCTCGCAGGCGGCGCCGGACTCGCTGCTCTATTCGGTTGAGCCGCAGCCATCGACCGTGCATGACCTGCTGTTGCAAAAGGCGGACGGCACCTTCGAGCTGGCGGTTTGGGGCGAGCAACTCAGCGGCACAAACCAAGTCACGGTGCGGTTGGGTACGAAGGTGGAAACAGCGGAAGTCTATGATCCCACGCTCGGGACGTCTCCGGTGGAAAGGCACAGCCGGACGGATGCCGTGGCGCTGACGTTGAGCAATCATCCCCTGATTTTGGCGCTGCCCAGGGGAAAAGCCGGTTCCCGGTGAACCAAAAAGCTTACTTTGCCGACGCGTCGGGGATGAAGATTTTTTTGCCCGGAATCAGAACATCGGGATTCATCTTGGGGTTGGCTGCGATGATCTGCCTCTTGGTGACCTTGACACCCTGTTCCCGGTAGGCCTTGACAATAAGTCCCAGCGTGTCGCCCTGCTTGACTTCATATTCATAACCCTTGGTGGGAATGCTGGGCTTTGGCGCATCGTCCGTTTTGTCGAATTTCGTGGTCGAAGACGGGTGAATGACCGGCGTGGGCGCCATCGCTGCGGTTTTGGCGAGATTCTCAATTTGCTTCGCAATGTTCTCGGTGTCTTCCTTGCGTTTCTCGTCGATTTCCTGCATTTGATCGACCAGATTCTTGAGTTCGGCGTGCGAGGCGAAGTCGTTGATCACGGGGGTATTGGCCTTGTCGCGCAGGTCGGAGATTTCTTTTTCGAGGGCATCCAGGCGCTGGCCGATGCGCACTTGGGCGTCGGTCAAGTCTTGGATCTGACCGCTGAGCTTGTCAATTTGTTGCTGGGTGGCGCTTTCCTGTGCCGAGGCGGCCGAGGCGGCAAACGCAAGCGCCAAAACCCAAATTGAAATCTTTTTCATAGGCCGAAAATAAACCTCTGGGCGTCCGCGTCAAGGTCAAGTGGAGGGCAACTGGTGGGTGGGCGGGGATTTGAACCCCGGCCCAATGCCTCCAACCTGCCGGCCACGGTGCGCCAGAAAGCTTGATAAAAAGTGAGGGGGCAAAAAGTAGAACCGACCCGTTTACTTCATGGGCTTGAACCGCTCTTGGCCAGTGCGAGGCGCCAGCAACAAAAAGCCCGCCAGTTCACTCCGGCGGGCTCATCGTGGAATCATGATCTCAATTCCGCCCCATAACGCAGCGGCGACATATCGCCGTCACCTGTGAATGGCAAGGCGATTTGGAAGTTGGACGAGGCTGAGCGGAAGACTCTCCGGTCTGGGCTGTGTCGAGCACTTCTGTCAGACTGTTAAGCAGTTTTCTCACTCCTTTGATATGCTCGTCTCGCTCCGATTTCGGAAAGGACTGCAAGTGTTTAAGTAACTCAGTCGGGGCAGCGCAACGCATAATTTCTCCTCGTTTTAATTTCATTTGGCTGGCGACAAGGCGACGTGATGCCCGCCGCTAATTCATGTAAAGCAAATTCATTGCCAGTGGCCGGCACACTGCTATTTTCGGCCCTGATGCCAGATTTTGAGCCACTTCTGTCCCGTTCCTATTTAAGGCCATCGCCCCGGCGCCCGGCTGCCCGCTGGCAGACCGGAAGCGGGCAGGGGGGATGGATGAAACCTGGCAGAGCGCAGGCGGCGCGGAAAAGGGGCAGGGGGATTTGCCGCGATTTGACAGAATTTGACTTTTCCACCTTATTCAACACCATTGCCGCCAATTGCCGCAAGAAGAGTAAACTCGCATTAAATCCTTTGTTTATGCGGGTTTTATTGGGGTGTTAGATGGTGGGTTGGCGGGGACTCGAACCCCGGACCAATGCCTTAAAAGGGCACTGCTCTACCGACTGAGCTACCAACCCATCCAATTATCGCAGAGTGATTTGCGAAGATTCGCCAATGATTTCAAGTATTTGTTGTAACCCGCACTTGTAACCCGCCGTCTTTTGTGCTATATTTTTGCATGAAAATGACGAGCAAAAACACACCGCAGACGACCGAGCAACCAGTCTTTCACAAGGTTGCGGAGAACCTGTATCGGCTCGAATCATCGGACGGATACTATGCCCTATTAAAGCGCGGAGGCAAGCAGTTTCGCCGCTCGCTTAAAACCAAAGACCGCAAACTTGCCGACCGCCGACTGAATGACTTGCGGGCAAAAATTGGCTGTCTAAAAATTTCTCCCGACGCGAAATTGAATTTCGAGCAAGCCGCGAATCTGTGGTTGGAAACGAACAAACACGCATTGAGTTCCAATACGGTCAAGCGCCGGAAAATGTATATCAAAGGACTCGCGCCGTATTTTCGGAATCTACCAATCCGTAACGTCACCGAGCAGGACTGCGACAGTTGGGTTAAGGAACGTGGCGCGGCGCTCGCTTCCGAAACTTTCGTTCATGAGTTGGACGTTATGAAAACGGTTTTTGAATTTGGCCTTGAGCGCGGCCTGATTCTTTCCAATCCCGCCAAGCATATCAAGCGCCGGAAAGTCGTTTCCAAACAGATTGTCGTTCCTAGCCTCGATCAGTTTGAACAACTTGTCAGCGCCATCCGATTGTCTGACGGTAAAAAGGACAATCAGAAGAAAAGTAAAGACGGCGCAGACTTGGTTGAATTCTTGGCGTATTCGGGAGCGCGCATCGGTGAGGTTGTTGGCGGCGGCGACGCGAACGAAAAAAGACCTTTGTTCTGGTCCGACGTTCACTTTGATCGCGGGACGATTTTCTTGCCCGGCACAAAGACTGAAGCCGCTCCGCGCACCATCCCGATGTCAGAAAGATTGAGCAAGTTTCTGGCGCGATTGAAGACGCAGAAAAATCCGCAGCCGAGCGACCAAATTGTTCCGATTAAAAGTGCGCGGAAATGTTTGCAGACGGCTTGTAAGAAATTGTCCTTGCCACAATTCACCCATCACGATTTTCGCCATTTCTTTGCGACGACTTGCATTGAATCGGGCGTGGACATCCCTACGGTGAGCCGTTGGCTTGGACACAAAGACGGCGGCGCTCTGGCGATGAAACGCTATGGGCATCTTCGGCAGGAACACAGTTTCGCGATGATTAAGCGGGTAAGTTTTGACAAACCCGAAAATGCCGCTCCACAACCAGCGGCGACGGAAGCCGGAAAATCTTCCGCCCCTGCCGACGACCGCCGCGCCATTGCCAAGGCCAAAGCGAAATATGGTTATCCGTGGTGGGTATCAGAAAACCCGCTGGAAGTTTTTTGGGGACAGCTTCACGAAGAAGTCTGGATTGTTCCCGTTGAGAAATTTCTGGAAACGGCCAAACAGGCGATGGGGCGCCAGGTGTTCAAACAGGAATTTGCCGACCGTCCGGCGCTGGCGGATGAATTTTCGGCCAGAACGCCGGAAGTCACACTAAACGAAATCCTCGCCAAAATACCGGCGCAGAGACCAGCCACCGCCAGCGGCGCAGAGACAGCCGCCAGTTGATTTTAGCTGTTACCCGATTGGCTCGGAGGTTTCCCGCAAAAAGCGGTCGAGATCGTC
>JBEKZM010000031.1:0-53664 GCA_049509875.1 Verrucomicrobiota bacterium | reverse complement strand
CTGGGAAAGCAACTGGTGATTGCGACCGCCGCCAAGAAGCCGGCCGGGGCGGGCACGGCTCGTCCCCGGAATGGTTGTCCCGGGAGAACATCCTGGGGACGGGCCGTCCCCACCCCTTGACGGTTTTGCATTTCACACCGGGTCATAATTCAACCACGGTCCCAGCCAGCGTTCCATTTCGGGAAGCGATCTTCCTTTTCGTCCGGCCAGATCCGCGAGCTGATCTTTGCCCAGTTTACCGACCGCGAAGTACTTTGCTTCCGGATGGGCAAAGTACAGGCCGCTGACGCTGGCGCCGGGGTACATGGCAAAGCTCTCGGTCAGCTTGATGCCGGTGTGCGGTTCGGCATCGAGCAAATCCCAGAGCATGGCCTTCTCGGTATGATCGGGGCAGGCGGGATAACCTGCCGCGGGGCGGATGCCGCGATACTTCTCGGCGATCAAGTCGCCGGTCGTGAGTTTTTCGGTCTTGCCAAAGCCCCATTCGTCGCGAACGCGTTTGTGGAGATATTCGGCGAAGGCCTCCGCCAGGCGATCCGCCAAGGCCTCCGCCATGATGGCGTTGTAGTCGTCGTGCCGGGCCTTGAAACCGGCCACGATTTCCTGGAGTCCGTGGCCGGCGGTCACGGCGAACGCGCCCAGGTAATCAGCCGGTGCCGGTGACGGCGCGCCGGCGAAGGCCGGTTTGGGCGCGATGAAATCCGCGAGGCACCAGTTGGGTGTGGCGTCGCCCTTGTCGAGCTGCTGGCGCAGGAAATGAAAGGTGGCGCGCAAATATTTGCGCGAGCCGTTGGTATAAACTTCCACGTCGTCGCCGGCGGAGTTCGCCGGGAACAGCCCGTAGGCGGCGCGCAATTGAAGCTGCTTTTGGGCGATGATTTCCGCCAGCAACGCTTGGGCCTCCGCGAACAATTTCGTGGCTTCCGCGCCGTGCTTTTCATGCTGGAGAATTTTGGGATAGACTCCGCGCAATTCCCAGGTGTGGAAGAACGGCGTCCAGTCGATGAACGTTGCGACTTCCTCCAGCGAGACGGCGAAGGCTCCCGCGTGCCCGTGCGACGAACCGCAATCGCATTTGCCCGGATTGAACGGGCCCGAGGAGAGCGTGCGCACGCCCGTGAATTCCGGCCTGGGCAGATCATCGTACTTCAACCTCGGGGCGTTGGCGCGGGCGGCGTCGAGGGAGAGCAGTTTGACCGCCGTCCGCGAATAGGACGTGCGGACGTGTTCGTATTCTTCCCGATGCTGTTTAACAAAGGCTTCCTTGCCGTCCTTGCTCAAGAGCCGGGTGGTCACCGGCACCGCCCGGCTGGCGTCGAGGACGTGAACCACCGGCTGGCGGTAATGGGGTGCGATCTTGATGGCCGTGTGCGCCTTGCTGGTGGTGGCGCCGCCGATGAGGAGGGGAAGCGTGAAGCCAGTTCGTTCCATTTCCCGCGCCACATGGGTCATTTCATCGAGCGACGGCGTGATCAGGCCGCTCAGGCCAATGAGATCGGCTTTTTCGTTCCGGGCGGCTTCCAGGATTTTTTCGCAGGGGACCATCACGCCGAGGTCAATCACCTGGTAGTTGTTGCAAGCCAGCACGACCCCCACAATGTTTTTGCCGATGTCATGGACGTCGCCCTTGACGGTGGCGAGCACTATCTTTCCCTGGGCCTTCACCGCCTCGCCGCGCGCGGCCATGGCGGCCTTCTCCACCTCCATGAACGGCTGCAGGTAGGCGACGGATTTTTTCATCACGCGCGCCGATTTGACGACCTGCGGCAGGAACATCTTGCCCGCACCGAACAAATCGCCCACGATCCCCATCCCGGCCATCAGCGGGCCTTCGATGACCGCCAGCGGTTTGCCATATTTGACGCGCGCCTCCTCGGTGTCGGCCTCGATATGGGCGTCTATCCCCTTGACGAGCGCGTGCGAAAGGCGCTCCTCGACGGTGCCTTTGCGCCAGGAAGCCTCCACGGTTTCCGAAGCCGGTGCAGCGGCGCCCGACGATTTCAATTTCTCGCCGAAGGCGACGAGGCGCTCAGTGGCGTCGGGGCGCCGGTTGAGCAGGACATCCTCCACCAGCTCCTTCAACTGCGGATCGATCTCCTCATAGACGGCCAGCAGGCCGGCGTTGACGATGCCCATGTCCATGCCGGCGCCGATGGCGGGGAAAAGGAAAGCGCTGTGCATGGCTTCACGCACCGGATTGTTGCCGCGGAAGCCAAACGAAACGTTGGACACGCCGCCGCTGATTTTGGCGTGGGGCAGGTTCTCTTTGATCCAGCGCGTGGCGCGGATGAAATCCACCGCGTAATTGTTGTGCTCTTCCATGCCGGTGCCCACGGTGAGAATATTCGGATCGAAAATGATATCTTCCGGCGGGAAACCGACCTCGTCCACCAGGATGCGATAGGCGCGCTCGCAAATGCGAATTTTTTCCGCGTAGGATGCGGCCTGGCCATTTTCATCAAAGGCCATTACCACCGCGGCGGCGCCATAATTCAAAATTGTCGCCGCGTGCTCCCGGAATTTGGCCTCGCCTTCCTTGAGGGAAATGGAATTCACAATGCCTTTGCCCTGGAGACATTTCAAACCGGCCTCAATCACCTGCCACTTAGACGAATCGACCATGAACGGCACTTTTGCCACCTCCGGTTCGCTGGCTAAAAGCTGCAGAAACCGCGTCATGGCTGCCACGCCGTCGATCATGCCCTCGTCCATGCAGATGTCGATCACATTGGCGCCGTTTTCGACCTGCTGGCGGGCGATGGCCACGGCTTCCTCATAGTTGTTCTCCTTGATCAGCCGGGCGAATTTCGGCGAACCGGCGACGTTGGTGCGCTCGCCGATCAGGATGAATGTGCCGGGCTGCTGCGTGAAAGGTTGCGAGCCGGACAAACGGAGGGGCAGGGGAGGCGCCGCGGGCTGGGACAAATTTGCGTTGCCTTGAATGCCGCCGGATTGTTTCAGGGCAGTCGAGCCGCGGGCCGTCTCAAGTTCGTCCAGAGGCTGGGAGCGCTCCTCCCTCTCCCCGGAGTAGAGGGCCGGGGTAAGGGAAAAGAGCGTGCGATTCGCCCGAGGCGCCGCGTACTCCCGCGGATGGCGACCGGCCAAAGCCTTGGCAATCGCCGCAATATGCTCGGGCGTGTTGCCACAGCAACCGCCGGCGATATTGATGAGTCCGCTGTCGGCAAATTCGCCCAGGAACCGGCCCATGTCTTCCGGCCGCAAATCAAAGCCCGTCGGAGACAAGGGATTCGGGAGACCCGCGTTGGGATAGCATGAAATAGCCGTATCGGATTTTTCCGCCAGTTCCGCCAGAAACGGACGCATTAAATCCGGGCCCAGCGAGCAATTCAAGCCGATGGCCAGCGGCTTTGCGTGTTTCATGGCATTCCAGAAAGCCTCGATGGTTTGCGCCGAAATCATGGTTTCACCGCCCCGGCCCACGGCTGCGGAAATCATGATGGGCAGGACTTTTTTCTCCTGCTCAGAGACTTCCTGGATGGCCACCAGCGCCGCCTTGGCGTTTAGCGAATCGAAAATAGTTTCCACCAGCAGAAAGTCTGAACCGCCGGCGATCAGGGCGCGGACTTGGTTGGCGTAGGCGGACTTGACCTGGTCAAACGTGACCACGCGGAACCCCGCATCGTCGGCGTCCGGCGAATTGGAGAGGGAGACTGTGAGCGGCCCGAGGGAACCGGCCACAAAGCGCGGCCGGCCGGTGTGGTTGGCAATCCGGTCGCACCATTCCCGGCATTGCCGGGCCGATTTCTCATTGATCTCCCAGGCGAGATCATTCAGAAACTGGTCTTCGATGACCCCTTGGTAGAACGCTGGGTCCTTGCGCCCGCCTCGTGCTCGGGGATCATCCACAAAGAATTCGCTCTGTCCGATGCTGGTGGCGGAAAAGGTGTTGGTTTCAATAATGTCCGCCCCCGCCTCGAGGAAGCGGCGGTGAATGTCGCCGATGACGTCCGGCCGGGTGAGCGAGTAAAGGTCGCCGTTGTTCTTGAGGTCCTTTTTGGCGTCCGCAAATCGTTGGCCGCGAATCTCGGCTTCGCCCAGGCCGTACGTGCGAATGGTGGTGCCCATCGCACCGTCAATGATGACAATGCGTTCGCGCAGGGCTTGGCGGAGCAGTTCGGCGTTGTTCGACATGGGCAGCAACCTATACGCGCCGGCGCCGAATGCAAGTTAAAAATCAACGCATCATGATATGATGATGCGTTATTTTTAAGAGCCAACAAATGTGATGTTCGGTATGAATCGCCAGGAGACGGATTCTTGATCTTCGGTGTTGAAACGGTGCGCGGTTGCTGTATGATGCGCTTTCCAATGGTTCGGGGCGTAGCGTAGCCCGGCTAGCGCGCTTGCTTGGGGTGCAAGAGGTCGGGAGTTCGAATCTCCCCGCCCCGACCATTTTCTTGAAGGAATTGCGGAGCGGCGACCGTCACTGTGGCGAAATCACATTCGGAGTGAGACTGAAGCTGAAATCTCCTACCGCCACGTCGAACGGCTGGCCTGAAGGCGTCACGACTTGAGCGATCGCCAAATCGTGAATCCGGCCATTGGGATTTCTGGATTCCACGGTGACGGTAAGTTGCACGGTGCGGTTGTCGATCATGAGGGGAGTGAGCAGGCACGTGGCCCCCTTGCCGAGCGAGACACTGGTTTCGAAACGGTTTGTGAGCGATACCTCACCGAGATCGCGGTTGCAAAGTTTGATTCCGGCTGAGTTGGTCGTCACGCTTCCATCCACCGGCGACTTGGCGCCGGTTAGCGCTGCCGGTTTGCTTGCTCTGGCTTCTTCGGCCCGGTGATAAATAGCCGGTCCGTATTTATATCCAGCCCCACCCCCGGCAACCAGGGAGACAAGCACCAAGATGCGGCGGATTCTCACCACAGCGGAAATGACACCCCAGAAGCTCATGTGTAGCCAAAAGCATTTGCCGCGCCATTATAGAGGGTTTCCAATGCCAGAAATTCAACGAGTCCTAACGGAGATGCTTATGTCAATAAACAGTACTATGTCTAAATATGAGGCAAGCTGCGGACTCAATCGACATGATCGAAGATTAACAGACTATGGCCGTCTTTGAGCCGCAACCGCACGCCGTCGGTGGTTCCAGTGATGAATTTATCCTGGCCGTTGAGCGTGAGATGCAGCGTGTAGTTGGTGCCGTCGCGAGACCAATCGCCTTTCCAATCTTCGGGTTGGAAGGGCGGCTGATTCGCCTGTGCCGTCGGGATAAACTTGGGGAGGTTCTTGACGAAGATCTGATTGTCACCCGTCATCTGCAAAGCGGTTTGGGCATAGGCGGCCGACCACAGCGCATGCATGGCGCGCATTTCATTCGCGTTTATTTTTGGTTGATCCTGCCGCAGCCAGGCCAGCGTGACTCCGAGGTTAAACTCCCAATCGCCGATAATGGCCTCATTGCCGTATTTCAAGGATTTGCCGGTGCTCAGATAGTTGGTCAGGTCAGCCCAGTTCGTTTGCAATGCATCTTGGATGGTTTTCGTGAGGTTTTTATCGGCGATGAACCCTTTCACGGTCGGATCGCCCATGACTTCACTCAACGAAGCGCCGGCGGCAAGTGCGTTGGTGAGGGTCGAATCGGTCACCAATGATTGCATATCATCGCGATGCCACAGTGAAGTGAAGCCGGGATAATCTGCCACGCGGGGCGCCAGTTGCGGGTTTTGCATGAGCAGGCCGGTCAAGTCAGCCAGTTGGTAAAACCAGGGCGACAAAGTGCCGATGGCGCTCGCAGTCCGGGCGAACCCGGTGGATTGCAAGCCGTCGCCCAAGTAGTTGACGAGCCTGACGGGGAGGGATTGATCGGAGGGATTGGACGGATCTTTTACCGTTTGAGAGGTCCAATAGGCGAGGTTGAAAATGAAAAAGCTGATCAGAATGAAATAGAGGGCGCCGTTGAGGAGGCCGATGCAGATGCCCAGTCGGGTGTTCAGCCGTTCCCACAAGGCCAGCCGCAGGTCGCCAGCCTGATACTTGTAAAAATGCTCGACCCGATTGTGTGCGAAGTGTCCGGCCACTTTGAGTGGGATCGAGGCCACGATGAAGCCGATCACCGGGGCGAGCGCCCAGGCCATGATCGGATTGGCCACACCCAGATGCGGGAGCAGGGGGTGAAACAGTCTGCCCAGCGGCGCTGCGAGCAGCGCGGCAAACAAGATGCCGACGAACGCGAACGCCGCCCGGATGGCGCCCTGCCGCCACGCCGCCAGTGAAACCGACGCCATCAACAAAACCGCAAAAATCCAAATGGTCATGATGCAATTAAAAAACATCCTGTCAAAAATGCACGATCAAAATGTAGCCCGTTGCCTTTGCAATTTGCATTGACGATGGACGATTTCTCATCGGGTTTCATGCGGAATGGGCGGAGGCGGATTGGGGGGCGGGGTTCCGTGGCATTTGCAAAGCCTGAAACACCCGGTATGTTGGCCGCGTGAAGATTTCCGTTATTGTGCCGGCATTCAATGAAGAAAAGCTGCTGGGAGCGTCGCTGGCCGTTATTCAGGCTGCGTCCACCGCCTTTACTCAGCGCGGTTGGGATTTTGAAATCATCGTCTGCGACAACAATTCCACCGACCGCACGGGGGAAATAGCCCGGGCTGCCGGGGCCGCAGTCGTCTTCGAGCCGTTTAACCAAATAGCTCTTGCCCGCAACACTGGCGCCTCTGCGGCCACCGGGGACTGGTTGGTCTTCGTGGATGCGGATTCGCATCCGAGTGCGGAATTGTTTTCGGACGTGGCCGGGCAAATCGTTGCGGGCCGTTGCGTTGCCGGCGGAGTCACTATCCGGCTGGATGAAGATCTGCTGGTGGCGGGAATGATCGCGCGGCTGTGGAACCTGGCCAGCCGGGCAGGGCGGTGGCTGGCGGGTTCTTTCATTTTTGTTGAGGCCGCGACGTTCCGCCGGTTGGGCGGCTTCAGCAACGAGTTGTTTGCCGGGGAGGAACTGGAATTGAGCCAGCGACTGAAACGATTCGCCCGCCAAACGGGCCGGCGCGTGGTCATTCTGCATCGGCACCCGCTGGTGACGTCGGCGCGCAAGATGCGCCTGTACACGGTGTGGGAACACCTGAGACTCCTGGCGCTCGTGACCTGCAATCGGCAGATCCTGACCCGGCGCGAGGCGTGCACACTTTGGTATGACGGCCGGCGGTGAGGCGTGAGTTTTTTTCAGCGCAGCTTGAAGCCGCCTTGGAAGATGACTTCCGCGGCCACCACCGCGAGAAAGACCGCGCCGACCAGCGCATTGAGCCGAAAAAAGGCAAGGTTGATCCAGTTCAAGCTGCGGCGCCGGGCGATCCAATGTTCGAGCGTCAGGCAGCAGACAATGATGAGCCAGCCGATCAGAAAGGCGATCCGGAAGTGGCAGACCAGGCCAAATGCCAGGAGCAACCCGCACATGACGAGGTGCGCGAGAAAGGAAGCGGCGAGTGCGTTCTTGGGTCCCCAGGCGACCACCAGCGAGTGCAGACCGTGCGATTTGTCAAATTCGTAATCCTGCAGGGCGTAGATGATGTCGAATCCGACGAGCCAGAGCACGACGGCGAGCGCGAGGATGATCGGTTGCAGGCCGGTGTCCACCGAGTCAACCCAGGCCAGGGCGGACCGGGAGGAGACGAAAAAATCGGCCGGCGGGGCGGTGAAACCGAACCGGCCTTTGACGGCCAGCCACGCGCCGATGGGTGCCAGCGCCAGCGCAATCCCTAAAAAAACGTGCGTGTAATCGGTGAACCGTTTCGTCAGGGAATAGAAGCAGACCAGCGCGAGGGCGACGGGCGAAAGGTAAAAGCAGAGCGGGTTCAAACCCCAACTGGCGGCGATCAATCCGGCGCCGGACAAAACACACAGGCCAACGGCGCTGGCCAGGGAGATGGCGCCGGCGGGCAGGTGCCGGTTTCGGGTGCGCGGATTGAGCGCGTCGAATTTGCGGTCCACGATACGGTTGAACGCCATGGCGCAAGTTCGGGCGCAGATCATCGCCGCGAGGATAAGTCCGAAGATTCTCCAGCCGGGCCAGCCGCCATGGTCGCGCGCGGCGACCAACATGGCTGCCATGGCGAACGGCAGCGCAAAGACCGTGTGCGAGAAGCGCACGAAGGCGGCCCACTTTCTAATCAAGAGAAACATTCAACATTCTTAATGTTTCCATACGACAATTTCCGGGTCGTTGGGGGTTGGAGATTGAATGTTGGAGGTTGAATATTTCTGATGTTTCATATCATTCGAGCTCCGCCCAGCGGGGGGCGAGGGTGTTGGGAATGCCGAGATGATCCAGCACGCGGGCGACCACGGTATCGGCGATTTGTTGCACGGTCGAGGCTCCGGAGTAAAAGCCGGGATTGGCAGGCAGGATGGTGGCGCCGGCGAGGAGCAGCAGTTCCATGTTTTTCACGTGCACGAGGCTGAGGGGGGTTTCGCGCGGCACCAGTATCAATTTCTTCCTTTCCTTGAGCACGACATCGGCGGCGCGCAGCAGGACGTCCTCGCTGTAGCCATGGGCGATGCGGCCCATCGTGCCCATGGTGCAGGGGATGACCACCATGGCATCAGGCGGATTCGAGCCGCTGGCAAATGGGGCGTTCATGCTCTTGAGCTTGTGGGTTTGCGCGCCGGCGGGCAGGCGCAGGCCCTCCGGTAATTCCAGGGCGATGACCTGCTGGGCGTAGCTGCTGAGCACGACGTGGATTTCGTGCTCGCGCGGACTCAAATTGTCGAGCAGCCGCTGCGCGTAGATCGCACCAGTGGCTCCGGTGATGGCGACAAGAATCTTCAATAATGAAAATAATGGCGGCGTGACGACGGGTCAGCAAGCATAACCATTCCGGTGGATTCTGAAAGTCGCAAACGCGCTTGTTCGTTCGTCGTATTCCACGTATAATATGGTGCAGGCTGATCAAGCCGGAACAAGGAGCGGGGAAGATTTGCGATATGAATACAGGTCCGGATGCAGAATAACCGAATTATTTCATGAGCGATCAGGTTTTGCCAGAAGGTCCGAATTGGGCGGAAATGGACGAACAGGCGTTTCAGAATCACGCGGAAGTTTATCGGCGGGAGGTTCAATTCCATTGCTACCGAATGCTCGGCTCGGTCCACGATGCCGAGGATTTGGTTCAGGAAACATTCATCCGTGCGTTGCGAGGGCGTCAACAGTTTGAAGGGCGCAGTTCCTTGCGCTCCTGGCTCTACCGAATCGCGACCAACGCGTGTCTAAATGCGCTCTCCCGGCGCGCCATTCGTCGCCGAATACTGCCCGATTCAAGCGACCAGGACTCGGCCGGAAATGTCGAAGCCGAGATCAACAACGAAATCCCGTGGCTGCAACCTTACCCGGACGCCGCCCTGGACGGGATTGCCGATCAAGCACCGGATCCCGGGATAAGATACGAAATGCGCGACACGGTGCGGCTTGCTTTTATGGCCGCCATCCAATACCTCCCTGCAAAGCAACGGGCGGTCGTTCTTCTCCGGGATGCTCTGGGCTGGTCCGCCGATGAAACCGCGAAAGCCCTTGGCATGTCGGTGGCCTCCGCCAACAGTGCGTTGCAACGCGCGAGAACCACACTGACAAGGGAATTTCCGAACGGCTTGCCCAACAAAAGGCCAGCGCCGACCGAGCCCGATCGGGATCTGCTCGAACGATATGTGCGGGCTTGGGAAGGCGCTGACCTGGACGGTTTGATCGCCCTGCTCAAACGTGACGCGGTCCTGGCCATGCCGCCGTTCCAACAGTGGTATCGTGGACCGGAGAATATTCGCATGGTTCTGGCGCGGGCCTGGGTCGGTCCCCTGACCCCGCCATTCCGGCTTATCGCCACCTCCGCAAATCAACAGCCGGCATTTGGCTTATACAGTTTTGACCGGAAAGCATCAGAATTCAAGGCCGTTGCGATCGATCTCATTGAAATTCAAGGCGATGCCGTCGCGCGAATTGACGCTTTTATTAATGCTTCCCTGTTTCGCCGCTTCGGATTGCCGCTGGCGATGCCCGCCTCCGGCACGCCTCCCGCCGCACAATAAAAATGCGTGCCCCGAAAATAGACCGATGAATTTTGAACTCGACCGCTGTCATCACTTATGGAACGCGCAATGACGCGTGTTTCAGAACCAACAAAGTCGTAACACGAAAATTACGTAAACAATAAAAAAGCCGGATTTCAGCCGGCACAAACGAGAACGAAAGAGCATGAATACTATGAAGGACAAAGTGATTCTGGTGACTGGGGCAAATCGCGGTATTGGACAGGCGCTGGTCGAGGAAGCCTTGAAGAGAGGCGCCAAGCGGGTATATGCGGGCACACGCCAGCCCCTGGCCCACCCGGACAGGCGCGTCACACCGCTCACCTTGGACGTGACCGACACGGCGCAGATTCAGGCAGCTCTCAAAGGAGTCGAGTCTCTCGATGTCCTCATCAATAATGCCGGCCTGGCGCTGTTCGATGACTTGAGCGATCGCGAAGTGCTTGAACGGCAGCTCGCTGTCAATCTGTTCGGCACGTACGGCGTGACCCAGGCTTTCCTGCCGTTGCTGATTCTTTCGCGGGGAGCCATTGTCAACGTTCTGTCGGTGGCGGCTTGGGCCGCTTTGCCGATCGTTCCGGCCTACTCGATCTCCAAGGCGGCCGCGTTCTCCCTGACACAATCGCTGCGCGCTCTATTGGCCGGGCGGGGCGTGGAGGTGCATGCCGTTCTGCCCGGCCCGGTGGACACGGAAATGTCTCGGGGCTTCGAAGTGCCGAAAGCCGCTCCGGAATCCGTCGCGCGCGCCATTTTCGACGGCGTGGAAAATGGGGAGGAGGAGATCTTCCCGGATGCCCTGTCCGCGCCTCTGGCGGAAGGCTGGCGCGGCAGTGCGGTCAAGGCGCTCGAGCGCCAGTTTGCGGCGATCGTACCGGCAGCGCCCATCACCCCATAAGCAACCACAACCATCCGCCAGAGTCGCAGGATCAGCCATGGAAAGGAGAACATTATGCCGAAAATCAAAACCGTTCACGGAACGGAGAACCGCAAAGTCGTCACGCGAAAGGACTGGCTCGTGGCCCGCAAGAAGCTTCTGGTCAAAGAAAAGAAGTTCTCGAAGCTGCGCGATGAAATGAACCTTCAGCGTCGCAAGCTGCCCTGGGTCAAAATCGATAAGGAATACGATTTTGATGGGCCGGCGGGCAGGGTGACGCTCGCCGATTTGTTCTGCGGCAGGAGCCAGCTCCTCATCTATCATTTCATGTTCGGGCCGGGCTGGCAGGACGGCTGCCCCCATTGCTCGTTTTGGGCCGATCATTTTGACAGCGTGCACAGTCACATTGGACAGCGCGACACGGCTTTCGCCGTCGTTTCCCGCGCGCCATGGAAGGAGATTGAACCGTTCAAGAAACGCATGGGCTGGCAGTTCAAATGGCTTTCCTCGTTCAAGACGGATTTCAATTTCGATTTCAACGTGTCGTTCACGCCGGAGCAACGAAAGAGCGGCAAAGCTGTCTACAATTATGCTCCCCTGGACATGGACATTGACGAGCGCGAAGGTGCCAGTGCGTTTTACCGCGACAAGAACGGGGACATTTATCACACCTACTCGACTTATGGGCGAGGGATCGACTTGATGAACGCCACCTATAACTTTCTCGACCTTACCGCCAAAGGCCGCGACGAAAATCCCGAACATTCGCAGGATTGGGTGCGTTATCATGACAAATATAAGGGCATTACCAGCGACTCCTGCCGTGCTTGAACAGCCCGGCCAAAAGAAGCGAATAAAGCTATTATGTCCAAACTTTGTGTTCATTGTTTCGGAATTTCACTCGATGGATTTGGGTCGGGGCCGGCCCAGGATATCAACAATCCGCTGGGCATTGGTGGCCTTAACCTGCACCAATGGTTTTTCCCAACGCGCGCGTTTCAAAAGATGCACGGCAAGGGCGAAGGCACGACGGGTGTTGACAACGATTTTGCGGAACGGGGTTTCGACAGAATCGGGGCATGGATACTCGGGCGCAACATGTTCGGACCGATTCGCGGCGCATGGCCAAATGACAAATGGAAAGGCTGGTGGGGTGACAATCCACCCTACCACACCCAGGTGTTTGTGCTTACTCATTATTCGCGCCCGCCCATCCAAATGGATGGAGGCACGACCTTCCATTTCGTCACCGATGGCATTCACGCGGCGCTGCAACGTGCCCAAGCAGCGGCGAACGGGTTGGACGTGCGTTTGGGCGGCGGTCCGGCAACCATCCGGCAATATCTTAAGGCCGGATTGATCGACCAAATGCATCTCGCCATTTCCCCGGTCATTCTCGGCAGCGGCGAAAGCCTCCTGGCAGGGATTGATCTTTTGAAGTTAGGATACCAATGCACCGAACATGTGACCAGTCCGGCGGCTCTGCATGTAGTGCTGACAAAATGAAGGGAGTGAAAGCCATGACGAACTCCGTTGGTTGGGCTCATGGTCGGGAATCGGTCTTATTTGCTTTTGCCTGTGGTCTGGCCTTCGCCGTCGGCGTGTCCGCAACGGCTTATTTCTGCCGCTCGATGTCAGGTGGAATGGGAATGCCCGGCGGTTGGATCATGTCCATGACCTGGATGCGGATGCCCGGACAATCCTGGACAATGTCCGCGGCGATGTTTCTGCTGATGTGGCTGGCCATGATGGTGGCCATGATGCTGCCGTCGGCGCTGCCGACATTTCTAAAGACACGCCGCCGGTGGGCCTCCCTTTGTTCCCTGGCGTCTGGATATTTCGCCATTTGGCTGGCAGCCGGTGCTGGAATTTATTTTCCCGGCGTTGTGTTGGCGACGGTTGCGATGCAATCGGATTTGATCAGTCGCGCCATTCCCTGGCTGGCGGGTCCGTCGTTGATCGCCGCCGGAGCATTTCAATTCACACGCTGGAAAATGGCGCATCTGTTGCGCTGCCGCTCGCCATTTGGATGTGCCGCTGCCTGCCCCCATAATGAAACCAGCTTTCGGCTTGGCTGCAAACAGGGCGTGGAGTGCTGCGTCTGCTGCGCTCCTCCCATGACGATTCTGCTCGTCCTTGGAATGATGAATCCGCTCGTGATCATTGTCGTCGCCCTGGTCATTGCCGCGGAAAAGCTTCTTCCGCGACCGGCCATCGTCGCGCGGCTCGCTGGCATTTCGGCCATCATGGCGGGTGCCGCGTCTTTTCGTGCAGCTTTCCTGCGGCCAATGTGAAAGCGACTGGAAAACCGAAACCAGGGAGCGAATGTGCCATCGAGCTAGTGGCGTCGGCGCGGCGCACCGGAGCGTGTCTGGACCCGTATCCGGACTTCCGCTCGCTGCTGGTTGCACATTTGCAAGTTCAGGGTGCGTTCGGAATCCGGCGGGACGCCGGATTCAACCGGCTGGAAGCCGGTTCCACCCGGGCTGAAAACACGCCCTAATGCAGCCGCAACCCGATGGGCAGGGTGTCGCCCAACGCTCGCGCTTCATCGGCGTGTTCGAGGGTAAGAACCTCGCTTAACATCCTTAACCACGTTTCCGCTGCTCCGGCGGACTTGAGCGCGGAAATCGCACGCGCGCGAATTTCGGTGTCCAGATCGCGTGTCCGGTCGCCGGTCAGGCGGGCCATTTGCGCGGCGGCGAAGGCCGTGCCGTCAATTTGCCGCAGCCCGGTGTCCAGCAGCAGTGACAACCACGCCGCCGCTTGATCGGGGTCCACCGTCTTGTGGCTGCTTCCGTAGACCGGCACGCGCGCGCCCAACCGGCCCAACGCCCAAGCCCATGGACCAGCCGAAGTGGTTGGGTTCTTCAGCCGCTGAACGATCCAGTTGCCGAGGATGGCTTTTTCGGCCGGATCGAGGTGTTCCAGCGACGCCGCTACGCGCACCATTTCGTCCAGACCTTCCGGGTGGCTACCCTTTGGCTTGGGGCCCGCCTTCGCCGATTCGGGCGGGATGCGCCGGGCCAGATGCGGCTTGAGATAGTGCCACAACGTTTGTTGTTGGGCCTCCGCCAGCCCGCCGGCGAGGCGCCGCCACATCACCCAGAATTCGCTCCAGACGGGTTGCTCGGCGTGAAAGGTGACGCTCTGGCCAAAAAGGAGAAAAGTTTGTTCGCAGCGCCACTCGTCCAATGGATAGCCGAAGCCCGGACGCAAACTGTAGCCGGCAAGCTGGAAAAACACCCGCTCATGGTCGGCAGACCGGCGGCGGTGACCCGCGCCCTCGTAAAGCACGCTCCACAATTCGCGCAGCAACGGCAGCCGCCACTCTTCACGCGGGCCGACGGCTTTTTCCAAGGTGCGGCCGAGCTGCTTCACTTCCCTGGCGCCAACGGGCATCGGCTTTCTGCCATAGACGCGATCGATGACCGTGCGCACCAAGTCGAAACGTGCAGGCATGGACTGGATCACCGTGGCCGCGGCTTGCGTGGTCGTGGCGCGCAATTCAAACTCCAGCCGCCAACGCTCATCCCCGGTGTTGGCGACGCACCACAATTCCAACGTGCCCAGTTCCGTGAGGATGGCGCGAAGGTGGACAGGAACCTTGGTTGCCCGGGCTTCCGTTCCTTTGAACAGCGTGTGGATGGGCGGCAGCGCACGAAACTCCCCGCCAATCTCGACGATGTCTCCCGGCCGGTCAATCCGGTCCGAGGTGGTGGAAAATAGGGGGAATTGCACCGGCCGGCCGAGCGTCAACTCGAACGAAAGATCCTTGAGCTCAATCGGCGGTCCTTCCTCGTGACCGCGGGGAATCAGGCAGATGGCGCGGGGCGCCGAAGCCTCCTGTTCGGCTGCCAGCCCGACATACAGAGCGTGAGCCGAACCGCCACTGATTCGTCGTCCGAGGCCAAGCCGGGCCAGGCCGGAGCAGGCTCCGCCGCGAGCGACGGCAAATTCAAGTGAATGGTGTGGCAACACGCGAATTTGCGGCGCGGCCGGCCACCAGGACGAAACCACCTCCACCAATCGTTCGGAAATTTTTCCCGAGTTGAAGACTCCGCCGTTGAAGAGAATTGCATCCGGTCGCGGCAACGCATCCCCGTCCGGCTGGCCGTTGAGCGCCGTGGAACAGGCGGCGGCATGCTGGCGCAGAAACGCCGCCAGATGGCGCGTGATGGCGGGGTCTTGCGCGTAAGGCAGCCCCAGTTCCTGCAGCGCGGTGCGGGCGGTGCGGCGCGGCAGCGCATCGGGAGCGCAGGCGGGAAAAAAGCCTTCGAGTATCAACTGCCCGGCTTCGGCACCCTGGATCTCAGTCGAGAGGGTGCCGCTCATCAACTGGCTGCCCTCGGCCGCCACCGCGAGGCCGTGGTGTTTCGGCGCGGCTTCGCCGAGCAGCGCTTCCTTCGCCGCGCGGGTCGCCTGCACGAGCTGGTTCCATTGGGTGGCGCTCAACTTTCGGCCGCCAGCCACCAACCGTTCCTCGACGTGCCGGGCCAGCGCGGCGTCCATGTTGTCGCCGCCGAGCATGAGATGATCGCCGACGGCGATGCGCCGCAGCGCCGGGCCGCCGGCGGTAACGCCCGTCTGAATGAGTGTGAAATCCGTCGTGCCGCCGCCCACGTCCACCACCAAGACCAGCCGCACGCCCTTCAATACCTCAGCCAGATCGTGCCGATGGTGCGCCGTGAAGTCGTAGAACGCGGCCTGCGGCTCTTCGAGGAGCGTAAATTTTTCCAAACCGGCCTGGCGGGCGGCATCCACCGTCAACGCGCGCGCAACTTCGTCGAAGGACGCGGGGACGGTGATCACCACGTCCTGCCGGGCCAGCGGCGCCTCGGGATGCGCGGCATTCCACGCTGCCGCCAAGTGCGACAGCAGCAAGGCCGAAGCCTCCACCGGGGAAACCCGGGCGACGCCGGCTGGCGCGCCCCACGGCAGAATCGGCGCGGAACGGTTCACGCCCGGGTGGCACAGCCAGCTTTTTGCCGACGTGACCAGTCGTCCGGGAACGCGCGCCCCCTGCCAGCGCGCGAATGCCCCTGCGATCAGCCGGGGTGACCCGCCCCACGGCAACCG
This sequence comes from Verrucomicrobiota bacterium, assembly GCA_049509875.1. GTDB lineage: Bacteria > Verrucomicrobiota > Verrucomicrobiia > Limisphaerales > UBA11358 > UBA11358. Next base: position 37,657 of record JBEKZM010000031.1, on the reverse strand, counting down.
GGTGGATCCGGCGGGCAATTCGTGGTCACCGGAAACGTAAAGGCACGAGGGCAGCAGCGGCAGCCCCGCGACTTCGCCCGGCCGCTGCAACTGTGGAATCGGGAAGTCCATGACCGGCGCATCCGGACCTTGCGCCGGATCCGCGAAGGCGACGGCGCAGTTCGTGGTCCCCAGGTCAATGCCGACGATGTAGGAAGTGGCAGGCAATGGATAAATAAACTGAGTTTGTGTTTGATGGGCAGCAAGTGCGGCACGCCTCCATTTTCGACGTCAGTCCTATTCTTTCAGCCGGACATTCAATTCGAGTTTCCAATTGCCCGGGCCGTTTTTTTCGAGGCAGCGCAGTTCGAGGGTGCCCAACTCGGTTACGGCGGCCTGCAAATTGACGGGCACCAAATTGCCGTCGTTGCCGGCTTTCGCTGGCAGGATGGTTTCGATGGGAGCAACTTCTTCAAGTTCGTCGTTGTCGGCCACATCCTCGATCATCGTCCCCACGCGGTCGATGCGACGGAGGGAGCTGGCGAAGAAACGAAAGCGGGTGTGTTCGCCGACGACGAGACCGAACTCTTGCGGGGGTACGTCGGCTTGCGTGCCTTCCTCCATGCCAAAGGGCGCCACGCAAAGGGCTTTGACCGGCGGTTCCATGCCCGGGACGGCGGGCATCGGCGTCTCGACGCCCACATAATACGCGCGGGCGGTTCCGCCGCGAATCCGCAGCCCATGGCCATGACGCACCCAGCCGTAATAGGCCGCGCCGCGCGCGACCGCGAGATCCAGTTCGGCGCCTTCCAATTCTGTGGCCGGTTGGCCGCCGTCCGCCGTGAGCCATCCGTTGAGGACTTCCAGCACGCGCTGTTTGAGGGCCGTGGCCTTGAATACGCCGCCGTTGAACAGCACCGCGGTTGGATGCACGAACGTCCGGCCTTCCACCTTGACCGGCGAGTCCTGGGCGGCGGCCATGGCGCGGGCCTGGCGCGACAGGAACGCGGCGAGGTGGCGGGTGACGCCCGCGTCCTGGGCGTAGGGCAGGGCCATTTGCGCGAGGCCGGTTCGACGGACGGTTTGCGGCAGGTCGGTCACCGCTGACTTCGGGAAAAACCCATCCGTTAGCACCGCGCTCAATTCGTCGCGGTCCAGCTCGGCCTTGATCGTGCCGCCAATCAGCGATGAACTCCGACCCGGGACGGTGAGTGGCGACTTCTTGAGTTTCGCATCCGCGAAGAGGTTCTCCTTGGCCTGGCGGCAGGCAAAGGTCAGGGCGTTGAACTGCCAGGCGTCGAGTTTCCTGCCTTCGGCGGTGAGCCGCTGGTTGACCGTGTGGGCGAGCGCGAGATCCATATTGTCGCCCCCGAGCAGGATGTGATCGCCCACGGCAACGCGGGTGAGCGCCACGTCGCCGTCTTTGGACGTCACGGCAATGAGCGAAAAATCGGTGGTGCCGCCGCCGACATCCACCACCAGCACCACGTCGCCGGGCTTGACCAGTTTTCGGAAGCGTTCGCCCGTCTGCTCAATCCACGCGTAGAACGCCGCCTGCGGCTCTTCAATCAGGGTGATGTTTGGCAAACCGGCCTGCTGCGCGGCTTTGAGCGTGAGGTCGCGCGCGGCGGCATCGAACGAGGCGGGCACCGTGAGAACCACCTCCTGCTCCGCCAAGGCGTCGTCCTTGAACCGGTGATCCCAGGCCGCTCGCAAGTGGGCCAGGTAACGCGCCGCCGCCTCCAGCGGCGATACGCGCTGGACTTCCGCGGGTGCCTGCCACGGAAGGATGGCACCCAGCCGATCCACCCCGGCGTGACACAACCAGCTTTTCGCCGATGCGACCAGCCGCGCGGGGACTTTGCTGCCGTGGGTCCGCGCGAATTCACCCACGACGCAGTCCTTCTTTTTTTTGTCCCAAGGCAGCGCCAGACTGCCGGCCGGAAATTCCTGTTCATTGGGCAAATAGAGGAAGGAAGGCAGCAGCAGCTGTTCCTCCACCGTGCCGACGGACGTGATCTGGGGGATGGCGAGCATGGTCTGGGCCCCGCCGCGCGCTTCGGCTTCAGCCAGTTTGAAATACGACACCGCGCTGTTCGTGGTTCCGAGGTCAATGCCGATGGAATAAGTGGGCATGAGAAATTCGTCAGATCGTTGGTTGTCAAAGGGGATGAGGATTACAATTCGACCTCGGCGGGCGCAAGCACGCGCGGATCCAATGCCGCCGACACGGCTGGCAGGCGGACCGCGGTTGCCACCCAGCCGTGATGTTTGAGTGTCCCGCGAAACGGCGGCTGGCCGGCGATATTGCCGGTCAGGCGGATGCGCTGGGAATCGAAGCCGGCGGGCAACTTGATGGTTGCGCCTTCGGCGTCCTTGAGCGCCGGTTCGATGGTGAAGTATTCGGAGAAAATCCTGCGGCAGCCTGCATGAACGACGCGCGCCGCCGCGCCGATCTCGGCGTCGGAAAATGCGGCCATATCCTCGTGGAGAAAATCAATAAGCCGCCCTTCGCGCTGGAGCAGGGACAGCATGGTCAGGCCGGAGGCATGATCATGTTCCGGCGCCTCGTGGGTCCCGGTTTCCGCCGGCATCGCGGCTGGCCGCAGCAGCACTGCGACCTGGTGGCAAAAGTCCGGACTCGCGAGGGCCCGGGCGAATGCGGACCACCCCAGGCGCACGCGAGACCAGAAAGAGATTTCCGATTGGATTGGTTTCTCCATAATGTTCCTAAGGATGCCGTTTGGGAGAGAATGGTCAAACGTGAAATCGGGCTGTTCTGAACGGCCGGGGCAGGCAGTTAACCGCGCAACAAGTGAAATACGGCTGGCGGCGGCTTATCGGGTGAGTTGCGGATCGAGCCAGAGGGCCCAGTTGCCTCCATTCGGGGACGCGGCCTGGTCCACGACCAATTCCAATGTTTCTACGCCGGTCATATCGAGGTCATACGCCACCTTTTCTGAGCTGCGAATGGCGAGCGAGCGATAAACCTCCTGGCCGTCGGCCCTGATGACGAATACCACTCCATAGGCATGAGATTGCATGGCGGTATGCAAACCGGCCTGCCCGCGCAACCGCTGCCATTTCTTGCCGAGATCGAAAACGTAGCGAGAGGGGCTGTGGGCAAAAAGACCGGTGGCAAAGAGCGTGCCACAGTCCAGCAGTGGCGAGTTAATCTCCGAAGTTGACGGGATGCGATTGGCCGCGGGCGCCAGCCACCCCACCGAGGACTGCTTGGGCTGGCTATCACCCAACATCAGGTTGGTGATGTCAAGTGGGACTGCGGACGGAAACGGTTTGGGATCCATGCGCAAGGTGTCCACGAGTTTCCGGGCGATGACTTTTTCCAGCTCGGACGGCTCACTTTTTTCGAGCGCCGCCTGCGCCGCCTGAGCGTTATTCAGCTGACCGTTTTCCACGGCCGTCGCGACCGGTTCCAGGTCCTGGCGCATCCGCCATTGTGAGAGATCCACCGACCCTTGCGGCGTCACCGCGAATCCCAGCCACCGCTCCGACAAGGCGCCGTTGGCGTGGCAAAATTCGACGCGTATTTCGCCGTTCCCGCATTGGGCCAAATCGGAAATCTCGAGCGCGAAACGTCCCTGCGCGTCGGGTACGGTGGTTGCCGCCGGCGCCTCGTAGCCGCCGTCATGCACGGAATCAAAGTAGGCGATGACGCCATAGGCAGGGGGTGTCCCGTTCACCGTCCCCTCAATGCGGAGCGCCCCCGGCCGGCCGGCCAGGTCGGCGCGGGTGAGGTTGGTCGATAACGTCAGCTCGCATTGTGCCAACTTCGGTTCTTGGCCCCAATTTTTGTCCGAGCCGTTAAACAAGGGATGGCTGGCCAGGCGCATGGCGCTGGCCATGGTCAAAAATGCCCCGGCGTCCTCATGGCGCCGTTCGTCGCGGTAGGTGTGGTTGCCCAGGCCCATGATGGAAGCGCCCCGGGATTGCTCATCCCGGCGCTCGCCGCAGTGGGGCAGCGCAAACGCATGGCCCAGTTCATGGGCGATGCCGCCAATGAAGATCGTTTCGAATTTGCCGAGCGACATGTCTCCGTATTCCTCATCATGCAGGACCGGCTCCGATTTGGGAATGTCATCCACCTTGAGAATGATGGAGTCGGCCGCGAAACACAAACCGTGGTTCCGATCATATTGGCCGAAGTAGGGCGAATGATGGCGAAAGGTCCTGGCCTGGGCATCCCAATTGGCGAGGTTGCAGAAAAGGAGCAAGGTTTCGTCGTCGAACCCAATCCCGGCGGCGTTGAGTACCGGCAGGCATTCGTCTTTTACCATCGCGCCGCCTTCCGGCGAGCCGGTTCCCATTTTTCCCGGCCAAGTCCGGAAACTGGCGTCCGGCTCGGAGCCTTTGACCAGGCGGATGATGAGCCTGCCTGAACCATCCCGTTCCATGGCAAAGCTCCTGGGTCCGAACCCCAGCCTCTGCATGCCGTCTCGGTAAAAATCGTGAATGTCTTCCATGATCGCCCCCAACCGCTGTTCATACTCCGGCGCCGGCTCGCGGTCGGAAGGAGTGAAATAGACGATGCGCAGCTTTTTCGGGGAATTTGCCGGACGCGGATTGTGGTACGCATCGATGATGCTTAGCGCCAGCGCCGCCTGCTTTTCTTCGGGGACCGGAAGAATATCCGATCGCAATGTCATACATCCCAACCCGAAGAACAACGCAACGAGGGAATGGCGCATGAACGCCATTATCCTGCGCAATTCGATGTCGGCAAGCAGGAAAAAACGCAACGCAGATTGGTGTCGTCGATTAAGGGTTTTACGGGGTGATCCGCGAACGGCCAAGGGAAGCGAATTGTTTTAACCACAGATGTGGTGGCACTTTGGTTTGTAACGTTTCACCGGAAAGGCTTAGTTAGAAAGTGGAAACCATGAACTCGGAGATAACCAAACATTAACCCTCATCAACAAAGCATTGAAAATTATGGCCTGGACCAAAACCAAGACTGCCGCCGTGGTCGCCGTTGGCATCGTCGTGCTGGCTGGCACCGCCGTTACCATCCAACATCTCAAAACCCGCGACGGGTGGCGGGTTCCAAACGTCAGCCGGGAAATGGTGCAAGACGCCGCGCCTCAGGTCCGGATCATGCCAACAAAATATCCCGGCGCCAACAATTTGATCAAGGCGAACACCAACTTTGACAAGTTCGTGGGCATCAATGTCTCCGTGGCCGACATGGTCGGGCTGGCGTATCGCGGCGAGGGTCTGCCGGTGCCGCCGCAACGCCTCGTTTTTTCTGGTGCCACGCCACAGGAAAAGTATGACTTCGCGGCCACGTTGCCCAAGAATGCCACGGAAGCGTTGAAACGGGAACTGAAGACAAGACTGGGCTTCGTTGCCAGGCGAGAAACGCGCGATTCGGATACGGATGTTCTGGTGCTCAAAATCAAACGGCCTGACGCGCCGCAACTCAAGCCCACCACCGGAGAGATGGGCAACATCACCGGCTCGGGCGACCCGGGGCGGGCCAGCTTCAAGTGCGACAACCAGCTCATTTCGACGGTCGCATCCGTCCTGAGCCAGTTGCTAAACGCGCCCGTCGTTGATCAGACCGGGCTGACAGGACAATACACCTTTGAACTCGTTTGGAAAGAACCGGGCGCGAAAGATCCTGACCACCGAGCGCTGAAAGAGGCGCTGCTGGACCAAATCGGTCTCGAATTGGCGCCGGGCCGCGCCCCCGTGGAAATGCTCGTTGTGGAAAAGACGAATTAATCCGGCCGTCCGTCATCGAGGATTTGGAGCCTTAATCTTCGTTTGAGTCACGTCGGCGCATTCGGGCTTGGTCACTCGGATTTCTTTCGGCCTTCCGATTTCGGACTTCGGTTTTTATCCGTGTCCATCCGTGTCCATCCGTGGTTAAAACTTCCTCCAGAAACAGCGAAGAACATCTTTTCTTGCACCCGAGGGAGACGCTATCCTGCCCCGCATGAAATTGATAATCAGGCCGTTGCTGACGGCAATGCTGGTGCTCATAGCGGCATGGGGAAGTGCCATCGGGGCGGAGACGAATCATAATTTTGCGGTGTGGGAGAGGGAGATTTCCGCCTACGAACGCATGGACACCACCAACCCACCGCCCAAGGGCGGCATCGAGTTTGTCGGTTCGTCCACGATCAGGCTCTGGAAGACTTTGCCGCAGGATTTTGCCGGACAGCCCGTGTTCAACCGCGGCTTCGGTGGTTCGGAGATTGTGGATTCGACTCACTTTGCGAGCCGGATTATTTTTCCCTACGCACCGCGGAAGATCTTTTTCCGCGCGGGCGGCAACGACTTGGCGGCCGGCAAAACCGCCGAGGAGGTCTTCGCCGACTTCGAGGAATTCGCCGCGCAGGTGCATTCGCATTTGCCGGCCGCGGAAATTTATTACATCGCGTGGAACCCCACGCCGTCCCGCTGGAAGCAGCATGCAGCCGAAGAGGCGCTCAACGCGATGGTGGCCGGTTTTATCAAGGACAAGCCGTATTTGAAATACATTGAAACGCACGACCTGCCGCTGGATGCCGCGGGCCGCCCGCGACCGGAATTGTTCGTGGCCGATCAACTGCACTTTGACGCGGCGGGTTACCGCCTGCTGGCCGGGCGCGTGCGGCCTTATGTGCTGGAACCTATGCCTTGACGGCGAGGGTCTGGGCGATGGCCGCAGGCGTGAAGCCGTGAAGCAGTATCGTTTTATGGCGGGAAGTGTGGCCGCGGACCAGCTCGATGCGGCCGTGGGCGCAACGCAATTTTTCCGCCAGCAGTTCCAGCAGCGCCGCGTTGGCGGCGGCGTCCACCGGCGGGGCGGTAACTTTGATTTTCAACTCGTTTCCCAGCGCTTCGCCGATCTCGTTCACGGAGGCGCGCGGTTGCAGCCTCACCGCCAGGCGCACTCCCTGCGGACACGAAGCGATAAAAGGCGGCAGGGCGGTTGGTTGCGGGGTGGGCGAATTTGGGTTGCGACTCATGAGCTGGGTCGATGATAGCGGTCTTACATTTGCAGGTCCAGCGTGCGCACGGAATGGCAGTGTCCTGATTTGCGGAGCGCGGCTCTCTGAGCCGCTGCAATGTGGAAATTCAAGACCACCGGCGCCATTCGCAAACCCGCTGACGGGCGAAGCAGCTGCGAGTCACAGACCCGCGCTCATTTTTCAAATTAAGGCAGGGATCCAACAAGTTGGCAGGCTGTTCCATCCATTCTCAAAACGCTCCCTAATTCCTCCGCGCGGGACCGCAGAAAGCCTGGATTTTTTTTATCGCCACCGCGAAATCCCGCTGGACGGCGGGGGAGAATTCCTCGCTGAACCCGAGATCCACCGCCGGAATGGTAAGCCACCAGGCTTGCGGCACGTGGCCGAAGACGTCGCGGGCCAGCGCGAGCATGGTGCGCGGGTCGGCGGCATGAGCCATGATCTGGGAGGATTCGTTCGGCTGCAGTTGCCGCCATTGCACCTCTTTTGGCGCATCCACGGCGGCGTCCACGAAAACGACCTTTTCCACCCGTGAGATGGGATCCGCCAGTTCGGGGGTAAGCAGGGGACAGATCAAGGTACTCACGCCCGGGAGGCCCAGATGCCCGACGGCTTCGGCCACGCGCGGGCCGACACCGTCATCGCCGCGCAAAGTGTTGCCGTAGCCAATCACCAGCACTTTGGCTTCGTCGTCGTCATGTCGCTTACAGTTCATACAAAGTCGCCGGCCGGGGAACGACCAAACTACGTTCCCCAGCCGGCTTTTCTTTTGTCCAACCCAACCCGGACAAAAATCAATGGGTCGGCGGTTTGTTGGATATCTGGATTAATGAAAACGAAGAGTTGTCCATTAATCCAGAAAGCCAGCGGTCCAGTTTGGCTATCCGCGTTGGGCTTCATTTAGGACGGTACCATCCGGTGCGATCAATTGCACGTGGAGCGGCATCTGGCCCACGGCATGGGTCGAGCAGCTCAGGCACGGATCATAACAGCGGATGCCATGTTCGACGCGGTTGAGCATCGGTTCAGGAATTTCGTTCCCGCGGATATAATGCCGCGCGATTTGCGCCACCGTCTGGTTCATGGCCAGGTTATTCTGGCCGGTGGCGACGATTAGGTTGACCTTCTGCAGCAGGCCGTTATGGTCCACGGTGTAATCGTGGAACAGGGTGCCGCGCGGGGCTTCGCTCACACCCACACCGCGCAGGCTGTTGATGCCGGCATCGGCGCGCAGTTCCCCGCTCAACAAATCGGGATCATCCATGTAGCGCTCGACATATTCGATACTGGCCAGAATCTCAATCAGGCGCGCGTAATGATAAAGGAACGAAGACGTGACGGCGCTGCGCCGCCCGAATTTTTTGAATTTCTTCAATTCCGCATCGGCCTTGGGCACGCCCATCTGTTTGCAAACGTTGAGGCGGGCGAGGGGACCCACCCGATACATGCCGTCGGGGAACCCGAGCGGCTTGTAATAGGGGGACTTGAGATACGACGTGGTCTGCACAGATTCGCCGATGAACTCGTAGTATTTTTGCGGGTCAAGTTGGTCGGCGATAATGCTGCCGCTGCTGTCGGTAAAGCGCAATTTGCCGCCGTGATGTTCCCAGGTGCCGTCTTCGGCCACCAAGCCCATGAAGAGCGACGGGAAGTTCCCAAAAATCTCGAGCTCCTTCTGGTGCTTCTCCAGCGTCTTCTTGAACAGGTTTAGCGCGACACTCGTGGTGGCATAGGCTTCGGTCAGCCACGCGCGGATTTTCGCGCGGCCGGTTTCGGTCAGGGGGCTGCGCACTCCGCCCGGCACGGCCCAGGCGGGATGAATTTTCTTTTCGCCGAGGATCTCAATGATCTCCTGGCCGAACTGGCGCAGGCGGATGCCGGCGCGGGCCAGATCCTTGTTCGAGGCAATCAGACCGAACACATTGCGCTGGGACGGGGGCGTATCCCAGCCGAGCAGAAAGTCCGGCGCGCTGAGATGAAAAAAACTGAGGGCATGCGATTGGATGAACTGGCCGAGGTTCATGAGCCGGCGCAGTTTGTCGGCCGCCGGCGGGATGTTGACGGCCATCAGCGCGTCGCCGGCCTTGGCGGAGGCCAGCGTGTGGCTGACGGGGCAGATGCCGCAGATGCGCTGGGTGATGCCGGGCATTTCGGTGTAGGGCCGGCCCTCGCAAAACTTTTCAAAGCCGCGAAATTCCACCACGTGAAATTCCGCGTCGGACACGTTTCCGGCGTCGTCCAGGAAGATGCTGATCTTGGCGTGGCCCTCGATGCGGGTCACCGGATCAATGACAATGCGTTTTGACATATTTGTGAGACGGGCTTTGTGAGGCGCGATGGGCGAATCGTGAGCCGCTGGTTCCGGGGTTGATCATCCAAATTTGAGGTTGCTGCCCGTCAGGACAGGTTCCTGGCCGGCCAATAATTGTGCCACCAAAGTCTTGATGCGCGCCGCCGGCGGCGGGCAGCCGGGCAGAAAATGTTCGACGTAAACGACCTCGTGGACCGGCACGACGCGCTTGAGCAGGAGTGGAACAATGCCGTCGGCCGCGGGCACGCCGGGATTGTTCTGCGCATTTTCGATGTAGGCGCGTTGAAGAACGTTCTCCACGTTGCCTTCGCCCAGCTGATCGCGCATCGCCGGCACGTTGCCGGTAACGGCGCAATCGCCGAACGCCACGAGCACCTTGGTGCGGGCGCGGATTTTGTGGAGGATTTCCAGGTTGTCTTCGTTGCAGACCGCGCCCTCGATAAGGCACAAATCCACGTTTTCCGGATACTGTTTCACGTCCATGACCGGGCTGTAAACCAAGTCCACGGCGTCGGCGAGCTCAATCAAAAACTCGTCGAGATCGAGGAAGGACATGTGGCAGCCGGAGCAGCCGCCCAACCAAACTGTGGCCAAACGAATCTTCATAATATGATGTTTACTCCGCGATCCATTGTTTCTTTTCGCGCGCGGTGACGATAAATTCCAGCTTGCCGCGGTCGCGTTCCATCTCGCCCACGGTGGAGCCCTTGTGGAACAGCGCGCCGGTGGGACAGGACTGGACGCACTTGCCGCACTCGGTGCAGGAATCGGAATCGCCCCAAGGGATGTTGAGGTCGGTGATGATCTTGGCCCGGGCGCCGCGTCCGGAGACGTTCTTGGTGCCGGCGCCTTCGATGTGCCAGCAGACGCGCACGCAGCGGCCGCACAAGATGCAGCGGTTGTGGTCCATGCCAAATAGCCGCTGGGTAATGTCCATGGACCACTTCGGGAAGGCGTAATCGTAGCGCACGTGGTCCACGCCGTGGGAATACGCGAGCGTCTGCAATTCGCAATGGCCGTTGGAGACGCACACGGCGCAGACGTGGTTCCGCTCCGCCAGCAGCAACTCCAGGATCATGCGGCGGTATTTCCGCAGCCTTTCGCTGTCCGTCTTCACCTCCATGCCCTCGGAAACTTTCGTGGTGCAGGCGGGCAGCAACTTCGGCACACCGGTCACTTCCACTATGCACAGGCGGCAGGCCCCGACGTCATAGACGCCTTCGAGATGACATAGGGTTGGTATATTGATGCCGGCCTCGGTGGCGGCCTGCAGGATGGTGGCGCCTTCCTCGGCGCTGATCTGCTTGCCGTCAATGGTCAATGTTTTGGCAGCCATAAAAATTATTTGGTAGCGAGTTGGCCGTTTTTAGCCGCGCGGTCTGGGCCATAGGGATCGGGTTGGAGCAGCGCTTCGTATTCATTGCGGAAAAACCGCAGCGTGCTCAGCGTTGGATTGGGCGCCGTCTGGCCCAGTCCGCACAGGCTGGTGTTGCGCACCAGGTCACAGAGTTCCTCAAGCTTCTTCAAATCGCGCGCGGTGGCCTGGCGGTTGGCGATCTTGTCCAGCAGGTGATGCATCTGCACCGTGCCGGCGCGACAGGGGATGCATTTGCCGCAGGATTCGTCCATGCAGAATTCCATGAAGAAGCGGGCAATTTCAACCATGTTCGTCGAGTCGTCCATGACGATCATGCCGCCCGAACCCATGATGGAGCCCAGCTTGCCGAGCGATTCATAATCCACCGGGGTGTCGAGATGTTGTGCGGGGATACAGCCGCCCGAGGGCCCGCCGGTCTGCACCGCCTTGATGGCGCCGCCGTCCGGGGCGCCGCCGCCCAATTCCTCGACGATCATGCGCAACGGCGTGCCCATGGGAACCTCCAGGAGGCCGGTGTTCTTAATCTTGCCCGCCAGCGCAAAGACTTTCGTGCCCTTGCTTTTCTCGGTGCCAATTTTGGCAAACCATTCGGCGCCGTTGCGGTAGATGGTCGGGACGTTGGCAAAGGTCTCGACGTTATTGAGCAGCGTGGGGCAGCCGAAGAGTCCGCTTTCCGCGGGGAAAGGCGGACGCGGGCGCGGCGTGCCGCGCTTGCCTTCGACGGACGACATGAGGGCGGTTTCCTCGCCACAGACGAACGCGCCGGCGCCGATGCGCAGATCCACGTTGAAATTGAAGGGCGACTCGAAAATGCCCGAGCCGAGCAAACCCATCTGCTTGGCCTGTTTGATGGCGATTTGCAGGCGCGCAATGGCCAGCGGGTATTCGGCGCGCACGTAAATATATCCCTGGTCGGCGCCCACGGCATAGGCGGCGATGGCCATGCCTTCGAGCACGCTGTGCGGGTCGCTTTCCAGCACGCTGCGGTCCATGAAGGCGCCGGGATCGCCTTCGTCCGCGTTGCAAATGACATATTTTTTTGCGCCGGGCGATTTGGCCACCGTGCCCCATTTGAGGCCGGTGGGAAAGCCGGCGCCGCCACGGCCACGCAGGCCGCACTTGACCATGGTTTCCACGACTTCCTTGGGCGTCATCTCGTGCAGCACCTCATGCAACGCCTGGTAGCCGTCGGCCGCGATATAGCTTTCGACGCGCTCCGGGTCCACGAGGCCGCTGTTGGCCAGCACGATGGATAGTTGCTTGGCAAAAAACGGCGCGCCCGGATCGGTTTGCGCCGCCTCGGCCTTGCCGCCCTTGAGCGCGGCGACAATCGACGGCGCGTTCTGCGCGTTGACCCGGACGTACAGCGCGTTTTGGGAATCGTCGGCCACCAGCGGTCCCTCGCAGCAAAGCTTCATGCAACCGACGCCGCGCACCTCCACTTCATTTTGCAAACCGGCGTCGGCCACGGCCTTGTCCAACTGTTCCTTCACGCCCTTGGCGGCGGAAGACATGCAGCCGGCGGCCAAGCAGCAGCGCAGGACGATCTTTTTCCGCGCCGCCTGTTCCTTTTCCTTGATCTGTATCAGGTCGTTGAGAATCATTTTGTCATCCACTGGTTGATTTGTTGGAGGGCCGCTTCCGGCGTGGCGCGGGGCGTCACGGTGCCATCATAAACCACGGCCGGGGCGATGCCGCAGGCGCCGATGCAGCGCGCGGTCAGCAGCGACAGCTTGTTGTCCGACGTCGTTTCGCCGGGCCGCACGTTGAACTTGCGGGTGACAGCGTCGATGATCTTGTCCGCGCCCTTCACGTAACAGGCCGTGCCCATGCAGACGACGCAGGTGTGTTCGCCCTGGGGTTTAAGCTGGAAGAAATGGTAGAAAGTGGCGACGCCGTACACGCGGCTGGGCGGCAGCTTGAGCTTGACGGAAACAAACAGCAGAAGGTCGTCGTCGAGATAGCCGAAGAGTTCCTGCGCCTTGTGCAACACTTCGATGAGAGCATCCTGCCGGAACTGATGCTTCTTCATTTGGACTTCCAAAATCTTGAACCGCTTGTCGCCGCTGGCATGTTCGAGCACGGCTTGGATCCGCTTTTTTTGGGGTTTGGCAACGCATGCATTCATAGTTAATGACTCTTTTTGAACGACGCTGAAAATTAACCATAATTGATGTCAATTTCTAAACACATTCCTTGGCAAAAAGTCACCCTAAATTGCTTTTTGTTTCGCAACGCGTGGCGAAACGATTTCTGGGCGGTTCCGCGCCGCCGCCCGGAGAACCGGTGACCATGGAAGCCGCGCCGCCATCCGGCGGCGGTCTGCCCCAAGGGGCAGTTGTACCCGGCGCATTCCTGGATTATAACTTGCATAAATCAAGCCAACAATGACAAGCTCCGGAAAGATGCTGTCAGGCGAAGCGGCTCCCGCTTTCGAACGCCCCCCTGAATCATGCCCCTTTGACCATGAGTTTTTCATGGTCCAGGTCCAAGGCTTTCGCGGCATGGCCTATTGCGACGACGACGGGAAATGGCGCACCGCCTACAAAGACGAGGAATTATCGGGAGAGATTTTCATTTTTGAGTGAGCGCGAGACGGTTGGGCTCCGGTTCGGGATTTCGGTGCTTTGCCTCGCGTATCATTAAAAATGGAAAAAGTTCCAACGCTCTGGGGCTTGGTGGTGTCTATTTTGTTGAGGGTGCGGTCTTATTGAGTGTCGGGTAACGGTCGGCGGTATGCGGCGGAAACGAAATTAAAATGAATATTGGCTCGTTAAATTCAATTTCGGCGACGTATCCAGGGTTTCAGTCGCTACCCAAAGGCGTCAAACAGATGCTGTTGGTGACGGAGAGCGTGTTTTTCGAGGAGGCGCGGCCTTTGCCCAATGCCCAGGAAACGAGGTCGCAACCAACGGGGAAAATGGGTCATCCGGGAGACCTCGAGGCGGCCCACGCGGCTCGGGCGATCCTCAGTTCTCCTGCAGGCACATTGGTCAGCAGCTTCAAAAGTCCTTAAAATCGCCTTTCAAGGGAAACAGTCCAACCCGATTCCGGGGTTCGCTGTGCGATTTTTCTCTCTTGGAATTGGACAAAACAGCCGATTCATAGCAAAATAGTCCAAGTATGAGCGACGAAGCGATGAGCAATTTTACGCCGCGCGCGCAGCAGGTGCTCGCGTTGGCGCGGAAGGAAGCCGACCGGCTGAACCACAATTTTCTGGGCACGGAACATCTGTTGCTGGGCCTGATCAAACTGGGGCAGGGTGTGGCGGTGAACGTCTTGCAAAAGATGGGCCTCGATCTCGAGACCGTCCGCATGGAAGTCGAGAAGCAGGTGGGCACCGGTCCGGACCAGAAAATGATCGGCAACATCCCCTATACGCCGCGGGTGAAAAAGGTGATCGCGTTGGCGCAGAAGGAGGCGAAGAACCTGAACCACACCTACGTGGGCACGGAGCATTTGCTGCTGGGCCTGTTACGGGAGGGCGACGGCGTGGCGGCCAAGGTGCTGCGCGCGCTCGATGTGGACATCGAGCAATGCCGCCAGGAGATCCTGAAGGAACTGGATCCGAATTTTGCCGCGCAGGCAAGCGAGGAGCAACCGCCGGGTGAAAATCCCGCGGAGAAGCAGGCGGCGGCGGCCACCGGCGAAAAGAAGGGGGAGGTCAAGACGCCGGCGCTCAAAGCATTTGGGCGGGACCTGACGGAAATTGCGCGCAAGGGCGACATGGACCCGGTGATTGGCCGCAAGAACGAAATTGAGCGGGTCATTCAGATACTTTGCCGCCGCACGAAGAACAATCCCGTGCTGCTCGGCGAGGCCGGCGTGGGCAAGACGGCCATAGTGGAAGGCCTGGCGCAGGAAATTGCCGCCGGCAACGTGCCGGAGATTTTATTGAACAAGCGGGTGATCACCCTTGACCTGGCCCTGATGGTCGCGGGCACGAAGTATCGCGGGCAGTTCGAGGAACGCATCAAGGCCGTCATGGATGAAATCCGCCGGGCGAAGAACATCATCCTGTTCATCGACGAGCTGCACACGATTGTGGGCGCCGGTTCGGCCGAAGGCACGATGGACGCCAGCAACATCATCAAGCCGGCCCTGTCGCGCGGCGAAATGCAATGCGTGGGGGCGACGACGCTGAACGAATATCGCAAGTACATCGAGAAGGATGCGGCGTTGGAGCGCCGGTTCCAGTCCGTCAAGGTGGAAGCGCCGTCGATTGACGATGCCATTGAAATCTTGAAGGGCCTGCGCCACAAGTACGAGGAGCATCACAAGGCCGAATTCACCGACTCGGCCGTGGAGGCGGCGGTGAAGCTGTCGGATCGTTATATCACCGACCGGTTCCTGCCGGACAAGGCGATTGACGTGCTGGACGAGGCCGGTTCGCGGGCCCGCATCACGACGATGACGCGTCCGCCCGAGGTCAAAATCATGGAAGCCGAGATCGAGGAGATCAAAGGCAAGAAGGAAAAAGCCATCAAGAACCAGGATTTCGAGGGCGCGGCCCAGATGCGCGACCAGGAAAAGAAGGCCAAGGAGAAGCTGGAAAGCCTGCTCAAAGAATGGCGCGCGCGCGGTGACGAAAAGCGCGTTTTGGTTGGGGACGAGGAGATTTTGCACGTGGTCTCCAAATGGACCGGCATTCCGCTGCAACGGATGGGGCAGGGCGAGATGCAGCGGCTGCTCACGGTGGAGACGGAGATGGAAAAAGTTGTCGTCGGCCAGCGCGAGGCGGTGGGCGCCCTGTGCAAGGCGCTGAAGCGTTCCCGCGCGGATTTGAAGGACCCGCGCCGTCCCATCGGCACGTTCCTGCTGCTGGGGCCGACGGGCGTGGGCAAGACGCTGCTGGCCAAGACGCTGGCCGAGCAGATGTTTGGCGACACCAAATCGCTCATTCAACTGGACATGAGTGAATACATGGAGAAGTTCAATGTGTCGCGGCTGGTCGGTTCGCCGCCCGGCTATGTCGGCTACGAGGAAGGCGGCCAGCTCACCGAAAAGGTGCGGCGCAATCCGTATTCCGTCGTGCTGTTCGACGAAATTGAAAAGGCGCATCCAGACGTCTGGAACATGCTGTTGCAAATCTTGGAAGAGGGAAAGTTGACCGACAGCGTGGGCCGGGTCGTGAATTTCCGCAATACCGTCATTTTGATGACATCCAACGTTGGCTCGGACACGATCAAGAAGCAGTCCACGCTGGGTTTCTCGCCGATAACGGACGAAAACACGTATGAAAAAATGCGGGAGAAGATCCTGGACGAAACGAAGCGCGTCTTCCGTCCGGAATTTCTGAACCGGCTGGACGATGTGATTGTTTTCCGGGCGTTCACCAAGGCGGATCTCATCCAGATTCTGAATCTGGAAGTGACCAAGGTGCTCGACCGGCTGCGGAAAAAGAACCTTCGGTTGGAGCTGGACGAAAAAGCCAAGGACTTTCTGGTGGAGAAGGGCTACGACCCGCAGTACGGGGCGCGTCCGATGCGTCGGGCGGTCGAACGATTTTTCGAGGATCCGCTGGCCGAGGAGATTCTCAAGGGCGCGTTGCACGAGGGCGAGACCATCCTGGTGACGGCTGGCAAGGACAAGCTGGTATTCAACCAGAATACCGCGGCGGCGGGTGCCGGCGCGGTGGCCAGTTGATCCAGCCCGATCTTCCAATTTGGTTCCAAGCCCGCCCCTGTGGCGGGCTTTTTGATGCGCCTCCTTTTTTTGTTTGAGCGCCGCCCGCGCTTGTCGGATGCTGGAGGCCATGGGCCGTCCCCGCTCCGTGCTTTTGTGCGTGCTGATCGCGTTAACGCCGGCTGTTGCCGTGCGCGGCGAATTGGTGCTGACCAATTACACCGCGGCCCGCCCGCTCCAGGTCATGGCCGCGGGGGATTCCATCACCGACGACTGCGTCTTCAACGGCGCGTGGAGGCTTTACCTGCAGCCGCTGTTGGAAACCAACGGTTACGCCTTTACGTTCGTTGGCCGGCAGCATTCCACCCCCGTCGGCAGCTTCACCCAAACGGCGCACGAGGGCTATTGCGGCGCCGTTGTTGCCGCGCCGGGCGTATTGTCCTACGCGGTGCATGGATACTCCGGCACGAATGTCTATCTGGAGAGGATTATCCCCGACGCCCTGACCAACATCACACCCGATCTGGTGCTGGTATTAATCGGGGTCAACGACATCGGCCATGGCCGTGATCCCTGGTTTACCGCCACCAACGACATGTCCAAGCTGCTGAGACTCATTTTTTCCAACGCGCCCGGCGCACAGGTGATCCTTTCCAAGGTCACCTCGATCTCCCGGGCCAGCGATGTCTCCGGACTCGACTACAGCCTCTATGCCGCCAACGTGCCGGTTTACAATGCCGCCTTGCAGCAGGCGGTCAATCAGCGGCGGGCGGCCGGACAAAACGTGTGTCTGGCCGACATGTTCTCCGCCGTGAGCACCACCGCGATGTTTGGCTCCGACGGCCTGCATCCAAACGCTCTCGGCTTGCAGGCCGTCGCGCAAGAATGGCTCACGCGCATTCAAAGCATCTCCAGCAGCAGCAATCTGGCGGTAACGCTGCTGGTCAAGGGCGGCGATACCTGGAAATACTCGGATGCCGGCCTGGACCTGGGCACCAACTGGGTGCGCCCGGATTATGACGACGGTGCCTGGAGCAATGGCCCCGCGCGGCTCGGCTATGGCGAAGAAGCCGATGCCACCATCGTCAATTACGGTCCAACCGCCACCAACAAAATCCCCACCACCTATTTCCGCCGCGTCTTTGTGCCGCCGGCGAACGTGACCTGCACGAATCTGGTTCTGCGTCTGGCCCAGGCGCCGGCAGCCGTGGTCTGGCTGAACGGCCAGGAGATCTGGCGAACCAATCTGCCTGCCGGGCCCATTGTCTTTACCAATCTCGCGCTAATCCCGCCGCAAAGCCTTGACGGACCCTACCTCTTCAATCCCATTGGCATTGACGCGTCCCAGTTGTCGCCGGGCACGAATGTTCTCGCGGTCGAATTGCACCAGTACTCCGCGTCCTACGGGCGCATCGGCTTCGATTTGGAACTGATTGGCACCGGCTTGCCATCGGTCCCTCCCGTGCTGTCTTTGACGCTGGCCGGCACGAATCTGGTGTTCGCCTGGCCGGCCGCCAGCGGCGGTGGCTTCGGGCTGTATGCCAGCACCAACCTCGTCTTCAACCAATGGTTCCCCGCCGGCGTAACGGTGCAGACCAGCGGCTCGCAACTGGTTGCCACCCAGGTTGTCGGCGCGGCGATGGAGTGCTTCCAACTGCAAAAACATTGAGGCGTACTTTGTTCGGCGTCACGCATGCCCTATTCAGTCTAAATTCAAATTCTCCCGCTCCGCCAACAATTGCGTGATCTTCTCCTCGAAACTCGTCGTGTCGCCTTTGCAGTGAACCTTGTCGTTCGCCCGCACGTCGTCAGAGCACAGGGTTACGTGGCCAGGGACTCGGCCACACGTTGAATGCTGGTGGCTTTGCCGGTGGCGTTGTCGATTTCAATGATGGCGCCGTGCAATTTAATGTCGTCCCGCGCCACTTCAAAACGCTGGGGCATGGCGGTACGAAAACGCTGGAGCACGGGCTGGATTTCCCGACCCAAAACGCTCCGGTGCGGGCCCGTGAAGCCGGCATCCGTCAGGTAGGCCGTGCCGCCGGGAAAAATCTGCTCGTCGGCGGTTTGCACGTGGGTGTGAGTGCCGACGACGGCGCTGACCTGACCGTCGAGCATGCGGGCGAAGGCGATTTTTTCCGAGGTGGCCTCGGCATGGATGTCCACAAAAATGATGTTGGTATGCTGCCGCAGCCACTTGGCCTCCTCCATCGCCATGAGGAAAGGGTTCTCGAGCGGCGGCATGAACGTGCGCCCCTGCGCGTTCATGACGGCCACGGGCGGCAGGTCGCGGATTTTCAATACGGTGCTGCCTCGCCCGGGCGTGCCGGGCGGATAGTTGAGCGGACGGAGAAAACGTGGTTCGTTCTGGAGCAAATCGAGGACTTCCTTTTGGTCCCAAAGATGGTCGCCGGTGGTAATTGCATCAACGCCATAAGCATACAGGTCGGCGGCAATATCGGGGGTGATGCCGTTGCCGCCGGCGGAGTTCTCACCATTGGCAATGATAACGTCGAGGTTGTGCGTCTGGCGGAGCTGGGGAAGAAGTTCACTGACTGCGCGCCGACCGGGGCTCCCTACAATGTCTCCGATAAACAGGATTTTCACCGGGAAAATGTAACCGCGGGGAAAATGAATGACACGAAAGAAAGCGGTGACCCTTGGAGCGGGTGTGCATTTTTTTTGAATCTTTTCGCCGTCTGGGGCGTCTTAGAGTGCGGTTCGGCATTAAACCAACGAACAAACTCGATCAAATGACCATAAAGACAACCAGACTCACGCTGGCCGCCCTGGCGACGGCAGCCGGCTTCGCCGTGCAGGCGTCAGCGGACGACGTTAAGCTGCCCCCGGCATCGACCCGTACGGGATTGACTTATGATGCGGACATCAAGGCGGTCTTCGACTCGTCCTGCGTGAAGTGCCACAGCGGCGACCGGCCCAAAGCCCGATTGCACATGGACACCCTTGCCGGCGTGCTCAAGGGCACCAAGGAAGGCCCCATCGTGACGCCGGGGGACAGTGCGAATAGCTTCATCGTGAAGGCCATCGCTCACGCGACCTCCGACCATGATTCATGGATGCCGCCGCTGAACAACAAGCCTGGCATCAAGCCCCTCACCCCCGAGCAAATCGGGCTGATCCGCGCGTGGATTGACCAAGGGGCGAAGTAGTCGCGATTTCGGCGCACCGGAAAGGCCCCGGCGAGGCCGGGTCGCGACTCTTCTTAACCAACTTGGCAGGGCGGTGGAGAGCCGGTCGGCAGGGTTGCGCTGAGACTCTGTCCGGCCAATCCATCTGGAGGCGAATGATACCGCCGTTCCGGCGCTGCGCCGGGCGGCGGGTTGGCCGAAGCGCGGCCACTGCCAGCGAGGACATGGTCATGCACCCGGAGGCTGTTCTCGGAATTCAGGAGCCAAAAACTGGATGCAACCCGCGCGCGTCCGGGCCAATCGCACCGCGCTTACTGGACGGATTTCGCCGGCGTGATTTGCAGGGCTGAAAAATAAGTGTTGCGTTTTGTGACGTTTCAGCTTATTTAACCCTTGTCGAAGGCTTAGTCGGCTGCTGTTCGTAAGCGGCAATTTTCCAAAGTTCACTTTTCCAGCATTTTTTCGGAAGGGTTTCGGCCTTCGACGACAATATTATATGAGCGACACGCAAAATAACGGTGATAAGGCCAACTACGGTTGCGGCTATCTCGAAATATCCGAGAAAGGCTTCGGTTTCCTGCGCACGGCGCAAAACCATTTTCACCCCAAACCCACAGACATCTTTGTCACGCCCGACACCATCCGGCGGAGTTTTCTCCGGGAGGGCAGTTTCATCGAGGGGCCCACGCAGCCGCCGCACCGCGGCACCAGCCCGCAGCTCAAGTCCGTGGACAAGGTCAACACCATGTCATTTCAGGAGTACACCAAGGCGGTGCGTTTTGAGAACCTGACCAGCATCGACCCGATCGAGAAATTCCAGTTGGAAACCACTCCGGATCTGATTGAGACCCGGGTCATCGATCTGGTCACCCCCCTCGGCAAGGGCACGCGCGGACTCATCGTAGCCCCGCCGCGCACAGGCAAAACCACCATCCTCAAGCAGATTTGCAATGCCATCACCACGAACCATCCCGAGGTGCACGCGATGGTGCTGCTGATCGACGAGCGTCCGGAGGAAGTGACGGATTTTCAGCGCTCGGTCAAGGCCGAGGTGGTGGCGTCGTCCAATGACATGGAGCTCGAAACGCACGTCCGGCTTTCCCGGTTCATGATCGAACGCTGCCGGCGCATTGTGGAGTCGGGCAAGGATGTATTTGTGCTTATGGACTCGCTGACGCGCATTGCCCGCGCCTACAACAGCGTTCACGGCGGCAGCGGCCGGACGATGACCGGCGGTGTGGATGCCCGCGCGCTCGAAATTCCGCGCAAGATGTTCGCCTCGGCCCGCAAAATCGAGGGTGGCGGTTCGCTGACCATTTTGGCGACGGCGCTGGTGGACACCGGGTCGCGCATGGACGAACTGATTTTCCAGGAGTTCAAGGGCACGGGCAACATGGAACTGATTCTGGACCGCAAGCTGTCCGACCGCCGCTTGTTTCCGGCAATCGACATTCCGAAGTCGGGCACGCGCAAGGAAGAAAAGTTGTTTCCGGCCAAGCATTTGGAGGCTATCCGCAAACTGCGCCGCACCATGGTGGATTTGAACCCGATTGAGGCGATGGAAACGTTGACCGCCGCGCTCAAGAAGCACAAGACCAACGAGGAGTTGCTGGCCAAGCTGGCGGTGGGCGCATAGGGATGGGGCTGATCCCTGGCGCGAGGGCGGTGCTTCGCGCCCGCGGGAAATCCGGGATTTCGTTTGTGATGACTGCGCGAAAGTTCGAAGTCAAGGCCGTGCCGCATGCGCGTCCGCCGCTGGAGCGGATGTTGCGGATTCATCAGGCCGTGCAGGCCGGCGGCTTTCCCAATGCCGCCAAACTCGCCCGCGAAATCGAGGTTTCCACCAAGACCATTCACCGCGACCTCGAATTCATGTGTGACCGGCTGAATTTGCCGCTGAAGTTTGACGGCCGCCGCAACGGCTATTTTTATGAGGGCGAGGTCAGCAGCTTTCCCACGATGCAGATTACCGAGGGCGAGATTTTTGCGCTGGTGGTCGCCGAGAAGGCGCTGCAACAGTACCGGGGCACGAGCTTTGAGAAGCCGCTGCTTTCGGCAATCCGGAAAATGGAGCAGGCGCTGCCCGACACGATTTCCGTGAACCTGGCCGATATCGGCCAGACGATCTCCTTCCGCACGCGCGCGGAGCCGATTTTGGATCTCGAGATTTTCGAGGTGCTGGCCAAGGCCGCGGCGGAGCACCGGCAGTTGGAGTTGCTCTATCGCAAGCCCGGGCAGAAGCCGGAGACCCGCACGGTGGACCCGTATCATCTGGCGAACATCAACGGGGAATGGTTCCTCTTTGCCTTTGACCAGGCGCGCAAGGACATTCGTACCTTTGCCCCGGCGCGGATTCAAGCGGTCAGGCTCACCGGCGCAACCTTTGCGCGCCCGCAGAAATTTTCACTGGAGCGACGGCTGCGCGACAGCTTTGGCGTCCATTCCGGCCACGGGAAATTCGAGATCGTGATCCGGTTTGCGCCGCGCGCGGCGGACTATATCCGCGAAAAGAAATGGCACGAGTCCCAGAGGCTGCGCGAATTCAAGGACGGGGCCGTGGAGCTTAAGCTGAAGCTATCGAGCCTCGCGGAGGTGCAGCGCTGGGTGTTGAGCTGGGGCGGCGACGCGAAGGTGTTGCGTCCGCCGGAATTGGTGGAATCCGTCCGCCGGGCTGCGTTGACCATTCTCCATTCGGCAGAGTGAGGCGGCGGCGTCGCTCGGGCCGCCACATTTCGTCCCTCAGCCGAGCGAGAGGGACTTGGTTTGCGCGATGATCTTCTTCCGGTCCGGATGGCGGCAAAACACGCCCTTGCCGCTGCTGATGGCAAAGCCGCAGTTGTGTCCATCGTTCACCAGGCAGAACACGACATCCGTCATGCCGAAACGCCGGGCGCGGCAATAGACAATATTCGGCGAGGTCCAGGTCTGGTTGACGGGATCGGGCTCCAGGTCGTCTTCGGGATTCATGACAGCACGTTCGCACATTACAGGCAATTTGTCTTGCACCAGTGTGGCCTGGCTGGCCGCCCATGTTTCTCACGTGGCCGTCCGCTGTCATTTCACCGTAAACTTCGCGGTCGGACAATTTGCAACCACCGAAGCTGTGTCATTTACCGCCCAATGGCGTGCCTTACAGGATTCATCGCCGGCCCCACTGGCCGAATCTCGAAATTGATTTCTCGACCAATGTCGTCAATTGAACTACGGTGGCCGCGAGCAATCCTGTTGCCAGGCCATTCCAGCGGAGTGGCGAGACCATCGCTCTTGCTCCGTTTATTTCGTATGTTGCTTAAACCATAGAAAGACAATCCTGAAGTGAAAAATTCGAATCTGATCAAGTCATTCCAAAGAATTAAAACTGCCTCCCTGCTTTTGGCCGCTGCGTTGGCGTGTTCCGCGCCGGTGACCGGCCGCGCCTCCTTCACGACGGGGAATCTGGCGGTTTTTTCAGCCGATTCTGCGACCACCAACAATACGACGTTCACGATTCTGGAATTGAGCCCTGCCGCCAGCCAGGGGAGTCCCGTGAATTCCATCTCCATCGATGGCTCGAGCGGCAGCAGCGCATTGCGGACGAGCGGCTCGGCCTCGACCCCCGGCTACGTCTCCGACAGCGGCGATGGCACCTTGCTGGTCTTTACGGGACACAACACCACAAACGCTGCGGGAAACGTCAACACCAATGTCCTCCGGGGCGTGGGCACACTGGACAACAGCGGTTCGTTTGTTTTGCAGACCACTTATGCCGGCGTCAGCGGCAACCAGACGCGGGGGGCCTGCAGCCTAAACAACTCGCTGTGGTACGCCGGCGACCAGGGCGGTATTTACACGAATCACAGCCGTGTCTTGAATGATGCGAATGTGCGGGGCGTGAAGAGTTTTGGCGGCGCCGTTTATGTCCTTCAGCAGTCAAAGACGGCGGTGGTGGTTTCAACCTTGTCCGCCGACGGGGATGTCCTCACCGGCTTGAGCGGTTTGACGACCAACAATAGCGCCGTGGATTTCCACCTGATTTCGTCCGGGAGCAACGGCACGGTGTTTGATGTTCTGTACGTTTTGGATGAGAGCAGCGCGACGGCGGGAACGATCGAAAAATACTCGCTGGTCGGCAGTTCCTGGAAGCCCAGCGGCAGCTATGCCACCGCTTTTGGCGGATTTGGCCTGTGCGCGGCCAAGAGCGGAAGCGGCGCGGTGCTTTACGCCACGACCGGCACGGGCGCCACGGCGGCCAACAGCCTTATCGAGCTTACGGACACAGCAGGCTACAATGCGACCATTTCAATCACCACCGGTGACAACGTGACGCTCTACACCGCCGCCGCGGGAACAACGATGAAGGGAATCGCTTTCGCCCCGGCTTGCACCGTGCCGACAGCGACCGTTCGAAGCGCCGACAGCCAGGCGATTTGCAGCGGGAGTCCGGCCACCATCCACGCCGATCTCACGGGCACCGGCCCGTGGAGCGTGACCTGGTCAGACGGCGTGGACCAAAGCGGCATCGCCTCAAGTCCCGCCACTCGCAGTGTTTTTCCCAGTTCGACGACGATTTACACCGTGACCACGGTTTCAGACTCCAGCGGCTGCTCGCCGGGAACTTCTTCCGGCAGCGCCACGATCACAATTGTTCCCATCCCCGGTTCAACGATCACGGCGGCAAGTTCGGTTTGCCCCAGTTCCACCGGCAACACGGCTGCCGTGCCGGCTGCGGGCACGGGCGCCGCGTACGGCTGGACGATCAGCGGTGGCACCATCACCGGCGGCCGCGCCACCAATTCCATCATTTACACCGCCGGACCCAGCGGCACGGTGGTATTGGGCTGCACCGTGACGAACCGCGCCGGCTGCTCCTCGAATGCCAGCAGCGTGACGGTGACGATTAGTTCGGAGGTCACCACGACGGCGGGCAACGGCGGGCCTTACTGCGCCGGCGTGACGATTTTGTTGACTGCCGCCGGCGACACGGGTGATACCTACACTTGGACGGGGCCGAATGGTTTTACTTCCAGTGCGCAAAATCCAACGATTGCCAGCGCCACACCTGCCAATGCCGGTGTTTACACCGTCACGCGCACGACGGATTGCGGCACTTCCGTACCCGCCACCACGACGGTCGTGGTGAATCCCGTTCCGAGTTCGGTCATCACCGCTTCCTCTCCGGTCTGCGGCGGTTCGACCGGCAATGAGGCGTCGGTACCTGCTGCGGGCGCGGGCGCTGCCTACGGTTGGACCATTGCTGGCGGCAGTATCACCGGCGGCGGCACCGGCAATTCGATTACCTATACCGCCAACGCGAGCGGCACGGTGGTATTGGGCTGCACGGTTGCCAACAGTTCCGGCTGCTCATCAAGTGCCGGCAGTGCGACGGTGACAATCAATCCGGTGCCGGATTCGGCCATCACCGCGGCGATTTCAACCTATATGGGTTCGACCAACAACCAAGCGTCCGTGCCGGGCGCGGGCGCGGGCGCGACGTATGCGTGGACGATCAGCGGTGGCAGCTTCAGCGCGGGTCAGAACACCGCAACCATCACCTATACGGCCGGGACGGTCGGCACGCTCGTTCTCGGTTGCACGGTCACGGCAAACACCGGTTGCAGCGCCACCGGCAGCGCAGACGTCGCAGTCCATCTGCCATTCACGACGGGAGATCTCGCGGTCATGCGCATGGGTGACGGTTCAGCGGCTTTGACTTCCGCCGGCACCGCGGTATTTGTGGATGAATACACCACCGCAGGCACTTTGGTGCAGAGCCTGGCCTTGCCCGCGAGCGGCAGCAGCGCGCTGGTTGACAGTGGCACGGCCACTTCGGACGGGGCTTTGATGCGCTCGCCGGATGAAAGGCTGCTTTGTTTTGCGGGTTACAATACCGACCTTGGCACCGCTTCAGTCACGGGAACCGAGTCGGCAAGTGTTCCGCGGGCGGCAGGCACGTTTGATGCCGGCGGGAACTTTGCACTGCCGGTCACCACCAGCTCACAATTCAGCGGCAATAATATTCGCAGCGCCGCCACGGACGGGACGAACAACTTTTGGGCCGCCGGCGGCACCAGCGGCACTTATTACCTCGGCGCAGAGTCCGCCGCCGCCCTCGTTCAAAACATACTGGCAAATACCCGCGTCATCAATATTTTCAACGGTAACCTGTATTTCACATCCGCTGCCGGCGGAGGCCTGGGGCTTTACAGCATCAGCGGGTTACGCGACACCGCCTCTTCGGTCATTACCAACATTCCGATGAGCACAAACTCCAGTCCGTTTGGCTTTGCCATCAATGCGGCGGGCACCCTGGCCTATGTGGCTGACGATAATTCAGTGGCTTCCGGCGGCGGAGTTCAAAAGTGGACCAACATCGCCGGCACTTGGTCACTGGCCTACACGCTGACCAATGCGGGCACCGGTTCGCGCGGTCTGGCGGTTGATTTTTCCGCTGCCAATCCGGTGATTTACGCGACGACCGCAGAGACCAGCGCGAACCGGCTGGTCATGATCACCGATACCGGCAGCAATTCTCCGTCGGCCACGCTGGCCACGGCCGCCGCCAATACCGTGTTTCGCGGCGTCGCTTTCACGCCTGAATCCGCTCCGGCGATCACGACGCAGCCGCAGGAACAAGCGGCGTGCAGCGGTTCAACGGCCACCTTCAGTTCGGCGGGAGATGGCGCCGCGCCCATGGACGAACAATGGCAGGTCAGCACCGACGGCGGCACAAATTTCAGCGACATTCCCGGCGAGGCAGCCGGGACCTACAGCTTCGCCACTGCTAATGGCGACAACGGCAAGCAGTTCCGGGTGATTTATAGCAACGGCTACGGCGCAGTGACGTCGTCCGTCGCGGCGCTCACGGTTAATTTCACGGCGGCGACAAATTTCAACTTGAACGCATACCTGGGTGTTTCATTCGAAATCGCAGAATCCAATGTGCTGGCCCACGCTTCGGGCAGCGGCGGCGTGGCTTTGGCGGGGCTGGATGCGACTTCCGCCAATGGAATCAGTCTCACGCTCAGCGGCGGCGAGATCATTTACCACGGGGCACTGACGGCCGACGACAGCTTTCACTATACCGCCGCTTCGGCAACCGGCGATTGCACCGCGGCAGCGCTCGTCACCATTTTGGCTGTCACCAGCATCAGCCCGGTGACGATCAGCACCATAGGGGGAATCCCCCTGCTGAACTTTGCGGGTATCCCCAATTTCAGCTATACGGTGCAACGCTCGACCAATCTGACGGTCTGGGACGACGTGCTGACGACCAACGCCCCCGGCATTAATGGCCGGTTCAACTGGCAGGATTCAGCCGCGCTGCAGCCCGCGTCGTTCTATCGCTTGCGCTACAACCCATAGCGGCCCAGAGCGCTTTTCGCCGTTTCGGGCACTTTTGTGAACATGGCCTCAATATTTGCGCGGCGAATCGCCGTTTGTGACCGGATTGTAACTTTTTTATCCTCACTTCTTTCTTGTCTTGCGTCCGGCAATGCTAAATGATTGAAGTTTAAGTTGAAGTAATCATGATCAAAATCGTAACGCCGGTACTCCTTTTCGGCTCACTCTTGGCCGCACAGGCCCAATTCACCGCCGGGGATCTCGTCGTCTTGCAGGTCGGTACCGGCAGCGGCGCGCTCACCAGCGCTGGCACGGCAATTTTTTTGGATGAATTCAGCACCGGCGGTTCATTGGGGTATAGTCTGGCGATACCTTCCACCGGGGCCTCCCCGCTGGTCAACAGTGGCTCGGCCGCATCGGAGGGCGGGCTGACTCTTTCGGCCAACGGGCAGGATCTGGTGCTGTCGGGTTACAACGTAGCCGCCGGCACAGCCGGCGTCTCCAGCGGTTCTGCGCCACGCGCCGTTGCCACTGTGGACGCCAATGGACTATATACTCTTGCCGGCACAACCAGCTCACAATTTTTGGGAAACAACATCCGCGCCGGCACGACTGACGGCAACGGAAATTTCTGGGCCGTGGGCGCCAACAGCGGGGTGGTCTGTATGGGTGCTGGAACACCGTCAGTTTCGACCACCAGTGGCAACAACCGTATCATTCAGGACATTGGCGGAAACCTATACTTCTCGACCGGATCAGGTTCCACCCGCGGAATTTATGAAGTTGCCGGCAACCCGACCAGCGGTTTGACCACGGCCGTCAACCTCATCAACGCCAGCAGCTTGGGCACCGTCAGTCCGTACGATTTTGCATTCAACTCCAGCATGACCCTCGCCTACATTGCCGACAATGACGCCTACACGACGAGCAGTGGTGTGGGCGGCGTCGAAAAGTGGGCCTTGGTGGGTGGCGTCTGGACCTTTCAATATTCGCTTTCAGACGGCGCGGCGAAAGACGGAGCCGTGGGTCTCGCTGTGAACTTTAGCGGTGCCAACCCAACGATTTACGCTACCTCAGCCAGCGGCACCGACCTTTTTGACGTTGTTGACACAGGTTCGACCGCAACCGGTACAGTGCTGGCGACCGCCGGCGCCGACGAAGCGTTTCGCGGTTTGGACTTTGCCCCAACCCCTGAACCTTCGACGATTGCGCTGGGAGGACTCGGTCTGGCGACCATTGGCCTGATTACCCGTCGCAAAAAAAACTGATATTTGATCTGGTCAAACAAAGCGCGCCGGTTTTTCGCCGGCGCGCTTTTTGTCATTGATTTTATTCCGACTCACTTCGCCAAGCCCCTCGCAGCCGTTATAAGCGGCCGCAATTCAATTTTGGGTTGGAGAATTTCTGGCACTTGTTCTCCTCGGTGAATTCTTGCCGACTTGTTTCTTCAAGGATGCAGCCGCTGGAAATCAATCCGCCGGACGTAACCAAGGTCGTTTTCCACGATGATCAGGTTGCCTTGATTGTCCATCGAGACCGAGCGCAACTGGCCGAAATAGTAATTGGTGGGCGAATAGAACCATTGGCCATCGCCGGCATGGTCGTTGTTTTGACCATTGACAAAGATATGAATCACGCCGGTAACGTCCACATACAGAAATTGAGCGCCATAATCAGTCGCCAGGAAATAACCGCCGATGGGCGGCTGCCAGATCCCGCGAACGCCGTAGAGTGAATTGGTGGCCGCGAGCGTGTCATCCACGACGAGGTTGTCGCCGCCGTTGCCAAACAAAAGCGTGCGTTTGCCGGTATTGGTGGCCACCAGCCAGACGGTGTTGTCGCCACGGTCAGTGGCAACCAGATTGGGGCCACTGACGATGAGGTTGCCCAAAGCATTGAATTTGGTGTTCAGGTTGGCGGTGCCGCCGGCGGGCGTCCACTGCCGCAAATCACTGCTCGCGGAATAGTAGACGAGTGATTCGTCGCTCTTCACCCACAACCCGCGTCCGCCGCTGATGCCCTTGCTATCGGTGAAAAGAGTCGTCAACAGGCCGTTGGTGTCCAGGCGACGGACTTTGGCATTGCCGGCGTCCAGCACATAAACCGTGCCGTCACCCCGCACCCACAGCCCATTCGGCTCGTTCATGGCGACGGTGGTGGCCAGAGTGGGAATGTCGGGGCCGTTGCCGATGGCGTGCGTGCCGGCGACGGTGTGGAGGCGGCCATCCGGCGTGACTTTCAGGACGGAATCGCTGTCCTTGTCCACGATGAAAACGTTGCTGAAATCATCCTCCATGGCAAAGTGCGGGCGTGAAAGCGCGACGTTGGTGGCAAAATCGCCTTCAAAACCCGGCTGCCAGTAGTTCGTGACATCCTCCCCGGGGTCGCTATAGCCCGCATCCCCGTCGCCGGCGATGGTGTGCAAGATGCCGTAAGATTGCACCAGATTCGTGAAGGCCTGCGGTGTGTTACTGGAAATATTCATGGCCAGCAGGCGAAAGAAGGTGTTGCTGGACGCGAAAGGGCAAACGCCCGCCCCGGATGAATTTGTGGTAAAATAGTTTTGCCGGGGAATCCAGGCCGTGTGGCCGTTTGTGCCGTTGAGTTGAGAGGCCGCTTCGATCGTGCAAACCCCGCTGGTGAAAGCGTTGGTCCATGAGATTTGGCCGCCGAGGTTGAAGGCCGTGATCTGGAGATTAGTGCCGGCAGCCGATGCCAGCATCGGAATGATGAGTGACATCCAACTCAGTTTTCTTGCGTGTTCCATCAAGGAGTGACCATGATATGCCTCCACAGTTGAGCGACAAGAAAAGAACCGCACAAATGTGAACGGTTCCTGTGCTACAGAGGCGCTCGGCCGGCGTCCATCTTTCGGTCCGGGAAAGGCACTTCTCGCGTCGCGCTCTGCAAGCAGAATAAGTCCTTTGTATGGCGATGGCAGCGGCCGGGAGTTTTGCGTCTCCGCCGCTGCCCGGCCCCGCTTCACCTGGCTGACGCCCCGGCAATGCTCAGAGTCAGGTTGATCGTGGGCGATACCTTGTCCTCGAACTTGCCTTTCTGGATGTCAAAGTCCTCCCGGTTAATGCTGAAGTTCGCCCGAATGACCAGCAGATCGCCGTTCAAACTGGGCACCCGGGCACTCAACTTGTCCCTCAGGTAGGTCAATTTCACCGGCACCGTGATCTCCTTGGCCACGCCGTGCAGCGTGAACGTGCCGGTGACCTCCGCGCTGGTCACGTCGCCGTCAGTTTTCACATTCGCCAGCGACTTCGCCTCGAAGGTGATTTCGGGATACTTGGCCACGTCCAGCCAATTGGCGCTATGCAGGTGTTCCTTCTGCATTGGGTTCGGCACGGTCATGGAGTCCGCCGCGACGATAATTTTCCCGGTGGTGGCGGCCGGATTTTCCGGGTCAAACGACACGCTGCCGCTGATGCCGCTGGCGCTGCCGTTGACCGATTCCAGCGGCGCGTCGAGGTTGAATACCGCGTTGTTGACGCCCTTGGGATCCTTAAAATCAAAGGATTCCGGCGCGGCATGGACCGCCGTGGCCAGGGTGACGAGTGGAATGATGTGGGTCAGTTTCATTTTGTTGGTGTTGTTGTTTTATTGATCGTTGGTTGTGTTATCTTTGTCGGTCTTGCGTTGACGAAAGAAAAGGGACGCGCCGGCCAGCACCGCGGCGCCGACAAACGCCGCGCCCAAGAAATCCACGCCGGGCAGAAATTTTTTCTCGTAAGTAATGCCTTCGATGCCGGTGACTTGATCAAGCGTTTTGACGGGGACGCTGGTTTTGGTCCAACCGCGGTTGGCGCCGGCGGCCAGCCACGTTATGGCCGCCGCCAGCACAAGCAGCAAGGCCAGTGTTTGTAGAATGCGTTTCATAGTTTGTTTTCTTCCAGTAAAGCACCCAAATCCAGAGGCTGCGTGACCATGGCCAGGTCGCCGTTCGGGCTGTGCGGCCATTGCGCGACCGGTTTGTCCCAATAAAGTTCCAGGCCGTTGTCGTCGGGATCGCGCAGGTATAAAGCCTCGCTCACGCCGTGGTCGGCAGCGCCATCGAGTTGGACGCCGGCGGCGACCAGACGGCCCAAGGCCCTGGCCAGTTCGGCGCGCGTAGGATACAAGATCGCCGCATGGTAAAGGCCGGTCGTGCCGGGCGACGGCGGCGGACCGCCTTCGCTTTCCCACGTGTTGAGGCCAACGTGATGGTGATAGCCGCCGGCCGACAAAAATGCCGCACTGCGTCCAAACCGTTGGGTCACCTCAAAGCCGAGCACGTCGCGATAGAACGCGACCGCCCGGTCCAGGTCGGCCACCTTTAGATGCACGTGGCCGATCCGCACGCGCGGGTCCAGCAATGCGACGCTGACGGCCGTTTGGTCGGGCGGCAGGCCGGCCTGCGGCCCGGCCGGCTGACCGTTGGTGAATTTTGGCGGTTGTTTCATGAATGGTTGCCTTTATTGGCTTTTGGTGCCGGCGGCGCTCAGCGACCGCCGCCGACACTGGATGCTTCAATTTAAGTCGAACAGAAGCACCTGCGACGGTTTGGCCGCGGCAATTTCCAGCGCGGTTTCCTCGCTTACGGCAGCGGCATCGCCGCCCGAGAGTTTTTGGTCGTTCAGGGTGACCTCGCCTTCCGCGACATGCAGCCACGCATGCCGTCCGGTGCCGAGCGAATGCCGCACGCTCTGGCCCGGGTCCAGCCGGGCCAGCAGCAGGTCGGCATCCTGGTGGATCTCCATGGAGCCGTCGCGGCCGGTCTTGCTGGCGACCAAGTGCAGCCTGCCCGTCTCCGCCTGGGCGAGATTTCTCTCGGCGTAGCGCGGCTTGACGCCCCGGGCATCCGGCACGATCCAGATTTGGAGCAACCGGGTGGCCTCGGAGCGGGATGGATTGAACTCGCTGTGCTCGACGCCCGTGCCGGCGGCCATGTATTGGAACTCGCCCTGCTTGATCACCCGGCCGTTGCCCATGGAATCGCGATGTTGCAAGGCGCCCCCGAGCACATAGCTGATGATCTCCATGTCCCGGTGGGGATGAGTGCCAAAGCCCATGCCGGGCATGATCAGGTCGTCGTTGATCACCCGCAGCGTGCGGTACCCCATCCATTTCGGATCGTAGTAGTCCGCAAAGCTGAAGCTGTGAAAGCTGTCCAGCCAGCCGTGTTCGGCGTGGCCCCGTTCATTTGATTTGCGAATAATCATCATGAGCAGACTATGCGCCCGGTGCGCGTCTTTGGGAAATACCATGTTTCGAGCCTGAGCATAACTTTAAGGCATGGTGTTTGGCGACATTACTGTGGAGCTTGATCGGGTTACACCCCATGGCGTCCGAATGATTTTAAGGTGATTCTCTGTAAATGAATACTCAAGCATTGCTCGTCACTTTCCTTTCCGTCGCCACTTTCGCGGTGGGGTGCGACAAGGAAAAAACCGCTTCGCAACAAATCGACACGGTCAAAACCGAAACCAAGCAGGCCGCGTCGGACCTGAAGGATTACACCTTTGCGCAGAAGGATGAATTCGTAAACTCCATGCAGGGCCAGTTGACCACGCTGAATCAGGACCTGGACAAGCTCGCCGCCAAGATCGACAGCTCCAGCGACGCCATCAAGGCGGAAGCCAAACCGAAGCTGCAAGCCTTGCGTGACCAGGCAGCGAAGTTGAACACGCAGCTTGCCGATGCCCAGAACGCCACCGAATCCACTTGGGACAGCGTCAAGGCCGAGAGCAAAACAGCTTACGAATCGGTGGAAAAGGGTTTCAACGACGCCCGCCAATGGGTGAGCGACAAAATCGCGCCTTAAGACTGGCTACATTTGTATGGAACGGGCCTTTGGCCCGTCATGCAATGATGCGCCGGTCCTCGGGCTGACGTTAAACGGAAACCATCTGATCTCGGCACATTATCCTTGTCCTCCGGTTGTACCCACAACTGGTGACATACAGGGGACAAGGATTAGCGTATGGTGATTGAAGTTGTACGGGGCGGGATTAAGAGAATTTTTAAAAGTGTTGTTGTAAGAGGCCGGAGTAGTGTCCGGCCTCTTTTCTTTTTTCCAAATCGATCCTTTCCTACGTCAAACAACCCGGCATAATCCAAACGTTCGTCGGCCGGAGGATTTTTTTAATCAGCATCAAGGCATGAGCCTACTACGCCATGACTTTGTCCCGGGAGCGGCGTTGACCGGCGGAGCGCCGAGCATTGCCCGGCACGGACTACATCTCGCCTTCGCTTTGGGAGCAGCGCTGGCCGGTCTGATCATCCCGGCTGTTTCGGGGGCAGAAACGCCGGCGCCGGCACACGACTACACAAAATGGATGTTGGGTTCCGGGGACTGGACGGACGCGGCACGCTGGTCGGACGGGCTGCCTGACCCATATAAACACATAGAAATTCACGGCAGCGGCACGGTGCGTGTTCCTCCCGGCGCTTATCCCGTGTCCAATCTCCAGATCGGCAAGAATTGCGGCGACCATACGCGGGTGGAGGTGGATGGTGGCGCCGTGGTTCTGCTGCAGGAACCGTTGGACCTCGGCGACGTGACCGGGAGCGAAGCCGAGTTGATCCTGAAGGATGGTGCGCTGCACGATTGCGTGGACACGTATGTGGGCGGCGGCATGGGTGTGGCCGGGCGGGCGACCCGGGGTTCGCTCATCATTCAAGGCGGCAGCTACCTGGGACGCACGCTCGTTCTCGGCACGGGCTGGGGTGCCCAAGCGTTTCTCGGCATCGAGGGATCGCGGGCCTCGGCCATCCACGTCCTGCAATATCTCTATATCACGGCCCACGCCGGGTCGGACGGCGCGCCCGGAGTGGCGACTCTTTCGTTCACGATCGACGAACACGGTGTGACTCCGATCACCATTCAATCCACCCATGATGGTCTGCGGATCATTAAGGACGCCAAGAGCTGCTGCCGGCTGCAAATTGTGCTGAAGTGCGTGCCGCCGCGGGAGGACATCACGCTGGTTTCGGGCCACGTGCCGGTCAGGGGAATGTTTGATGACTTGCCGGAAGGCAGCGAGGTGGCGGCTGAATATGAACGGAAGGTCTATCATTGGCGGCTGACTTACGCGGGTGGCGCGAGCCACGACGATCTCGTTTTACAAAACGAGAGCGACTATGACGCCGGTGCGCCCGTGACGCATGTGCGTCCGATGCCGGAGATTCCCCGGCCGCTTTGGGTGGATTATCCGCTCTATGAGCCTTTTGCGCCGGCCAGCAGCGAGCCGGCCTTTCCTGGGGCCGAGGGCTACGGCGCGTTTACCCCGGGCGGACGCGGCGGTAGGGTGATTGCGGTGACAAATCTCCAAGACGCCGGCCCGGGCAGCCTGCGCGCGGCCGTGGAGGCGAACGGCCCACGCATCGTTGCGTTTGAGGTCGGCGGCGTCATCGCGCTCAAGTCAACGCTGCGTCTGCGCGATCCATTTATCACGATTGACGGGCAGCACGCGCCCGGGCCTGGCATCATGCTCCGCAATTATGGCCTTGAAGTGCAGACCCACGATGTAGTGCTGCGTTTCCTGCGGGTGCGCGTCGGTGATGACACGGTCCATTTGGACACGCCGGGAGCCAGGGAAACCTATTACGATGGCGCCGGCGAACACGCGCTCTATTTCATCGAGGGCTCAAAAAATTGCATTGCCGACCATCTTTCCCTGGGCTGGTCCACGACCAAAGTCCTGACGGTGACCAAAATGTCGGACTTGATCACCGTGCAGTGGTGCATCATGAGCGAAGGGCTGAATTTTGCCGACCATGGGTTGGGGCTGGCCCTCGGGCAGGGCCGGTTGAGCATCCACCACAACCTCCTGGCGCACAACCAGAGCCGTAATCCGCGGTTTGGCACGCTGGTTGAGTGCGATTTCCGCAACAACATCATATATGACTGGGGCGACACGGCGGGCTGCGGCGAATTCGAGCGCGTCAACTATATCGGTAACATCCTCAAGCCCGGCCCCTCCACCCGGCGGGCGATGCGCCTGTTCCACGATGGCGTGGACGTTATCATGCCGCATTCGCTCTACTTGGCAGACAACATCCTGGCGGAAAACGAGCCGGCAACCGGGGATAACTGGCTGGGAGTCGGCTATGACCGGGCGACTTACGGCGCAGCGGAGCCGTTCGCCGCTCCGCGAGTCACGACCGAATCCGCACAAACCGCCTATGAACATGTGCTTAAGGATGCCGGCGCGACCCTGCCAAAACGTGATGCCGTGGACGAACGCGTGGTGCGGGAGACTCGGGACGGGACCGGGCATATCATCAAATGGGTCAAGGATTCCGGCGGGTGGCCCGATTTTCCATCCGCCACGGTTTCCCCTCAGACGCCACAATAAGGTTGGAGCCTGGTTTGAGTTTTCTTGGGACTGGGCGCGGCTCTGTGAGCCGCAGCAGTCTTGGGACTCCGCGGCATCCTGCGCAATCCGATGACTTCCTGATGGGTGGAGTTGCTGCGCGTCGCCAACCTCGGTATTGCCGTCACGGATTATAGTATCGGTGAGTATGATACAACTCCGGATAGCGAGCCATTGCAGCCGTCCAAATTTCATACCACGGCTGATCCGGGTTGGTGAAGGTGCAGATCCGCTCTTCGGAGAATTCAGAGATTAGAAAAGCGTCGTTATCTCGAATCTCGATGCTGCAACCGGCACGTCCGGCGATATCCTGGGCGCCACGCCGATAGCTCTGATCCCGTGAATCGACAAATTCAGGTGGCATCGGCACCCTCTTATTTGGATGGTGATCGAGTAATACCATAACAGATCGTGATCGCTGATTCAGTCAGTGGATACTCAGGCTGTATCCTCAATCTATTCGTACGGCGGAAAAGATAAGCAGTCAACGTTTGTTTATAATGACGGTCAGCAGAAGCCATGCGAATGCGGCATGTTGGCGCCACGGAAATAAAAGCGGGACTTACCGAAATGGTCTCTGGCAAATGGCTAATCGTTTGTTGGTCAAACACCTGCGTCGAACGGCGGACGGCTCGTTACTAGGGAGGATTTGGCGGGATTGAGCCCGCCTCGATTTGACTGCTGCCCCTATCTGGCTCATTTGCGCATTAAAATGTCCGATTAGTGTCGGGGCAATTGGGGCAATATAATATTCTGGCTTGCCGTGGGCTGAAATCTTGTCAATAAGCGCGAAATGGCCTGAGATACGGCTGGACACAGGAAAAGAATGGTGTTGCACAATTCGGTCGAAAAGCATTTATAACACCAATGACGCGCTGGAACCAACGGCCACTGCCCTCTGAGTGTTGACCGACCGATGAAGCTTGAACATCATGGTTGCAGTCGGGAGTCAAGTTCCGGTGGCCGCGGCTCAACCTTGGATCCGTAGGTACCTGGCGCGCATCGTGAAATTTTCTCTCAAAATTTTAGGTCCGTTGTTCGTAGCGCTTGCTTTGGTCCGCTGCGGCATTAGTTTTTGGACTGGTTACGGGATGATTGAAACCATTCAGTCAACGGTTTTCATTCTGGTTGCGGTCTTCGTTCTCAAGGTTCTTCCAATGAGTCAGTTCGTTTGCAGCCGATAAAAGCGGTTGGTGCCGGAATTCAGGGGCACCGAGGCGCGATAGAGCGTGCCTGTGTTTTGCACGGAACTGGACACGGGAACCCAGGAGGCCGAGGGCGACAGACTGGTCGTAGTGGTCAAACCCAGGCCGGCGCCGCTCAATGGCCATTGCAAATTGACGTTCGTTCCGCCCAGGCTGGTGGTTAACCAGAGCGGGGCGGCGGACTGGCCGAGGACATCCGCGGCGGGCAGCACGTTGCCCTGGGCATTGAACAAGGAAGCGGTGTAGATACCGGCCTCGTTGATGCCATTCAGTTTTTGGTATTCCGCACCCCACCAGAAGATGCCGGCGCCGAGATTTTGCGGCACGTTCTTCACGACCTGCACCAGCGCGATGGTGTAGGCCGCCTGGCCGTTAGTGCTGCCTGGGAAGCCGTAAATGTTGCTAGTCCAATAGGAGTTGGTCCACGGGAAATCCGTTTCGGCCACAAAAATCGGTTTGCCGTAGCGCAGCGCGGCGTTGGTGAGGCAGTTGGCCAGGTCACCGAGTGACCCGTGATAGACCGGATAATAGCTTTCCCCGATGATGTCAAACTGGACGTGCTGGGTTTGGATCAGATTGTCGAAATACCACTGGCTGCCGGCCCAGTCGCCGCCGCGGTCGATGTGGATGACGATTTGCGGCATCTGGCTGCCAGCGGCGTCGCGGATGCCCTGGACGGCGGCGTTGATCAATTGCGCCAGATTTGACCATTGGACGGCGGCGTTGTTGCCGGGGACGGCGCCATTGGTCCACAGCATGCCGCCGGTAATTTCATTGCCGACCTGGACAAAGTTCGGCAGGGCGCCCGCCGCCTGGAACGCGGCGATGCAATTGCTATTGTACCACCGCATCTGCGGCACAAGCTGATCGAACCTGAGGGCGGCCCAGGCGGATGGCGTGGCCTGGTGGCCGGGATCGGCCCAGGTATCGGAGTAATGAAAATCGAGCATGAATTTCAGACCGGCTTGTTTTACGCGCGCGGCCAGCGGCACGGTGTAGGCCAGGTTGTTGATGTAATTGTAAGGATCCGCCGCCGCTTGCGCGGCACTGCTGGTGAAGAGCCGAAGCCGGATGCAGTTCAATCCGTGATTCTTGAGAATGGCGAACGCGTCCTCCGTCTGGCCGTTGTCTTTATACGCGATGCCGTTCGATTCAAAATAAGACAGGAACGAAGCGTCCGCGCCGGCAACAAATGTGCCACCCGCCGAGGCTTTCGCGGCGAGGATTGAAATCAAACCAATCAGTCGCGCGAGTTTTGCCAGCCAGCTGAGGTTCCGCCCGGTCAAATTCATGTGGTATCAAGGACCGGTGATCCGGAAATACACGGTCCCTGGCCCAAAGTCGTTG
>JBEKZM010000030.1:0-55170 GCA_049509875.1 Verrucomicrobiota bacterium | reverse complement strand
GCCCAAGGCGTACGCCAACCTTTTAACTAACGAGACAGGGCCTCAGACCGGCAAGATCACTCCCGAGCGTACGAACGTCCGAAAAATTATGCCTTGCCGGTCTGAGGCCCTGCCTCGTTAGAACTCAAATGTTCATTTAATCGCTGCGGCAGCTTGGAAGATGGTTTCGTTGGCGACCCTGACGCGTCGGAAATCCATTTTTTCGAATTTCCGGTCATAGGTCAGGAATCCGTTCACTTCTTCTTCCACGTCCGTGATCTGGGTGTAGACGGCGGCGCCGAGGCCTTTCTGTTCCACGAGGAGCCGCAATCGTGACTGGATCCCCTCAAAGCGCTTGGTCAATTCCCCGACGCTGGGTTGCATCTCGTAGGAGCCATTTTTGGCGGGCCACAGATGGCCGGGCACGAGCAAGCCAACGCCGCCGTATTCGCCGAGCGCCGCGGCGCGGGTGGCGCTGGGTTGCGGCGGATGGGCCGGGCCGACGTAAATGTGCCGATCGTCGAAGTCGCCGTTTCCCGGATCACCCGGCGCGGGGCGATAGTCCGGGGCATTGTTGTACCCGGTATTGCCGTCAACCAGGCGCGTGGGGTCAAATGCCTGGGTCCAGGCGGTGATACGGGCGACGTCGTAGGCGCCCCAGTTTTCGTTGAAGGGCACCCAGGCAACGACGGCCGGTGAGTTGTGGTGCTCTTGCATAATCGCCTGCCATTCGTGCTCGAATTGAGGTCGGGTGGTTTCCGGGTGCTCCTCCGGGTACCACATGGAGGGCAGGTCCTGCCAGACCAGCAAACCAAGTTTATCCGCCCAATAATACCAGCGCTGCGGTTCCACCTTGGCATGTTTGCGGACGAGATTGAATCCCAACCGCTTGACGGTTGCCAGATCATATTTCAAGGCGGCATCAGTGGGCGCCGTATGGATGCCATCCGGCCAGTATCCCTGGTCCAGCGGCCCCATTTCGAAGACGAACTTGCCGTTGAGCAATGGCCGCAGTTTTCCGGCCACGGTTCCCAGGCCCACGGAGCGCAGGCCGAAATAACTATCCACTTCGTCCAGCACCTTGCCGTGGGGATCCGCCAGTTGAATTTTCAGATCGTAAAGAAAGGGATCGTCCGGTGACCAGGGCCGGGGGTTGGGCACGGGCAGCACAAACCGATTGGTGGCCGGGCCTGAGGCCTCGCTGACGGGCTGGCGGCCAGCCGTCACGAAGATCCGGACCTGATCCGGGCCGCCGGAGGAGGCGACGCCTACATTGAGGTTGGAATGGCTCAAGTCCGGGGTGAGGACGAGAGCCTGAATGTGGGCGCGAGGCACGGGTTCCAGCCAGACGGTCTGCCAGATGCCGGACGTGAAGGTGTAATCCCCCTGGGTGACACAGCCTTTGCCACAAGAATGTTGTCCGTCGTGGTCATCGCGCGCGCCAACGATGAGTTCGTTGGCGCCGCGATGCAGCAGGTCGGTGATATCGAACTCAAAAGCGTCCCAGCCACCCTCGTGTGTGCCCACGGGCTGCCCGTTCACAAATACCGCGGACTGACAATCCACGGCCCCGAAATGCAGCAGGACGCGCCTGCCATTCCAGCTTTTGGGAACGGCAAAGTTCCGGCGGTACCATAGGTTGATCTCCTGTTTGCGCATGATTCCGGACAGGTAAGACTCCGGGGGAAACGGGACCTTGATGTGTTCGGAGGTGGCGGGAAACGCGGGAGGTTTGACGGGGTGATCCAGCACATTGGCGCAAGCAATCCCGCCCATGTATTCCCACTGGCCATTCAAATTCAGCCAGTCCGCGCGGGTCATCTGCGGTCTTGGATATTCGGGCAGCGGTAACGTGGCTGACCGGGCTTCCTCGGTCCATGGGGTCGGCAGGAGCGCGACCGGCTTTCCATGGTCACGGTCGTCCGACAAGGATAGGGCGTGCGCGGAAATGATCGTCAGGGCAAGAGTCGCCCAAAATGGCAGGACAAAACGTGGTGGTCTCATTTGGGTCCGTCGCGTGTATTGAATCATAGGTTTAACAGAAAAGGTTTCATCGAGGCTTCCCCTTTGAGAGTCTTGCCAGCGAATGGCAGGGGCTTTTTTCGTGATCTTCCTCCCTCTCCGCAAGTTGGCAAGCTCTTTTTAATTCGGGTACAGACTGACATGGACGCACCGCATCGGTCTGCTATACTGGCGGTATCGTGAAAGATCAGGCGGCACTGAAGGAATACCCTAAAGCCAGGCACCAGCGCCTGGCCGCCAGCACCCTCGCCAAAATCAAATTGGTGGACAAGGCATGAAAGCCGCGGCAACCGCAACGTCCAATCGCCTCCTTCCCGACAAGCTCCGGGCGGGTGATGAAATCCGCGTGCTGGCGCTCTCGCGATCCATTGGCGGCTTGAAACAATATCCCGGCATCTCGGATGCCGACGTGGATTACGCCCGGCAGGCGCTGGAGTCACTCGGTTTGCGCGTGTCGTTTGGCCAGCATGTCATGGAAAATAATGGCCACCTGACCACCAGCGTCGCCGCGCGATTGGCGGACCTGTATGAGGCGCTCGACGACTCCAAGGTCAAGGGCATTCTCGCCGTCACCGGCGGCATCGGGGCCATTCAACTGCTGGACACGCTCGATTTCAGCCAGGTGGCCGCGCATCCAAAAATTCTGTGCGGCTATTCGGATATTACCTTCCTGTGCAACGCCATTTATGCCCGGACGGGCATCGTCACCTATTACGGGCCGCACTTCTCCACGTTCATGATGCGGAAAGGCTGTGAATATTGGCGGCGATCTTTCCAGGACTGTCTGTTTGGGGCGCCGCCGTTCGAAGCCGTTCCGTCGCCGGAGTGGAGCGACGACAACTGGCTCAAGGAGCAGGAGAACCGGCATTATCATCCGAACGACGGGTGGTGGGGCATCAATGAAGGCGAGTCGGCGGGAACGGTCTTGGGCGGCGCCTTCATCGGTTTGAACCTGTTGCAGGGCAGCCGCTTCTTCCCGCCGCTGGCCAACTCCATTCTCTTCCTCGAATGTCCGAGCGAGGGCAAGAGCACGCTGATGAACCTGGACATGGCCGTGCGCGCGCTCACGCTGCAACCGGGATTCGGCGGGGCGCGGGGAGTTGTCATCGGCCGTTATGCCCGGGACTCCGGGATTGACCGGGAACGGATGGCGGCAGTGATCAAGAATATTCCCGCGCTGGTGAACCTGCCGGTCATTGCCAACTGTGATTTTGGCCACACCACCCCGATCTTGACACTACCGATTGGCGGTCATGCGCGACTAAGTGTTCGCGCCGGCGCCGCCCGCATCTGGATCGATACGCACTGAATTCTGGGGAGCGATACCCGCGCCGGCGGCGGAATTGGTTGATCGCTACCTTATGGCTTGACGGTCGTCTTGAAGGTGCAGGCCACCGGCTCCACCGGCACGCCGGACTCACTTTGAGAGTCTTTACAGGGATTCCTGCGGTAACTTCTCGTAGTCGGCCAGTTGTTCCTGCGTCAACTTTTCAACGGACGTGACCTTCAGGCCCGGCACCGTCGTCAGCGCCGCCTTGAGCTGATCGGGATCGTTGGCCAGAAACGAGCCAACCAGCTTGCCGCCCGCCTTGGTCGTTCTGAAGTAACCGATCTCGCCGCTCTGGTCGTGGGCGTAGCGGTTGATTTTACTCAGGAATTCATCCGGCGTTTTCGGCGTGAAATCACCGACTGGCTCAAAGCGCACCGCCCAAACCCCCGTCGAGGCGTCCAGATGGTTGGAGTCCAGCAAGGACTCGCTCGGTGACGTCTCGTAGTCGGCCAGTTGTTCCTGCGTCAACTTTTCAACGGACGTCACCTTCAGGTTCGGCACCTTCGCCAGCGCCGCGATGAGGCGATCGGCATCGTAGGCCAGGAAGGAGCCGGCCAACTTGTCGCCCGCCTTGGTCGTTCGGAAGTAGCCAATCTCGCCGCTCTGGCTGCCGGCGTATTGGTTGATTTTACCGAGGAATTCGCGCGGGGTTTTCGGCGCGAAATTGCCGACCGGCTCAAACCGCACGGCCCAGACTCCCATTGAGGCGTCCAGATGGTTGAAGTCCAGCAAGGACTCCGGGCGCGACTTCTCGTAGTTGGCCAGTTGTTGCGGCGTCAACTTTTCAACGGACGTGACCTTCAGGTCCGGCACCTTCGCCAGCGCGGCCTGGAGTTGATCGGGATCGTAGGCCAGAAAAGAGCCGACCAGCTTGCCGCCCGCCTTGGCCGTTCTGAAGTAGCCGATCTCGCCCGGCTGGCTGTGGGCGGATTGGTTGATTTTATCCAAAAAATCACCCGGGGTTTTCGGCGCGAAATCACCGACCGGTTCGAACTTCACGGCCCACACCCCTTTGGCGGCGTCGGGCTCGCCGGATTTGGCTGGCTGGGGCGGTGCCTGGTTTTGCGCATCCGTCAAGGTGGCCAGCGCGAGACCGGCCAGGAGCAATACCGCCAGCGCCATTCCGCGATCAGTCTTATGGAATTTAGCAATCATGATTATCCTCTCTTTCATTTGTTGTTTGTTTTCCAGTATTCCGGCCAGGCTGGGTCCCCAAGTGGGTTGACCAAATCCTTCCAGAAGCTTCACGATCGTCAGGCCGTAAGGTTCGTTTTCGCCGGTCCGCACGCAGGACAGGGCCAGCGCATCGCACGCCAATTCCCGGTTGGCGCGCAGGCGATAAAAGGCCAGCCAAACCAGCGGATTGAACCAGTGAACGATCTGCAAGGCCAGCGTCCCCCAGCCCGTCAGAATGTCCTGGCGTTTGATGTGCGCCAATTCATGGAGGAAAACATGACGAAGTTCCTCGCGGGTGAAGGAGGACAACAGCCCGGCCGGCAGGAGCAGACGCGGACGCACAAAGCCGAACAATGTCGGACTTTTGACCGCCTCCGTCTCGATCAGCGAGACCGGCGTGCTGACGCCCATGATTGCCTTGCAATCCTCGAACAGGGTGAGCGTGGACTCGCCCGTCAAGGGGCGCAGCCGCCGCACGCGGCGGTTGAATCGATACTGGCCGGCCAAAGCGCAGCCCGCCACGGAAACAGCGCCCGCAGCCCACAGCCATACCAGCCAGCCACGCCAGTCCACGCCGGCGGCAGGTCCGGCGGCGGCCACCGGGCGGGCGATCCCGACGGGGGCGCTGGCTGGCCCCACCGGAGTTGGTTCGGCGGACACCGGCGGCGCGGGGGTGGGGATTGGTATGACATTGAAGAGGCTGGCCGGGGAGGGAATTGACCACGGCAAGGCCAGGCGCAGCATCACCAGCAGCCAGAGTGCGTGACGCCAGCGCGGTTTCAGGCGCCACCCGCAGAGCCCTTGCGCCGCCAGCACCAAGAGGATGAGGATCGAAGCCTCCCCGGACATCTTCAGGAGGAGGGGAAGATGGGAAAGGATTTCGCGCATAAAATCGGTTAGTCGGGGTTTTTGAGCAGGCGCCGCAGCTCGCGGATTTCAGCGGGACTCAGTTTGTCCCGCTGAACAAAATGGGCCAACATGGGCATCAAGGACCCCTCAAAAACGCGCTCCAGAAACGACTGGCTGGCGGCCTCCACGCACTCCTCGCGCCGGACCAGCGGGCGATACACGTAGGCGCGCCCCTCCTTGCTGAAGCCCAGGACCTTCTTTTTGACCAACCGGTTGAGAAAGGCTTTGGCGGTGCGGGGATGCCAGGAAGCATCGGCCTGCTGCAAGGCCACAATGATTTGTCCCGCCGAACAGGGGGCCTGGGACCAAACGACCTTCATCACTTCCCACTCGGTTTCTGAAATTCGAGGCACTTTACGCATGGGTTTGAGCTGACGATTAACATCGTAATCCGTACGTAGATTACATTGTTAATCTATAGCTGTCAATCGAATTTTTCCCGGAAATCGGGCTGGCGCGTCCGGTCAAATGCGAATAGCCTCAGGGTTGCTTTGGCCGCGGCAAGAAACCGGGCATTCGCCGGGCAACGTTCGGCCAGTGGCAAGATTGAGACGGCAACGCATGAACCACTCCAGTCAATTGACGCGATGAATCCGCTGCGGAAAATATTGGCCGCGTTGCGCGATTATCGCAATCATCCGCTGAATCGCGGCCGCCGGAATCAAGCGGTTCTTGAATATGGCTTCATCCAACTGGCTGCCCGAATGGTTCCCGGCGAGATTTGCGTCAGCTTCCCAAACGACACGCGATTGCTGGTTCCTCCGCACATGAAGGGAGCCGCGCATTATATCTCACCCCGCCTGTGCGAGTTCGAACCCATGGCCTTTACGATGCATTTTCTGCGCGGCGACGACCAATTTGCCGATGTGGGAGCCAACATCGGCGCCTTCACGGTGCTGGCGGCCGGCGTCGCCGGGTGTTCGGTTCGCGCCTTTGAACCCAGTCCGGCATCGTTTGGCACCCTGACCCGCAACGTCCGGCTGAACGATATTGTGCAACGCGTCAAACTGGTCAATGCCGCGGCCGGCCGCACCGCCGGCAGCATCCCAATGAGCACGGGACAAGGCACTGAAAATCACATCGCCACCGCGGCCGAATCCGCGGGCACCATCCCGGTCAAGGTGACCACGCTCGACGCCGAGTTCGCCGGTGAAGATCCGCCCGTTTGTTTGAAGGTGGATGTGGAAGGATTCGAGACCGAGGCATTTGCGGGCGCGGAAAATATTCTGGCCGCCCCCAAACTGCAGGCCATCATCGTGGAACGCAATCGAACCCGCAACCGCTACGGTTTTGACGAGAACGAGCTGCATGAAAAAATCCGCCAGCGCGGTTTCAAGCCTTTTCTCTATGATCCCTTCAAGCGTGAACTCATTCCGATGACCGAACAAACCACGCGCACACTGATCTACCTCCGTGATCTTGAAACTGCCTGCTCCCGCTTGAAGAATGCCCGCCTGTTCCATCTGGACGATCTGCGTGCTTGAGCGGCACTCAACCAGTGATCATTCAGTCCACAGGTTGAGCAATTGGGTGATTCACCGATCACGCCTCCCGCGCCGGATGAAGGCCGAAGTGAATCAGCTTCTCGCGCAAAGTCAGCCGCGAGATGCCCAGCCAGCGGGCCGCCTGCGCCTGGTTGCCCTGCGCCCGTTCAATCGCGCGGCCGATGAGGATGCGTTCGGCTGCCTCGTGCAACTGGCCATAAGCGTCGGAAATCTCGCCGCGCTGCGCTGCCGCCAGCAATTCATCCGCGTAGGCATGCAGCGATTTTTCCACCGACAGGGTCACCGGAGCGCTCCCGGCCAGCGCGGTCCTCACGTAGTCCACGCTGATGG
This sequence comes from Verrucomicrobiota bacterium, assembly GCA_049509875.1. GTDB lineage: Bacteria > Verrucomicrobiota > Verrucomicrobiia > Limisphaerales > UBA11358 > UBA11358. Next base: position 47,919 of record JBEKZM010000030.1, on the reverse strand, counting down.
TATAGCCGCGCGCGAGCAACAGCACCTTGCGGACGACGTTTTCGAGTTCGCGGACGTTGCCCGGCCACGGCTGGGCCTGCAAAAAGGCCAAGGCGTCGGCGTGAACGGCGGGCTGGGGCGTGTTGAATTCGGCGGCGTATTTCTTGAGGAAGAACCGGGCCAGGTCCGGAATGTCCTCCGGCCGCTCCCGCAAGGGCGGCAGCATGATCACCACCACGCTGATGCGATAATACAAGTCCTCGCGAAACTGGTTCTTCTTGATGGCGGATTCCAAATCCCGGTGCGTGGCGGCGATCACGCGGACATCCACCGGGATGGGTTCCTTGCCGCCGAGCCGCTGGAGGGTTCTTTCCTGCAGAACGCGCATCAGCTTCACCTGCGTGCCCGGCGTCATGTCGCCGATTTCATCCAGAAAAATGGTTCCGTGGTCGGCCTGCTCGAAGCGCCCGATGCGCCGAGTTTCCGCGCCGGTAAAGGCGCCTCGTTCGTGGCCGAACAACTCGCTCTCCAGCAGCGTTTCCGGGATGGCCGCGCAATTGATGGCCACAAATGGCGCATTGGCCCGGTCGCTGTACTGGTAAACCGCGCGGGCAATGAGTTCCTTGCCGGTGCCGGTCTCGCCGCGAATCAGGACGGTCACCGGCTTGGCGGCCACGCGTCCGATTTCCTTGTAAATGGCCTGCATCGCTCGGCTCGACCCCACGATGGCGTCGCCCGAGGCCCGGGCTTCGCCAATTTGCACCGGCTCGGACATCAGCCGGCTGGCCGTCACGGCCTGCTTGACTAGCCGCAGCAGCTCCGAAATCTCAAACGGTTTGACCAGGTAATCGAAAGCGCCGGATTGAATGGCTTCAATGGCCGATTCCGTGGTGCCGTGCGCCGTCATCATCAGAATGGGCAGGCGGGGGTGGGCGGGATGCAGTTCGCGCACCAGTTCCAGTCCGCTCAACCCGGGCAGTTTCAAGTCGGTGATGACGACATCGAACGGGCCACGCTGGACCGCGACCAGCCCGCCCTCGCCGGTGGTTTCGATCACAATCTCATAATCCTCGTCGGTGAGGACGCGGCGCAGGGTGGTGGCGATCGCCGGATCATCTTCGATCAGCAGGATTCGCGCGTGCGGGTTGGTCATGGCCGATGGAGCGGGAGGACAATGCCGAAGGTGCTGCCGTGGCCGGTCTGGGTCTGATATTGCAGTGCGCCGTGGTTCTTCTCGGCAATGCGCGCGGCGATGGGCAGGCCGAGACCGGTGCCAAAGTCCTTGGTCGTGAAAAAGGGATCGAACAGCCGCTTCTCCGCCTCGGGCGGGATCCCCGCGCCGGTGTCGCTCACCTCCAAAATAACGGCCTCCATCGGCCGCTGGTTGAACCATTTTTCGTCGCGCCGGGCCCGCAGCGTCACGGTGCCATCGTGGCCGATGCTGTCGGCGCCGTTTTGTACCAGATTGATGAGCACCTGTTTTATCTGGTGCGGGTCCACCCGAATCTGGGCCGGGACGGCGTCGGCGACAATCAACCTGATGGCGGATTTTTCCAAACCGGGCTGCATCAGGGTCTGAACTTCGCGCAGCGGCAGACCGGCGTCGATGGCGGTGAACTGTGGTTCGGAGGGGCGGGCGAACTGGAGGAAGTCCTTGGCGATTCGCTCGAGGCGGTTGATCTCGCAGCCGATCAATTCCGCCTCGGCAAACTCGGGGGTGCCGGGGGTGAGATGCTTCTGCTGCAAATAAAGCCACGCCTTGATGGCGGTGAGGGGATTGCGGATTTCGTGCGCCACGCCGGCGGCCAGCATGCCCAGCGAGGCGAGCTTTTCCTGGCGCTCGACGAGCTGCCGGCTTTCGACCAGTTGCACCTTCAACGGGGCGATCATTTCGCGGTGCACGGCGGCTGCCAGCCAGAACACCACGAGCAACAACACCGACAGGGCGGCGAGCGATTCGTACCGCAGCAGGCTGAGCGCGTACAGATTCTGCGCCTGGATGAGATCGACCGACTGTTGATGCGCCTCGGACAATTGCAGGCCCAGATCCAGGATGTGGCGCGAGCATTTTTCCAACGCCGCGAATTCGGTCAGCCGGGCGATGGACTGGCGCGGGCCGTAAATTTTTTTATGGATCTCGCCCGCCGCGATGAGGTAGTCGCCATAGGTGGTCCGAATCCGATCCAGAAAGGGGCGCTCCGAGCGCGAGAACATGATGGGCTGTTGGGAATTGAGCCAATTTCCCAATTCCTGGCTGTTGGCAATAAAATTGGTCCAGTCGGCCGGATCGCGATTGGCGGCGTAGCTAAGGATGAGGTTGTTCAGGCCCAAAATGCCCTCCTGGAGGCGGTGGGTGATCCGAAAGCTTTGCCATTGCTTGTCGGAAAGCTGGCTTTGGACATCCCCCGTCCGTTGCCAGGACATGTGCGCGGTCCAGCCAATCAACGCCACCAGCAGCGTGATGGTTAGAAAATAAGTAACCAGTCTAATCGATGTCTTCAAATTCATGCCGGCAGACTCGAGCCGTCCTCTTCGCCGCGTCTGAGCATACACCGGGCCGCCGAATAATTCCGCTAAAAATTCGTGTGGCCCCCATCGGCGGAACGCGGCTGTCCCGGGCGCGGGCGGGCGATTCCGAGCAAAACCGGATAAAACGAGCGCCGCCAAAACGAAAGGAGCCCGCGGATTGCCTCCACCTCGCTGGGCATCAGAGCCACCCTTGGTTGTTGAAACATGCTGGTTTTGCTTGATATTCCAAGCCTGGTCTGGTTTCATGGGTGAGTATCGGACAGGATTAGACCATGTAACCGACGTGAAAACCAAAAATCTCCACATTCCCCTTTCCATGACGGCGGCGCTTGCCGGCTTGGTGGCTTGCGCCATGAGCTGCGCCAAGAAAAGCAGCGACTCGGAAAAACCGGGGCACCCGCCCGAAGCAGCCCAGCCCACCAATACCATGGCCGGCATTACCAACGGTGCGGGCGCCACCAATTCCGTGGCGGTAACCCGGGTGACCGCTCCGGCTGAAGCTGCCGCCGAAACCAAGGCCCCCGCCGCGTTGGAAATCACCAATCTTCCGCCGGCCGAAACCACCCTCAAAGCGCCGGAACCGAAGGCGCCGGCGGAAACCAACATTCCGGGTCATTTGGCGGTGGTGGAAATGCCTGCCACCCCTCCGGCGGCTCCCCCGAAATTTTATCCGGTGACGGTCAACAGCAATGCCTTGTGCGTCGCGCCGGTCGGCGACGAAGGCGGCGCCAACTACCGGCTGACTCTCCGCGCCGGCTACGAGCACATTAACCACGGCGACAACAATGATTCCTATTACCTGAGCGCAAAGTTTTATGCCTGGGGCGACGGCTTGCGCGAGGCCGCCGGCAAGAACGGCTGGCTCGTGCCCGACATGGATGCCGAGATCGCCAGCGAAGCGATCGCCAAACCGGACCAGAACCGCCCTCCCGGCAGTGACGATGGCCTCCGTTTCCGCGCGGATTTTACCTGGCCGTGGCTGCGCTGGACGGCCCGGCTGACCGATCACACCAACTCATTCTGCCCCTTCGGCCGGCCGATGGAGTTCCGCTTGGGACCGACGGTCAACCTGGGCTTCGACCATCTCTATGACGAAACAGAGTTTCGGCTGGCTCGATATGCGGGCGTCCGGCTGACCTTCAACCGCTCCGGCTTCATCGAGTACACCGCCGGGGGTACTGACGGCTTGGACGGCACGCGGCAGCAAATTCTGGCGGAGCTCCCGTTCTACGAAAGCCACGACGGTGAAGTTCGCTATTATCTGCGGGGCCTCTGGAACCATGGCGCCAACAACCGCCCGGATGTGCTGGAGGCCGGACTCTTCGTGGAAATGCCTTTCAGCCTGCTGGTGAGTCCGGAGAAGTGGAACGACTTGGTTCCGTTCTCGGAGTAAAAAGAGGTTCCCGCTTCCCGTAAATCTCGGAACCGCCGGTGGCCGGAGGCTCCAGCTGATATTCGTGTGAAACCTGAGCCTCCTTGCGTCGGCTGCATCGGCGCAGGTATACGACCGGCCTGCCCTTGAGACTGGCAGTTGGATTCGAGCAGGGGGAGCCCGCCCTCCCCATGAACCCCTGAAGATGGCGGGCAGGAAAGAACCCCGCCCTCACCCCGGCCCTCTCCCCCAGCAACGGAGACGTTGTTCCCGCGTATTGGCGATATAGCAGTGTTGGATTGGCGCCGGTTCAGGGGTTCAATTCGCGATTTATTTCCGGGAATTCTCTCCCCGGCCGAGAGAGTGAAACGCTCCCAGCGTCTGGACGTGGCGGAGGTCTGTGGTTTAAGCCGATTTTCCTACAGGCTCAAAATGCCGCGCTCTCATTCGGGGGTTCAATGCGCAAAATCCTTGGTCAAAGTCTCTTCCTGGCAGCCGCCGGTCTGTTGACACCCAGCCCAGCTGCCGCCCAAACTATCCCGGTGGCGCCCAATCTGTGGCGTCTCGTCGCCCAGGAAGACACCGACGGCGACCAAAAAATCACGGTTCACGATCATACGACGCCCTTTGCGATTGAAGATGCCAACGGCGGGACAGTCCGCACGCTCACGAACTTCTACCAGATGTCCGTGTTACTACAGGAGTTGACGCGCGCAAACGAGCACCACGCCGCCGACGCAACCATGGATAACCTGCAACTGGAAGAATCCGCGGTGGACCGCACGCACCGCCTCATCAAGGACTATTTCTGGAACGCGCTGACCCGCCGCATCGACCCCCGGCACCTGGACCAGGTCTTGCGCGATCCCAAAACGGCGGCGAAATACGACTATCTGTACGTGCCGGCAGCCGACCCAACGGCCGTCCGGTATTTTCGGGCGATTGAGAATTCCAAGGCCGGCCAGCACCGCTGGCCGGCGCTGAAAGTCATCGAACTTCCGCCGCCGGGAAAAATCACGGGCGACTTCGTTCGCAACCTCGACGGGGCGCACGGACTGCTGACGCTGAAGCTGGAATTGAACACCAACGGCGAACCCGTCTGTGGCGCACCCTACGTGGTGCCGGGCGGAAGGTTCAATGAACTCTATTGTTGGGACAGCTATTTCATCGTGCTTGGTTTGTTGCAGGATGGCCGCACTGATCTGGCGCGCGGCATGGCGGACAATCTGCTCTACGAAATCCAGTTTTACGGAAAGGTGCCCAACGCCAACCGCACGTATTACCTCACGCGCTCGCAGCCGCCTCTGTTGACGAGCATCGTCCGCGCCGTCTTCCAGTCCGGCAAAACGAACCAAGCCTGGCTCGCCTCGGCTCTCCAGGGCGCGCTGGTCGAGTATCAAACTGTCTGGCGAGGCCCCGACCGGCGGGTAAAGATCGGCCTGCATGAGCTGAGCCGTTACTACGACGAGGGCGATGGCCCCTGCCCGGAGGTTGAAGCCGGCCATTATGATGAAAAAATCCAACCCTGGCTGGCGCAGGCCCAGACCGGCAATCCGGATGGGCCCCTGACGCCGTACCGCTTTCTGAATGAATATCTCTTTTGCCATCGGTACGCCGACCTGAAGGCCGGCGGCCTGACACTTCAGGAGTTTTTCAAGCACGACCGCGCCGTCCGCGAATCCGGCCACGACACTACGCATCGCTTCGACGATCGAACGGCGGATTTTGTTTCCGTGGATTTGAATTCGCTGCTCTACAAGTACGAAACCGATTTTGCCGACCTGATTGACAACGAATTCGGCGGCGATCTGCCGGCGCTGGGGGAAGGTTACCGCGGCGCCAAATCCTGGCGCGCGCGCCGCGGCGCGCAAAGCCGCGATGCTGGCGTTGATGTGGGACGACCAGCGCGGATTTTTCTTTGACTACGATTTTATCCGGCGGCAGCGCTCCACCTACATTAGCGCCACGGGCTTCTGGCCGTTTTGGGCCGGCCTGCTTGACGCCGCCAACCCGGCGGAAATGGACTGCGTGAAACGAATTGCCGCCTACGGCTGCACCCAATTGGAAAAGCCCGCCGGCTTGGCCGCCACGGCCATGGAATCCGTCCAGTCCGCCCGCCACCATGACGAACGCCAGTGGGATTATCCCTATGGCTGGGCGCCGCACCAGATGCTGGCCTGGCAGGGCCTCAAAAAATACGGGCTGGACAGTGATGCCTCCCGGCTCGCCTATCGCTGGCTCTATACGATCACCAAGAACGCCCACGACTACAACGGGACCATTCCGGAGAAATACAATGTGGTCACCGGTTCGCACGAGGTATTCGTGGAGTACGGCAATGTGGGGACCAAGTTCGCCTACATTGCCACGGAAGGATTCGGCTGGATGAACGCTTCCTTTGAAGTGGGGCTGACCTATCTCACGCCCGCGCAGCTCTCCGCCCTCCATCGCCTGGAACCGCTGCGCCCATGAGCCAAGGGCCTGGGACGCAAAAGACGGCGGCTCCAGGTCTCCCGCCTCCGTCTCCGCAGGCAACCAAAATACTTTTCGTTTCCGATTGACCATTGGCGCGAGTTGTGACGAAATAGTAGAACATTGTTGTTAAAGTTTTAATGCCGAGAACCCCAGTCAGAAATGGAAACGGCGCGTCACGAAACGGCGCGAGCAAGTACGACGCCCACCACAAGGTTTTGTCGCAGACGTATGGCGCCTTCGCCGATCTCCGCCGCGAGCTGTCGGACTCCAAGACGACGGTGAACGAGCGGGAGGACATACTGCGGACATTCTCCATCTGCCCGGACTCGCAGCGGTCCTGGCTGGCGCTGGAGGATTATTTTGAGAAGCTGTCGCTGTCGCGCCGGGACTTTCCGGCCAGCGATTGGTGGCCGCGGATGCTGGTGGTGCAGGGCAAGACCCGGCTGGAGGAGCTGGCTTTTCTGTTTTTGCGGGCCAAACGGTCCGTGCCGCCGGAACTGCAGCCGTATGCCAGCCCGGAGCGCTTTGCCCGGGCCGAGGAGGCTGAGCAGGAGCGGCGCCTGGTCCGCGAACTGGAGAACTGGCTGGCCCCGGCCACGCCGCTGCATCTGGACACGCCGCGGGCCACGCTGCGCGTGGTTTGCCAGCCACAGCCGGATGAGCTGGAGCCCTCGCGCCTCCGCCTGGCGGTGCAGTTTTTGCTGCTCCGCCCGCGCACGGGCGAAAAGGCGCGCTCCCTCCACGACTTGGTGGACCTGGTCGTGCGCGCCGCCCACGAGCAGGAATTGTTCACGCCTTGGGATTGGGAGTTCATCCAATGGATCTACGACACGCACCGCGAACGCGCCGGGAACGAGACCACGCTGCTGCTTTCCGACGCCGAGTTGCTCCAATGGCTGGCGCGCTGGGGCCATACGCGCCGGCTGGAGTCCGCCGCGAACGGCCGGCCGCTCCATTTTCACGGCCACGTGGTGGCGCTGGCGCCCCATCTGGAAAACGGGGACCACGAGCTTTCGTTCACGCACCGCATCGCGCTGCCGGACGGCAGCCTTCATTCCGTGGGCGACGCCCGGTTTTTCAACCGCCAGTCGCCCGTGGCGCTCATCGGCAATGAGTTTTTCCTGCTGCGCAACGCGCCGCCCAACGGCGTGCTGAAATATCTCGCGCAAAAGCCGTCCGTGCCGGTGCGCCATTTGAGCCACCGCCTGCTGCTCCATTTGCGCAAGACACAGTCCAATCACGGGGTGGACTGGGAGCAGCTTTGCGTGGCGCATCCGGCAGCGCCGCAATTTGTGTTTGAACTGCTCGACGACACCGTCCAGTTGCGGCTGCTTGCGCAGAGCCTGCGCGACCAGAGCACCTGGATCTGGAATGGCAACGAGTGGACGCCGCACAACCGCGTGATCAAGCCGGGCGACAAGCCGGAGATTCTGGATGACCCGCGTCTTGATCCCGCCGTGCAATGGCTGCGCAAACTGGACTGGTTCATGCAGGAGCCGGGCTTGTGGATTGGCGACGCCAACGAGAATTTCCTTGGCTCGCTCGCCGAGGCCTGGGGGGCCAAGCCCACGGAAGCCGAATTCCTCGGCAACGGCGCGTTCCATCGCCTGTTTCTCACCCCGCGCGCGTTGAAGCCGCGCCTGGTGGTCAAGGGCAGCGGCATTGACTGGCTCGCCGTCTCCGCCGAATGGGAAGCCGAGGGCATGAAGCTCTCCAAGGCCGATCTCGACCGCCTGGCCGCCGCCACCAGCCGGTTCGTCAAACTGCCGAACGCCGGCTGGGTGGAACTGGATACGCATGCGGTACAGGGCGCTCACGAGGCCATGGCGGACATGGGGGTGGACGGACTCATCGCGGTGCCGCAAAAAGTGGGCATGGAACACGTGGCGCACCTGGGCGAGGAGGAGTTCACGCGCTTTGCCGACACGCCGGAGGCGCAGCTGCTGCGCGAGCGCGTGCGCGACTTCAAGGGCGTGCCGAGCGCGCACCTGCCCAAGACGCTGTGCGCCGACTTGCGGCCGTATCAGAAGGACGGTTTTGATTTTCTGGCGCACCTGGTGCACGTGAAGCTGGGCGGGATTCTGGCCGACGACATGGGCCTGGGCAAAACGCTGCAGACGCTGACGTGGCTGGCCTGGCTCAAGGAGCGGCACACCAAGAATCCCAAGCCCTCGCTGGTCATCTGTCCGGCGTCAGTGCTGCACAACTGGCGGCGCGAAGCGGAGCGGTTCACGCCGGACATGAAGGTGCTCGTGCTGGAGAGCGGGGCGGCGCGGCACAACTTGCGCAAGCAAATCCCGCAGCACGACATTATCGTGACCAACTACGCCCTGCTGCGCCGCGACCTGGAGGAGTTTCACAAGTTTTCCTTCCGGGCCGTCATTTTGGACGAGGCGCAGTTCATCAAGAATCCCGGCGCGCAGGTGACCCAGTCGGTGAAGCAGTTGAAGTGCGAGCACAAGATGGCGCTGACCGGCACGCCGCTGGAAAACCGGCTGCTCGATTTGTGGAGCATCGTGGATTTCATCCAGCCCGGCTATCTGGGGAACCAGGAGCAGTTTTTGGAGACCTACGAGCCGCGCGGGGAGAACGCCGAGTCCGAGCAGCGCATCGCGCGCCGGCGGCTGTCCGCCAAGCTGCGTCCGCTGCTGTTACGCCGTCTGAAGAAACATGTGGCCAAGGATCTGCCCGAGCGCATCGAGGAACGCCGCGACTGCCCGCTGGGGGACGAACAGCGCAAGCTGTACCTGGCCGAACTGCGCCGCAGCCGCGACCAGGTGATGAAGGCCGTGGAGACGCAGGGCTTGAACAAGTCCAAGATGCACGTGCTCGCGGCGCTGACGCGCCTGCGCCAGATTTGCTGCCATCCGTCGCTGGTGGGCAGCGACACGGCCAGCGGCAAGACCGAAACGCTGTTCGAATTGCTCGACACGCTGGTGGCCGACGGGCAGAAGGTGCTGGTTTTTTCGCAATTCGTGCAGATGCTTCAGATTCTCGAAAGAGAGTGCCACCTCCGCAACATCCATACGCACATGCTGACCGGCCAGACCAAGGACCGCCAGTCCGTGGTCGCCGATTTCCAGAAGGAAACGGGCGCGTGCGTGTTCCTGTTGAGCCTGCGCGCGGCCGGCACGGGCTTGAACCTGACCAACGCGAGCTACGTGGTGCTCTACGATCCTTGGTGGAACCCGGCCGTGGAGGCGCAAGCCATCGACCGTTCGCACCGCATCGGCCAGACGCACACGGTGAACGCCTATCGGTTGATCGCCCCCGGCACCGTCGAGGAAAAGATTTGGGAACTGCAACAGAGCAAGGCCAAGACCATCGCCGACGTGCTGGGCGAGGAGGGCTTCGCCCGGAGCCTCACGGCCATGGACTTGGAATATCTGTTCTCGGAAGCATGATCCGTGGCGGCGAGCACCGTTGTAGCATCAGGCATCTCTGCCTGACGTAGAGGGTGGCTTCCAGCCGCCCGGATAGAAGCAACGTTTTTTCCGGCATCGGCGGGGCAGGGGATGAGGAGCGCGGGCGGTTCTCGGTCAAGCGTCCGTTTAAAAGCTGTTGCTTCCGGCGCCGATTTGCCGTAAGAAAGTGGAATGACAATTTCGAAGTTGACGCCCCTCTTTTGTGCGCTCGCCATCGGCGCCATTGGTGCTTCCGCCCGCGCGGATGACAATCCCGCGCAGGCGGCCGCGCGCGCCGCGCTGGCCAATCAGCCGTTTCAAACGAACGGGCAGCCGCCCGCCGCCAGTGGGGTGGAGATCAAGCCGGCGCAGGCAGCCGCTCAAACCGCCGCCCAAGGTGAAGCCGATAAAAACGCCGAAGCCGAACGGGCCGCCCTGGCCGCCTCCCTGGCGAACCAAACCAACGCTCCAAGGTGGTCGCAAAACACGGTGTCCAACACCGCGGCCGCCGATGCCAAGGCCAAAAAAGAGAAGAAAAAGAAGAAGGAAGCCGCCGCGCCGGCTGTCGCCGCTCCCCAAACCGCGCCGGCCACCAACGATTACATCGGCAGGGCCCTTGGCTTGAAGGAGACTGCCGCCCCGGCGTTGCCCATTAGCGCCGGCAAGGAAGCACGCCTGCAGGCATTGCTGGAAAAATACAAGGCCGACCAGTTGACTCCGGAGGAATATCACCAGCAGCGCGCCGCGATTCTGGCCGAACCCTGACTTTCTTTCGCGCGCATGACCCATCTGCAAAGTGCGGTTGAAGATTCCATTGCCACCCTGCGCAGCTTGTCCATCCTGGAGGAGCCGCTGCAGCAGGCGGTCCGGCTGGTTACCCGCTGCCTGACCTCAGGCAAGAAACTCCTGATATGCGGCAATGGCGGCAGCGCCTCGGACGCCACCCACCTGGCCACGGAGTTTCTCTGCCGCTTCAAGCACGACCGACGGCCCTATCCGGCCATTTCCCTCGCCGCCAACGGCGAACTCATGACCGCCGTCTGCAATGATTATCACGCGGACGAAATCTTTGCGCGGCAAGTGTGGGGACTGGCGGAAAAAGGGGACGTGCTGATGGTGATCACGACCAGCGGCCAGTCCAAAAACATCGTGCGCGCGCTGGAGGAGGCCAAACGCAAGGGCGTGGACAGCATCGCTTTTTTGGGGCGCGACGGCGGCTTCACCAAGGGCTTGGCGACGATCGATTTGATCGTGCCGGGCACGGCGACGGCGCGGATTCAGGAGGGCCAGAAAGTCCTGTATCACGCACTGTGCGAGATGGTGGACGAGAAGCTGCCCAAGGCGTGAGCCGGCGACCCGTCGGTCGGAGCGGCGTAAACGCCGCACTCCGGTTCGGAAGTTCAACCCGCGATTCTTTTCGGGGAATTCTCCCCGGGTGAGAGGGCCGGGGTAAGTGCGGGCGTCCACGTTGCCCGAGTCCATCTTGCGGTCGCGGCCGCATGGTTGTTCAAAAAGGTCCCGATTTCAGCCGCGATCCAGGTCGCCGTTCGTTATCAAGAATCCCACCAGTGCAATGACGATAAACGAAGCAATGAGGGCCAGCATTGCGCAGACGCCGCCTATGATTCGATAAGGCCGCGCCGCGTTCCAAAATTTTCGTTCACCCGCGCGCACCTTGGCTGAACTTACGATGGTGGCCACCGCGAACGGAAGACCGACCAGCGACAGCACCGAGATAAAAAAACAAAACCCGAAAAACCCGCGCGGCCGATCTTCTTTGGAGGCCATGGCCATCATGGCAAATGGGACGCCAATTAACACCACCAGGCTGATGAGACCGGACACGAGGCATTCCCGCGAGCGTTTGAGCATCTTGATTTTGGCGGCGGCATTAGGGTTCATTTTACCTGGGTGAGATTGGTCGTGGCTGAGTTTGTCTGTGGGGCGCTGACCCGTTTGATTTGCTGCTGTTCCAGCAGTTTCACTTCGCGATGCAGCCGGATCACGGAACTGCTTTCCACCATGATCAGCACCATCATGATCGCCAGCAGCGCCATGAAAATGACGGTGACCATGCCGTGTTCGCTGGAGGTGCATCCGGTCAGCGTCCTGGGGACGGGTTGTGGAATTGGGACGCAAAGGGCGGCTGAGTTCGAGGAAGAACATTTCACGCTTGCCCTCACCCCGGCCCTCTCCCTCGGGGAGAGGGAGACGTGGTTGCCGCGTATTGACGAAACGACAGCGCTGGATTGGCGTCGGTTCATTGGTTCGAGGCGCGATTGTTTTGTGGAGATTTTCATGGTTTGGATCGAGCCGCCTCGAAGGTAAACAGCAACGGCAATTGTGTTTCCGGTCGGCGCTGAACCAATTGCAGTTCCCAGCGGCAGCCGGTGGCACCATCGTGCGGTTCAACACTCATTTGCGAGGTCAGCACCCGGGGCAGCAACACTTCGGTACTTTGCGAAGTTGAAATTCCCCGGCGCACTTGACCGGCTTCGAAACGATAGACGATTGTTTTGCCCTTTTCGGAGATTTGCATCGTCTGCCCGCCGGCCGAGGGTTCAATGGAGATGGCGCCGGTCGCGTTGCGCATATCCGCCCGCCAGCGTTCGCCGGCCCGCAGGGCGGCGCCGACGTCATCGGTCGCACCGACCACGGCCTTGGACTGGTTCCAACACAGATAAAAGGCCGCCAGGCCGATGCTGGTAAGGACGGCCCACACCGCAATATAAACAAGGCATTCGATGAGCAGAATGCCCGCGGACAAGCGTAATTTCGGGGCGATGATTTTCATTTGAGCGTGGCTTCGCGAACGACGGCCGAAAGGCCGCGGGGCTGGTCCGGCAGCCATTCCAGGCGCAGGTGACTGGCGCTTTTCGTCAGCTGAAAATGGCCCGGCGGCAACTGGCTGACCGCTTGGGCATGGACGGTGTACCGCTGCGGTCCGTCCGGCAGGTTCTTCGCCGCGCCGGCAGCCAGAATTTCGATTTCGCCGTCCACAATTTCATCGGCCACGCTGCGGCAATATTCGATGCGGAGGACCTGCCGTTCGCGCACGAAGGAATAGGCCAGCGGCAGGACCGCCAGGGTGAGGATGGCCAGGCCGACCATCAGGTCCACTTCCAGAAAACCGCGCGTGTGGCGGCGGGATGTGCGGGTTGAAGTTTGCGTCTTCATGTGTTGGCAAGGGTTGCGCGCAGGATCATCACAAGCATGCCGAACATGCCGACGGCGATGAGACCAACGACGACCCCGTTCAAAATCACCAGACCGCTGGTGAGCGCGTGCGTGGCGGTCTCCTCCTGCTGGAACGCTTTGGCGTCAAGCGCCGCGTGCCAGCCGCGCAATGCGTCCAGGAATCCGCCGTGCGCATGAGCCGCGTTGCTGACGCGCCAGCGAAACTCTCCGTTGTCATCGAAGGCGCGGAGGGCTTCCTCGAGTTTGGCTCCCTCCTGCAGCGCGGCCACGACGCGTCCGGCGCGGCGGTGGCAGATTTCGTTGGCGGTCGCCTCTCCGGCCAGGCGGACGGCCACGGCTTCCGGAACGCCGCTGTCCAGCAGCACGGCCAGCATGGCGGAAAACGCCCGGAGCAGTTTCTTCTGCTTCCACGGAATGCGCCAGGCGATCCAATCCACCACGGGTACGGCGCGGAATTGGAACCGGCGGACCAAGCCCGGGCCGCCAATGTAAATGGCCGCCACCGCAACCAGCGCCAAAAATAGCAGCGCTTCGAATCCCACCAGGATGAAATGATCATTGAGCATGAAAACAAACCGTGCCAGGGGCCAGATCGTGATCCCCATGCCGCTGGCAACGTCCCTGAATTTGGGCACGACAAACAGCGAGAGCAGCGTGATCACCCAGATGGCGATGGGCGCGAACAGCAACAGGATTGCGACCATGTAATGCATGGTCGTGCGCACGGTGTCGGGCGCCACGCGCAGCACCTCGCGGCAGGCGGGCAGGACTTTTTTCAGGTCGCCGAGCTGTTCGCCGGCGCGGATCATGGCATTGACCTGCGGCGGGAGAAAACCGGGGACCTGCTCCAGCGCCTCGCCGAGCCGCGCGCCGTCCTCCATGTGTGCCGCGACCACGAAAAAAGGCACCCCGATGGCGCGGTCGTGGTTCTCCGCGGCGGAAAGAATGGCCTGTTCCACCGGCTGGCCTCGGCGGATGACGGTCTCAATCAGGTCGAGAAAAAACAACGCGCGATCCCGCCGGCGCATGGGCAGGGACAACAGAAAGTGCAGCACCACGGAAAACGCGCCGCCCGGCAGCAGGATCAAAACTGCGTACCAGCAGAACACCGCCAGAAATGTCAGAATATCGTTCATGTCAGTCGGTTGGTTGCTTTTGGATCAGCTGCCACCGAGATTGTTGAGCATGGCAATGAGAGGTAGGAACATGCTCATTACCAGGAACGCCTGGGAGATGACCAGTGCGCCCAGGAACAGCGAGGCGACCGGCAGCACCGAGAACAGCGCCACTTCCGTGCGGTAAATCGCGCGGGAATGGTAAATCTCCGCCGCGCGGTAGAATCCAGCGGTCAAATCCTCGCCCGCGCTGGCCACCACCCAGACAAACATGGGTGGTACGAGCCGGTTTCCGCTGGCGATTTCGGAAAACTTTACCGCGCCGGCGGCCAGTCTGGCCCGCCACTGCTGCAGGTCGGCCGCGGCCGCGGAACTCGTTTCCAGTTGTTCGACCAGGCCGATGGCCTCGGGCAGCGGAACGCCGTTTTTCATCAACAACACCAGGGAGGAAGCGATGCGCGAAACGGTGGCTTCTTTGAAGGCTGGCAGCCGCCACAGGAACTTTCCCCGCATGGCCGGCAGAAAAACGACTGCGGCCGCCAGCAAAAAGAGAAGGCCCAGCGTCAAGGGGAACACCCAGATGGATTTCAAGGAATCGAGGGCCAGAACGGTGGCGGCCGGAAGGGCTACATTCATTCCGACATACATGTCGTGGAAGCTTGGGCCGATGAGGTACGTCCAAAAGAAAGCCAGTGCCAGGGAAACCAGGAACGCCACGAACATCACAATCAGCGGATAGGTCATCATGCTCTTGAGCCGCATCCAGACATTGTTTTGATTTTGAAAATAGTCCGCCAGCATGGTCAGCGCGCCGGGCAGGTCGCCGCCTTTGACGCCCACCATGATCATGCGCTTGTAAAGTTCGGGCAACTGGCGCGGCGGCAGGGCGTCGGCGATGGGCGTGCCCCGGGCCAGATCGGCTTCGAGCGCCTGCAGTTCGTCGCGCAGCGTGCCCCGGCGCATTTCCTGGCAGAGCCGCCGCAGCGCGCCTTCGAGCGGAATGCCGTCGCGCAACATGGCCGCGAGCTGCTGGTTGAAAAAGGCAAATTCGTCGTATTTCATAAGCCAAATATCCGCTTAAGCTCCGTCTCATTGGTCACTCCCTGATTCACCAGCAAACGGGCGGAAGCTTCAAGGGTCTGCGCCGGCCCCAGCGTGGAGAATTCCCGCCGGCGAATCTGGGTGCGCAGGGCTTCATCCAGCCGCAGCCATTCGACGAGCGGCACGCGGCCCGCATAGCCGGTGCGCAAACACGCTTCGCAGCCGGCGCCATCGCACGCGGCACAAACTTTCCGGACGAGCCGCTGGTTCAACACCAGTTCCACCGCGCTGGCCACGGCGGAGTGGTCGGCGCACATCACCAGCAGCCGTTCAAACACGCCCCGGCAGGAGCCGGCGTGCAGGGTGGAAATGACCAGATGCCCGGTGAGCCCGGCCCGCACCGCCAATTGCGCCGTGGCTTCGTCGCGAATTTCACCGAGGATGAGCACCTGCGGGTCCTGCCGCAGCAAATGCCGCGCGGCCCGCGCGAAATCAAGGCCGACGGCCTCATTGATCTCCGTTTGCATGGTGCCGGGCACGATTTGCTCGACGGGATCTTCCACCGTGATGATGTGCCGCCCGCCCAGCTCCGCCAGATGGCGCAGGCAGGCGTAGATGGTGGTGGTTTTGCCGCTGCCGGCCGGACCGGTCAGCAGCAGCAAGCCGCTCGACTGGCGCAGGAATTTTTCCAGTTCAGTTTGGACGGCGGAGGCCAGCGACAATTCGCCCAATGCCTTGGCCGTTTCAGAATTGAACAGCCGCAGCACGATTTTCTCGCCGGTGACGGTCGGGTAGGTCGCGACGCGGATGTCGTTTTTGCATTTTAATTCGTCATGGGGAATGCGGCCGTCCTGGGGCAGCGATTCCTGATACGTCTTGAGCCGGGCGAGGAACTTGATGCGGCCAAAAACGCGCTCGGCGACTTCCGCCGGCAACTCGCGAAACGGGGTGATGATCCCATCGAGCCGGAAGCCCACCTCGGCGGTCTTGCCGCGCATTTGAAAGTGAATATCGCTGGCACCGGCGCGTTCGGCGAGCTGGACGAGGCTTTCCAGAACCTCGGGCGCCAAACTGGCAGACGTCGTTTCGACCCCGGCGGACCATTTTATTTCCATTGGCATAAGGTGATCAGCGTCAATTTGCGTCGGTCAATAGATTACCCATGCCGTCGGTGTTTAACATGAGCTTGTGCAGGCCGACATCCAACCGGGCAAGTTGCGTGTGCAAGGCATGTTCGTGCTGGGTGATGGTGGCGGCGGTGGCCCGCCAGGGGTGATGTTGGACGCTGACCAAAGCCAGCGCCGCGGCGACGGCAAAGCGGGCAGCCCAAACGAGCGGTCTACGCCCCGCCGGCCGACGCGGGGCCTCGCACCGCCGCGGCGGCAACTGCCAGCGAATGCGCGACGGAAAATCGTCCCAATAGCCATCCGGCCGCGCCGGCACTGGAACGCTCCGGAGTCTGGATTGAAGTTCAAGATCGTTCATGACCGGGGGGAGGAGCCGTCATTCGGACCGGATTTGGAATTGGCGGGCGACCGGGACGAAGCGGCGGGAGTCAGGGTCAGCAGCCGCTTCAGCTTCCGTTTCGCGGCGAAAACGCGCCAGGACACTGTCGTTTCCGAGCAGCCCAACACCTCTGCCGCTTCCGCATGGTTTAGTCCGTCGTAAATCGTCAGGACAATGGCGGCGCGCTGCTTGGCGGGCAGTTTTAACAACGCTGCCTGGGCTTCGCTGGCTTGATCGCCCACAGGGCGTTCGTCTCCGGCCATTCTGGTGGACCATTCCTCGGCGGCCCGGGCATACAATTGATGGCGGCGCGTTTCGCTTTGCCGCCAGTTTAGGCACGTGTTGACCGCGATGCGGTAAAGCCAGGTGGAGAACCTGGCGGTGCCGCGAAAACTGCCGATCTGCTCGTAGGCGCGTAGAAACGCCTCCTGCGCGAGGTCTTCGGCATCGGCGAGCGAGCCGGTCATACGGTATGTCAGGGCGTGTACCATGCGTTGATGCTGGCGGGCCAATTCTTCAAAAGCCGCCGGGTCGCCTTGTTGACTTCGCAACACCAGTTCGGAATCCGCGTCGGCCATACGGCTGGCTTTAACCACATCTGACAATTCCCGTCCGGAAATCCTTTGAATTATTGCCGGGCTTCCGCCGAAAGCGGCCGGTGCCATGGCCATGCCGGTAAGATTGGCGGATGGGGCTCTGGTCATGGGCGGCGCAATGAAGAATGGACAGCCGCCGGCCGAAAACGGCACGCCCGGTTGGCCATTTACAATTTACGATCGGCGCGCCTGGAAAGGCTCGCTGCCCAATTTCGGGGAGAGATTCCCAACCGAAAATCAGTAGTCCGGCTCGTGGCCGGTCTTCCACTTGATGTTGCAGCCGAGGCTGGCTTTTTGGTCCTGGAGAACTTCCTTGCCGGAGAGCACCGCGTCGAGGGCGGCGCGCAGGTCCTTGCCGGAGACCGGCAGGGCGTTGCCGGGACGGCTGTCATCAAACTGGCCCCGGTAAACCAGGCGGTGCTCCGTATCGAAGAGGAAAAAATCCGGCGTGCAGGCGGCGCGATACGCCCTGGCCACGTCCTGCGATTCGTCATAAAGATACGGAAACGGGTAGCCCATCCGCCGGGCCTCCTCCTTCATTCGCTGGGGACTGTCCTCGGGATAGTTCGCCACGTCGTTGGCATTGATGGCGACGATGCCAACGCTGCGCGACTGGTAATCCCGGCCCAACTGCGCGAGCTGGGCGGCGAGATGTTTGACGAACGGGCAATGGTTGCAGATGAACATCACGAGCACGGGCTGGCCGCGAAAATCCGAAAGGGAAACCGCTTTCCCGTTAATGTCCGGCAATTGGAATGCCGGCGCGGGGGTGCCGAGCGGCAACATGGTTGAGGGCGTCATCGCCATGCGCGCAATGTGGCGCGACTGTGGCGTTTTCGCAAGCCAGATTGGCCATTTACGATTTGCGATATCTGATTTGCGGGCCGCCGGGCAAGGGTGGCGGTTTTCACGCGGCGAAGGTTATCGCCTCGCCCCCGGACCGCGGGTTGTCCTAACTCCCAGTGCTTCGCCGAATCTCACGGCTGGCTTGCCTCCAAAGCAGCGATGGCTGGCCGCGCGCTGCGGATTGGGACTATCCGCGGTCCGGAGTGGCAGTGCTCGCAATGCGACTACGGCAGTCACGGACAGTTTCAAGTGCGTCCGCCGCCGGGTGCGCCATCCAAAAAAGGTCTCGTAAAGCCTCATTCGTAAATCGTAAATTCTGGCGTGGCCAAGAACATTGTATATTTCGATTTGGAAACGCAGAAGTCCGCGGACGAAGTGGGCGGCTGGAATAACATCTCCAAAATGGGCCTGAGCGTGGGGGTCACCTACAGCACGGCGCGCGGCGAGTATCGCATTTATGGCGAAAAGCAGGTCAACGAGCTGATCACGGAATTGCAGCGCGCGGACTTGGTGGTGGGCTTCAACAATCTGCGGTTCGACTACGAGGTGCTGCACGGCTACACGGCGCTGGACCTGACCCAACTGCCGACGCTCGACATGCTCGTGGTGCTGAACGAAAAGCTCGGCCACCGGCTGTCGCTCGACTCGATTGCCACGGCGACCTTCGAGGTGGAAAAAACCGCCGAGGGTCTGCAGGCCATCCAGTGGTTCAAGGAGGGGAAGCTCCTGAACATTGCGGAATATTGCTGCTACGACGTGAAGATCACGCGGCTCGTGCACGAGTACGGCCGGCAAAAGAGGCAATTGCACTACTACAACCGCTTTAACAAAAAGCTCACGGTGCCGGTGAGCTGGTGACCGGCCCATCCTTCAGTTTCACCACCGCCTCGCGCAATTGTACCGCCAGCACCTTCCGGTCGTTGGTGGCGCGGTGAAATTGGCCAAAGCGCAGGGTGGCCCGGATGGATTTTATGCCCAGCAGGTGGACCACGTGCGGCAAAAACGAGTGGCTGCCCCAATAACAAACTTCCTGACGGGCGTCGCCGTCCTTCACTTCGTAATGGAGCCAGCCGACGGAGATTTCATGGTCGCCGCGCGCGGCGGGTTCCAACAGCGGGGAGCGGAAGGGCAGGATGGTGTCCCCGTTGGTGCTGGTGCCTTCGGGAAAAACGACGACGAGCGCCCCAGCCGCCAGCGCGGCTTCGATTTCCTGATTCACGCGGCCCACCTGCTGGCGGCGTTGACGGTCCACAAAAACAGTGCCGGCAATGGCAGCCAACCAGCCGAACAGCGGCCAGCGGCGGACGTCCGCCTTGGAGACGAACACAGCCGGCGTAACGGAGGAAATGGCCAGGACGTCAAGGTAGCTCAGATGGTTGCAGATGAGCAGGCCGCGCCGCGGAATCTCGCCAGAAACCTCGGCGGTGTAGCGAAAAATCTTCAAATGGCGCCGTGAGGAGCGGCTCAACCAGGCGGCGCGTTCGAGCCGCTGTTTCTCGTGGGGCGCACGGGCGGCGGTGAGAAAGTAGTTGCTCACGATGACCACCACATCCCATGCAAACCAGCAAAGTCGGCCCGCGTTGCGGATGAACATCGGCAGATTTCAGACTGGATGCGCGGCAAGGTCAATGGAATTTTCGATTGCCGATTTACGATGGGGCGAGGCGGGCTGCGCGCCACCGTCTGTTGTAAGCCGCCAGCCGCGGCGCGAATCCGACTCGAGAGGGCTGCCCGGTCAGCTTAGAAACCGCTCGCGCGCGGATTCGGAAAGCGCTTCCATGTCCAGGAACGTGAGGAAATCGATGGTCTTGAATTGGGCGTCCAGCGCGGGGGGCCCGCAAATCTTGGCGCCCATCAGCAGGTAGGCGCGGAGCAGTTTCGGAATGGAGACGGGTTCTTCGGTGACGGCATCGAGCGAACAGTCATGGCTCGGCAGCGGTGTGGTGCGCCATTGCGGGTCTGCCAGGTGATTGCGGCAAAGCTCGGTGTAGGCGGATGCCCCGGCGGCGGGTTCCTGCGAAGTGAGCGAGCTGCAACCAATCAGATACCGTCCTCCGCGCTCGCGGGTGTATTCGGCAATGCTCTTCCACAGCAGTCCGAGCACGAACAAATTGCGGTGCTGCCGATGGACACAAGCGCGGCCCAATTCCACAATCTGCTCGCGAATCGGTTCGAACCTGCCGAATTGAAATTCCTTTTCGCAATAATAGCCCAGATTCTTTGCAGCGCTGGACCCGGTTTGCAGGCGATAGGTGCCAACGATCTGACCAGATGGAACATGTTCCACGATTAAATGGTCACACACGGCGTCGAACGGGTCCGCATCCAGGCCGGTTTGGTACGAACGGGCCAGCCCCTCGTTTAATTCGAGGTTAAATACTTGGAAACGTAGCGCTTGCGCCGATTGAATCTCGTCGGGCGAGCACGCGAGCCGGATAGCGTACTGAGTGGGTGCGCTGACGAGTAGCCGGACTGATTCTTTGGAAATTTTCACAGAAACAAACTGCGCTAGTAATATGCCGATTATGTGGCGTTTGTGTTAAATTTTCAAGAAGTAAAACCACCTGTAAATCAAAGCCTTCGGGCGGCCAGAAACCGCTCCACATACTTCCCGAGGAGGTCGGCTTCCAAATTCACGGCGTCGCCCACGTGGCGTTCGCGCAGCGCGGTGACCTCAAACGTGTGCGGGATGATCCAGATGCGGAATCCCCGTTTCTGCACACTCGCGACGGTCAGGCTGATGCCGTCCACGGCTACGGATCCCTTTGAAATGATATAGCGCATCACCTCCGGCGGGGCAGCAATATCGAGCACATGATCCTTGCCGGCTCGCTCCCAACGGACAATTTTGCCAAGGCCGTCCACATGGCCCGTCACGAAGTGTCCGCCCAATTCGCCGTTGGCGCGCAACGAACGTTCGAGGTTTATCAGGGAGCCGATTCGGGCGAATTGGAAATTCGTCCGGTTCCAGCTTTCCTGCAAAAGGTCAAACTGGATCAACTTGGATTTGCCCCGGGAAGCAACCTTCACCGCGGTCAGGCAGCAGCCATTGACCGCTACGCTGTCGCCCACTTTGACGCCGCGTCCGCAAGCCGTGGCGCGCACGGTCATCTCAATCGACTTTCTTGCCGGCGCGATTTTTTCGATGATGCCCGCTTCTTCAACAATGCCTGTAAACATAGCACCGTAATGTTGCCGGTTTTGGGCTGGTTGAGGCAATTATTTTCGCGCTGCCGGTCGGCTGCGAAAAGGAATTCCTACGAGGCGAGACGTCGCCCGGCCAGCGCCGTGAGCAACAAGTCGTCGCCCAGTTTGCGCCATCGGACCGCGTGAAGTGGAAGCACGTCGTTCAGGCGTTTTGCGCCTTCGCCCGCCACGCCTTTTCGCGCACTGCGTCCGCCCAACACCTTCGGCGCATAGAAAAAGGCCACGCGCTGCGCCAGGCCGCCCAGCAGAAACGACGCGTTCACCTCGCCCCCGCCTTCCACCAGCAAGCTGGTCACGTTGTCCGCGCCGAGCCTCTTCAGCAGCCAAGGCAGATCAAGCGACGGGCGACCGGCGACGGGCGACGAGATTTTCGCGGTGGGCGCGACGATGACGTTCACGCGTTTGACGAGCGCAGCCACACGCTGCCGGGGCGCATGTTTGCTTACCACAATGGTGGTGAAGGCCGCCGCCTGGTCACCGACCACCTTCGCCGTCAAAGGCGTGCGCGCCAGCGAATCCAGCACAATCCGCCGAACGGGCTTTGCCAGCTTAAACCGTTCGCCCTCCATCCGCCCTGGTCTTTCCCTCCCTCCGGGCCTTACCGTCAGCGCCGGATCGTCCGCCAAAATCGTGTTCACCCCCACCAGGATCGCATCGCTGCCCCGGCGCAACTTCATGGCGTGCGCTCGCGCTTTTTCGCCCGTGATCCATTTGGACTCCCCACTGGCGGTGGCAATCTTTCCGTCCAAGGTCATCGCCGCCTTCACCGTGACGAAGGGCGTGCGATGGACGATCCAGTGGTTGAACGTCTCGTTCAGCCGCGCGCATTGATCTGCTACACGTTGGTAGGGCGCGACACTCGCAGCGCGTCGGTGCAGGACCATCGGGCCTGTTGGTACTCTTGCGCCTGGCAGGCAACGACGCCCACTGTCGGCCAGTTCATTTATGATGCTCACTGCAATTCCTTCGCGCCGCAGTATTTTGAAGCCTTTTCCCGCATGATTCGGATTCGGATCGGTTATCCCGACCACCACGCGTTGGATGCCGGCGGCAATAATGGCATCGGTGCAGGGGGGGGTGCGGCCGTGGGTGCAGCAGGGTTCCAGCGATACATAAAGCGTGGCGCCGCGCGGCGAATGGCCGTGTTTTTGCGCGTCGCGCAGCGCCTCGATTTCCGCATGCGGCAGTCCTGCCTTTCGATGCCAGCCCCGCCCGATGATCCGGGCGCCTTTCACCAGCACCGCGCCAACCATGGGATTCGGCGAGGTCGTGCCGTACCCGCGCCGGGCAAGCCGGAGGGCCAGACGCATGAATTCGAGGTCGGACATTTCCCCAAGTTTTAGCAGCCGCTGTGAGGAGGCTCAAATCAAACCGCTGGCATTTGCTGGTTCTTTCCCGGATGCCTCAACCGTTCCAACTCTCTGAGCAAGGGGGCCCAATAAGATCTGTCGGTCGCCCGGACGTCAGCCTCTTCGGCGGCCAGAGCCGTTTGCAATTGTGCCAGGTTGCCGGAAACAGCCCGATGTAACAAGGGCCGGCTGGCAGCGAGTCGCCGCGCCAGTGATTCGTTGGCACGCGCGATTTCCAACAATAATTGCGGAGTGCGAAGTTCCAGCAGCCAGAATTTTATGTGGGCTGCGTTCGGCGGGGCGCTTTGTGAAAAGTAGTGTGCTTCCACCAGGCGCCGGATCATTGGCCAGTCCTTGTCGCGCTGCGTTTTCTTGGCTTGAACCAAATCGGGTAGCGACAGCAGATCACACCTCGTTCCATCCGGCAGCTGCAGGACTGTGCGCCGCCGCCAGAGTTTGGCAAAGGAATCCACGCCGCGCATTTTTGACATAAGGTCCACGCGGAGGCGCAAGGCTTCGGGATGTCGGCAGCGAAAATGAAGAGCATGGCCTCGCCGAAGATATTTTAGTTCGAAGGGCGGTACAGCAATGGGTTCGGCCTGCAATTCGGTCAGTGCCCGCCGCAGCCGTGCAAGATTCTGGACCTCGGCCAGAATGGCGAAGTCCGTATCGCGACTAAATTCGGCCGCGCCGTAAAACACGCACGCCTGCCCGCCCATGAGCAGGGCGCGAACGCGATGCGCGCGCATCGAAGAAAGGACTTTGCGTATCGGGTTCGGGATCAAGTGAACCTCCCAGAGCGAGGTAGGTTTGCCAAAGCTTCTCGCTTTCCAGCCAGCGTTGGACCGGGGTGAGGCGATACCACTCGGCCCACTCGCTGCCAACCAGTTCTTCCGGCTGAATCATGGTTACATCAATAGCAGAGTGCAGCCGCCACAGCAACCCTGTTGAGAATTCGGTGGTTGCCTCTTTTGAAATCCAATTAAGACGCCTCCAAAACTGCGTTCACAATGGGACTACAACTCAAGAGCGCGACGCGAAAGCGGTTTCATTCCTCAAACAATGCCTGCGCAAACTGTTTGGCGTCGAACGGCTGCAAATCGTCCGGGTGTTCGCCAAGGCCAATGAATTTGATGGGCAGGCCCAGTTCTTTTTGAATAGCCACCACCATGCCGCCTTTGCTGGTGCCGTCCAGTTTGGTGACCACCAAGCCGGTGAGCGGCACGGACTTGTTGAATTCGCGCGCCTGGGTGAGCGCATTCATGCCGGTCGTGGCATCCAGCACCAGCAGCACTTCGTGCGGCGCGCCCGCGACCTGTTTGCCAATGACGCGATGCAGCTTCTGCAGTTCTTGCATCAGGTTGTGCTTGGTGTGCAGTCGCCCAGCCGTGTCAATCAAGAGATAGCCGGCCTGGCGGGCCTGCGCGGCGGTCACTGCGTCGTGGGCCACGGACGCCGGATCGGCGCCGTAGGCTCCGGCGATGACCTCCACCTTCAGGCGCGTGCCCCACACTTTGATTTGTTCGATGGCTGCCGCCCGAAATGTATCGCAAGCGGCGAGCAAAACCGTCTCCTTTTCAGATTGCAACCGATGCGCCAGCTTGGCGCTGGTGGTCGTTTTGCCGGTACCGTTGACACCCACGATGGAAACCACCGTGGGGCCGTGCGGCATTTTTTTGAGTTCGGCCTGGTCGGACGAAAGGCTCCGTTCGACCTCCGCGCGCGCGATGGCCAGGCAATCCAGTCCGGCGGCGCCCTGCGTTTCGTAGGCCCTTTTCACTGCATTGGTGATCTGCGCGGTCATGGCCAGGCCCAGGTCGGCGGCGATGAGGGCCTGCTCGATTTCCTCCAGCGATTCGGCCGTAAGTTTGGGGGACTGCGTAATGATACGCTTGATTTCGTGCGTGAGCCTGGCGTGTGTCTTTTGCAGGCCGGTTTTGAATTTGGCAAAGAGTCCCATGAGAAATTTAACGAATGTTAATCACGAATGGGCAAAGGATAAAAATGCCGCCGGGTTCCTGGCGAGGGCACACCCGGCAGTCCATCGATCCGCTCATCCACGCATCCTGAATCCGGTGTTTATTTGCGTGCATTGGCGGCTAGGAGCTTCTGTCGGGCCGCGTGGAGTCGTTCGACGTGTTCGTAGGGCAGCCTGACCGTGCCGATTAGCGGTTTGTTCTTGCTGTAGCCGTGGCAATCGCTGCCGCCGGTGACCAGCAGCCCGTGCTTTTCGGCGATCTCCAAGTACCGTTCGGACATCACCGTGGAATGTTTCGTATGAAAACACTCGAGGCCGTCCAGACCGGCCGCTACCAGGGCGGGAATGATTTCATCGGTGCGATTGAGCCCCGGATGGGCCATCACGGCGAGGCCGCCGGCCTGATGAATAAGTTCCACGCTTTCGAGCGCGGACATCTTGGTCTTGGGCACCCAGGCGGGCCGGCCTTTCTTCAGATACCGTTCAAAGGCCTCATCCAGCGAACCGATGAGTCTTTCCTTTACGAGCGCGCGGGCCACGTGCGGCCGGCCGGGCGACTTGCAGTTCGCCAGCGCAAACACCGATTCCACCTTGAGGGGCACCCCCAGGCGGTTCAGCGCCGCCACCATTTCGTGGATGCGCTGCTGGCGGCCGGTCTGGAATTGGCCGATCCGGCCAAGCAGGTGCTGGTTGTAAATGTCCAAAAAATAGCCAAGCACGTGAACTTCGGTGTCGTCGTGTTCAGCAGTCAGTTCCGTACCGGAAATGAACTCCATGTTCACCCTGGCGCTGGCCGCCCCCGCGCGGGCGCAACCTTCCACGGTGTCGTGGTCGGTCAGCGCGATGCACGCCAGGCCGTTTTTCTGGGCCTGGAGCACCAATTCCTCGGGCGTGAAGGTGCCGTCGGAAAACTGGGTGTGGAGATGTAGGTCGGCAAATTTCATTTCACGTTCCGGGCTGGCCGCAGAATCTCCCCGCGCACCTTGTCGAGGATGCCGTTGACGAATTTTCCGCTGTCCTGCGTGGAAAACTTTTTGGCGATGTCCACCGCCTCGTTGATGCTCACCACCGGGGGGATGTCGTCGCGGTGGAGCATCTCATAGATGGCTAGGCGCATGACGTTGCGGTCCACGGCGGCGATGCGGTGAAAATCCCAGTTGCGGGCGTGTTTTTTGATGTGGGCGTCGATGGCGTCGCGATGTTCGAGCACGCCGCGAATAAGGGGTTCGGCGAAGAGGCGCGTCTCGGCCTCCTCCACGGTCGGCGGCGGCAGTTCAGTGACCTCGCCCCACTTGGCGGCGCCCTTTTCGTCCTCAATGGCGGCGGCCCGCTGGGAATTCCAGAATTGCGCCAACTCCAGCTCCAGGTTTTCCGGCGGATTCAGCTCATGCTGAAACAAAAATTGGACGGCGCGTTCGCGCGCTTCACGGCGTTTGCCCATGTACCCATCTTGCCGGAGATTGGCGCGGCGGGAAATGAAAAATTACAGGCCCGCCACAACAGGTTCGGATTGGGGGGGGCCCCGGGCACAACCCGCCGCCGCCGCCGCGCTGGGGGCGCATCTTCCTACTGCCCCCGGGAGAGCGGCTCTGTGAGCCGCAGCAACGCCCGATATTCAAGACCTCCCGCATAATTCGTAAACTTTATGGCGGGCGATGCTGCTGCGGGTCGCAGACCCTCGCTCCGATACCGCGGCGCTCGGCACCTTGATTGGGGGGCAGTGTCGAGTTGCGCCTCGCGCCGGGACGCAGCGACGCCGCGCTCGATTGTGCCAGCTCGGGTCGATGCCGGGCCCCCATGCGGTCGCCTCAGTTGTTCGGGTGGATACTACCGGTTCTGATAACCGCGCGCGCCCGGTCGGCGGGACGTGGCGGAAGCCGGGTTTTGCGCCGGGCGGTTCTGCGCCTTGGCGGGTCCCCCGCTCGCGGGCCGCACGCTCGCGGGTCGCACGTTCGCGGGTCGCACGTTCGCGGGTCGCACGTTCGCGGGTCGCACGTTCGCGGGTCGCACGTTCGCGGGTCGCACGTTCGCGGGCATTTTCCGGAGGTCCCCCGGTTTTTCGGCCAACCGGAAATCCACCTGTTTTTTGCTCGTGTCCACTTTCGCCACTTGGACTTCCAGCTTGTCCCCCAGGTGGATTAGGCGGCGCGTGCGGCGGCCGATGAGCTGGTTGCGCTGCTCGTCGTAGATATAAAAATCGTCCTTGATGGTGGACAACGGCACCAAGCCGCTCATGGCGAGGCCGGGCACATCCACGAAGAAGCCGAAGTTCCGCAGGTCCGTGACCAGCGCCGGATAAGCTTGCGGTTTGCCCGAGGCGAGCTGGGCCTTGAGGAAGGCGAACAATTTCACGTCCTTGCTGTCGCGCTCGGCATCGGCGGAATTGCGCTCGGTGTCGGAAATATGTATGGCGGTGTCCGGGAGCGATTTTGCGCTGTGATTCTGCCGGAACAGCGCCCGGTGAACCACCAGGTCCGCATAGCGGCGAATGGGCGAGGTGAAGTGGGTATATTTTTTCTTGGCCAGGCCATAGTGGCCGAGCGGCTGCACGTCGTAGCGCGCCCGCATGAGCGATTTCAGGAAGCCGATCTTGAGCGCCTGGCCGATGGGCAGCGTGCCGAGCCGCTGGAGAAGCTTTTGGACCTCGTGCGGCTGGCGCAAATTGCCGCACGGCACATGGTGGCTCAGGACTTCCTGGCGGTATTCGGCCAGCCGCCGTTCATCCGGCTCCTCGTGAATGCGGTAGATGGCCTTCAGATTCAGGTTCATCAACCGGGTCGCGACGGCTTCATTGGCGAGCAGCATGAATTCCTCGACCAGTTGGTGCGAAATGTCGTTCTCCGTTCTTTCCACGTGCGTGACGCGTCCCTGATCATCAAGCCGGATTTTGCTCTCGGGGAAATCAAGGTCAAGGGAGCCGGCCTGGAACCGCAGGCGCCGGATGCGCTGGGCCAGGTCGCTGGCATCGTGCAGCATCTGTTCGATGGGGCCGGCCGGCTTGCGCTGCAAGATCGCCAGCACCTCGCGATAGTTGAACCGGCGCTGCGAATGGATCACCGCCGGGTAAAACCGGGTGGACAGCACGCGGCCGTCATTCGAAATCAGGAATTCCACGCACTTGGTCAGCCGGTCCACGCTGGGTTTCAACGAGCAGAGTTCGTTGCTTAACGCCTCCGGCAGCATGGGGATGACGCGGTCCACGAGATAGGTGGAATTGCCGCGCTTGGCCGCTTCATCGTCCAGCGCCGTGCCAGGCTTGACGTAATGCGACACGTCGGCGATGTGAACCCACAGCTTCCATTGCACGGGGGAAATTCGCTCGAGACACACGGCGTCGTCAAAGTCCTTGGCGTCATCCGGATCGATCGTTACCACCGGGTGCCGCCGGCAATCCTCGCGGCCTGTCAGTTCGTGGGGCGCCACTTCAAGGCCGATCGCGCGCGCCTCGGCCAGGACGGTTTTCGGAAAGTGGAGCGGGAGATTGTACTGGCGCAGCACGGAGAGCATGTCCACGCCCTCCGCGTCCGGCGCCCCGAGCACCTCGATGATTTCGCCTTCAGGATTCGCGTTGCGGGATTCCCATTCGCGCAGTTCCACCACCACCTTGTCGCCGACCTGCGCCACGCGGCCGAGGTCGCGCGGCTCAGGCACGTAAACGTCATGCTGCATGCGCGGATCATCGGGGACCACATAAAGGAACCGGGCGCTCCGCTGCAACGTGCCGACAATTTTTGTGCGGTGCCGTTGGAGCACGCGGATGACGGTGCCGGTGTTGCGGCTCTCGGGCCGGTCGCGGCGCACGAGCACCCGGTCCTCGTGCAGGGCCGTGAAGGTGGCGTTTTCCGGGATGGCGATTTCCCGGATGGCCGGGTCGTCCGGCTGCAGGAAGCCCTTGCCGGCACGGTTGATGCGGATGCGACCGGGGATCAGGTCCGCCTGCCGGGGCAGGATATAGCAGTGGCCCTTGACGTGCGCCACGCGCCCGGCCAATTCCAGCCGGTGCAGTTCCCGCTGCAACTCCTGCTGGCGGTTGCGCGGCCAGCCCAGCCGCTGCAACAGTTCCGGGATGTTCGCCGGCACGTAATCAGCGCGCGCCAGCAGTTTTAAAATTTGATCTTCCATGTGTTTTATATTGCCCTGATTGAGTATAGCAGAACGCCCATGGGCGGAAATCAGAAATCCGACTCCCCGAAACACGACCTTCAAATCTCGTACGAGTCAGCGCTGGCGATCACCGGGGGCGGGCGAAGAACCGGACCGGCGGATTTCACGGCGGCGTCAAAGGCGGGCGGCAGGGCGCGCGCGGCAGCCAGACATTGCAGCCGTTGAAACGTCGAGACGGAGCCGACATAGGAGCCGGCGCGCGAGCGGAAACATTCGAGCACTCCCACGAGATGCAGCAGCAGTTCGCGAACGTCATCGCGGGAAAAATAAAAATCAACGTCGTATTCCCGGCTTAGGGCTTCAATCCGCCGTTCAACATTATGATGATCCAGGCCGGGAGTTTGCAGCAGTTCGGCTAAGCGCAGGCCGAAGTCCGCCGCCCCGGTCAGCGCGCTGGTCGCCGTCGCCGAACAATAACGGCGATCCTGCGGCGAAAGACTGACCAGGGTGTTCAAGATGGGGTTTGGCAATTGCAAATGGGTCATGATCTGCCGGCCCAATTCCATCGGCGTCAAACCGAACGTCGAGAGGAAAGACGCTTCGGCGCCTTCCTGCAAAGGCGGGCGGACCGACTCCGCATATTCGAGGGGCAGGAATGTGGCCGCCAGCATCCGCCCGTAATTTCTCAGCGCGCCGCAAATAAAGCCCAGCTCCGGCTCGGACGAGACTCCCCGCCGGCAAGTTTCCGCCGTGACCAACCCGCCGATCAAGGCGGTGCCGGCGAGTTCGCGGTTCAGCGCGGTGGCGGATTCCGCATGCGCGCTTTCGAGCAGCAGGATGGAGATCGCCAGCGTTCGCACCCGTTCGAAGCCGATCAAACTGACCGCCTGATGAATCGAATTAATTTCCATGCCCGCGGCGTTGTAACCCACGGAACCAGCGATGGTGAGAATCCGGCCCATGATGGTCGGCTCGCCATCGATGAACTCCACGAGATCGCCCACGGACATGCGCTCGGACTTGCCGCTGATGTCGCGGATGATGCGCAGAATCTGGCCGACCATGGGCACCATGCGGGATTCCATCCCGGCGTTGATCCGCCCAACGGTCAGGCGGGCGGTGGCCGCGGCTGCGCCTATTTCGGTTTCCGCAATCATGCCAAAGTTCAGCTTATCCATCTAATATCGGCGCCCAATGGGAAAGGTTAAGCGCTCATTTTTGCCCCAGCATGGGATCGAGCCACAGCCTCGTTTCATACCAGCGTGGGGCAACGCCCCACCTCATGGCGACAACAAACCAATAAGCGCCAAAGACCCGATTCATTTTCAGTTCCAAGTGGAGACAAATGAACCGGTGATGGGCGGGCTCAATTCCGCTGACCGCCGTCCAACGCGCGGACGCCCCGCTTGCGAGCGAAATCTCGCGAGACGCCGGATTTGACCGGCTGGAAGCCGGTTCCACCCCATTCGCACAACCGATATTTAAATAACGATAATACATTAACGACTGCCCATTGGAGGGAGTCGGGCGATTTTGCGCCCGCCGCAGGTGGTTTTTTGGCGCCATTTGATTTACGTAACACATTGTTTTTATGGGCAATATGCCGTCTTATTACCAGTCTCTAATTTTCAAAAAAGCGCCGGCTAATACTTTTGTCCGGGGGCTGACATTAGGTTGACAAATTTCAAAATATGGATTAAATAGAGAAAGATTTATTGATAATAACATCTCGATATGAACGACAGAGCCACCAGCAAGCCGACCGAAGGGACGAAGCGGATCGTCTCGGAGCCGACGTTGAAGCGGTTGCCGCTGTATCATCGCTTTCTCAAGGAATGGCAGGCGGCGGGACACGAAACCGTGTCGTGCACCGATATCGGGGAGGACCTGGACCTGGACCCGACCCAGGTGCGCAAGGATCTGGAAGCCGTCGGCGTCGCCGGCCGGCCGCGCATTGGCTATGTGCTGTCGAACCTGACCGACGGACTGGAACAATTTTTGGGCTGGAACAACGTCAATGACGCTTTTCTGGTGGGTGCCGGCAGCATGGGCTCGGCCCTGCTGGGCTACCGCAAATTTGAGCAATGCGGGCTGAAGATCGTGGCGGCCTTTGACCTGGACCCGTCCAAGATCGGCACGCTTATTCACGGCAAGCACGTGCTGGCGCTGGACAAGCTGGCCAATCTGGCCGAGCGGATGCACATCCTCATCGGCATCATCACCGTGCCGGCGACGGAGGCCCAGGCGGTGGCCGATTTGATGGTGGCCGGCGGCATCCGGGCGCTCTGGAATTTCGCGCCGGTGCGCGTGCGCGTGCCGGCGGACGTGATCGTCCACAGCGAGGATCTTTACTGTTCGCTAGCCGCACTTTCCCAAAAGCTTTTCACCAGCCTGCAGAACAAACCCGCCAAATCCGGACTCGCGTCCCAAGCCGCGGGCAGTGCGGCGGCAGCAATCTAACACCCAATACCACTCAACATGCGTCAAAAACCGACAGCGGATGAAAATGGCCGAAAATTTGTGAAAGTTTTCACAATCTTGGAAAAACATGGACGGAAAGCCTCGCGGCTGGTGCCGATCCTGCAGGCCGTACAGGAGGAATACCGCTATCTGCCCGAGGAGGTGCTGACCTATGTGGCGACGGCGCTGGATGTGTCGCCGGCGCGCGTGTTTGGCGTGGCCACGTTTTATTCGCATTTTGCCATCAAGCCGAAGGGCAAGCACCTGGTCCGCCTGTGCGACGGCACGGCGTGCCACGTGAAGGATTCGGTTCCGATTCTCGACGCGATCCGCAAGCGCTTGAAGCTGGAAGGGAAGAAGAATACCACGGACGACATGCTGTTCACCATCGAAACGGTGGCCTGCCTCGGCGCGTGCGGTCTGGCGCCGGTCGTGGTGGTGGACGAACAAGTCCACGGCCAGATGACGCCCGACGCCGGTGTGAAGCTCGTCGATGACATCATCGCCCAGGAGCAATCGTAAGAATTTTCAAAACATGAGTGCACCAGTCTTAAATATTATGGATCCGGCCGCGGGCAATGGTGGCAAACCGCAGCGCCGCGTAATTGTTTGCGCGGGAACAGGTTGCGTTGCAAACGGCGCCTACAATGTCATCTCGGCGTTTGCGGAACAAATCAAGGCCGCCGGCATTGCGGTGACCACCGAGTTCAAGCCCGAAGGCGGCCATGATCTGCGGCTGAACAAGAGCGGCTGCCAGGGATTCTGCCAGATGGGTCCGCTGGTCACGGTGCTGCCGGATGAAATTCTCTACAACAAAGTGAAGGTGGAGGATGTGCCGGAAATTGTGAGCCAGACGCTGGTGGCGCACAAGGTGGTGGACCGGCTGCTCTATGTGGACCCGGCGACCAAAAAGCATTGCCAGGGCATCAATGACATTCCGTTTTATCAGCGGCAACAGCGTTTTGTGCTGAAGGAATGCGGTACGATCGATCCGGAGAACATCCAGGAATATCTGCACCATGGCGGTTACACAGCGGCCAAGAAGGCGGTGTTGCACCTGACCCAGGAGCAAATTGTGCAGGAGATCACCAAGTCGGGCCTGCGCGGCCGCGGCGGCGGCGGTTTCCCGACCGGCCGCAAATGGGAAGCGGCGCGGGTGCAGAAGGGCCCCAAGAAATATGTGATTTGCAACGCGGATGAGGGCGATCCCGGCGCGTTCATGAACCGCAGCGTGATGGAAGGCAATCCGCACAGCGTGCTGGAAGGCCTGATGATTGCCGCGCGGGCGATCGGCGCGGATGAAACGCTGATCTATGTGCGCGCCGAATATCCCCTGGCGGTGGCGCGCATGCGCCGGGCCGTGGAAGATGCCCAAAAGATGGGTTTTCTGGGCAACAACGTGTTTGGTTCAGGCCAGACGCTGACTTGCGAAGTGATGGAAGGCGCGGGCGCGTTTGTCTGCGGTGAAGAAACCGCGATGATCGCCTCCATTGAAGGCCTGCGCGGCATGCCGCGGCCCAAGCCGCCTTTCCCGGCGCAAAGCGGTTTGTGGGGCAAGCCCACGATCATCAACAACGTGGAGACGCTGGCGCACGTCGTGCGCATCATCAACCAGGGGGCGGACACGTTTCGGAAGCTCGGTTCCCCGGCTTCGCCCGGCACGAAGACCTTTGCGCTGACCGGCCACGTGGCCAACACGGGCCTGGTGGAAGTGCCGTTTGGCACGACCTTGCGCGATGTGGTGTTAAACATCGGCGGCGGCATCACCGACCGCCGCGGCAAGGTGAAACCCGACGGTTTCAAAGCCGTGCAAATCGGCGGGCCGTCCGGCGGCTGTCTGACGCGGGAACATCTCGATCTGCCGCTGGACTACGATTCCCTGCGCAGCGTGGGCGCCATGGTCGGCTCCGGCGGCCTGGTGGCCATGAACGAGAAGACGTGCATGGTCAGCATCGCCCGGTTCTTCATGGATTTCACGCAGCGCGAAAGCTGCGGCAAATGTGTCCTCTGCCGCGAAGGCACCCGCCAGTTGCTGGCAATGCTCGACGACATCATCGCCGGCCGCGCCACGGGCGAGACGCTGGTCTTGATGGAGAAGCTCGCGCTCGCGGTGCAGAAAGGCTCGCTCTGCGGCCTGGGCAAGACGGCACCGAATCCGGTGCTCTCGACCCTGCGTTATTTCCGCCACGAATACGACGCGCATGTCTTCCACAAGCATTGTCCGACCGGCCAGTGCAAGGCGCTCGCCAAGCCGAGCATCGACGCGACCAAGTGCAAGGGCTGTACCGCCTGTGCCCGGAAATGTCCGGTGGGCGCAATCAGCGGCGAGAAGAAAAAAGCCCATGTCATCGACCAGATCAAGTGCATCGTTTGCGGTGCGTGCGCCGACACGTGCAAGTTTGACGCCGTGGTCGGGGTCTAAAAGATTCAACCATTTTGAAATACTAATTCATGAATGCCACAGCCACCGCAGCCGCAGTAAAAACCGTGAACATTGACGGGCGCGACGTGCCGATCAACGGCGAGCGCAACCTGCTTGAACTGATCCGCAAGGCGGACATTGATCTGCCAACGTTTTGTTATCACTCCGACCTGAGCGTTTACGGCGCCTGCCGTTTGTGCCTGGTGGACATCGCCGGGCGCGGGATTCAGGGCGCCTGCTCGACGCCGCCGGAACCCGGATTAAGGGTTCGCACGCAAACGGAGGAAATCCGTGAGATTCGCAAGATTACGATCGAGCTGCTGCTGGCCAATCACGAGCGCGAGTGCACCACGTGCGCCAAGAGCTCGTCCTGCCAGTTGCAGGACGTGGCCCGCAAGCTGGGCATCGACAAAGTCCGCTTCCAGCCGGTGCACGCGCCGGCGCCGGTGGACCGTTCCTCGCTGTCCCTGGTGCGCGACCCGAACAAGTGCGTGCTGTGCGGCGACTGCGTGCGGTTTTGCTCGGAAATCCAGGGCATCGGCGCGATTGACTTTGCCTATCGCGGCCATGACGCGGCCGTGCTGCCGGCCTTTGGCCGGGACCTGGGCGCGGGCGAATGCATCAACTGCGGCCAGTGCGCGGCGGTCTGCCCCACGGGGGCGCTCACGCCGCGCTCGGAAACCGACGAGGTGTGGAAGGCGTTAAACGATCCCAAGAAAACGGTGGTGGTGCAGGTCGCCCCGGCGGTGCGCGTGGCGATTGGCGAATTGTTCGGCCTGCCGCCCGGCGAATCGACGCGCGGCCAGATGGTCGCGGCGCTCAAGCGGCTCGGCTTCGACAAGGTCTATGACACCTCCTTCAGCGCAGACCTGACGGTCGTTGAGGAGGCCAACGAGTTTTTGATCCGCAAAACCAAGGGCGGCAAGCTGCCGCTGTTCACCAGTTGCTGTCCAGGCTGGGTGAAATTCGCGGAACAATATTTCCCGGAATTGCTGCCCAACCTGTCCACCTGCAAATCGCCGCAGCAAATGCTGGGCGCGCTGGCCAAGGAGCTCTTGCCGGCGGAACTGGGCGTGAAAAAGGAAGACCTCGTGATGGTGTCGGTCATGCCCTGCACGGCCAAGAAGTTCGAGGCCAAGCGGCCGGAGTTTGCGGCGGACGGCCTGGCCGAGGTGGACCATGTGCTCACGACTCAGGAACTGGCCCGCATGATCGAGGAGGCCGGCCTGCGTTTCCTGAAGCTGCAGCCCGAATCATTCGACATGCCCATGGGCTTCAAGACGGGTGCGGGCGTGATTTTCGGAAATTCAGGCGGTGTGAGCGAGGCGGTGCTGCGCTACGCCTCGGAGAAAGTCACCGGCAAGAAGTTGACGAATCCCGACTTCCTGGCGGTGCGCGGCGAAAACGGCCTGCGGATCGTGGAAGTGCCGGTGGACGGCATCACGCTGAAGCTGGGCATCGTGCACGGCCTGAAGAACGCCCGCACACTGGCCGAAAAGGCCCGGCGCGGCAAATGTGATTTGGACTTGATCGAAGTCATGGCTTGTCCCGGCGGGTGCATCGGCGGTGCCGGCCAGCCGGTTTCGCGCGACACCGATATTCGCAGGCTGCGCACCAAGGGCCTCTACGACGTGGACAAGAACATGGAGCTGCACAAGTCCCAGGAGAACCATTTTGTCACCGAATGCTACCAGAAGCACTTGGGCGAAATCGGCGGCAAGAACGCGCACCGGCTGCTCCACACGCATTACCACAACCGCCGCCGCATCGCCGACGAGGACATCGCGCTGGGCGACGGTGCGGCCGCCGACAAATTGAAGGTGAAGGTTTGCGCCGGCACGAATTGTTTCCTCAAAGGTTCGCAGACCATCCTGCATGACCTGCTCGACCACGTACAAAAGGAAAACCTGCAGGAGGGCGTGGATATTTGCGCCTCGTTCTGCTTTGAAAAATGCGCGCAGGGTCCCACGGTGAGCGTGGGTGGCAACCAAATTCAATGGTGCACGACCGCCGCGGCGAAGGCGGAAATCGCCGAAAAGCTAAAGAACAAGATCTGATTTCATATGAGTACCACACTTCAAGAACAGCCGGCCACGTTTATCAACGACGAGAAAATTGCGGACACCCTGGCCCAAGCGCGCCAGTCCAGCCCCGCCCGGATTCGGGAAGTGATCACCAAGGCGCGTCTTCTCAAGGGCCTGGAGGCCGACGAGGTGGCGACGCTGATGGAAATTCGCGACGCGGACCTGCTGGAGGAGATGTTCGCGGCCGCGCGGTTCGTGAAGGATGAAATCTACGGCAACCGGCTGGTGCTGTTTGCGCCGCTGTACATCTCCAACCTCTGCAAAAACGAGTGCAGCTACTGCGCTTTCCGCGCGGCCAACTCCGAGCTCAAGCGCCGAGTGCTGACGCAGGCGGAAATCGCCGCGGAGGTCAAGATCCTGATCGAGATGGGCCACAAACGGCTGCTGCTGGTGGCCGGCGAATCGTATCCCAGCGAGGGCTTCAATTATATTCTCAAGTCCATTGAGACAATTTACCAGACCAAGAGCGGGCGGGGGGAAATCCGCCGCGTCAACGCGAATATTGCGCCCTTGACGGTCAAGCAGTTCAAGCAGCTCAAGGACGCCCACATCGGCACCTACCAGTTGTTCCAGGAAACCTATCACCGGGGGACCTATGCCAAAGTGCACACCGCCGGCCCCAAGAAGAACTTCGATTGGCGGGTGACGGCGTTTGACCGGGCGATGGAGGCCGGCATTGACGACGTGGGCATCGGCGTCCTGCTGGGGCTGTATGACTGGAAGTTCGAAATGCTGGCGATGCTTCAACAGGTCCGGCATCTCGAAGCGCATTTTGGCGTGGGGCCGCACACGATCAGCGTCCCGCGCCTGGAGCCGGCGGTGGGCTCAACGCTGGCCGAGCGCCCGCCGCAGGCCGTTTCCGATGCGGATTTCAAGAAGATCGTGGCGATTTTCCGGCTCACCGTGCCCTACACGGGCATTATCATGTCCACCCGTGAAAACGCGGATACGCGCCGGGCGACCTTCGCGCTCGGCGTTTCGCAGATTTCGGCGGGCAGCCGCTGCAATCCCGGCGGCTATGCGGATGCGGCCGACGGGCATTATTCCGAACAATTCCAACTGGGCGACCACCGTTCGCTGGACGAAGTGGTGCGCGACGTGGCGTCGCTCGGGTACACGCCATCGTTTTGCACCGCGTGCTATCGGCTGGGCCGCACGGGCGCGGACTTCATGGATCTGGCCAAGCCCGGCTTGATCAAGGAACATTGCAGTCCCAATGCGCTCTCGAGCTGCATGGAATACCTCCTGGGCTATGCCTCGGCTCAGACACGCCAGACCGGCGAAAAGCTGGTGAACCATGAACTCGCCGCGCTGCCCGGCGACATCGGCAAGACGGCCAAAACTCTCGTGGGCCGCGTGCGCAAAAACGAGCGCGACGTCTTTGTGTGAGGTGACTTGTGAAAGGCACCTTTCGCATCGAAGAGGACCTGCTGGGCAACCTGCCCGTTCCGGCCGGGGTATTGCATGGAATTCACACGGTTCGCGCACTGGAGAATTTTCCGATTGCCCGGCGCCCGGTCCACACGGAGCTGGCTTGCGCCTACGGCACGGTGAAACTGGCCTGCGCACGGACCAACCACGCCCTGGGCGCCTGGGCGGATGACCCCGCCAAGGGCGATGCCATCGAGCTCGCCTGCGCGGAGCTGAGTGAAGGTCTTCTGGTGGAACGGATCCTGGTGGACGCGCTGCAAGGCGGCGCCGGCACCAGCACGAATCTCAATGTCAACGAAGTCCTGGCCAACCGCGCCCTGGAAATGCTGGGTCTGCCTCCGGGCAGCTACGACCGCATCTCGCCGCTCGACGATCTGAATCTGCATCAGTCCACCAACGACACGTATCCCACTGCCTTAAAGCTGGCGGCCATCCGTCGGCTGCACACGCTGGAAACGATGGTGGTGGCGCTGCAAGAGTCGTTTCAAGCGGCCGAAAAGAAGTTCGCGCACATCGTCAAGGTCGGCCGCACGCAGATGCAGGACGCGGTGCTGACGACCCTGGGGCGTGGATTCGGCGCGTACGCCGAAGCCATCAACCGCGACCGCTGGCGCATCTACAAGTGCGAAGAGCGATTGCGCGTGGTGAATCTGGGCGGGACGGCCATTGGCACCGGCCTCGCGGCGCCCCGACAGTTTATTTTTCAGGCCGTGGAATCTTTGCGGGAGCTGTCGGGCATCGGCTTTGCGCGGGCCGAGAACCTGGTGGACGCGACGCAGAACGCGGATGTGTTTGTCGAGGTCTCCGGCATTCTCAAGGCCCACGCGGTCTCGCTGCTGAAGATCTGCACGGATCTTCGCCTGCTGGCCTCGGGGCCGGAGGCGGGCTTCGGAGAAATCCGCCTGCCCGCCCGGCAGGCCGGCTCTTCGATCATGCCGGGCAAGATCAACCCGGTCATTCCCGAAGCGGCCAGCCAGGCGGCCATGCTGGTGATGGGCCATGATGTGACCATCGCCCAGGCGTGCGCCGCGGGAAGCCTGGAATTGAATCCCTTCCTGCCCTTGGTGGCCCACTGCCTCCTGGAGAGTCTGGATTTGCTCGCGAGCGCGGACGATGTCCTGCGCCGCCACTGTGTGGACGGAATTGAGGCGGACGAAGCGCGTTGCCGCAAGCACGTGGAAGGTTCCACGGCCACGGCCACGGCCCTGGTGTCCGTGCTGGGTTACGAAAACGCCGCCGAAGCCGCGCGGCTGGCCCGGGAAAATGAGGCCACCATTCGCGAAACCGTCATGGCCCAGGGCTGGCTGACCGGCGGGGAATTTGATGTTTTAATCAGTCCGGAGAACGTCTGCCGCTTGGGGACGCCCGGCGGGATTGCGGCGGGACCGGACCGGACCGAAGCGGAAAGCGCTCCATCATTGCCATGAATCCCACCCCTAAAGGATTGCGGTTGCACATCGCCTTTATCGGCCGGCGGAATGTGGGCAAATCGTCGCTGCTCAACGCGCTGACGCGCCAGCAGGTGTCCATCGTTTCCCCCGTTGCGGGCACCACGACCGATCCGGTGGAAAAGCCCATGGAATTGCTGCCGCTCGGACCGGTGTTGTTCATCGACACTGCCGGCATTGACGACGCCGGCGAGCTGGGCGCCCTGCGCGTGCAGAAAACGCGGCAGGTGCTGGAGCGCGCCGAGGTGGCGGTGCTCGTGGCTGAGGCTGGGAAATGGGGCGCCTTTGAAGAGGAAATCCTCCTTGAACTGGCCGCGCGCAAAACGCCCGCTGTCGTGGTGTTCAACAAGATCGAACTTGCCGGGCGCGCCGTGGCGAGTGCCGGCCCCGACGACTCGCTGGCCCGCCGGCTGCAGGAACAAAAAATTCCGGTGGTCAAAACCTCGGCCATCACGGGCGCCGGCCTGTTGGATTTGCGCCAGGCGTTGCTGGCCTCCGCGCCGCCAGATTTCATCGACAGTCCCGCCATTTTGGGCGATCTCGTGGGGGCGGGCGAACTGGCCGTGCTCGTCGTGCCGATTGACAAGGAAGCGCCCAAGGGACGGTTGATCCTGCCCCAGGTGCAGGCCATTCGCGATTTGCTGGACAGTGACGCGTGCTGCCTGGTCGTCAAGGAGCGCGAACTGCGCAGCGCGCTGGACCGGCTCAAGACGCCGCCCAAACTGGTGGTCACCGACTCGCAGGTCTTTCTGAAAGTCGCTGCCGACACGCCGCGCAACGTGCCCATGACGAGTTTTTCCATCCTGATGGCGCGGTTCAAAGGCGACCTGTTGGCCCAGGTGCAGGGCACGCTGGCCATCGAGAATTTGCGCCGCAACGACCGGGTGCTCATCGCCGAGGCCTGCAGCCACCATCCGATCGGCGAGGACATCGGCCGGGTGAAAATTCCGCGCTGGCTGACGCTGTACACAGGGCAGAAGCTCCAGTTTGAGCATGTGCAGGGCCACGATTTTCCGGCGGATGTTTCCCCCTACAAGCTGGTCGTGCATTGCGGTGCGTGCATGTGGAACCGGCGCGAAATGTTGAGCCGCGTCCTGCGCTGCCAGCAGGCGGGCGTGCCGATCACCAATTACGGCCTGACGATCGCCTACAGCCTGGGCATCCTGGCGCGGGCGCTGGAGCCTTTTCCGGCGGCGCTGGCGGCGTTTCGCCGCCTGGAAAAAGCGCCGGTTCAGCGGGAAACACTGCGCACCCTGGCACGGCGGGAGCGACCGGCCAAACAGAAGGCGGTGGCCGCATGAACACGGATTTGACCAAACCGGACATCCTGCGCTGGCTGCGCGAATCCGATCCGGCGCGACTGGAGGAACTTTGGCAGCACGCCGACCAAACCCGGCGCCGGCACGTCGGCGATGCCGTTTATTTGCGCGGACTGGTGGAGATTTCGAACTTCTGCGCGCGCCAGTGCGCCTATTGCGGCCTGCGTGCCGGCAATGACCGGCTCGCGCGCTATCGCCTGGTGGCGGACGAAATCTTTGGAGCCGCGCAGCAGGCGGTGAAATTCGGCTACGGCACCGTGGTATTGCAGGCCGGCGAAGATTACGGGCTGACCGCACCCTGGCTGGAGGACATTATCCGGTGGATAAAAAATGAAACGCCGCTGGCGGTGACCCTGAGCCTCGGCGAACGGCCGGACCGCGAATTGGCGCTCTGGCGCGAAGCCGGCGCCGACCGTTACCTGCTGCGGTTTGAGACGTCGGACCGCCATCTGTTCG
This sequence comes from Verrucomicrobiota bacterium, assembly GCA_049509875.1. Classification (GTDB taxonomy): domain Bacteria; phylum Verrucomicrobiota; class Verrucomicrobiia; order Limisphaerales; family UBA11358; genus UBA11358. Next base: position 7,600 of record JBEKZM010000030.1, on the reverse strand, counting down.
AGGAAATTCATCCGCCGCTGGGAAACCGCCCGAGCGATCGCATCGCCATCCTGAAGCGATTGAAGGCACTGGGTTATGAGACCGGCAGTGGCATCATGGTGGGCATTCCCGGCCAGACCTATGCCAGCGTGGCCAGTGACATCGACCTGTTCCGGCAAATGGATTTGGACATGATCGGCATCGGCCCGTTTATCGCGCATCCGGCCACGCCGCTGGGCAGCGGCTTTAACGTGTTCCCGCCCGTGAACCGGGAGCAGGTGCCGAACACCGAGCTGATGGTGTACAAGGTCGTGGCGCTCACGCGTTTGGTGCGGCCGGATGCGAACATTCCAGCCACCACGGCACTGGCCACCATCAACAAGAAAAACGGGCGCGAACTCGGCCTGCAACGCGGCGCGAATGTCTTTATGCCCAACTTGACGCCGTTGAAATATCGGCGCCTTTACGAGATTTATCCCGCCAAGGCCTGCATCGCCGAGACGGGTGACCAATGCCACGGTTGCCTGGGCGCGCGGATTCGGTCGATTGGCCGTCACCTCGGCCGTGGACAGGGGGGCCGGTGGACCCGCCAGATGATGGCGGAGCCGCCGACGGAAAGGAATCTTTGCCATGCCTGAGCCGGCGCCAGATCGTCCGCGCAGAAACGGCAGCAGCGCTTCGTCACCGGTGGCTGCGGGCGACGGTCAGACGACCGCGGCCTCGCCGAAACGAGCCTCCCTCGCCATTTGCATGGGCAGTTCCTGCTTTTCGCGCGGCAACAGCCGCAACATCGAGGTCATCCAGGATTTCTTGAAAACGCAGAGCCTGCCGCCGTCGGTCGAACTAATCGGGCACCTGTGCGAAGGCCATTGCAAATCGGGGCCGAATGTCACGATTAACGGCAAAATGTATCACGAGGTTGATCCCATCGTGATCATCGCCCTGTTGAATCATTTTCTGCCCAAGCCGGCGCCATGAACTACCTGAATCCCATTTTCACCGAGAAGCGGGAGTGCCAGGATTGCTACAAATGCGTGCGCAATTGCCCGGTGAAGGCCATCAAGGTCGAGGGCGGTTACGCGTCGGTGGTGGCGGAGTTGTGCATCGTCTGCGGCTATTGCGTGGAAGTGTGCCCGAACGGCGCAAAAAAAGTCCGCGACGATCTCGCCAATGCCCGGCAGTTGCTGGAGCGGAAGCAGGCGGTGTTTGTCTCGCTCGCGCCTTCCTACATCACCGAATTTAACGGAGTCACGGCGCCGCAGATTATTGGCGCTCTGAAGAAGCTCGGGTTTGCCGGCGTTTCGGAAACGGCGTTGGGCGCGCAGCAGGTTTCGGCGCAGGCGGCGGCGTTGCTCAAGCAGAATCCCGGGCGCGTGCTGGCCTCCTCGGCCTGCCCGACGGTGGTGGCCTATCTGCAAAAGCACCGGGCGAACGGCGCGGCCCTCCTCGCTGGCGTGATGTCGCCGCTGCTGACCCATTGCAAAATGCTGCGGCAGGCCCTGGGCGGAGACATCGGCATTGTGTTCATCGGGCCGTGCATCGCCAAGAAAATCGAGGCGGCGGAACATCCGGAATTGCTGGATGTGGTGCTGACGTTTGAGGATTTGCGGCGCTGGCTGGACCAGGAAAAGGTCGTGCCGGAGAAACTGGTGGTGTCGCCGGCGGACGATTTTGTTCCCGAGCGCTCCGCGGAGGGCGCCTGGTATCCGGTCGATGGCGGCATGATCGCGGGCATGAAATCCGCCTGCGCGGTGAACGACGCATCCCTGATGGCCTTCTCGGGCCTGAGCGCCATCAAAAAGGCGCTCGACGGGGTGGAAGCTGCCCGGCCGGAGAACGGTTTGTTTTTGGAATTGCTGGCTTGCGAGGGCGGCTGCGTGAATGGGCCAAAGGTGCAATGCCGCGGCGCCACGGTGGCCAAGCGCCAGCGTATTTTGCGCGCGGCCCGGCCGGCCGGGGTGGCCCTGCCGCGCCAGCCCCTGGTGGCTACGCCGACTGATTTCCGCGTGGCGCCGCCGGCCAACGTGGCCGTCCCCGATTCGCAGATCCGCGAGGCCCTGCGCAGCGTCGGCAAGAAATCCGCGGACGATGAGTTGAACTGTGGCGGGTGCGGCTACGATTCGTGCCGTGACTTCAGCATCGCCCTGATCCATCACAAGGCCGAGCGTTCGATGTGCGTAAGCTACATGCGCCAGCTGGCCCACAAAAAAGCCAACGCGCTCATTCAGAAGATGCCGTCGGCAGTGGTGATCGTGAATGAGGCGATGCGCGTGATCGAGTTTAACACCGCCTTCGTCAACCTGTTCACGGCCGCCACCACCGACAAGCCGGCCGGCAGCGTGCCCGCGAGCATTGAGGGCATTGCACTGGCCGAGATCATGCCCTTCGCCAGCCTGTTCCACAGCGTCTTGAAAAGCGGCGAGGACATCCTGGACCGTGACCTGCGCTATCAAAACACAATTTTGCACGCGACCATCTTCAGCATCGAAAAACATTGCCTGGTCGGCGGCATCCTGCAGGACATCACCAAGCCGGCGGTGCGCAAGGAACAAGTCATCCGCAAGGCGCGCGAGGTGATTCAAAAACAAATCGCCACCACGCAGCAGATTGCCTATCTGCTCGGCGAGAATGCGGCGGACGCGGAAATCACGCTGAATTCCATCATCGATTCCTTCTCGCCGCCCAAGCCCGACGAACCCAAGGAATCCAATGACTGGCGAAAGCTTTATCGACGTTGACTTTTGCCAGCAGGCGAAGCACGGGCAGGTGGTGGCCGGCGACGTTTTTCTCTCGCGCAAAATCAAGGCCGAGGGCCGGGTGATTTCCGTGCTGTCCGACGGCTTGGGCAGCGGCGTGAAGGCGGGAGTGCTGGCCAATCTCACGGCCACCATGGCGCTGCGCTACACCCTGTCGTTTGTGGACGTGCGGCGCAGCGCCAAAACCATCATGGACACGCTCCCGGTCTGCGAAGTGCGCAAGATCAGCTATTCCACCTTTACCATCGTGGATCTGGATGAGGACGGCAAAACCCGCGTGATTGAGCACGGTAATCCCCCGCTTATGCTGCTGCGCGGTCAGTCGCCGATCCCCATCGAGCGCGCCAGCCTCACTCTCCAGGCGTGGAAGGACCGCGTGATTTATTACAGCGAATTCGACACGCAGCTCGGGGACCGCATTGTTTTTTGTTCCGACGGCGTCAGCCAGTCCGGCCTGGGCCGCGCCGGCCTGCCGCTGGGCTGGGGCTCGGACCGCGTGGCAAATTTCTTGCAGCGGCAGATCGGGGCGGAAAATGAAATCTCGGCGCGGGAACTGTCGCACCGGTTGGTGGGCGAAGCGCTGGTCAACGACGGTCAGGCCGCGAAAGATGACATCAGTTGCGGAGTGATTTATTACCGCCGGCCGCGGCGGTTGCTGGTGATCACCGGGCCGCCCTTCAGCCGGGAACGCGACGGCGAGCTGGCGGACCTGGTGCAGACCTTCGACGGGCGCAAGGTGATTTGCGGCGGCACCACGGCGGGGATCGTCTCCCGGCTGTTGGGTCGCGGCGTCACCATGAGCCTGGCGCAACTTGATCCCGAGATTCCGCCCGCCGCCGTCATGGATGGCGTGGACCTGGTCACCGAAGGCACGGTCACCCTGGGGATGGTCGGCGAACTCCTGGAGCGGGGCAGCAGCGGTGAAATGGCGCGAAAAAATCCGGCCACCGACCTTATCTCGCTCATGTTGCAAAGCGACATCGTGGAATTCGTGGTGGGCACGCGCATCAACGAGGCGCACCAGGACCCGAACGTGCCGGTCGAGCTGGACCTGCGGCGGAACATCGTGCGCCGGATCGCGCGGCTGCTGGAAACGCGTTACCTGAAGGAAGCCTGCGTGCGGTTTATCTAAGTTACGGATAAAAATGCAAAATGGACTGCCATTCAAGATCTTTACCACGAAGCAGAATCCACGAAAAACAACATTTTATTTCTTAATTTCACCAGTGGATACGAAATGCATCTCTTGGCTGACATTACGGCCATTTCCGACTTTATCAACCCTAAGTCGGCATCCTATTTTCCACACACCAGCCCGGGACGGTTTGGGATAACGGTCATGGATTTTGTTGATCCGCGGATATGCGGCTTGATTATCAGGACAAATCGCTAAACACAACGTCACGTTCGAATCGGCCTTCGTTTCGTTAGCTTCTGTTCAAATCTTCAGCGAAAAGTTCTCTTACGTCCCACGTGCATTAAACATTGGTGTGCCACGGGCGAAATCGAATGGATGCAAACCGGGCGGTTTAGAACGGGATCTTCTTCCGTTGAATTTGGATTCCACGCTGACATTCGAAAGGGTTTGTGGAAACAAAGCATTCAGTGCCAGACGCGCTCCCGCCTGGGAGTGCTGGCAATTCAAAGGTTACAGGGAAATCACCGCGCGAGCCCGCCGCAAGTCATTCGGAAACGTTCGGTCCGGGACCGGTGACACCATTTTCCGGCGGGACACAGTTCTTACCTGATTTAACACGCTTGCGAACCGGCTCGCCACCGGCGGTGGCCCCGGGGTCGCAGAACTTGAAAACTGAATGCTTCGGCAGATAGATGGCTTTGCCATCCGGTTGTTCCAGCTCGAGGTAAAGCGATGACTCGTCATCGCCGTGACTGGCGAAGAGTCCTTTGGCGGACTTGAGCAGCACATTGCGATATATCACCGCTTCACCATGCTGGATGCAATAAACGTCGTATCGCCTGCTAAGGTCCACCGGTTCTGGCTTCGGCACTCTGGACCACCATCCTTGCGACCATTCAGTCTGGGTGTCCCCGGTGGTCTTGGGCTCGCCAGTCCCGCTCGCTGTTTGGCTCCTGGCAGCCTCCGGCGTATGATTCGGCTTGGCGTCGCGCAGAATTGCGTTTCTGGTTTTTTCAAGTTCCACTCCGAAGCTGGCCAGGACTTTTACCGCCACACCATCACCCTCCTGCAATAATCCGAGCAGAAGATGTTCGGTCCCCACGCGAGCGTGATTCAATTGCTTGGCTTCCTTTTGGGCCAGCGCAATCACTTTCTTGACGCGCGGACTATAGGGAATACTGCCAACCATCTTTTGATCCGGTCCGGTGCCCACGCGTTTTTCCACCTCCTGCCGCACGATTTCCAAATCAAGACCCATTTTCTTCAAGACGTTGACAGCCTTTCCCTGGCCAAGTGTGATGATGCCCAGTAGCAAGTGTAACGTGCCAAGGAAATTGTGATTAAGCCGGTCAGCCTCCTTGCGGGCCAAGGCAAGAACTTGTTGCGCTCGGGGCGTGAAATCATTGGGGGATTCTTCCGCCGTAACCGTGCGTCGGATCATGGGAGGGCTTATGATCCGGCGCACGACCGCAGTGGACTCCGTCAATTCCCTCCAAAATTGCTTGAACCAGTTTACGGCAATAGGGCTCATGGGCAAACCTTACCACAGTCTTTTGGCCATGGCCCGATTTTTCTTGCCACGAACGGGTCCCGCATAACCATATATTTTCACCGGAAGTTGCTTCGAAATGAACCAAGTCGTTGGGGCTACTGGTCCAAGTCCCTTTCCAACTTTCCAACACCGGTAGCTTGAAAGGGTCGGTCCGACAATCGATAATTAGAGACTTGACGCACGGGTGAATTAGGGCTGGAATTGGGATTATGGCGCGCCCGTTGAGAATTGAATATGCCGGAGCCCTTTACCATGTCATAATAGCTTTTAAGGGCAGGATGTCCGGCCAGTTGATTTGGTGTTTCTCGCCGATCCTTCTGGCCCGGTGATCGGTTGTCAGTTTCAGCGCTCGATTCGCCAGCCCCAGCCAATCGCGAGCAGGAATCGCCTGTTGCTCCACTTGCTCCAATATCGTTTCCAAGAAAGCCCGAACACACGGCACCAGGATTTTCAAATGCAGTACGTCGTTGCGTCCGTCCTGCCGCACCGTGGCCGCCAGTTCTAGCTTTGACGCCAACAGGGAAATCGGATTTAACACCCGGAGGTTCTTGTCACCCCATTTTGCCTCAATGACGAAGTCGTCCAAGGCCGCCCCAACTCCTGGCACATGGCGAACAACTTCGATATTGGAGGTTTCCCCGCCAATCTGTACGGGAATCACGCCCGCCAACGCCGTCATCGCCACCTTCGGCGGATAGCCCGCTGTTAATGCCAGTTGTTCAGCAATGTGCCGCACGTCGTCCGCTGTGCCCTGGAAATCTATGTCCGCGCTGGTGAAGGGCCTGAAATTTTGGAGTTGCGGCTCCCGATCGAGATACCGTTCGGCCCAATAATTGACCGCCTGACCGCCGATCAATACATAAGGTCTGCCCGCTGTATCGCGGACGTTCAGAACTTCGGAAAATTGATCGAGGGAAAAACCCGCGTTAGGCCCACCGTGTCGCCGCCGAACGGGCAAATTCTCTGAGATTGGTGATTTCCCATTTGGCCCCATCCCCGACCAACGATACGCGTTTTTGAATGGCCACTGCTGCTTCAGGGCTACGCGCCGCCTTCCGCGCCAGTCTCATTCGACTGCGCGTTTCCTGCCGCTTCACGGCCCTGAAATCAACCGTTTTCACACCAGTGTTGTTACGCCACTTCAACCTGAAAAGCAAGCGGCACGGCCATGCGCGACCAGTGCCGCAAGACGCCAAAGGATACCCAAACTACGAGGCTTGGCGGTGCATAAATTCCGCCACCGTCAGGACTCGCTGGAGTGGGAAAAGGTGTTGAATATCGGAAATCAATTCGTCAGGCGGAATGTCCGTCACTGTCGGACCGATCATAACCAAGTCAAACGGGCAGTGATCCAACAATCCCAATGCACCGCCGCCAGTGCCCGCCATCGTGATCTGGTCTCGGCGCAAGTCCAGGTAGATCGCAATCTTCTCAAGCGTGTCAGTATCCACAATCAGGATGTTTCTGCCCGATCCTGGCGGTTGCAAATTCTCTTTGATCAAAATACAGCGATTGATGTCCCGAGCTTCCGAATGTTGCCGCTTCCCCTAAAATACAGCAAACGGAAACGAACTCATCATTCCACAAGATTGACTCTGACGCGCAACCGTCGCAAAATTCTTTCCCATGATGCAACTCAGAAAGTTAATCCGCGGAGCGGCGATCTCTGAATCTCGGCTTGCTCACATTACGCGGCTGCACTGTCTGCTGTTTTTGTTGATGCTGCCGGCCGCGACGCAGGGTCAATTCCTATACACGACGAATAGTGGCACAGTCATCATCACCGGATACGCGGGCCAAGGCGATGCGGCGAACATCCCCAACACAATTTTGGGACTGCCGGTCACCGGCATTGGGCCTTGGGCTTTCTATTCCAGCAGTGTGACCAACGTCACCATCCCCGACAGCGTTGTCAGCATTGGCGACGGCGCTTTCTTTGATTGCGAGTCTTTGATCAATATTTCCGTTGGCACCGGCGTCACCAATATTGGCGACTGGGCGTTCGCGTTCTGTTCCACTTTATCGAGCGTCTGTTTTCGAGGGAACGCACCCGCCCTTGATGGTGCCGACGTATTTTATGGAAATCTGGCAACTGTATTTTATTTGCCGACAACCACTGGCTGGGGACCACGGGTTGATGGACATCCCGCTGCGCTGTGGAATCCGCCGGTGCCA
>JBEKZM010000003.1:0-150218 GCA_049509875.1 Verrucomicrobiota bacterium | reverse complement strand
CCGTGTTTACCAATGACTGCTCCGCCGGGGACTTTCCGAACTCCACGATGCCAGCCCCTTAAACCCTTCAGCCTTGGCGGGTGCCTTCGCCAAATTCCAAAAGACTTTGGACACCTTCTTTGTAGAAAGGATAACCTCTTGAAAACTTGATCTGTCTACACTCAATTTTGAAGTTCAAGGACTCTAGGCGCGGCGGCGCAGCAGCCGTGCCAGCGGCAGAACACCCAAGCCCAGCAGCGCGAGAGTGGCAGGCTCGGGAACTGCGATTCCAATGGTCCCGAAGACCGCCTGTCCTGAAGACCCGGGAGCACTGGTGGTTCCGGCAAGCTGGAAATAAGCCCCCAAGTTATCTCCCACGAGATTGTCACCGCTTGGCAAATCCTGGACCGGGCTGTAGATGTTGCCGCTGCCAGCGTTGACCCGGAATTGGAAGGCGTCCACGCTGTTGGCTGTGTCATAGAAATATTGCATGCTCAAGGTGACCGTTTCGCCTGCCGTGTAGGTGAGGCCGGAGTTCCAGAACCCGCTCCCGCCGAACATGCCCAGAAAGCCGCTCTGGGCATCGGCTATGAATTGCAAATCGCCGCCGGGCAATTCGCCGTTGGCGTTTGGAATGATATAGCCCGCTTCATTGTCACCGGAGGTGGTGCCGGTGACATCCAGTGTCATCGACGTGGTGAAGAAGTCATTGGCCCCCAGCGTGTAGGCGCTGGTGCCGTTATTTGAGAAAAACCATTCGTCGCGGTTGGCGAAGCCGGTGGCAGCATATTCGCCCGCTTCACCAAGGGTTATCGAAGTGGGATAGTTGTTGAGGTAAGTCCCCGTCGCACTTGGATAATCATTGAAAACGCGCTGCGTTATTATGGCGGAGTTGATGGAACTGATCTGCGCATAAGCCCCGCTGGCCGCCGCCAAACAAATCCCCGCAACTGACGAGACGACAATAGTTCGGTTATAGTTCTTCATAAACGGCTCCAAATCTTGAATTCACTCCTTTGGTGATTGAGTTTTCTTCTTATACCAATTGACGGGAATAATGTCAATAGGAAATTTCAGTTTTTTGCGAGCATTGAAAGCTTGGCGCCTGACGGCTTCGGTTGAAATTAAGCCCATGGCTATCAATCAGATATAAGGAACGCTGCCGGTCAGGGAGAGGTCACTTTGTAAAACGACTGGCTGTCGCCGGCGGTGGAATAAGTCACGGATTTCACCGAGCCATTGCCGAGCACCGAGTTCACCAGCGTCCAACTGCCAGCCGTCAGATTCGTCCGGTAAAACACGCGGTAAACCCATCCGGTCTGGGCCGGGAAGGAAATGTTGAGGTTATTGCCCGAACGGGCCGCCGATAAACTGATGGGCGCGGCGGGTGCCAACATGAAGTAGTTCGGATAACAATCGCCGGTGGGAGTCAAGACCTGGAAGGTGGTCGGCTTGGTAATATTCACCGTGACCGGCGCGACCCCGCCGGCATCGGTCAATGGCACCCAGGCAAACGTGTTAATGCTGGGCCCGATGGAACTGAATTGGCCAAGCGGCTTCAGCACCTGATTGGAGGTCCCAAGGCCGCCGATGACCTGGCCCAAATCCATCGTAAAGGGCCCCAGCCCGGCCGTGCGCGCGTAAATGTTGAAAGTGCCGGTCGGATAATCCCGGGTGTAATTGGCCCAGTCTCCGCCTCCGAACCAATACAAATTGTAATCAACATAGACAAATGGATTGGCCGCAAAGATGGCCAGGTAATAATCACTTGTGGATTCCTGCGGAATCCCATTTTGCCGATATTGATAGTCGGAACCATCGGTCGGCTCGCCGGCGTTAAGTGTATGGTGGAAGTCCACTTCGGGGACCGAGACAAAAGACGCATAGCAGTCCGGGTAATAACTCGCCGAGGGGACGTACTGTCCGCCGTTGTAGTCAAAATCCTCAGCCTGCGCAATGTAATTGCCCTGGCTGAAAGTGTCGAACTGATTGGACACGGCGATGCCGTGACCGAGGGAATTGGTCACGGTGATAACGACCGAGTGCATTTCGTTGGAAGCCAGATAAGGATACACAACGTGGTTGCTTGAGGCGGAGCCGGTGAGGAGCAAGGCCGAGGAGACATTAAGGCCGTCTAGGATCATCTGAATGCCGTTGGTCGGGAAGGTGGCTCCCAACGTGGTCACCGTGAAACTCAGGGCGTTGGTGGGTTCAAACGGGTGTGTGCCGGTGGGATAAAGCCCGGTCAAGAGCGGCAAATCGGGCTCGCCGGGGACGATCATGAAGAAAGTCGGGAGGAGATTGCCGCCGCTGGTGACTTGCAAGGTTTCCCTGCCGCTGAGGACCACGTTCGCTTTGTTGCCGCCGTTTGTGCTCATCAAATAGACAAACTCGAAAGTGGTCCAGCCCAGGCCGTCGTTGATGGTAAAGTTGCCCAGGACGTTGGTGGACACGCCGGGGTCAATCAGGCTCATTTGCAGGCTCCCCGACAGGCCCACGTCAGTGGAGAGCCGGGCGATGATCCAATTGGTGCTGGTGGGCCAGTCGCGGGTGTAGTTCACCCATTCGGCGCCGCTGTAGGAAGGCGTGCCGATGAACGGATTGATGCAGTAATCAACCCGGCCGGCCGCGGAAAGGTTTGGCCGCGAGTAATCCCCGGAGGGTTGGGTGCCGATGCCGTCGGTGGCTCCCCGATAAAATTGGGCGGGGGGCAGGCCCGTGCTGAACTCGTCCACGCTCTGCTCGCCTACTTGTCCCAAGTAACAGTCGGGATCGCCGGGCACGGTGCACAAGTCGGGATTGTCAATGTACACGCCGCCGTTAAAATCAAAATCCACAGCCAGCCACAAGTAAGTGTACGCCGGCACTCCCACCCAGGTGGTCTGAAAGGTCGTGTTGGCGCTGGACGTCAGATTGGAACTGTCGGTGACGGTGATGGTCGCATTGTAGGTGATGTTGGATTGGAGTCCGTCATAGGTTACGCTTTTGCTGGAGCCGGAGCCGGTGATGACCAGGCCGGACGAAACGTTGCTGCCGTTTAACACGACGTGAATGCCGCTATTATTGATGGTAAAGCCGCTGGGCGAACTCACGTTAAAGCTGAGGCCGGCACTGGGGGGCACGAAGATCTCGTCTTGCGGATTAAGATTCTTGATCGCGGGCGGAACCGGACCGCTGATTTGATCCAGAGCCGCACTATCGAAATACTCCGACCCTCCATCGCTGGCGGCGAAGAAATCGCAAAGTCGGTAAAGGATCGATGCGGTCCCCGCCGGGGCCACCAACTGACTGACCGAGCCGGTGATCGCATAGGTGTTGAAACTCGGATCGCCGGTAGGCAGCGGTTGGGTGAGGTCGCAGGCGTTGGTGACTTGGAACGAGAACCAGGTGGTCTCCCCTAAATTGATATTGTAACTATCCGATTTGTAGAGCGCGAGAAGGTTGCTGCTGACATCAAGAAACTCGACCTGAATCCAGCTAGAGTCACTGGCTGATGTCAATACGTCGCCGGCCGACGAGGTCATCCACCCATTGGCCTGATAGATGGAGCCAGGCGAGGCGCTGACAATTTGGTAGATGCCAGCCACGTTGCTTACCGTGGTGCTGTAAAGCGCATTCCACTGCTTCCACCAGTTGGTTCCTGACTGCGCACTCGTTTCCACCCCCTGGTCATTCGCGCTGGCCGTGTTAACTATCCAATAATCCTTGTGCGTATCGCCCGGCGGAGCAAAATACTTCCAGCCGGTTGGAATGCTGTTGCCGATGCTTGCCTGAAAATTCGGATTCGCCAGGAGCGTATTGGTGATTTGGCCTTGGGCCGGCAGGTTGGCTAACATCAGCGCCACGGCAAGAGCCTGCAGCGGGTTATGGAAGAGGGTATGTCTTGCGCTTTCAATTGGGTGCCGAAGAACCCAAAGGCCGATTGCCGGAGAGCGTTTTTCACTTTTCATGGGCTTGCCTTTCTTTACTCTTCCTCAGGAAAAAAACTGGCACACATCCAGGAAGTCAGTAGTACATTTTGACTATGGCAGCGAATCCATGACTGTCAACCTGTTTTTTTGCAATTTCCCACCGAAATGAGTTTTGCCTTGACGTCCGTTTGCCGGCTGATAACATAATGTCTACCGAGGCTTCCCTTGCACCTTGCACCTGCAATGCATATAGAACGAAATCTGGCCCTGACAATTCTCCTCTGGGTAGCCGCTTTTGACGCCGCCGCGCAACCCGCAGCCCCAACCAATGTGGTCATCTTCTCGGGCGATCAAAGCGTCATTTTGCATTGGGACCCGGATTCATCCCCCAACGTGGCCGGGTACAACGTCTATCGCTCGCTCAACGGGGCCGGCCCTTTCGCGAAGTTGAACACCAGCGTGCTGACGCCGCTGGGTTATTGCGATCTCAGCGTCAGCGACGGGCAGACTTATCATTACCAGGTCACCGCGGTGGGCCTGTCCTCCCAGACCAGCCCGCCGTCGGCGACAGTGTCCACCATGCCCAATCCGTTTCCCAGCGCCGACGCCTTTTTGGATTACGTGCAGGAGGCCAATTTCGATTATTTTTGGTACACGGCCAATCCCACCAATGGCCTCGTACCCGATCGCAGCGCGGACGGCGCGCCGGGCGGCTCGGCGTGCAGCATCTCCGCCGTCGGGTTCGGGCTGACCGCCATTGGAATCGCCATTGACCATGGCTGGATTACGCGCGATCAGGGCGCCGCGCGAGTGCTGACAACGTTGAACACCTTTTGGAATGGGCCGCAAGGCACCAATGACGCCGGCGAAATCGGCTACCGCGGCTGGTTCTACCATTACCTGGACATGAACGCGGCCACACGCTCGGGCAGTTCGGAGCTGTCTTCCATTGACACCACCTTATTGCTGGCGGGCATCCTTTACGCCAAACAGTATTTCAACGGCAACAACGCCACGGAAACGGGCGTCCAGACGCTCTCCAGCGCGATCTTCAACCGGGTGAATTGGCTCTGGTTTGCGCCCGACGTCCCCGGCACCAACGGGGTGCGGATGGGCTGGCTGCCCGAAAGCGGCTTCAGCACTTTTGGCGACTGGATTGGCTACGATGAGGGAATGATGATTTATCTGCTCGGCATCGGCGCGGCGAGCAACGCGCTGCCGGCCGCGTGCTGGAGCTATTGGACCAGCGGATATGACTGGGCCACCTATTATGGCGAGTCATTTGTCACGTTTCCTCCGTTATTCGGCCATGAATATTCCCACTGCTGGATTGATTTCCGCCATATTGGGGACGCTTACATGAACGCCGAAAACAGCACCTACTTTGAAAACTCGCACCGGGCGGCTTTGGCCCAGCAGGCGTACTGCATCGCCGACCCGTTGGGTTGGCGCGGGTATGGCGCCGACCTCTGGGGCTTGACCGCCTCGGACGATCCCTCGGGCTACGAGGCCCATGGCGCGCCGCCAGCCGAGAATGATGACGGCACGATCGCGCCCACCGCGGCCGGTGGGGCCATGGCCTTCGCTCCGGAGATCGCCGGGCCCACGCTGCAAAACCTCTACAGCGAGGGCCGCTCGCGCCTCTGGACGGCGTATGGTTTCATTGACGCGTTCAACTTCAGCGCAAATTGGTACGATACGGATGAACTGGGTATTGACCAAGGGCCCATAGCGATCATGATTGAGAACTACCGGAACCAGAATGTCTGGCGGCTGTTCATGCAAAATCCGGAGATCCAGCGCGGCCTGCAGCAGGCCGGTTTTGTCGCGCTGCCTTTTGAGCGACTCTCCGTCCAGGCTCAACCGGAACAAGACACCGTCACTTTGACCTGGCCTGCCAGCGCGGGGCGGACTTATCAAGTGGAATACTCGACCAACTTGCTCGCTTGGTTCGCCTCGCCGACCGGGGAAGTGACCGCCACGAATTCCGTCGCCAATTGGACCGACAGCGGCCCTCCCGGCACCGCCACCCCGCCGCTGGGCGTGAGCGACAGATTCTACCGCGTCTTTCAATACGGCTCGCCGTAGGCAATTGGCAAAGGACGGTTGGTTTGGGCTCTCCCACTCGCAAAATATAAGATCTTGGACGAATCGGCTTGGCCGCGACGAGGGCAGAGGAGTTTGTAAATGGGTCACCCAGTTCTTCACAAATGCCGAGTGCGGAATGGACGCCGGGCAGCATGGTGAATTAATCTTGGCGTATGGAAAACAATGTGGAGGCGGGATTGGAAACTCCGGCGGCCACGGGTGTCGCCCCAGTGCCATCGGCGATTTCAGTTGAAGCGGTTAAACGGCTCCTTCCTTGGCTGGTGGCAGTGGCGTTTTTCATGGAGGCGCTGGACACGACCATCCTGAACACGGCCGTGCCGGCCATCGCGAAGGCGCTGGGCGTGGCCCCCTTGAGCATGAAGGCGGTGCTCTCGAGTTACACCCTGAGCCTGGCGGTGTTTATTCCGATCAGCGGCTGGATGGCGGACCGCTTTGGAACGCGCCGGGTGTTTGCCTGGGCCATCGCCACCTTCACCTTGGGTTCGTTCCTGTGCGGCCTTTGCGGCAACATTCACTTGCTGGTGCTCTGTCGCGTGCTGCAAGGCTTGGGCGGGGCCATGATGGTCCCTGTGGGGCGGCTGACGCTGGTGCGAACGTTTCCAAAATCCGAGCTGGTGCGGGCGATGAGTTTCGTGGCCATTCCGGGTCTCTTGGGCCCGATGCTCGGGCCCGTCGCCGGCGGTTTGATTGTCGGCTACCTGCATTGGCGCATGATTTTTTTCATTAATTTGCCGGTCGGACTTTTCGGCCTCTACCTCGTCCTGCGTCATCTGCCCGATTACCGGCAGGCGGAGCGGCCTCCCCTGGACTTGGCCGGACTGGTGTTGTTCAGTTGCGGCCTTGGCTTGCTGGCCTACGTCCTGGAGGTGTTTGGCGAACACACATTGAGCGCGGCGGAAATGGCCGGCTTGCTGGCGGTGTCCGCGGTTTGTCTGGCCGCTTATGGCGTCCGCGCGGCGCATATTGAATTTCCCCTATTGCGGCTGAAACTGTTTTGCATTCGCACCTTCCGGGCTTCCGTGGCGGGCAGCTTCTTCACGCGTCTGGGAATCGGCGGCGTGCCGTTTCTTTTTCCGCTGTTGTATCAGGTGGGCCTGGGCTTCACGCCGGTGCAGTCCGGCCTGCTGCTGATGCCGCAGGCGATTGCCGCCCTGTGCCTGAAAGTCATCCTGCGAAAGATTCTGCAACGCTTCGGCTATCGCCTCGTGCTGGTCTCCAATACGGCCATGCTCGGGGTCATGCTCGTCTCCTTCGCCACCATCGGCCCTGCCACGCCGGTCTGGCTGATTGTCCTCCAGTCTTTCATTTTTGGCGTGTTCACTTCGCTCCAGTACAGCAGCATGAATACCCTGGTCTACGCCGACGTCACGGAGGCGGAGACCAGCGGCGCCAGCGCCATCACCAGCACCGTGCAGCAGATGTCGATCAGCTTCGGCATTGCCGCGGCCTCGCTGCTTACCGCGGTCTTTATACCGGACCGGTTCCACACCCGCGCGCCGGAAATGATCGCCGGTGTTCACCGGGCGTTTCTCATCCTGGGCGCGTGGACAATTGTTTCGGCCCTGGTTTTCGCCGAACTCAAAAAAGACGACGGCGATACGCTCAGTTTGCATGCGGCGCTGCAACATCACGGAACGTGAAACTTCCGTTCGGGGCCCGAGCCCTCCAGCGCTTTGGCCGGACCCTGTATTTTTACGACCACACGTTTGTGTTCGTCGCGGATTAAAGCGATTTTTGCTGCGCCGAAATCTTTGAGGTGGAACTGGCCGCGACCAGCGTGGAGGCTGACAACAACATCTTTTTCTGCAAGTTCGAGTTTGGCGAACGTATATCCCATGGAGAATCGGCGAAATCGTCAATTAGACGGAGTCGCCCCCAATGCCGTAAGACCGCTTTAAAGAAACAACTCGAAGCCACAACAATATGAAAAAAAACCACGCAAATTCAAGTCATTGCTCCTTCGTGCGCGAGGCACAACTTCACCCACGCAGCTTGGGCTTCAACTCGCGCCTCGTTGCTTTCGCGCGCCGGAGTTGCCGGCTCGCGCGTTCAAGCTTGGCCCGGACGATGCTGGCGGGCGTCTTGCTTGTCCAATCCCATCCGGCGTCCGCAGGCCTCTCCTTTGTGCGCGGAACTCCGTCGGCCGTGGGGAGCGTCCGATTTGCCAGTTCACCGGACTCGGTCACCATTACCGGTGCCTTGGTCGGCCCGGGAGCCATCAATACCGCCCTCGCCATTCCCGCAAATCGAATCCAATACGATGTCATCAACAGCGACCAGGGTTCCATGTCTGCTTGGACGCTGTTTTACGATCCGGCGGCGGGGCCGGGCATCATCGGAGCTTGCACGCCACTGGGTTATATCGATTCAGGCGGCTCCATCGTTCCCCAGGGAGGTGTCGCCTACTCTACTTTGTTCAACGCCGGTTATGGCGTTTACAATTACAACACGGGAGCGCCCTGGAACATCGACTTTGAGCCCGATCACATCACGTTTTCCAGCACAACCAGCCCGGCTGTCGGTCTGCCCATAAACGAGGGAGCCGGTGTGTTGGGTCCGACGGCCTACCCGCCGAGCTTTGCGATTCTCTACAATCCCGCTTTAGGCTCTGGGCTTGTTCCGGCGAGTGACCACGTTGGAACGGCGACCTTTAACGGACAGGTGTATGGTCCGGTGGCGGGCAATCCCTGCCTCTCCATCCAATGCTCGAATATTACCGTGGAAACTTGCGACCAGTGCGTGCCGGTGATGTTCACCGCCACGGCAATCGACACTTGTTGCAGCAACGCGCTCCTGCAATATTCACCGCCTTCAGGCTCTTGTTTCCCCGTGAATTCGTCCACCCAGGTTCAAGTTGCGGCCTACGACCAATGTGGCAACGCCGCCACAAATTATTTTACGGTAACGGTCAATCCCGGACCGAATTGCCTCCCCACCAACTGTATCACGATCAACGCTTCCAACGTCGTGGCGTACACCTGCGACCCCTGTACACCGGTTGTTTATAAAGTAACCGCCACCGACGAGTGCTGTAGTTCCAGTGGGGTAAACTTGGTGTTCAACCCTTCCCCGACGACTTGTTTTCCGCCGGGCACAACCCCGGTCTCCGTCGTCGCCTACGACTTGTGCGGCCACACCAACACCAGTTCATTTACGGTGACCGTCCTCCCGGGCCCGAATTGCGGCAACACCAACTGCCTCGCTATTTACTCGACGAACATCGTGGCCTACACTTGTGGCCCTTGCACCACCGTACCGTTCAATACGGCCGTGTATGACCCTTGCTGCCCAAACGTGTCCCTGGTCTATGATCCTCCCACCAACACCTGCTTCGCCGTCAACACGACGACCCCAGTGAAGATCTTCGCCTCTGACCAGTGCGGCAACTCGGCCACCAATTACCTTACCGTCACCGTGCTTCCTGGGCTGAATTGTGGTTCCACAAACTGCATCTCCATTTATTGCAGCAATATCGTGGTCTATACCTGCAGCAATTGCACGACCGTGCCCTTCTCGGCCTTCGCAGGTGATCCTTGCTGTCCCCTGGCGGCCCCCACGCTGGTATATAGTATTCCCACAAACTATTGCTTCCCACAAAACACCACCACCCCCGTCCAAGTCACCGCTTATGACCAATGCGGCAACGTCGCCAGCAATTCATTTACGGTGACCGTCCTGCCGGGGCCAAATTGTGGTTCCACAAACTGCCTCTCCATCTACTGCACCAATATCTTGGTTTACACTTGCAGCAATTGCACGGCGGTGCCCTTTTCGACCTGGGCAGTGGATCGCTGCTGTCCCGGAACGGTCCCCACGCTGGTTTACAGTATTCCCGCCGGCTATTGCTTCCCGCAGAACACGGTCAGCTCGATCCAGGTTACCGCCTATGATCAATGCGGCAACGTTGCGACCAATTCATTCACGGTGACCGTTCTTCCGGGGCCAAATTGTGGCGGGTCCACTCCTGGTTTTAATATTGCCGGAGGCACCAACTCTGGCAACGGCTTGATTATCTCTTGGCCGGGGACGAACGCCCTATTGCAACAATCCCCGGATCTAATCCATTGGGATCCGGTTCCGGGGGCAACGAATTCGCCCTACGTAGTTCCCACTTCGTCGCCGATGAGTTTCTACCGGTTGCGCTACGACTAACCCTGCCGTTTTGAGCCAGGCAAACTCTGGAAGCAAGAATGGGCCGGGCATTTTGCCCGGCCCATTCCGCGCGCCAATTGGGCTGCTGGCGCACCCGGGCAGTTCAGACAGGCTCTCAGTTGTTGAGCCGGAAAAAGGCCTGGCTGGCCAGCGGCGCGTTGGACACGACATTTTGGAATCCGGAGAGCACGGCGGCGTTCGTCAAGGCCGCCCAGTTCGTGCCCGACAAGTCGGGGCTCGCTTGGAGTCCGTAGGCAAACGCCCAGGCCGGCCAGGCGAGCACGTTCAACGGCCCACTTTGGGTTAACGACAGCGAGGGCAGGATCGTGATGGTGTTGCTCACCGTGGTGGCCGCCCCCAGGCTGCTCGTGATGGTGATCGCGATCGGGTAGTTACCCGAATACAAGTAATCGTGCGCGCCGAGCACTTGCTTCAGCACGCTGGAGGCATTGGTGGCGATGGTGCCGGCCGTGACCGAATCGTCGCCCCACTGGATCGAGGCGGAAAAATTCGTCGCGGAACTCTCTGGCACCCCATTGGTGAAGGCGGCCAGCAGCAGGTTGGTGAAGGCCCCCGGAAATTGAGGCGGAGCCGCGGCGGCTTCTCCCGCAATGGCGGTGTCGCCAAAGACAAAGGTGTAGGCCATCTGGCAGTAGGGCGGCAAAGAACCCAAAAACGGGTTCGAATAATAGAGATACCAAGAGGAGCTTTCGCTGGCGATGCAATACACGGTGATCGCGCCGGCATAGTTGGTCGCCGGTTTCACAAAAAGCTCCATTTGACCGCCGGCGTTCGTTTCG
Source organism: Verrucomicrobiota bacterium (assembly GCA_049509875.1). Taxonomy (GTDB): domain Bacteria; phylum Verrucomicrobiota; class Verrucomicrobiia; order Limisphaerales; family UBA11358; genus UBA11358. The sequence goes on along the minus strand of JBEKZM010000003.1, from coordinate 139,267 downwards.
TTGTAAGTCAAGGTTCGCAGGATGGATTTGTTGGTATTATAGGAGACGGCGGAGTTTGATTCCGAACGGCCATCCCCGTATAGGGGAAACCAATAGAGCTGCCGGCCGTCCAACTCCACCGCGTCGATCACGTTGGTTAAAGTGGTGTTGATCCGCGCGGTCAAATTTGTGACGGTGCTTCCGAGGAACAGCGGCTGGTAGTTGCTGTTGGAATCGGTGATGGACACCGCCCTGAATGAGTTGGTCGCCAAACCGCCGGCGCCGTCGCTGGCAATGACGGTGACCAGGTTGGTCAGCCGGGCCCGGTTCGTCGCGGTGAGGGTCAGCACCAGGTCGGACGTGTCCGGAACGAGGCTGGCCAGGGTGACGATTTCGTTGGCGAGCGGCCGGCTGTTGGTGTCCACCGCCGTGGCGTTGATGTTGGACAGCACGTTGAAGCCCCGGACGAGCTGGCCGAACAAGGTGTACTGAAAATCCAAGCTGCGCTGCTGCCCCACGGTGACAAAGAACTGTGATCCGTCCGTGTTCTTGCCGGAGTTGGCCAGCGCCAGTTGCCCGTTGCCGCTGAAGATGGCCTGCGGATTGAACTCGTCGTCATATTCAAACACCAGGCCGCCCGAACCGTTGGTGTCGGGATCGCCACCCTGGATGACAAAATTCGTCACCACCCGATGAAAAATCGTGTTGCTGTTGTAAAAACCTGAAGCTGACAATCCTTGAAAAATCGCGACCGTTTGGGGTGCGTATTCGGGAAACAGCATGAAGGTCAGATCACCCACGTTGGTGACGGTGGTCGTGCCGCCGCGGAAAGGGGTGGAAAAAGCGCCCGGGGCGTTGCTCGCACAGGCCTGCGCCACGTTCAACTTCCAAAACGGATTGTTGGTGTGCAGGATAATGGCCATGGCATTGGTGGTGCCCGTCACGGTGTAACTGAGCGGGCGCCCGTTGGTCACCGTGGCGGTGACGGGAATGATGATCGATTTGCCCGCCGGTACCATCACGTTGGCGATCGGATCGATGACTGGCGCCGCCCCGACCAGGAACGGGACGAGGCTGGGCAACAGCCCGAGAAGCCGGACTCCAGCTCTCAGGGCCGCTTGGAAATTCCTGTTATTTTTCATGCGCTGGACGAATTGTTGCCTGTGATCTTCCACCGAATGGACGGATTTACAAGGCATTTTCCGCTCGAATCCGCCAGCGGTTCCTCACCCTGCGCTGCGCATTTCGCACTTCGTCGAGTCCTGATTTAAATTTGACACGTTGTGCTTGGCCCCCACTTGGAAGCTGGGCGTTGAATGTTGAATGTTTTGGTCCTTTCCGGTTTCGGGCGGGACGCCCGAAACTACAGGCGAGACGCCCATCTGTGTACGGATATCGCCGCGCTTTTCGCGGCGGCGGCCAAATGGTAGAGTGGAAACTTCATGGCGCTGCCCATTTACGAGATTGAGAACGAAATCATCGCCCGGTTGCAGGCGGACCGGCGGTTGATATTATCCGCCCCCACCGGGTCCGGAAAATCGACCCAGGTGCCACAGATGCTTTTGAAGCACGGTTTGCTGGGTGACGGGCAGGTCGTGATTCTGCAACCGCGCCGCCTGGCCGCCCGCCTCCTGGCCGCCCGCGTGGCCCAGGAACTGGGGGTGCGGCTGGGGGACGAGGTGGGTTACCAGATCCGGTTTGAGAACTGCACGTCGGCCCGGACCAGGATTCGTTTTGTGACGGAAGGCGTATTGCTGCGGCAATTGATCGACGATCCACTCTTGCGCGGCGTGGCGGTGATTTTGTTCGATGAATTTCACGAGCGGCATCTGTACGGCGATATCACGCTGGCGCGCGCCCTGGGGTTGCAGGAACAGCAACGACCGGACCTGGCGCTGGCCGTGATGTCGGCCACGTTGAACGTGGGGGAGTTGGAGAAATACCTCTCGGGAAGCGCGGAGTCCGGAGGGCGGAGTGCGGATTTTCGCTGCGGGGTGGTCACTTCGGAGGGGCGGACGTTTCCCGTGGAGGTGGAATATCTGCCGCGACGGGTGGGCCTGAACGGGCCGCCGGTGTGGGAACTGGCGGCGGAGGAATTTGCGCGCTTCGTTCGCGGCGGCGGCGAGGGCGACGTGCTGGTGTTCATGCCGGGCGGATTCGAAATTTCGCAGACGATCGAAGCCATCCGCCATTCCGGCGAGGCGAGGGGCTACCTCATTCTGCCGTTGCACGGCGAGCTGCCGCCCCGGGATCAGGACGCCGCCGTGGCGCGCTATCAGCAGCCGAAGGTGGTGGTGGCCACCAACGTGGCGGAGACGAGCATCACCATCGACGGCGTCCGACTCGTGATTGATTCGGGCCTGGCGCGCATCGCCAGGTATGATGCCAACCGCGGTATCAACACGCTGTTGATCGAGAAGATTTCCCAGGCCAATGCCGACCAACGTACGGGCCGCGCGGGCCGGACCGCTCCGGGCCGATGCGTGCGGCTATGGTCGCGCGCGGAACACGACGAGCGGCCGCCGCACGAGCTGCCGGAAATCCGGCGGCTCGATTTATCCGAGGTGGTCCTGACGCTGAAGGCGGCGGGCGCGGACGATTTGCGGAGGTTCCGCTGGCTGGAGAAGCCGGACGAAATTGCGCTGACGCACGCGGAGGAATTGCTCGAGGATTTGGGGGCGTTGAAGACCCCGCCGGAAAGGATCGAGAATCGAGAATCGAAGCTGGAAAGAGACGTGCCGGCGGGCGGCGCTGGCGGGGAGGCAAATGGCGGCGGTCAGAGACCGCCGCTGCAAATCACGCCCATCGGCCGCAAAATGCTCGCCTTTCCGCTGCACCCGCGGTATGCGCGCATGCTGCTGGCGGCGCAGGAGTACAACTGCGTGCATCAGGCCTGTCTGGTGGCGGCGCTGACGCAGGGGCGCGATTTGTTGCTTCGCAATCCCGGCCGGGAGGTGGAATTGGCGCGCGAGGATTTGCTGGGGGACCAGGCGAGTTCGGATTTCTGGGGGGTGATGCGCGCGTGGAGTTTTGCGGTGAACAACCAATTCCGCCTGGAGGCCTGTCGCAAGCTCGGCATACATGCGGTGACCGCGAAGCAGGTGGGACCGCTGCTGGAACAATTCCTCCGCATCGCCAGGGACGAGGGCCTCGACACACGGCCCAATGACGCCAAGGACGAGGCGCTGCAAAAATGCATTCTGATCGGCTTCAGCGATCGCGTGGCGCGGCGCCTGGACCAGGGCACCCTGCGCTGCGAGCTGGTCCATGGCCGGCGCGGCGTGCTGGCGCGCGAGAGCCGGGTGCAGCATAGCCCCTTGCTGGTGGCGGCCGAAATCCGCGAAGTGGAAGGCCGCGACCGCGAGATGAATACGATTTTATCGCTGGCCACGGCCGTGGAGATCGGCTGGCTGCGCGAGCTGTTTCCGGACGACCTCAAGAGGGAGGTTCACGTGGAGTTTGACGCGCAACAAAGGCGCGTGCTGGCGGCGGAGCTGCTGCGGTTCCGGGATCTGGCGCTGGAGGCCAAACGCATGGATCCGCCGCCGGCGGACGCCGCGGCCCGGCTGCTGGCGGATGAAATCCTGGCGGGCCGGCTGTTGCTACCCAACTGGGACCACGGCGTGGAGCAATGGCTGGCGCGGCTGAATCTGCTGTGCCAGCAGTGCCCGGACTTGCAACTGCCGGCCATCACCGACGACGATAAGAAGGACATCATTGCGCAGCTTTGCCATGGCGCGGCGAGCTACAAGGACGTGAAGGAACGGGAGGTGAAGCCGATGGTGATGTCGTGGCTGTCGCAGGCGCAGCGGGAGCTGCTGGATAAGCATGCGCCGGAGCGGCTCACGCTGCCCAACGGGCGCACGCCGAAAGTGAGTTACGAAAACGGCAAGTCCCCGTTCATTTCGCTGCGCATCCAGGAGCTATACGACGTGAACCAGACGCCCAAAGTGGCGCTGGGCCGCGTGCCGGTGACGGTCCACATCCTGACCCCGGGCATGAAGCCGGTCCAGGTGACGCAGGATCTCGCGAATTTCTGGCGCGAGCATTATCCGAAAATCAAATCCGAGCTGGCGCGGAAGTATCCGAAGCACTTATGGCGATGAATCGGCGGCAAATTGACGAGGTGTAAATCACTGTTTAACCTGCACCCATGGAACCAAATCCCCAGGCGCTCGCCGAGGCCGTCACCCGGGCCTGCGCCATCGTTCAGGCCGAGGCAGCGGCGAAATCGCCGGGGCTTTCGGTTGCCGTTGCGGTCAATGGCGCGGTCATTTGGTCGCAAAACTTCGGCTACGCCGATCTGGCGGTGAAGGCGCCAGTGACCTCCTCAACGCGCTTTCGAATCGGCAGCGTTTCGAAACCGTTTACGGCCGCGGGCCTGGCCTTGCTGGTCGAACGCGGCCAGATTGACCTGGACGCGCCCGTGCAACGATACCTCCCCGATTTTCCGGAGAAAAGCGGTGTCATCACGATCCGCCGGTTGGCAGGGCATTTGTCCGGCATCCGCAATTATCGCGGCCGCGAAGCGCTCGGCCAGGGATCGTGCCCAAGCCTGCGCAGCGGCCTGAAGATATTTGAGAACGATCCGCTGGAGTCGGAGCCGGGCACAAAGTTTGGCTACAGCTCGTATAACTGGAACGTCATTGGCGCGGTGATGGAGTCGGTGACCGGGCGTGATTTTCCGGGGTACATGGAGGATCACGTATTCCGGCCGCTGGGCATGGCGAATACCCGGGCTGATCGGGCGGAGGCAGACGATCCGCAAAGGGCCCGGTTTTATGAGCAGACTCCCGCCGGCAAGCTCCTTCCGGCGCCGATGGCCAACTACAGTTTCGTATGGCCGGCCGGCGGATTCCTGTCCACGCCGGAAGACCTGGTTCGTTTTGGTTCCGCGCATCTGAGACCGGGCTTTCTCAAGGCCGAGTCGTTGCGGTTCCTGTTCACTTCCCAGAAAACGAACGAGGGGAAAGCGACTGGCTATGGCGTGGGCTGGTTAACCAACCCGGCGGCGTGGTATCATGGCGGCGATTCCCTGGGCGGAACCGCCGTGTTGACGTTGCTGCCGGCGGTTTGCATGGTTGTGGCGCTGGCCAGCAACGCCGGTCAGGTCGGGCTCCATAACGCCCTGCGCCGCCAAACGGCGCCCCCGGAAGCCGCCGCGCTCGTGCTCAAGAAAGAAGCCGTGGCCGCCAATATTGCCCGGATATTTGCCCCCGTGTATTGGGCGCCAAAGGGATCGAAATGAACGTGGACACAAACCAAAAGAATTCTGGCTGCGGCATTGACCAACTCTGCCCGAATTGCGGGCTGTGCTGCGACAGCACGCTGTTTGCGGATGTGGAATTGAAAAAGGGCGATGATCCGCAGCGGCTGGTGAAGCTCGGAATGCCGGTGGCGCAAAAGACAAAGACGAAACTGGCCGCCCCGCAGCCGTGCGCGTGCTTCGACGGGAAATTTTGCAGTATTTACGCCGACCGTCCCCGGCAGTGCCGGTTGTTCGAATGCGGCCTGTTAAAGCGGGTTCAAGGCGGGGAAATGAACGCGGCGGCGGCGCTCAGGAAGATTTCCGAGGCCAAAAGGCTGGCCGAAAAAGTGCGGCGGTTGTTGCGCGCCTCCGGCCAGCGCGACGAGCAGATGGCGTTGGCGCAGCGCTATGCCGCTGCCATGCAGGCGCCGGTGGACTTTTCCGTGGAGGGGGCGGCGGACCAGCGCGGCGAATTGATGCTGGCAGTGAATGAGTTGATGCAGATGCTGGAGCGGGACTTTTTGCGATAAATATTCTTGAGGCAGGCTACTGATCGGCCGAGGGGTCAAAGATATCTCCGGCTGGCAAACGTGCAGCGGGAGCGATCGCGTAAAACCGTGCCAAAGCGGCGGAGGGCCGCCGCAGTCCAAGACGCTTCGCGTACACGGGAGCCAGGCAGGTGGCACCAGAGTCGTGGAGGGCTTTGCGTCACAGCGCCAGAGGGCTGGGCGCACTGCTCCAAGACGCTTCGCGTACACGGGAGCCAGGCAGGCCGCGCCAGCGTCCTGGAGTGCGTCCAGCTCTCTGGCGCTTTTTCACCATGCGCATGCCAAAGTCCAGACCTAAGCCGGCATGCCAACGTCCTTGGCCACTTTTTCGGCGGAGGCGGGGTCCACCCATTTCATGAGGGCGACAAAGTTGACCAGCGCCGGGCTGTCGGCCTTGACCTTGTGAAGATTCCTGAGCGCGTGGATGACTTTGAGGTAGGTGGCCGCGTATTTCTCGTGGGTCAGCCGGTTCGAGTAGGATTCCAACACCGCCCGCGCGACGGGGTCCGTCTGGCCATCCGGCAAATAGGGTAGCAGGCAGAACACGCGCACGAGCGACATGGGGTCGGATTCGGCCAGTACCAGCCAGCTTTGTTTGACTTCGTCAGCGTCGTATTTGGCGTGGAGCTGCTTGCGGATGGCGTCGGTGATCTCCTGGGGCGATGCGTGATGCACGATGAGTTCCTTGATCATGTCCCACGGGCTCATCTGCGTCTTGTCCGAGATGCCGCCCGAGCCGACCGAGGGCAATTCGGGCAGGCCCAGTTGCTTGACCAGTTCGCGGCCCAGCAGTTCGGCCTCTTCGCGCTGCAGACGGTCGGAATTCAGGATGGCGCGGATGATGACCTTTTGCGCCTCGGGATTGACCAGGCGCAAGACGGTGGCGATCGGGCCGGGCGCGGGCTGTTTTTGCCCCCCAAACAGGTGTCTTACGAAATCGGAGGTGGTGGGATCGTGCTCGGTGAAAATGGCCGAGCGGAAAGTCAGAACAAACCGCAGCGTGCGCGCCGCGCCGCCGGTCTTGCCGAAATTGTTCACCACGGCCTGGCGATAGTCGGCATTGAGGATGTGGCCGAGCAATTCCTCGGCCTGCTTAATGAAATTCTCATCCAAGTTTTCGTTCTCACCCGTGACCACGAGTTGTTCAACCAGCGGTGGAAGGCGTTGGGCGAAAATGACGTCCGGGGATTCCGTGCTCTGGTTGTCATAATAATTCAACAGCTCCAGGACGAAGGACAGCTTGAGGAAGGCGATCTTTTGCGGACGCGATTCGCGGCTTTGGCGGACCCGCTTATGCAAGGACACCAGCTCCGCGCGCTTGGTGGAAAGCAGTTCGGGATTTTGATGCAGCAGCTCCTCGAAATCGCCCCGGAAGCCGAGGACAATCTCTTCCAGCCGCGGCCGCGGATTAAGCTTGGCGTCGGTCGTGAGATCCTTGAAAAAGATGAGCGCCTCCGGGCCGAAATCGCGGACGATCTGTTCCCGCGGGAGCTGGCCCTTGACGAAGGCGCGGCTGGCGCGGACGGTGGCGGGCGTGAAGAAGGTATCGGGTTTTTCAACCAGCCCGAGCAGCATCGCTGGGTCCAGCGGCGCCTCCAAGCGGATGAGTTCCTCCACCAGCGGGCGGATGGCGGAGATCAGGTCGCGCCGGACCTTGTCCAGCATCTTGAGAATGGCGGGCTGGAGCAGGTTTTCCTCATTCCTGCCCTGAATCAGCGCGGCGCTCACCTCGTTGACCGCCGCGCTGTGCTCGACCAGCCGGGTGACGATCACGCCCACGTCGTTGATGGGCAGCTTGGTGACGAGCGTGGTGATGAGATTGACGAGTTCGCCGTGCGATTTTTTGCGGTGTTCGACGACTCTTTCCACCAGCCCGCGCAGGTTCTTGTTTTCCAGTTCCAGCGCGCGGCATTCGGCCTCCGATTGCTGCATCCGCAACGTCAGGTCGTGCCAGCTGCGCTGGATTTCCTCCAGCGACGGAATCGGCGCGGCGCCATTCTGGTTCTCTGACATGAATTCATATTCCACAAAGAACAGAAATTTTTCCAATACTAAATTTGGGCCAGGGCTGGGCCATGAGATTCCTCCGGCGCCGCGCTGGAGCGCGAAATGGCACTTTTCTTCTAATGATCTTTGCCGCCAGGTGTCCTATCTTCAGGTGTTCGCTCTGGAACCATGAAACTGAATCCAGCCATTATGATACTATCCATCCTCGCGCTGGCGGCGAAGGCCGAACCGGCGGCGGAACAAGGCAAACTCGTGGCCGCCAACACGGCTTTTGCCTTTGACTTGATGAATCAGGTGGTGCAGGCGCGGCCGGACGCGAATGTATTCATCTCGCCCTTCAGTGTTTCCAGCGCTTTGCAGATGACCGCCAACGGCGCGGCGGGCACCACGAAGTTCGAAATGCAACAAGTGCTCAGGACGGCCGGCCTGCCCGCCGATTTGTTGAATCCGGCCTTCAAGGCCTTGGACGGGCAATTCACCGGGCGCAAGGACGTCATCTTGAATCTCGCCAACGGACTCTGGATTGGGAAATCGTTTCGTTTGAAGCCAGCCTTTGTGGACGTCAACCGGCAATTCTTTGCGGCTGAACTTGCAAGTGTGGACTTTGACAGTCCGGCATCCGCCCGAACGATCAACGACTGGTCCGATCAGAAGACCCAGGGGAAGATCAAGCAGATCGTGGTGTTCCCGTTCCCGCCGCTGACGCGGTTGATCCTGGCCAATGCGATTTATTTCAAGGGCGCCTGGGTCGAGCCGTTCAAGGAAAACCAGACCAAACCGCGCGAATTTCATCTGGCGAATGGACCGGCAAAGCAGACGCCGATGATGGCCCAGGCGGGACACTTCATGTACCAGGAAACGGCGGATTTTCAGGCCGTCAAATTGCCTTACAAGGGCGGCCTGCAAATGGAGTTGTATTTGCCGCAGACCAATTCGAACCCGCGCGAGTTGCTCGCCGCTCTGGCGGCGAAGGGAAGCTGGACGGAGGGCGTCCAAACGGGTTTTGGCGGCCGCGAAGGCACGGTCGTCCTCCCCAAGTTCAAAGTTCAATTTGAAGTGAAGCTGAACGATCCGCTGCAGGCTTTGGGCATGAAAAGCGCCTTCGGCAATGCGGATTTTTCAGCCCTGGCGGATCAACCATTGTTCATCAGCGAAGTGAAACAGAAGAGCTTTGTGGATGTGAACGAGGAGGGCACCGAGGCGGCCGCCGTGACCGTTGTGACGATGAAGGCCATGGCAATAATGAGGCCTCCAGCCAACCGGTTCACGATGATTCTGGACCGGCCGTTCTTTTTCGCGATTTCCGATGTGGCGACCGGCTCCCTCCTCTTCATGGGCATTGTGAATGATCCCGCGGGCGGCTGACGGCACGCTCCGAATTTGTTGGGTGGAACCGGCTTCCAGCCGGTTGAATCTGGCCTCCGGCCAGATTCGATTGAGGCGTGGTCGCTGCTGATGCGCCGGGGAGTTGAACCGGCGTGCGCTCCCCGGTCCGGTTTCGGGCGGGGCGCCCGAAATAACCGGCGAGACGCCGGTTCCACCCCTCAGCGCGAATGGCTCAAGAAATGGAAAAGGCTGTTGTCGAAAGTGAATTGATAGGCGATATAGCACTGAAAATCCCCCGGGCCGTCGATGGAGCGCCCGACGGAGAACAGCAAATGATGATGGTCGTTGAAGTCGATGACCGTGCCGACGTTGAAGGCGGTGCCGGTGTTGGGAAAATCCGTCTGATATTTGGATTGATGATAGACTTCCGCGCCGATCGCGATGTTATGGGTCACCTGTTTTTGCAACAGGGCCCCGATAAAACCCCAATTGTCATGGCCATTGAGGGAATTGACGCCATACCCGCCGCCGCCGTACGCCGTCCATGAGCCCCAGCTTTTTTGGAGCCACACGGGCAGAAACGCCTGCCAATGGCCGTTGCCGAGGCCGCGGCTGGCGCTGCCCGTGGGCACCTCCAGCAACGGGAAAACGCCGATCTGCGGCAGGTAATTCGTCTCCTTCAAGAAGCGATATTTGATGCCCAGCTCAGTGTCGCCGTAGCCGTATTGGGTAGGTCCGGCGGGCGGAACGTCATAAGCCAGCGGCGCGATCAGGTGGAGTTGCAGGTCGGGCACCGCGCCATAATTAATTTCGATGTGCGGGGCGGTGCCGGACCAGTCGCCGCCCAGCTTGGAATCCATGGAGGCCACGTAAAATTCCCAATGCTGGTAGTCCACCGGTTCCGGGTCGTCGGTAACGTACGGCGGCCCGCCATAAGCGGTGCCGGCGAGGCTGAGGCCAAGCAGGGTCAGAGCGGCGGTGGTGAGGGCGTGTCGGTGCATTCGCATGGCAGATTCAATCGGCAATGAGATAAAAGCCCATGATGATGAGACCGCCGGCGAGCACGCCGGCCACAACGATCCCAATCAGGCGGTTCGCCGCCAGTCGCAGTCCCTGGCCAACGTTGAGCCGCGCCAGGGACCAGCCGCAGAGCAAAAAGAGCACGACCACCAGCGCGCTGTGGGTCACCCAATGGTGGCCGGTCATTTGTTTCATTGCCGCCGCCACGGCGGGACTCTTTTCCTTGATCACCACCAGCAAAGCGTTGAGCACGCTGCACAACGCAAGGGAGAGTCCGAAAGCGACCGTGTTTTTGGAGAGGGGCTGATTTTCCATGAGGTGTACGCGGTTAACGTGGCGTCGCCAGCAAGCCCAGCTTCACACCCGTGGCGATGATCGCGCCGTGGCCCTCGAGCATCACGGCAAGCAAGGCTACGCCTCCCGTGAGCCATAGCATCAGCCGCCGGGCGCCGGGATTGGCCGCGAGATTGTTGCCGGCGGCGATGGGCAGATAGGAGGCCAGCAAGAGCAGCAGGATGACCAGGTGTTCCTTGGTCTCCATGAAAAAGCGGTGCGCAAATGGCCAGGGACCTTTCAAAATCACCGCTTTGTCCGCGGGATAAGAAACCACGTACCAGTAGCCGGCCACGACAAACGCCGCCCACATGAAGATGGCCGCCGCCCAGCTTACGCGCCGGATGCGCGCCAGATTTGCCTCGCGGGCGTTGAGCACGTCCACGAACAGCCAGACCGCCGCCAGCAGGCAGGCCACTCCAAACACCACGTGGCTCATGAGGATGATCTCGTTCATCGCCGTTCTTTCGCCCCGGCCATCACTTCACGGTAAAGCTCCGCAAGTTGTTCGCGGACCAGGAGTCGCCTGGTCGAAACCGAAACGAGAAAGTCCGCGACGGGTTTCTCTGAAAATTGTTCTTTACCGCGTTCCTTCGCGTCGATTAATGATTCGCGAAAATCTCGGCGAAGAACAGCTTCATATCCTCCCACGACCGCTTATCCGCCTTCTCATTGTAATGCGCGCCGGGATTCACGAAGCCGGGGTTGGGTTGGGTGAAGCTATGGACCGCGCCGCCGTATTTGATCAGCCGCCAGTCCACCTTGGCGTCCCGCATTTCCTGTTCAAACGCCGCCAGGTCTTCCGGCTTTTCAAACGGGTCGTCCGCGCCGTGACAGACCAGCACAGGGCACCGGATGTTCCGGCCGTCGGCGGGGGCGGGTGAATCGAGGCCGCCGTGAAAACTGACGATGCCGTTCAATTGCGCGCCGCTGCGGGCCAGTTCGATCACCGCGGTGCCGCCGAAACAATAACCGATGGCCGCAATGCGATTGGGGTCCACCAGTTCGGATTTCTTCAATTGCTCCAAGCCGGCATTCACGCGCGCGCGCAACAGCACGCGGTCCGACTTATACTTGCCCGCCAGGGCACCGGCTTCGGTGGTGTCTTTCGGGCGCACGCCCTGGCCGTAAATGTCCGCGCAAAACGCCACATAACCGAGCTGCGCCAGCATTTTGGCGCGATGCTTCTCGTAGTCCGTGAGTCCGAGCCACTGGTGCACGACCAGCACGCCGGGGCGCGCGCCGGCCACCGTGTCGTCCCAGACAAGCACGCCTTCGAGGGGGGTACCGCCCTGCGTGTATTCGATGGTTTTTGATTGGATGGCCGCCTGGAGCGAACCGGCGGATGCCAGCACCGTGGCCGAAAGCAGTATCCTCTTTATCACGCAATCAATTTAACCGACGCCAAGACTTTTGCCAAGAGCCGTTCGGGCCGGATGCTCGAAAATCTGGCTGCGCGCCCCGGCCCTTTGAGTTAACGTAGGGCCGGCAAAACGATTTGCCAACGGTTGCAACTGTGATTTCTCCATGCCCATGCAAGCTTTGGAACCACCTGACATTCACCGGCTGAATGCGGCGCTGGGCTGGCTCGGTCTCAATTGCCGGGCGGACGCACGCGCTGAACTGGACGCCATCTCGTCGGAACAACAGTCGAATCCGGCCGTGCTTGAGGCCCGCTGGCTCCTCTGCGCCCACGAGAAGACCTGGCGCGAGGCACTGTTTGTGGCCGATTGCGAACTCGCCGTCGCCCCCGAAACCTCCGCCGGCTGGCTGCATCGCGCCTACGCATTGCGGCGGGTGGATGGCGGCGGACTCACGCAGGCCTGGGACGCCTTGCTGCCCGCGGCGGAAAAATTTCCGTCCGAGCCCATCATCCTTTTCAACCTTTCGTGTTATGCCTGCCAGCTCAATCAATTGGAGGCCTGCCGGGACTGGCTCCGCCGGGCCCTCGACGTGGGCGGCAAGGACGTCATAAAAAAAATGGCCCTGGAAGATGAAGACTTAAGGCCCCTTTGGCCGGAAATCCAGGATCTGTAGCGGCCCGCGCCCGATTTACGATAGCCGATTTGCGCATCCTTGGTACTATCGGGCGCGTTAATCGTAGATCGTAAATAGACCTGGCACCGGCCATCGCCCGCGTGAAAACGTCCGCGCCCATTTTATCCATCGAGAGCCTGCGCATCGAGCGCGGCGGAACGCCCATTTTGCGCAACGTGAGCTGGCGCGTGGAACCCGGGCAACACTGGGTCATTCTGGGCGCCAACGGCTCCGGCAAGACCTCCCTGTTGAGCGCCCTGACGGGTTATTTGATGCCGACCGCCGGTGAAATTTCCCTGCTCGGTGAAACCTACGGCCGATCGGACTGGCGGGAGCTGCGCAAGCAGCTCGGCCTCGTCAGCTCATCCATCCGGCAGATGATGTCCGACGACGAACCGGCGTTGGAGACGGTGGCCAGCGGCAAATACGCCATGATCGATTTCTGGGGGAAAATCTCGCGCGTGGAAAAGGCGCAGGCGCTGCGTCTGCTCCGCGAGGTGGAATGCGATTATCTCGCCGACCGTCCCTGGCGCGTGCTCTCCCAGGGCGAACGCCAGCGGGTCCTGATTGGCCGGGCGCTGATGGCCAGGCCCCGCGTGCTCATCCTGGACGAACCCTGCGCCGGACTGGACCCCGCCGCCCGCGAACACTTTTTGCAATTCATCCAGCGGCTGGGCAGCAACGGAAATTCACCGACGCTGATTTTCGTGACCCATCACGTGGAGGAAATCATGCCGGTGATGTCCCACGTGCTCGTGCTGAAGTCCGGCGTCGTGCTGGCGGCGGGCGAAAAGGCGGCGACCCTGAATTCGCGGAACCTGTCTCACGGTTTCAATGCGCGGATAAAACTGGTGAAGGCGAAGCAACGCTATCATTTGAAGGTGCGATGAGGGAGATTTCGCGCGGGCGCAAAGGCTGGCGCCGGATTCACTCGTAACCGAAAGCCCGGGCGAACGGTTCGAGCTTGGGCAACAGCGGTTCGAGGTATTTTTGGTATCGCCGCCAGCGGCCCACGGCGCCCTTGAAAACCGGTTTCGTCACATCGGCATAGGTGGGCGAGCGCACCAGTTTTTTCCGGGCGTGCTCGTTAAAGCGCAGGACGCTTTCATCCCAAGTGACGCCGAGAAATGCGAGCACCCGCCGCGCCGCCGACTCCAAATCCGCAACCATGTCCTCGTAGCGCACCTCAAGGTATGGATTGGGCATCCTTGCCGCCACGGTCCGCCACAGGCCCATGACCGAGACATATTCCTCGACGGTGTCTTCCAGGGTCAGGAAAGTGGCGCTGACCTGATTGAGGGGAAGCGGTTGCATGAAGCAGCTCAGGCAGACGTCGCGCGGGTCGCGCAATGCGACGAGGAATTTCGTCTCGGGAAAAACGCGCGCCATGGCCGGGACGAGCGTGGTGAGCGACGGGTTTTTGTCAATCAACAGCCGGCTTCCGACCGGATCGTTCCGCAACGTGTCCATGCAGCGAAAATATCGTTCCCGCAGCTTGGGCAACGATTCGGGCGGGGCCAATTCCAGGCCTGAGACAATGGTGGTTTCGTCCGGCAGGCCGCGCCGGATGGGCAGATAGACTTCGTATAAGAAAACCGTCGTTTCCTCGGCCGAGACCATATCCGGGTGCGAATCGAGCACCTGCTCCAGCAAAGTTGTGCCGGAGCGGGGATGGCCGCCGAGCAAGGCGAGGCGGCGCGCCGGGCGCAGTGCCGGGGCATGGTCAAACCAGCGCCGCAACCGTTCGGCGGAGAGCTCCGCTTCGGCCGTTCTGAGTTTTTCGTGGACGCGCCGCTGGCCGGCCAGGTAGTTCGCCGCGTTGGCCTTCGCCATGTTCTTGGCTTCAAGGAAGGCCGACATGGCTTCGTCCGGGCGTCCCTGCCCGTCCAGGATGGCCCCCAGCTCGTACCAGCCGCGGATGCGCGTGGACCAACTGTCGGAGTCGGATCGGGCCACCAGGCGCCGGGCCACTTTTTCCGCCTCTTCGAGCCGGCCGCCCAGCCGGGCGAGTCGTGCCTGGACGAGCCGGGCCAGGGCGCAATTGGCGTCCATTTGTAGCGCCTGCTCGACCAGTCCCCTGGCCTCGTCCAAGAAGCGGAAGCGCTCATAGAGTTCGGCCAATTTGACGCACGTGTCGGGCGACGCGTTCGGCTCAGCCATGGCGCGCTCGAAGTAACGCTTGGCCATCTCGTAACGGCTGAAACCCCGGCATTGCAATCCGGCGACGGCCAGCACCTCCGACCTTTGCGGCGCCACCCTGGCCGCCTTTTCAAAGTATCGTTCCGCAGCGGCGCAATCGTAACGCATCCCGTGGGCCCGGCCCAAATCGAGCAGCAGGCCGGCGTTGGCGGGGTCCAGCCGGCTGGCGCGTTCCAAGATTGCGATGCTTTCGTCGTAATCCTGGCGGTTCCACGCCTCGGTGGCCGCCTGCTGCATGCGGGCCAAGGTGCCTTTGGAGATCAACTGCCAGCGCTTCATTTGCTGAACCCTCGCAAACTCACCTGCGGCCTTGGCGTGGTGAGCAGGTCGCGAAAGCGTTGCTTGAGGAGGCGCTCTGATCCTTCAGCTTCATCTTGCGGTGTGGCCATATGAACGAACGTGTTCGTGCCGTGAAGTTGCTGCCGGCAGCTCTAATTGTCCAGCCAAAGTACGGCAGCAAAGCGCCTCCGGGTGCGGGACAAAGTTTTTCTGGACCTTAAAACCCTGGATGGGTCCACGGTATATAGCATCCCCGAAGGGGATAAATAATTCAGCCCGGCGCTGACGCGACGAAGGAGCGGCTACGCCGGGGTTGGCGATCAATAGGGCAGCAACGCTGAAGGCGTTGGATCAATCCGGGAATGACGCGCCCTCATCGGGAAATCGCACGCGGGATGAGGGATGCTTGGGGCCGGCGAATGATTCCGCCGCTCCGGCGCTGCGCTGGGCGGCGGAGTGGACGCAGCGCAACCACGACCACCGAGGACAGCATCAAGATGCGCCCGGCTTTCCGCTCTCCCCCAGCGATTTGCTGACCAGCGTTTCAATGTCGTCGTCGTTGGCCCGCGCAATGGCTTTATCGCCGCCTTTCACAATGGAGCAGCCCAGTCTTTGCAGCGTCTCCCCGGGCAGCTTTTTGAAGGCGTTCTTGATGACCGTCACCGTGCGGTCCAGCAGCGTGCCGCTCTGCGCCGCCGGGAGCATCTTCTCGATCCGGTCCACGAGAATCTCGTCGGGCGGGAGCGAGACGCTGTCGCGCTCCTTCTCGAAACCGACGGTGATGCCCGCGAATTCGCGCGTCTTGGGTTTGTTGAAGAGGTCGCGGGCCGTGGTCAGATTGGCCAGCAACGAATCCCGCGCCGCGGTGCATTGCGCCTGGAGCTGCCGGATGTCCAGGTCATGGGAAATGGTCGCCGCGGTGGCCGCTTTTTGGCGGGCTTCAAATTTTTTGCGCAGCCGGCCGCGCAGTTCCGCCAGTTGAATACAGTTTTCTTGGATGAGGTTTAGTGTTTGCATGGTTTTTGATTTTTGCTGTTTGATTCATGTATTGGGCGAATATTATGGGAGCAACGGCCGGCCGGCGATTTCGCCCGTCTGCCTCCGAGCCACCGCTTCCGCAGAAATTCCGCCAGCGCCTGTCGCGAATAGGAGTTCCGGCTGCCGATCTTGCCGCCACCACCGAACAGGCGGATCCGTGTATTGTGGCGGATCTGAAACAGATCGCTCACGTCCCAGGCGCGGTAATTTTGGCGCGTTTCCGGCAAAATGCGCTTGATGACCGCGTCCAGTTCCCACTGGCTGAATTGATGATTTTTTACCGCATCACCACTGCCGCGGGCCTCCAGTTCCGGCCGCCAAAAGCGCAGGTCTCGACGCTGACGATGGCCGGACCTTGAAAAATCAAAGACCCAGGCCAGCGCCTGGTTCAAAGTCGTGCCGCCATCTGCCATCTCAAATAGCGCGGTTACGCTCCGCCCCGTATCCGCCACCGCCACATCGATCTTTACCAGCACCGGTTTCATGGATTCCTCCTCATTTCAAGGTTGCTGCATAACAAGACATCCACTCTCAATAATAGGACTGTCTGCTACAATCGCCGGTAGCGGACAGGGCCGCCGCCGGTTTGTCCTTGACGCCCGGCTGAATCTGTGTCTTTATATTCTTATTCTGAATCGTCACGCAAAGACTATTATGTCTTTACTAGACAATGTCAACATCTTTTTAAGACAAAATGAACAAAACGTCGTCACAGGGTTCGGAGATTTTGGCCATCTGCCAGCGGCTGGGCCTCACGTGGGCGCAACTGGCAGAGCTCGTGCCCATGAAATCGGAGACCATGCGCAAAGTGGTCAAGGGTTACCAACCCGCCTCCGTGCGCATCATGCAACAGATCCGGAATGTCGAGCCGCTGCTGAAGCTTTCCCGAAACGAGTCTGCGTCCCTTTCCGCTTCCACGCCCTCGGCCTACGGCATCATGAAGCTGGAAACGTTGCAGCGAAACTTCGGCGAGGTGGCCGAGCAACTGCAGCACGCCGGCCCGCCCGACCGTCGGGGCCTGCTGAGCAATCTGCGCGCCATGCTCGACGAGCTGGAACAGCGCGAGCGGTCCGCCAGTCCTTCCGCCCGCGGAACGCTGACGGAAGCGCAGACCATCGCCGTGCAAGCCAGCGAAAATCTGGATCGCGCGCGCGCCCCGGAAACCCCGTCCGCTCCGGAGGAGGGTCCGCGTTCGGCGGGGGATGTCCAGCCCGCCGAGCCCGCAGATTAGCGGTTGCCTGCGAACCGCGTCTCCGCGCCGGCCGGCCCACCATAGCCGTGGCGAACCTGGGAGCACCCGGCATTGCTCGGCATGGCCTGGCATGGAACCGCCGACCCCGTTCGTCCCAACTCGGCCCCAGGGTCTTTCGTTTTGAGTTCATAAGTGGGTCAGGAGGTTCCAGCAGCGTCCGGGACGGGAGGCGAGATTTTCGCGGAAGGCCGGGAAGGGCTGTGCTTGAAGGTGGGGGGAGAAGATGGGCAACAGTACGCTGCGGATGAGCGCGAGATTTGCCAGCAGGTTGGGCTGGCGAGAGCGAGAACGATCTTCTCCCATTAAGACGTGGCGACGCCAGTGATTGCGGATTTCAACTCCACCCCAAGGCCCGGCGATCCATCCCAGCCACTGCTCGGGCAGAGACTGTTGGGGCAGCGAACTGGAGAGATAATAGCGGGATTCGGTGGTGCTGACTCCGGTGTTCTGGACGGTCCGTTGGCTGCGCCGGACGATCAGGGTTCTGGCAAAGAGGAAGTCGGCGGCGAGGGGTTCGATGGCAAAGGGATGCAACTGTCGACTTTCGACCCGGCCATGGCCGGACTGGGTTTGGGTAAAAAGGGGGTGTCCTTCAAGCCCTCCAATCCTTGGGCTTGTTGGAGCAGATGGGGTTGATTGCCTTTGATCTGAAACAAAAAACCACCTCCCTTTTCCACAATGCTTCGGGCGTGCTGCCGCTGGCAGTGCAAGGGATCGCCGGTGATGATCTTGCCATCCAGCGCCGGCAGGGCTTCGAGCCATTTGGAAGCCGCGCTGAGCTCACAGCGCTCGGTGCCTTCCTTCTGGTCGTAAACGGCCAGGGCTTGCGGGGCGCCCTCCTCATGCTGGGCCAGGGTGAGCCGGCCAAGGTGGTCGCGAATCATTTTGCCGTCCAAGGCCAGCGCCTGCGGCAAGGTGCCAGCCAAGCTTTGGAGCCAGCCGTTGAGCCGCGCGGCAAAAGCTTCCGGATCCATCCGGGTCAGCACTTGATAGAACACCCCATAGCCGGGAACCTCCCAGACACCATACAATTAGCGCTCGCATCCGTGTCTATTCAGTGATAACATAACGCTGCGGCATGAGACGATTGACCACGTTTTTGGAGCGGTTGAATCATTGCGATCAACCACCGGAGGCCCAGTCCCCCATTCTTTCCGCCGCCGCCGCGGCCCTGATTTCCTTTGTGCTCGTCTGCTGCCTCGACAGCCATTTTGTGTCGTCGCTCCGGCTTTGGTGGGCGGAACTGCTGGTCTATGCGGCCATCCCCATCATGCTGGCTTTTATCATCCTGTACCGCAGTTCGTGGCATCAAGAAATGCGCCGGGCCACCCGGACGCTGCTGCTGGCCCTAATGTCCTGCACCATATTTGGCGCGGCTGCCATCGCGGTCGCCATCACCGTGGTGGTGATCTCCCTGGCTTATGCCAGTTGCTTGGATCGCTTCTTAGCGTTCCATTAATAAGCATTAGCAAGTCAAGCGTTTCACGCGCGCTGAAGGTGTCATGCCTTTCCGTCGGGCTGGGAAGACCGGCTCTACGGCGGGCAAGGATGTCCGCCACCACGGCAGCCATGGGACCTGTAAAACTCGCTTGGCAGAAGCCGGCGATTCTGTTTAATTGGCCGCGCTCGATGACAAAACTCCCCGCCGCCCTCATCGCACTCCTTGCGTGCGTGGCGGTTTTTTCGCCGGCGGCCAGCGCGCAACAGGGCAAAGACATTGATTTTGGGGAGTTGAGCCAACTCCTCCCGAACGTCGGTGGCACCCAGGTCAAAGTGCGCCACTGGTCCTATAATGACGCCAATAAAACGCTCCTCGGCACGAACGGCGTTTACATCAATTACGGCCAGGGCGAGGCCGTGCTGACGGCCGATACGGTGGCTTTCAATTACAACACCTACGAAGCCGAAGCCGACGGGCAGGTGCGCATTGAGACCAGCGACATGCTGTGGGTGGGCGAGCACATCCGCTACAATTTCAAGACCCACACGCTGAGCAGCGATCAATTCCGGACCGGGCACCTGCCGGTGTTCGCCGAGGGCGAAAGCCTGAGCGGGCACGTCGGCGCAAAAGGGGACACCAACGAGGTTACCGCGCGGCATGCGTATCTGACGACCGACGACTATTCGGATCCCGCCTACGAGATTCACGCCACCAGCATCAGGATCATTCCCGGCGAGAAGGTGGAAATGTGGAATGCCGTGATGTATGTGCGGGGCGTGCCCGTGTTTTATTTTCCCTATTACGAGCGGAACATCGGCCCGCGGGCGAACAATTTCACGACCACGCCGGGTTACCGGAGTCCCTATGGCCCTTACCTCCTGAACACCTATAATTGGTACCTCGGGGACATTGCCGACGGAAAGCTCCACGGCGATTACCGCGAGCGGCGCGGGCCAGGGCTCGGGCCGGACCTGAACCTGCACCTGGGGCAGTGGGGCGAAGCGCAGATCAAATACTATTATCAGCACGACGAGAAAGCCAACTACAGCACCAACGCCTTTCCGTATTACGGCAACATTCCGGAGAACCGCCAGCGTTTTTATCTCGGCTGGCAGGCCACGCCGGCGACCAACCTGGATCTCAAGGCGCTGGTCAATTACCAAAGCGATCCGCTCTTTCTGCACGATTTCTTCGTAAGCGACTACACGGAGAATCCGCAGCCTGACACGTTTGTGGAGGCCAACAAATATTGGGAGAACTGGAGCCTCGACGCCCTGGCCACGCCGCGGGTGAACAGCTATTTCAACCAGGTGGAGCGGCTGCCGGATGTGCAGTTGACCGGCTACCGGCAGCAGGTGCTGGACACGCCGGTCTATTACGACAGCCAGAGCTCGGTGGGCTGGTACCGCGTCTGGGACGCAAACGCAACCAACGGCCTATACATCGGCACCAACGGCTTTAATGCCGCCTCCGCCGCCCGCGCCGACAGCTACCATCAACTGACGATGCCGTGGACGTTTTTCGACTGGCTCAACGTGACCCCGCGCGTCGGCGGGCGCCTGACTTATTACAGCAGCCAGAACTTCACCAATGGCATGCCCAACAGCGACCTTTACCGGGAAGTCTTTAACACGGGCACGGAGGTGTCCTTCAAGGCCTCCCAGTTGTGGCCGGACGCCACGAACTCGTTCCTCCAAGTCGACGGCCTGCGCCACGTCATTGAACCCTCGGTCAATTACGCTTTCGTGCCCGATCCGAGCACGCCGCCGGCCCAGTTGCCGCCGTTCGACTCCGCCATACCCTCGCTCATGCCGATGCCGCTGGATTTTCCCGACTACAATAGCATCGACTCGATCGACACCATGAACGTGGTGCGCTTTGGCCTGCGCAATATTTTGCAGACGAAGCGCGACGGGCAGCTCGAGGACCTGGTGAACTGGAACGTCCTGCTGGACTGGAATTTGGATCCGAAGGCCGGCCAGGACCATTTCAACGATCTGTATTCCGCGCTCTCCTTCCGCCCGCGCACGTGGCTCACGGTCGAGTCGCAAGTGCGCTACGATGTCGAGCGCGGCGACCTGGACCTGGCCTTCCACCAAGTCACCTTTTCGCCCAACGACCGCTGGAGCTGGGGCATCAGCCATTGGTATTTGCGGAGCGGCTTCGTGAGTCCGGACGAAAACAACTTTATCACCAGCACGCTGTACTATCGGGTCAACGACAACTGGGGTCTCCGCGGGGCGCACACCTTCAACGCCACGGACGGGCGGTTGCAGGAACAGGATTACACCATCATGCGGGACCTGCGCAGCTGGACCGCCGCCCTGACGTTCCGGGTGCAAAATAATTTGGGCAGTTCCGCGGATTTCACCGTGGCCTTCGCTTTCTCGCTCAAGGCGGTGCCCTCCACGCGGCTGGGCGAAGATGCCCTGACCTCCTACCATTTGGTGGGAGAATAAGACGCCGGCCGCGCGCCGCGCCCGCGCCCCCCATCCCGTCACTTCACGGGCAGCCAGACGGAAAACGTGGAGCCGCGGCCGACCTCACTTTGCACTTCGATCTTGCCGTGATGGTCCTCCACGACGCGACGCGCGATGGCGAGGCCAAGTCCCGTGCCGTGCTTTTTGGTCGTGAAGAAGGTCTCGAAAATCTGTTCGAGATGCCCGGGAGGAATCCCGGAGCCCGTGTCCCGGATGGCAATCTTTAACCAGCCGCCCACATTTTCGGTGGCGGCGGTCAGCTCGCCGCCCTGGCCCATGGCCTCGAGGGCGTTCAGCAGCAGGTTCATCATTGCCTGCTGCATCAGCGATTCGTCCGCGTGAACGGTGGCGGCGGCGGCATGGTATTCGCGCCGGATAATGATCAGGCGGCCGTTTACCTGATGTTCCAGCAGCCGGAGGTTGAGGTCGAGCAGTTCGTGGACGTTAAGGGAGCCCAGGTTTGGGGGCTTGGGGGCCGCCAGCCGCAGCATCTGCGTAACCAGCCCGTCGATCCGCTTCAATTCCCGCCGCACCATTTCGGCCATTTCGCGGTTTTCGGCCTGCTCCGTCATGACCTGGCAAAAAGTATTGATGGCCACCAGGCCGTTCTTGATTTCGTGGGCAATGCTCGCCGAAAACAGGCCAAGATTGGCCAGCCGATCGAGCCGCTGAAGGTTTTGCTGAACATCAGCGCCTAGGGCGGGTGACGTTCCCACCGTGCCGTCCTTGATTTTTATTGGGGTGCTGGGCAACATGATGCGTTTTTGACGCCACCTCCACTCGTCGGGTAGTCTTTGGTAAGACTTGAGCCATCTTATGGAGAAATCGCGGCTCAATAAAGAAAAAACGCATGGGCCTCGTTGTTTTTCCTGAAAAAAGGCGTCGACTGCAAAATGCGTGTCGTGTTTTGAACAAAGCACCGCTTTTCCGGGCGGCTGGGAAGCCGCCCTCTACGTCAGTGGGTGACATTGTCCTGCGCCGGGGCTAAAATGACCGCCGCAGCATGAAAAATAGTTTCGATTCCATCGATTCCGTCATCACCGACATCGGCCGAGGCAAAATGGTCATCGTCGTGGATGATCCCGACCGGGAGAACGAAGGCGACCTCCTCATGGCGGCGCAATTCGTGACCGCGGACGCCGTCAACTTCATGGCCCGGTACGGCCGGGGGCTGGTTTGCGTGCCCACCACCAGTGAACGCCTCCAGCAGTTGGGCATCGAGGGCATGGTCAAACAGAACCGCGAGGTTTTTCGAACCGACTTCCAGGTGAGCGTGGATGCCGCGCGCGGCGTCACCAGCGGCATCAGCGCCGCTGACCGCGCCCGGACCATTTGCGTCATGGCCTCGCCCACGGCCGTGCCTGACGACCTCGTGCAGCCAGGCCATGTGTTTCCGTTGCGGGCCAAGTCCGGCGGGGTGCTCCAGCGGGCCGGCCACACCGAAGCCACCGTGGACCTGGTCACGCTGGCCGGCGCGCGTCCCATTGGCGTCATCTGCGAGATCATGAGCGACGACGGCACCATGGCCCGCCTGCCGGCCCTGCTGAAATTCGCGCGTAAGCACGGCTTGAAAATCTGCACCATCTCCGACCTCATTGAATTCCGCCGCACCCGCGAGAAACTGGTCGAACGCATCGAGATGGTGAAAATGCCCACCGACTACGGCGACTTTGACCTGTACCTCTACCGGTCCAAGGTGGACGGGCAGCATCATCTGGCGCTCGTGCGCGGGAACGTCGCTGCCAAGCGCGATGTGCTCGTGCGCGTTCACAGCGAATGCCTTACCGGCGACGTCTTCGGTTCGCGCCGCTGCGATTGCGGCCCGCAGCTGCATCAGGCGATGCGCCAGGTGGCCGACGCCGGCTGCGGCGTCATTCTCTACATGCGGCAGGAAGGCCGCGGCATCGGCCTGCCGGCGAAGATCAAAGCCTACAAATTGCAGGAGGAGGGACTGGATACGGTGGAGGCCAACCTGAAGCTCGGTTACGGGATGGACCTGCGCGAATACGGCCTCGGCGCCCAAATCCTCGTGGACCTCGGACTCAAGACCATCCGCCTGCTAACCAACAACCCGAAAAAGATCGTCGGTTTGAAAGGCTATGGGCTCGAAATCACCGAGCAGGTGCCCATTCGTATAAAGTCCAATCCATATAACGAAAACTATTTGAAAACCAAACGCGAGAAGATGGGTCATCTCTTGTGATCCAGCCGGCGCTGCCTTGATTTGCGCCGGAGCGCGGTGTCTGTGACCCGCAGCAACGTCGCCCCTCTGTCAGTCTGCGGATTCGCGCGGTTTGGCATGGAGTTCTGATCTGCTGCGTCCGGAGCGGGCTTTAGCCCGCTTTACCGTCTATTGACAAGGCCATGTTGAAGCGGCATCAATGCCGCGCTCCACGAATTGACGCGCAACTGGCCCTTCAGCGGATTTGCGCGGCGGGCTGATTCCGTGTAAACTCCCCCCATGAAATCCGCGTATGAACTAGCGATGGAACGCCTCAACAAAACGGCGCCCACGGTGAAACTCTCCGACGCTCAGAAAAAGGCGATCGGCGAATTGGAATCGGAATACGCGGGCAAAGTCGCCGCCCGTGAGATCGCCCTCAAGGGCGAAATCGCCAAAGTGGCCGACGACCCGGAAAAAGAAGGCCCGTTGCGCGAACAACTCGCCACCGACCGAAGAAAACTGCAGGCCGAACTGGAAGCCAAGAAGGAGCGCGTGCGCCACGGCAGCGCCGGGTGAACTTCCCCGAATTATCCGCGCATTGACCCCTTGAACCGGAGCGCGCGCGTCCCCGCCCGCGAGTTTCCCATCGGAGCCCCGAGGCACCGTCATTCTCTGACGGCGCGACATTTGAACAAGAGAACTATCCGCGTCTGCCGTTCATTTCGGTCGAGCCGAGGCCCTGCAATCGTTCGTTGGGTGCCCTCCCTCCGTTCATTCAGGAAACCCTCTGAGCGGCGCCCTCGTTCCGCGCTCAATCATTCCGGCGCCACCGGTCGTCGCGCTGCTTTCTTATCCCCCTGGCGCGTCTTATTGTCGAGCATCTTGTTCCGGGCGCGCCGCGAGCGACGGCGTTTCTGCCGGCGGATTTTTTCAATCTCCGATCGCTGCGCGGCGATCACGCCGGTTTTCTTTTCCTCGATTTTGTCCAGCAACAGGCGCCGGGCCAGGAACCGGTTCATGCCCTGCTGGCGTGTGGTCTGGCATTTCACCTGCACGCCCGTTGGCTTGTGCAGCAGCATCACACAGGTGGACACCTTGTTTACATTCTGGCCGCCATGGCCGCCCGAGCGCACAAAGCTCTCTTCAATATCCGCCTCATGCACGTCCAGCGCCGCCATGCGTTGGGCCAGCTGACTCTCCTTTTCCGGGCTGACGGGATAAGTGCTCATTGGTTCAGCACCCGCAACGCCGCACCCGCCTGCCGGCTCGGCAGCCAGGCTCAGTCTTCCGCCAAGGCGAGGCAAGTAACATGCTGGCACCCATGTTAGCGCGAGCCGTCACCGGGTCAAGTGAACCGCGCTCGCCCGAATCCTCGCCGAAGAAATCTTCAAATCGCGATTTTGGATTCAGCCAACCTCGGGGAGCGCCTCCAGCGCCCTGGTGCGCATGCAGGCGCGCTTGTGAATTTCATGTATGCGGTCGTCCAGTTCGCTCTTCGCCGGCTCCACCACCGCGGAAAAGAAACCGCCATGCACTTCCAAGGCGATCCGTTTCAATTCGTGATAAGCCGGCGCCAGTTCCTTGCCCATCCGGAGAATGTCATGGAATTGCGCCACGATGGCGCCCCCGGTCGCCCGCGTCGCGCGCAGGCACCGGCTGATCCAGCTTTGAACCAGCGGCGGCAGCGTGTCATCGCCGTTCACGGCCACGATCAACAAATCGGCGCGGCTGGTTTCGTGGATGATCGCTTGCGCCAGCCCGGGTATTTGCAGGGCGGCCACATTCCACGGGTTCAGCCGCAGTTCGTAGTCCCGGCCGAGCCGCTGCTGCAAGCGGTCACACAGTTCCTTGGCATATTTGCCGGCGGCCACGTGGTCGTAGGCAATCAGGACTTCCAGCGAAGTTTTCATATTTGTCGTCTCTCGTTTCATAATTGCACCTGCACAAGACACACCGAAAACTTCCCAAAGTTGCGGTCTTCGGGATGGAACCGGGGAAAAATGGGATGAACGGCCGGTCGCGCGGGGCGAGTTTGATGCTTGCCTTCAGCAAGGATCAGCAACCCCCCGGAGCGCCGGTCTCCGACCCGGCACGATTTTGCCGCTGGCACACAAATTTTAGACCCACGAATAGCGAATGGGAAACCGGCGCTTTCAATAGAAGATAACGAAGGTAACGACGGCTCCCTTGCACGGCACGACCGGGTGACTTGCAACGTTCGCGGCGCGCACGGAGTGACGCGCCCTGCCACCGTCCGTATCCCTTGGGTGTTGAATGATTCCGCCTTTGGTCATTCGTCATTCGTCATTCGCCTTAAGATTCATTGCCAAGCCGCCGGGTTCAATTTAGGATCATGGGCCGTTTCATGTCGGAATATAAAGTCCAATTCGAGGTCTTTGAAGGACCACTGGACCTGCTCCTTTATTTGATCAAAAAGGAGGAGGTCGATATTTACGCGGTCAACCTCACCAAGCTGGCCACGCAGTTCATCGAATACGTCGAGTTGATGCGGCAGTTCGATCTCGAAGTGGCCGGCGAGTTTCTCGTGATGGCCTCCACCCTGATGTACATCAAGAGCCGCGAATTGCTGCCCGTGGAGCAGCAGGCCGTGGTCGAGGACGAGGAGGACGAGGGCGAAGACCCGCGCTGGGAACTCATCCGCCAGCTCGTCGAGTACAAGAAGTTCAAGGATGCCGCCGCCCAGTTGCAAATGCTCGAGGTGCGCCAGGAAAACGTCTTCCCGCGCGTGCCCGGCAAACTCGAATTTGCAGCCGAGGCGCCTTCCGCCAAACCGGAGGTGGGCATCTTCGACCTGCTGAACGCCGTCAACGGCATTCTCAAGCGCTTCGTCGAGCAGAAGGCGTCCACCCGCGAAATTTACGAAGACAAGTGGACGGTCAGCGAGAAGATCGAGCTGGTGCGCCGGCTCATGGCTGAGCGCGGTTCGGTGAAATTCTCGGAGCTGTTTGCCCAGGCGGCCAGCCACGCGGAGGTGATCTGCACTTTCCTCGCGCTGCTGGAACTCATCCGGCTTAAGCAACTGACGTGCGTGCAGCCCGAACCGTTCGCGGAAATCGAAATCAGCCCGGCCCCGGCGCCCGCCGAAACCGGGGAGCCGCCGCTGCCCACCGAACCCGTCGCCGGGCCAGCCGCGCCGCCGCCGGCCACCACGAACGGGGATGCCCCAGCCGCGACCGAGGCCGTCGCGCCGCCGCCCGAAGCGCCAAAGCCAGCCGCACCATTAGGGTCAGCGGCACGAGAGCCGGCCCTGCTGGAGCCAGCCGCTACGCTGCCAGCGGCCACCACGAACGGGACGCCCGGGAACGTCGCGCCAAATGAGCCCGCCCCGCCGTCGCCGGCAGCGCCAGAGCCCGTCGCGCCAGAGCCAGTCGCACCGGGACCCGCGGCACCGCAGCCGTAAATCGCACCTGGCCAATTCAAATTCAAGATTTTAGATACGATGGAAATTAAATTCATTTTGGAGTCTCTTTTGTTCTCAGCGCAACGGCCCATGAGCGTGCAGGAGCTGCGCGGCGTGTTCGTCAACGCCGCGACCGAGGAGCAGCCCGACGAGGCGGCCAAGGCGTTTAAGAAGATCAAGGAAGCCGACCTGGCCGCGGCCCTGGAGGAACTAGCGCGCGAGCATGACGCCGCCGCGCGCAGCTACCGGCTGGTCTGCGTGGCGGGGGCGTGGCAGTTCGTCACGCAACCGGAGTTCTCGCCCTGGCTCAAGGCGCTCGTCGGCGTCAAAAACCGTCCGCCGCGGCTCTCGCAGGCGGCGCTGGAGACGCTGGCCATCATCGCCTACCGCCAGCCCGTCACGCGCGCGGAGGTGGAACAGGTGCGCGGCGTGAACGTGGATGGCACAATGCAGACGCTGCTGGAACGCGCGCTGGTGGAGCAAAGCGGCCGGGCGGAAGTCGTTGGCCGCCCTGCCCTCTACAGCACCACGCCCTTTTTCCTCCAATACTTCGGCCTGCGCAGCCTGGAAGATTTGCCGGCGGCCGACGAATTGCGGAGAATTCCGATCGACCGTCCGCCCGCGCCGGTGACAGCCGAGCCCGGCCTGGCCACGCTGCCGCCTGAACAGCTTCAGTTGAGCCCGGACGGACCGGCGCCAGCGGCCGCGGCCGCTCCAGAGGCCGCGCCAACTCCGCCGTCACCCGCCCCGGAGGCGGCCCCCGAAGAGACGAATGACCAATGAGGAATGACCCGAGAAGTGTGCCTTCAACCGTCCGCAAACCGATTTCCGCCTACGCCATCACCGCTGGCGCCTTCTGGCCCCAACCAAACAGCTTCTTCGCCTTGATCACTTCATAAATCGGCGGCGGAATCACTTGCGCCAGCGATCCGTCACCGGCCTGAATTTTGGCGAGCACGTCGCTTGAATAGATCTTCAGGGCGTCGGCGTTGAAGCTGGTGATGTTCTCGATGAACTTGTTTTCCAGCAAGTGGGCGTACAGGTGCCGCAAGCCCGGCGGCACCTCCAGATTCTCTGCGGTGGTCAGCTTGCCGGTCTTTTTGTCCAGCGAGGGATAAACATACATCTTCGCGCCATTCTTGAACAACTGGCCCAGCGATTCCATCAAGCCGCCCGGCATGTCCGTATAGAATTTTTCGTCCACCACGTCGCGCAGGCGCACCAGGCCGATGGGCAGGCCAACCGGCTTTTGGGTGTGGCGCGACAGGTAGGTGACGAGCCGGTGATAGCGGAGAAAATTCGAAATCAGCACCGGCCTGCCCAGCGCGCCCAGCGTGTCCACGCGATCCAGAAAATCGCGATGGTCGATGGCGTCGCCCACCTGCAACTGCCGCAGGGTCATCTCGAACATGGCCACCGGCGGCTCGCCTTGCAGCGCGGGTTGCCGCACAAACATCTCCTGCGCGCGCTCCAGCATGTCCAGCATCGGGTTGGTCAGCGGCCTAAAACTGCCGCGCTCGAGGAGCACCGGCCTTTTGTAAAGCAATTCGCCCGGAATGACCGCCTCGCCGTCGGCGGTGAACATCGCAGCCTCGGTCAGCCATTGCTGCACCAGTTGCAGCGCCATGAGCCGGTTGTCCAGCTCATTGAACGCCGGCCCGGAAAACTTGATCATGTCCACCTCGGCCCGCTGCGACGAAAGCGAGTCCAGGAGCGAACCGATCAGGTTCTCCGGCTCCAGGTGCTGGTAAAACGCGCCATGAATCAGATTCACGCCCAGAATGCCCACGGCTTCCTGCTGCCGGTTGGTCTCCCAGTCCAGCAGCCGCGTGTGGATGATGATCGTGGACGGTTCGCTGCGCGGAACGGCTTGAAACTTGATTCCGAGCCAGCCGTGTCCCCCTTCTTCGTCCGGCTTGGCGATATGCCTGGTCGTAACCGTATCTGCGAAGACAAAGAACGTCCGGCGGTCACCGACCGACTTGTCTAGGCGCTGGAGCAGCAGGTTGAATTCGAGGTCCAGCATGGACTGCAAGCGCATCCGGCTGACGTATCGATCACTGGGCCCGTAGATGGCGTCGCTGATCGCCATGTCGTAGGCGGAAATCGTCTTGGCCACGGTGCCGGAGGCCTTGCCCACGTGAAAGAACCAGCGCGCCACCTCCTGCCCCGCGCCGATTTCGGCGAACGCGCCGTACTTCTTGGCGTCGAGATTGATCTGGAGCGCCTTCTGGCCGGGGCTTGGCTTGTTGTCTTTGGTCATCGTTTCCTCGCGGCGCACCATACGCAAATTCGCGGATGGGTTCAACAAGATGCTACGCGAAATCCGCCGCGCGGCCGGCCAGGACATTTCCCACTAACCGGGGTCGGCGGTGCACGCCTCTGTCCCGGAAAGAAGTCGTCTCGCCCTCTCGCGTTGGCGTCTTTCTGCTAATTGTCCCAATAAGGGAACCGCCCGGTTTCGGCTTTCCGCCCCGGGCCGCCCTGATACCATAGGCTCCATGTATCGCACGCAGGATTTGCACGTCAAAGAAATCGTCCCGCTCCTTTCGCCGCGGGCGTTGAAGGCGCTTTCGCCCACGCCGGAGGCCGTGAACGATTCGGTGGCGCAGGCGCGCGAGCGGGTCATTCGCATCCTGCGCCGCGACGACTCGCGGCTCCTCGTCGTTATTGGGCCCTGCTCAATACACGACCAGGCCAGCGCCCTGGATTACGCCGCCCGCCTAAGCCGGCTGCAACTGGAGTTTGCCGACCGCATGGAAATCGTCATGCGCGTGTATTTTGAGAAGCCACGCACCATCATCGGTTGGAAGGGGCTCATCAATGATCCGCATCTCGACGGTTCCCAGGACATCGAAACCGGGTTGAAAATCGCCCGCAAGCTGCTGTTGCAGATCGCCGGCCTCGGCCTCCCGGCGGCGACCGAGTTTCTGGACCCCATTGTGCCGCAATACATCGCCGACCTCATCACTTGGGCGGCCATTGGCGCGCGCACGACCGAATCCCAGACGCACCGCGAAATGGCCAGCGGTCTTTCCATGCCCGTCGGCCTGAAGAACGCCACCGACGGCAGCCTGCAGGTGGCCATTGACGCCATGGGCGCCACCCGGCATCCCCACAGCTTCCTGGGCATGAACGAGGACGGCGTCACGAGCATCGTGCGCACCAACGGCAACCCGGACGCCCACGTGGTGCTGCGCGGCGGACGCGCCCGGACCAATTACGACGCGGCGAGCATCAAGGCCGCCGAGGAAAAATTGATCGCCGAAAAACTGCCGCCCGTGCTCATGGTGGATTGCAGCCATGCCAACTCGGAAAAGATATTTGCCCGGCAGGAGGAAGTCTGGCGCAGCGTCATCGAGCAGCGCGTGAGCGGCACCAAGTCGCTGATCGGCCTCATGGTCGAAAGCCATTTGAACGAGGGCAACCAGCCGATCCCCAAAACGCTGGACCAGTTGCGCTACGGCGTCAGCATCACCGATTCCTGCGTGGGCTGGGAAGCCACCGGCCGGATGCTGCGCTGGGGTTACGAGCGGCTGGCGGCGGCGGTTTGATTCACCCACGCCAAAATCCCCTCCACCTTCGCTGCGAACCGATTTTTCCACGCCATTTACACACTGAAACGTAACGCGCAAATTCAAGGGCGCAACTCGACACTGCCCCAACAAGGAGCCGTGCGCCACGGAGTCGGTGCGCGGCTCTGTGAGCCGCAGCAACTTCCGAACTCCAAAAAAATCCGCGTAATTCGTAAACATCCCGCCTTGCGGCGCTGCTGCGGGTCACAGACCCGCGCTCCCCGGGCAGCGCGAAGAAGCGCCCCAGATTCAAACGCCTGAGAGATTTTAGTTGCCAGCCCCCGGGTTTGCTTTTAGTGTCGGGTAAAGTCTGAACCCGGAAAAAAATTATGTATTTCGGCGCTGATTACTACCCGGAACACTGGGTCTTCCCTTACGGCGGCTCCGCCGAAAATCCCGAAGCTCAATGGATACAGGACGCGCAGCTCATGCGGGCGGCGGGGGTTAATGTCGTTCGCATCGGGGAATTCTGCTGGGGGCTGTATGAACGGGAAGACGGCAAATTCGACTTTGACTGGCTCAAGCGCGTGATGGACGTGATGGGGGAGCACGGCATTCAGGTGGTGCTCTGCACGCCCACGGCTGCGCCGCCCATCTGGCTGGCGCGGAAACATCCCGGGATTCTCCCGATCGATGAGCACGGGCTCACCAAGCACGAGGGCACCCGCCGCGCCGTGTGCTTGAACAGCGACGTCTATTGGACCTATTCCAAACGCATTGTCGAAAACCTGGCGCAGGCGCTCGGGGCCCATCCGCAATTGATTGCCTGGCAGGTGGACAACAGTCTCGGCGGCAATTTTACCGAAGCCGCGTTCAACGAGGATACCCGCCGCGACTGGCATGGCTGGCTGGAGGCTAAATATGAAACGGTCGAGCGGCTGAATGAGCAGCTCGGGCTCCGCCACTGGGGCCAGTTGGTCTCCGCCTGGAACGACGTGCCCATGCCCATGGCCGCGCCCACGGTGCACAACCCGGCCCTCGTCCTCGATTGGAACCGCTTTTGCAGCGATACCATTGTCCAGTTCGTCAGCATGCAGGGCGACATTCTCCGTAAAATCACGCCCGACCGCCCCATCACCACGAATCTCCGCGCCTTGCGCCATCGGTTCGATCATTTCGATCTGGCCGCCGTGCTCGATTTCGTGTCCATCGAAAGCACCGCCGCGATCAAAGCCAAGCCCTCGGAGATCGCCTGCGAAATTGACATGCTGCGCTCCTTAAAGAAGGACGGCATCAAAACGCCCGATGGCGACCCCGGCTTCTGGGTGATGGAACAAAAGGCCGGAAACGTCAACTGGCAGGACGTCAACTCCCTCGTGCGTCCCGGCGTCCTGCGCATGTTCACCTACCAACTCGTCTCGCGCGGAGCCACGGCCGTGCTGTTCTTCCGCTGGCGCCAGCCGCGGATCGGCTCCGAAAAATTCCACGGCGCCGTCCTGCCGCACAATCTGGAGGGCAGCCGCCGCGTCTTTAGTGAAGTATCCCAAATCGGGGAGGAACTGAAGATCCTCGCACCCGCACTCAAGGGCACCCGGGTGGTCGCCGAAGCGTGCATCATTTATTCGCACGAAAATGACTGGACTCTGCAGCAGCCCTTTCCGCCCAACCGGTTCTTCAACCCGCGCGATCACATTCAGCTCATCTACAATGCGCTGCATGACCGAAACGTGCTGATCGATTTTGCGCGCCCGAATGAAGACCTGTCCAAGTACAAGATCGTCTTCGTGCCCGCATTGCATCTGTATTCCGCCGGGGACGCCGACCGCTTGAAGCTTTATGTGCAGAACGGCGGCACGCTGGTGGCCACGTTCAACACCGGCCTCCTAGACGAGCACAGCATGGCCTCCGATTCCGGCATACCGCACAACCTGACCGACCTGTTTGGCCTGGAGGTCCAGGAGTTCGACACGCTGCCGCCCACTGAGGATAACCATCTCACTTTCAAAGGGCTCTTTCCGACCAGCCATCTGCATCCGGCCCGGCTGTGGTGTGATTTGATTGAACCGAAAGGGTGCCAGGTGCTGGCAACCTACGCCAAGGATTTCTACGCCGGCAAGCCAGCCCTCACCATGAACACCTTTGGGCTGGGCAAAGCCATTTACATCGGCACCCAGAGCCACCAGCATTTTTACGACGATCTGATTGTCTGGCTGCGCAACATGGGCGGCCTGCACCCCCTGCTGAAAGTGCCGGAGAACATCGAGGTGTCCCTGCGCGAGCGTGATGGGTCCCGCGTTTACTTCCTGCTCAACCACCAAAGTTCACCCGTCCGCGTGCAATTCTATAAACCCATGCACGATTTTCTCACCGGCAACAACATCGTGGGCAACTACGACCTGGCGCCCCACGGAGTCCTGGTCCTCGACGAGCACGTCGAGCCTAAGTCCGCCGCCTGACCCGCCTCACCTTGCCACCGCAGCGGCGGCCAAAGACCTCCGGTTACAGCCGCGTTGCGGATCCATCACCAATCCGTCTCCCGGTAATCCTTCAAGAACTTCCCCCAAACGTGGATCCCGGTGTTGAACCCGGAGATAATGGGGTCCACGATCCGCGCGGCGCCGTCCACAATGTCCAATGGCGGGTGGAAGCGGTGTTCGGCCTGTTTGCGCGCCGCAATTTGCACCGGGTCCTCATCGGTCACCCAGCCGGTGTCCACTGCGTTCATGTGGATGCCCTCGGCCTGATAATCCGCCGCCGAAGTGCGCGTCATCATGTTCAAAGCGGCCTTGGCCATGTTCGTGTGCGGGTGTCGCGTGGTCTTGAACTTGCGGTAAAATTGCCCTTCCACCGCGGACACGTTGACGATGTGTTTGTCGCGCTCCGGCGTGCGGAGCATGAGCGGCTTGAGCCGCGCATTGAGGATGAATGGGGCGACGGCATTGACGAGTTGGACTTCGAGCAATTCCACGGCCGACACCTCCGCCATGAGCAGCCGCCAAGAATTGCGCTCCCGCAAGTCCATCTGCTGCAAATCCTGGTCCAACCGGCCCTGGGGAAACAAATCCTTCTGCGCGGCCCGTTCCTCCGGCAGCAGCGGCACCTGCGAGAGGGCCGCCGCGTGGGTGAGCCCGGCCACCTCGGAAAACGACGGAGCGCCGGTCCCCGCCCCGGCTGGTTGGACGGCGCCGCCCTCCGGCAGCAGATGGTAACCGCGCAGACCCTCGTAGGCTCCCAACAGCGGCTTGACCTCCGCGGGCAGGTCCTGCAACGGGCCGTTCTCGCGCTCCAACATGTGCGCATAGAAGTCCGGCGGCCGCCGCACGGTCTGGCAGGCGTTGTTAATGATGAAGTCCAGCCGCGGGTATTTCGCCTGCAGGTGGCGGCAAAACGCCTCCACGCTCGGCGTATGGCGCAGGTCCAGGCCAAAAATCTCCAGGCGATGGCGCCATTCCTTGAAATCCGGCTCCGCGGCGTAGCGCATCGCGGAATCGCGCGGAAAACGCGTCGTCACGATCAATTGCGCGCCGCAGCGCAGCAGCTTGATGCCTGCCTGATAGCCGATCTTCACGCGGCCGCCGGTCAGCAGCGCCACGCGTCCCCGCAGGCCGGCCAGCTCGCCCCGCTTGCGCCAGTTTAATTCCGCGCACGCGGGACAAAGCTGGTCGTAAAAATGGTGGATCCGCGAATAGTCCTGTTTGCAGACGTAACAATTTTGGGGCTCGATGGCTTCGTGAAAATCGGGATTGTCCCGCACTTCCTGCTGCTGGAAATCGAGCGGGGGAAAAACATTGGGGGTGGTGAAGACCTTTTCGCGCCGCAATTTGCGTATGCCGGTGTGGTTCAGCCGGGAATCGTCCCGCTGCTGTCGGGCCGCCTTGCGCTGCTTGACCTTGGCCTTGACGAGCCGCCGGCGCTGGTCCACGTCCGGGCAATAAAGATCGCCGGCCGCCTTCATCAGGCGGGTGTGCTCGGCCGCGGATAATCCGGCGAGCAGGGCGCGGTTCTGTGCGGCTCGCTCCAGCAGCTCGATCGCGGCCTGAAATTGCCCGGCCTCCGGGGGGTGATGGTTTGACGACGCGGACATGACTCAGCCGCGCAGAATAGCAGCCAAACGCGCGGCGGGCGAATGAAAACGGCCCAGATTCCGCATTAGGTGTGGGAGATAAAACCTTGCGTTTTCAAACCAGTCGGCTTTCCTGAGGCTGACGTGAACACCAGTGAAAACCCGGAAGGCGCGAGCCCGTGCCGAATGAATTATTGGCGGCTCTGGCTTTTGGATGCGGCGCTGGTGAGCGCCGGCGTGCTTTTTTGCCTCGCCACCCAATACGGCACTTACGAGTTTTTCGGGGCGGCCTGTCTCATGGCCTCGTTGCCGTTCATTCCCATCGTGGTCCTGGTCGGTGGAGCGGGCAGCACCATCTTCGTTCTGACCAAAGTCATGATTGAGAAGCGCTCGTTGCCGGCCCCCGCGGCGCTGGCCTTGCTGGTGGGTCCCGGGCTGGTGCTGACCTTGTTGCTCGTGCTGCTGGGCGCCGGCAAGCCGCCTGGTCACCGGCTCGCTTACATTTGCCTGGGTAACGCGCCGGCCTCGGCCAGCCATGTCCAGGTTGCCGGCTATACCACCTTCCTGCGCGAAGAATGGCTGGCCGTGTTCAACGTCGGGCAAAAGGATTTTCAAACGATGGTCACCGGGGCGCAGCTGGTGCCCGCGGACGACTTTGAATTCAGAAAAATACTCGAACAGTCCTCCCTCGCAAGGCACCAGCAGCTTCAAGGCTTTCCGCCACTCCACGATCTGCCGTGTTTCAAGCGCCTCTTCAAGGAACCGGAGGAACGCCAGCGCGGCGGCGTTTATGCCGTGTTTGATCCCGCCACCTCCACAGCGGTCGTCTTCCGGGAATATCGCGATTGATTTAATCGGCCATGAACATTCTCTCCCTTAATGCGGGTTCGAGCAGCATCAAATTCGCGCTCTTTGAGAACGGCTGCGACCGGCCAATCCGCGAAGGCCAAATCTCGTGGGCCGACGGCCGGCGCGACCATGCCTGCCGGACCGTCGCCACGCGCGGAGCCCGGCCGGAATCCTCGATTGTTTCGGTGCCGGACGACACCGCCGCCGCCGCCCGCGCGATTGAGGCCGCCATCGGTCCGCATTCGGATCGCGCCTCCGTCGAGGTGGTCGGCCATCGGGTCGTTCATGGCGGCCTTGATTTTCAGGACAGCACGCTGATTGACACCACCGTAAAAGACGCCATTTCCCGGTTGGGCAAACTGGCGCCCCTCCACAATCCGCCGGCGCTCAAGGCCATTGAGGTGGCTGAGTCTCTCTTCCAGGGCACTCCGCAAGTGGCCGTCTTCGACACCGCCTTTTACCGGAACCTGCCACCCAAGGCCTACATTTTTCCGCTCCCCTACGACTATTATCGGAACTTGGGCATCCGGCGGTTTGGCTTCCATGGCACCAGTTACGCCTTCTGCGCACTCCGGTCGGCCGAATTGCTGGCCGATCGCCCCAAGCCGCTAAACCTGGTGATCTGTCACCTCGGCGGCGGTTGCTCCGCCACTGCCGTGCGGGACGGTGCTGCCGTCGCCACCACGATGGGATTCACTCCGCTGGATGGATTGATGATGGGCACCCGGCCCGGTTCCCTCGATCCGGGAATCCTGCTGGCGCTGCAGCGGGAGCACGGCCTCTCGCTCGAGCAGATCGTGAGCGACTTGAATTCCTCCTCGGGTTTGCTGGGCGTTTCGGGCGTCTCATCTGACTTCGCCGATATCGAGAAAGCGGCCGCCCAAGGCGACCAGCGTTCCGTGCTGGCCACGGAAATGTTCGCCGATCGCGTGCGCCACGCCATCGGCGGCCTCGCCGTGACCTTGGGAGCCGTGGACGCATTGGTGTTCACCGACCGCGTCGGAGAATCTCCGGGGCTGCGCGCTGCGGTCTGCTCGGGATTGGAAATCCTGGGACTCCAACTCGACCGGCAACTCAACGAGCGCTGTCATCCCGATGCGGACATTGCCACGCCCGATTCGCGGGCGCGCATTTTGGTGATCCGCACCCGGGAGGAACTCATGATCGCCCGCGAAGCCTTCCGCGTCCTCACCACCAGCCGCGGCAAGACCAGCCGCTGGCGTTGAAGGTCCCAGACGCTCCAGGCGGGCGGGAGGGCGAGGCCGGGTCAAAGGGGCGACGGCCGGAAGCCAAGGATGCCAAAGGGCGAGCCGATGGTGCTGGAGACGTCGGCAGGCGTGAACGTGGCGTAGGTCGTGAAATAGGTCACCGGGTTGGTGCGGATGCCGCCAGCCGCATAAAAGTTGGCCGGCTGCGTCACGGCCCCCAGGGCAAAGGCGAGGGGGTCAAATTCCTGGCCATAAATCGTCTGATGGTTCGTTTGCGGCGGAGGGCCGGGGCTGGGAGCCATGCCGGTCAATGCCCAGTTCGAGGCCAGGACGATCAATCCGCCTTGGTTCGGGATGCTGCCGGCGGGCATGTCCCAATCGTAAATTGCGTCAAAGGCCGGCTGGCCCATATTGAGGCCGAGCCCAGACGGCGGGAAATAGGTGGGCGCAATTCTAACGGGCATCCCGCAACAGGCGGCACATTGCCAAGTGGCGTCCAGTCCAGATTGATTCAGGGTGCCCGTGGTCGCGGGATAATAGACGGTGGTGAAACAGTCGGAGGAGGCGCCCGGAATGGCGGCGCCAACCAGCAATAATTCCGCGTTTTCCACCAGCGCCGCCCAAGCGCCGGTGGCGCCGGCAAACCATTGGCTGGAGAGCGTGGCGGTGTAGCTGCCTACGGTCGTACTGTAGCCCACCGGGACGTAGCCCTGGGTGACGACGGTGGGGTTGATCACCAGGGTCGATCCGTCCCAACTGGAGATCGACCTCGGGGTGCCGGTGATGGTTTGGTGGACGAGCTGGTCCACGTAGTCCTGGTATTGGGAGACTATGGTGTAGGTTCCGGTGGGATCGGTGAAGACTTCGGTGAGCTTCCGGTACACGTTCGGCCAGATGTCATCCATGCAGCCGCCGAGGGTGCCGGAGCCGGCGCTGTTCAGCCCGGTGACGGGATCGGGCGTGAGTCCATTGTTGAAGGAGGGTTCGGCGGAGGCGTTGAAGGTGCCCATGCCGCTGATCGGCCAGTAGGCGGCGAGGCAGGCGCAGGAGGCGCCAACGGCGGCCGGATTCTTGGCTCCGCCGGGGCTGCGGACGTGGGTGCCGCCTGCGCTGCGGGTAAGGACGAAGCTCATGTGGCCCAGTCTTTGTCGTGGATGTCCAGGAGGGCCACGGTGACGGAGCCTCCGGAAGTGGGGTTGGCGATCATGCTGATGGCCGGGATCGTGATGGCATAGACGAGGTCGCCGACGAGGTAGGCGGGGGTGATCTGCTCGGTCTCGCTGCTGGTGCCGGCCCAGGTGTTCAGACGCGTATAGGCGACGGTGGTGCTGCCGACCACGACGGGGGTGTAGGTGAAGGTGTGGACGTTGGTGCCGTCGATGTAGGTTTCGCTGGCGATACTGCAGCGGATTTTGGGCGGTTTGGCTATGTTGACGAGCGGGGCCGTGAAGGTGTAGTTGCCGCTGCTGGAATTGGTGGGCGTCACGCTGGTGATGGTGACGACTTTGGTGCTGGTGTTGACGCTGACAACGGTCACGCCAGCGGTGAGGCCAATGCCGGACACGCTCATGCCGGCGACGATGCCCGTGACGCTGGCCACGGTGAGGGTGGTGATGGGCGTGCCGCTGGTGAAGTCGGTGGTCAGGGTGGTGGTCGCGATGCCGGCGGTGCCGACGATGTAGTCGCCGCCGTCGCTGACGAAGATGTAGGGGCTGACGTTGCTGCCGCTGCCGCCGCTGATCTGCTGCCAGGAGGACGTGGGGGTCAGGCCCGGATTGGCGGTGACGGCGGCCAGGGAATAGCCGGCCACGGTGCAGATGTAGAGGCCGCCGCCCACTTTGTCGAAGTAAAGGTCGTTGATGCGGTAGTAGGGATTGCTCATACGAGTCCGGCGGCCGGGGCGCCGTTGCCGGCGTAGAGGGGCGGCAGCTTGCCGGTGGTGAGTACGTTGGCATTGCCATCGAGCTGGCTCAAGGTGGCCTGGCCGCCGGCCGGGTTTTGGGCGAAGGCATTCGTGACGCCGGTGTTGGTGCTGTCGGGCGCATTGAAGACCTGCAGGCCGCGGTCAGGTTCGGCGGGGACGCTGTTCTCCTGGGCGGTGTCGCTGGGCATGGAGACGGTGGTGCCCTGCGCGGCGATGCCGCTGAGGCGCTCGTTGGTGTCCACTTTGGTCAGATCGCGGTTGGCGAAGACGTTGAAGAGTTGCACGAGTTGGCCGGGTTCGAGGTG
This sequence comes from Verrucomicrobiota bacterium, assembly GCA_049509875.1. Taxonomy (GTDB): domain Bacteria; phylum Verrucomicrobiota; class Verrucomicrobiia; order Limisphaerales; family UBA11358; genus UBA11358. The sequence continues at coordinate 100,631 of JBEKZM010000003.1, read as the reverse complement.
CTCCACGGGGCCGCATTTGACGGTGAAGTTGTCGTAGGTGTTGCCGCCGCCATCGAGATGCATCTTGTACTCGGTGGATTGGACGGTGGCCTGCATGGTGGCCCAGGCGGCGGCGGCTTCGGTGCCGCCCAGGTTCACGGCGTGTTTACCGGGCTTTACCCAGCCGTTAAAGGGCTTCTCGACGATGGTGTGGCTGAAGCTGTACTGGAGCGTGGAGAGGCTGTTGTAAACGGTCTGGGCGAGGTTCGAGGGGATGGCTTCGCCGGTGTTGACGAGCTGCGAAAAGGTTTCGGCCAGGCTGGCGCTGTTCACCAGCTTGATGCGGACGTGGTGGACGTGGTCGTTGGGCGTGCTTATGGCCAGGCTGCCGGTGCCGATGGTCTTGGACTTCGTGTAGTTGAAATGAGCGGTGACGATGGCTTCGGTGACGGCCAGGGCGCCGTTGGTGCCGGTCATCCAGGCCATGGGGGCGCTTTCGGGGAGCAGCTCCCAATCGTAGAGGGCGAGGTTCACATAGGCGCCGGTGCCATCCACGACGCTGATGGCGGTGGCGGCGCCGGTGTTGATGGCAGTGCTCAGGAGGGCGAGCGAGCCGGGGCCGCTGGCGGGGATGCCAACGGTGAGGGATGGGAGCTTTTGCTGCCACCAGGACAGGCTGGCGGGATTGAAGGCGGCGCTGGTGATGGCGGCGCTGGTGGCGGTGATCTTGGGGCCGGCGAGGTCGATGGCGTAGTCGAGGGCGCGCAGGCCGCCGGGGGCGCCGACGGGGATGGTGACCACGGTGCTGGTGCCGATGTTGGTCATGGCGGTGCCCACGAGGGGCGTGCCGCCGGCCGTGTAAGGCGCCGCGGATCCGCCGACATCCTGGCCGGTGATGACGGGGCCCAAGACCGAGAGATTGGACTGGGGCCAGATATCGACGGGGGTGTTGATCAGGTAGCCGCTGCTGATCACGCGGTAGAACAGGGCCACGCGCTTGGGCTGGAGTTCAGGGCGCGGCTGGATATCGCTGGCGATGTGCTTGCGGCCGGAGCTGTCGGCATAGGCATACGGCAGCGTCACGGCAGTGAGGTTGCTGCGCTGGCGCACGTTGAACTTCGGGGGCGTGGTGGTGTAGTCGATCTCGGTGAAGCAGTCCGGATGGAGGCGCAGGCAATGGCGGATGGCGTCGCCGCATTTCACGTTCTGAACCGGATACCAGGCTTGGTAGAGCGCGGGGTCGATCTCGCCGACTTGCAGGTTGGCGCCGCGGGAGATGGCCCAGTTGAGGATGTCCGTGATTTGCTGGCCGGTGGTGATGATGCCGTTGACGGCGGACGGGCTGTAGATTTCGCCGGGGTTGGGCTGGAACAAGACCACGCTCGGGAAGGGGACGTTGCCGCCGCTGGCGCGGAACCAGAGCTGCTGATAGGGGCAATGATCGAGAAAATACCATTCGTCTTCGAAAGTGTATTGGGAGCTGGTGCGGCGGGGATCGGCGTTGCCCGTGCGGTCGGTGCGGTAGCCGGTGAATTGGACCGTGCTGGTCGGGTCGATGATGGTGATCCGAGATTCAAAGGGGATTTCGGGGGCGACGTGGGGCGGGACGCCGGGCAGGCGGAGGGTGACGGTGCTGGCTTTGTGGGATTGGAACTTGAGGGACCAGGCGTCGCTGAGCACTTTGCCGCCTTCCATGGCGGCCAGGGCGGCGAAGGTCATGGTCTGCAGCGTGTTGGTGCTGTCGTAGAATTTTATTTGCCAGCCCATGGGATTAAGATTTGTGAGCGTTGAGGCAGGCGGGGCGTTGCTCGTTGCGGAGGTCCAGCGGGCCAGAGGCCCGCGCTCCGGGGAATGGGCGGGGCGGGGTCATTGCGTGAAGTTCATGCCGCCGTTGCCCATCTGGGCCTGCACGTCGGCGATGATCTGCTTAAGGGTCTCGTGTTTTTTCACGCCGTCCACAATCAGGCTCAGCATGGCGGTGGAGTTTTGGTGGGCCAGATCCAGCAGTTGCTTGAGCGCGGCGATCTGCGCGGCCTGGGCTTGCGTGAAGGCTTGGCCGTCCTCGATGTGCGCGTCGTCTGCATGGTATTGCATGCTCTCAGCCATGGCATCCTCCAGAGCGGCTTTCGGTTTGTCGCGCCGGTCCGGGAGCTGCTGGTCCAGCAGCTCGAACGGTTGTTTGATTGCCTTTTTTCCCTCCTTGAAGCCGGCGCCTGGCAACGCCTTATTCTCGTCTGCCTTATTCAGTTCGCGCTGCCGGGTGTAAGCGTTCTCCGATTGCTGGTCTTGCGGTTTGAGCGCCAGCTCATCCGGCCTGGCCTGATGGTGCTCTTTGGCGTGCATGGCCTCGTTCAGCTCATTGACCGCCTTGACTGCGCCGCGCGTGGAATCCTCAATTTGCTTCATCGCTTCGGCATTGGCTGCCGCAGCCTCTTTCACTTTTTCTTTATAGATGTCCCAATGGTCCATGACGGCCGGCGCGGAGAGCAAGGCGCTCAGAAGCGGGCCAAGGGTGAGGAGTGCTGAATCCATGGCCACCGCGAAGCCCTTCAGCCCTGCCGCGCCGCCTTCCGCACTCTCCCCGGCCGCCAGATCAGCATCAGAGATCTGGCGGAGGGATTCGCCGAGACCGGGGGAGATACGATTCAGCTCGTCCATGAGCCGGCGCATCTTCAGGTGCTTGGGGCCACGAGGGCTCACCTGCTCGCCTTCTTTCTTGCTGGCGGCGCCGGCGCCCCGGGGTTGGCCGATGACGCCCATCTCGTTGAGCAGCTTCAGGGTTTTATCGCGGTCGGACATAAATCAAAGCGGACCACGGACTACGAGACAACGGGACAACGGACCCCGTCCCGGTCCCGTGGTCCCGTGGTCGTCTTCTTCAGGGGCGGCCGGTCCTCCGTAGCACTGCGGAGGGTGGACGGGCGCGGAGCGACCCGCCCTACCATCGACCGCGGGGATCGTCCGGACGGGCCAGGCGCCCTCGGTGAGGAGGCGGCGGAGGATGTGGGTGTCATAGCGCAACCGATCCGATTCGAGCGTGTTGCGGAAGTCGAGGCTGGCGCTGTGGTCGGCGAGGGTCATTGTATCTCCACGGCTGAGATTGAACCGTAGCAGGTGATGGGGCCGCCGGTGAAGGAGGCATAGCCAATCAAATAATAAGTCTGCGGGCTCCCGATGATTTGCACGATCTGGGTTGGGACGGCAAACGATTCCAGGGTGGTGCCGTCGGTGGAGTTTAACTGGTAGCGGTTGTTATTCGCCGGCAAGGCGACAGAGGTGTTGATGCCGCCGGACCGCAGTGTCGAAGTGGCTCCCGCGGGGTTGAATTGCACGCTGCCGGTGATGATCCAGGTGCCTGCGTTCAGCGTGATCGAGGTGATATTGGTTGCCACGGCCGTGTTCATGCTGATCGCGGACCCGGAGCTGATGGTGGACGAGACGATGGTTCCTTGATTAGTGGCGACGATGGCCCCGCCCAGGTTCAAAGTTCCGCCGGGGTTCAGCGTGGCGACGGTGGTCGGAATGAAGGGTGTCCCCAGGGTCAGGTTGGTGTTGGCAAAGAACACAATGTTGCCGGAGTTTCTGAATTGAATCCCGGCCGAGTTTGTAAAATCGGGCCAGTAATAATTGTTATTGGTGTACCAGGAACCGCTGGCGATGTAGCTGCCGATGACGTCCACGACCGCGCCGAGGTTGATGGTTTGGAGCGATACCGCCTGCGCGCCGCGAAATTGACGATAGGCTCCATTGGTCGTTGTGACCCACAGGTTGCTGGCCGTGAGTCCGCCCAGGGCATTCACCGGGCCGAGGACGGTCAGGGAGGAATTGGAGCCCGCGAATTGGGCGAACATGTTCCCGCCGGCGGTGATGTTCACTGAGTTGGACCAGGGAGTGGAAAATTGATTGCCCATGTCCCCGGTGTCGAGGTTCAGGCCGGCCATCCCACCGCGAACGGAGTTGACTCCGTTGGCGTAGGGCGGCAACTGGAGCAGGTTGCAAATGTCATTGGCGAGGATGTATCCGCCGATCCGCGTAAAGTGGAGCGTGTCCACGAAATACGTCTTGTTGTTATAGTTGGTCGTGATCCACAGGTCTGGCTTGCCCTCCCAATTGTAAAGCTGGGGGTTGGCGTCCAGCCACGCATTGAAGGCGATCGGTCCGGCACTGTTGGTGCCGAGATAACTGGCTTGCGTGAGGTGGGACGCATAGACGTAGCAGCCGTCCGCCTGGGCATAGCGGCACAGGTTCGAATACTCGAGCTCGACTTGTGGTGCCGGCTGGTTTGAAACTCCAAAATTGTTGATGCCATCCCAAAGCGAGATCACGACGTTGCCGTTGGTCACCAGACCTTGGACGAGCGGTCGGACGACCGTCAAATAAATATTCGTCGCGTATTCCAACGTGGTCCCGCTGACCGCAAAATTGGTCATGCCGCCGGGGAACTTGCTGCCGACCATGTTCTGCCATTGCGATGCGCTGTTCGAAAAACTGAGGGAATCGCCCATGACCACGAAGGTTGTGTAATTCGTGAAAATCGAATTGCCGAGATTCAGATTCGTCAGGGGGCCGGCGTTGCCGGTGATGGGACCCCCGACGGTGAGGCTGCCGGTGTTCGTGAAGGCGGGGGCGGTGTTCTGGTTGTTGGTATTCGCGGCGGCGAGGGCGATTTGCTGGGCCTGGGCGGCGGAAATGCCACCGCCGCCGGGCGGGAAAAAGAAGCCGGGGGCGTTCGTGACGTTGTTCCCGCTCAAGTTGCCGGCCAGGACGGTGCCAGTGAGCTGGCCGGCAGGGATGGCGGTCAGGCCGCCAGCGTTGGCGTTGAGCTGGCCCGCGATATAGGTCTGGACCTGGCTATTGCCGATGCGGATGGTCTGGGAGTCGGTGGAGACACCCAGGTTGCCGATGTCGATGTTGCTGCTGCCGGTTCCGCTCAGGTTGGAGCCCGCGAAGTAGCCAATTGCGATGTTGTTTGACCCGGTGGAATAGCTCAACGCCTGAAAACCAACAGCGGTGTTGTTGTCCCCGCTGGCTGGATTGTTCATCGCGTAGTTGCCAACTGCCGTATTGTTATTGCCGGTCTGCAACAGTTGCCCGGCGTCCACTCCGAAACCGGCATCTCCGCTCCCGCTCGTCAGCCACGATAGCGCCGCCTGCCCCCACGCCGTATCGTTCTGGCCGCTGGTCAAGCGAGCCAGCGCGTTGATGCCCCCGGCCGTGTTGTACTGCGCCGTCATGGTGCTGGAACCGGCCTGGCCGATAAAGAAGTTGAGACCACCATAATACTGAGTCCCCGCAGAGTTGTTGTTGGTTACGGCAGCCGGAGGCAATTGAGCCAGGGAAACAGGATTGGTGTTGGCGATGCTCTGCGCCACGCTTTGGGCGATGTTGGTCGTTTGGTTGAAGCTGGGGCTGTTCGTTGAGCCGCCGCCGCCGGTGCTGCTGATGGTGATCACGCCGGCGTTGGTCTGGAAGGCGATGTTTGCGCCGGGGGAAATCGCCGGCGAGCCGCCCGCGCCCGCCGCGGCGTTGATGTAGATGATGCCGTTGTTCGTGGTGAGGACAATGTTTGTGCCGGCGCCGACCAGCGGCGTGGCGCCCACGGTGCTCACGGTGATGCTGCCATCGGCGTTGGTGGTGAAGTTGATGCCGCTGCCGGGCCAGAGGTTTGCGACCCCGTTGGTGCCGAAGTAGAAGAGCGGGCCGGAGGTGATCAGGGTGGTGACGTCGAGCGTGTTGGTGGAGGCCGGGACGGTAAAACGGGTGGCCTGGACCACGCCGGGCACGGTGAGCAGGTAGGTGTTCGGATACAGGCTGACCAGGGGATTGGTGGCGCTGGCGGGGACGATGGTGTAGGTGCCGGCCCACAGGTTCACACCATCGCTGATCAGGGTGTTCGCCGCGGTGATGGTCAGGGGCTTGTTGTAGGCGGCGCCGCCGAACAGGCTGTTTAACGGGAAGCTGACCGACGTCTGGGAAAAGACGGGGTGGGCCGCAAAAAGGCACCCGAGGCACAAAAATAAAATGGGCCGGTTTCCTTTTGCGCTTTTTGAGCCTTTTGGCGGCTGAATTGGATATGTGTTCATCTGTGGTTGTCGGTGGTTAAAACGGGCTGGTGGTGCTGATTAAACCGCCGTTGAAGGTGTATTCGAAGGCGGGGGCGATGCCGAGGTCGTTGTAGTTGCTCTGGATGCTTTCCAGGCCGCAGTTGAGGAGGTAGAGCGTCACGTTGGTGGTGACGCCCTGGAGTTGGATCCGCAGGCAGCCGGTGGTGGGGAAACTGGCCGGCTGCTGCAGGGCAAAGGCGAGCGCGCCTTCCGGATCGGGAAAGGCGTTGGCGCTGAAGTCCTGGCTGCGCCGGATTTTCAGCGACAGGGTGTTTTGCCAGTTGGCCTGGTCGAACAGGCTCATGGCCGCGGCGCCGAAGCCGGCCTCGGACTGGATGATGCGCTTGTGGTTGAACCGCACGTCCAGCTCACTCAGGGAACGCGTGGTATTGCAAAGGACGATCCCGGCAGACCAGGAGCTGGTGCCGTCGGGCGCATACGTCAGAGTAAGCATAAAGCGGGACTACCGGACTACCGGACAACCGGACAACGGACCTTTTTCCCCTGGTCCCCTGGTCTCGTGGTCAGTAGTCAGTGGTCTCATTTTGCGGCGGCTTTCTTGGCGGCGGTGGTGGCCGGGCTGTCTTGCTTGCCGAAGACTTGGATCATCTGCACCTGGCTGTCGAAGGAGTTGCACCAGGTGGGATAGTCGAGCCGGTCAAGACCGGATTCGCTGAATTTGGCAAGCTTGACGGATTCCAGCCCGAGCTGGTCGGGCGCGGCGGCGGCTTCGTTGGCGGCGGCCTGGGCGCTGAGCACCAGGTCTTTCAGAGTTGTGTTTGTCATAGGAATGAGGGTCAGGGGTCAGTGGTCGGTGGTCAGTGGTCAGTGGTCATGCGATGGCGTTGGTCCAGTAGGCGCCGCGGACGCCGCTGGTGATGGTGGGCAGGCATTCCCAGGCGACTTCGCCTTCGCGGAGTTGCTCCACGCCGTTCTGCAGCTTGCTCTTGATGAGCTGGCCCAGGGTGAACGCGAGATACACTTTGGTGTCCGCGCCGGTGACGGTGACCGAATACGCCTTGGCCGCGCCGCTGGCGCCCCGCACGGCGCCGGTGCCCTGGATCTGGAGCTGCGTGTCGATCATGGTGCGGGTGAGCCCCACCGGGATCCCGCGCAGCATGCCGCCCACGGACTTGATGCGCTTGTTGAACAGGCCCACGGACGCAACATTGTCATCCACGAACTCGACCTTCGGTTCGAAGACCAGGCCGTCGTAGAAGTCCAGACCCGACCAACCAGTCACGCTGCCCCAGGTGAGCTGGTAGTCCTGGGTGATGGGCGAGGCGCTCGAAAACGTGGTGTCGGTGAAGGTGCCGCCCGTCGAGGCAAAGGTGCGGAGGGATCCGGCGGTGGACCAGGGATTCACCGCGCCGCTGCTGGTGCTGCGCAGGCAGAGCAGTTTCATCTGGCCGACCAGCGTCTTGACCGGGTGAAAGATCATCTGCGGCATTTGGACGAGGGCGGCGGCCGGATGCGTGTCCAGCGAGCTGTCGTTGCCGTGCACGGCGGCGGGGACGTCCGTGGCGGGGAAGATGCCGGCGCCGAGGGTGGGATTGCTATACGGCCAGAGCACGGCGGCGATGGCGGTGGTCATGCGGCCGTCGGGCGTGAGGGTGATTTCGTCGTAGGCTTCCTTGTCGCGATTATCGATCTTGCCGAGGCCGGCGGCGGCGACTTCCTCCTGGCTATAGACGAGGTCGGTGTCGATGGTGGTGCCGCCTTTCGAATACAGCGAGATGCTGTTGAAGGCGAGGCGGCCGGGGATGCGGTTTAAGGATGATCTTTGCATAATAAACAATTAGAGAATTTGAGAGTTAGAGAATCAGTGAATGGTTGCGTGGGCGTGGTTTGGTTTGGAAATTCGTGGCATTCTTTAATTCTATTATTCAATTATTGGTAAAAGTTTGCGGCTGCCGTATCGCTGCCGGCTTTGTTGTGGGCGAAGGCGCGGACGCGGAAGAGGCAGGGCGCGGTGATGGTCACCGGGCCGTTGTACACCTGCGCGGTGGGCTGGCCTTGGTAGGGGTGGCTGTTGTCCGTGGTGTAGTAGATCTGGCCCGGATCGGCGTCGGGTGCGGTCACGGCCACGGTGGCAGGGCCAGTAAGCTGGTACGAGCCGGGTGAGGACACCGGCGCTCCGGTGACGATGATGCCCGGCCGGCTGACGCGCTGGAAGGGGCGGAAGTCGGCTTCGGCGGCGTGGAACTTCAACTGGCCGACGCGGAGGTTGGCGTCATCGTCCCGTGTGAATTCGTGCAGGACGGGCTCGGCTGGGACCAGGCTTTGGGTGAGACCGACGGGGGTGTAGAGCTTCAGCACTTTCACGGCCCAGGCAGCATAGACCCGGATCGGCGTTCCCGTACCTCGCGGGCCGCGGTTCAAGGTGACGTTCTCAACGAACTGGATCCGGATAGTCAGCCTGAGCGGGCCGCCGGGCAGGTTCGCGTTTTCGTCCTGGGCTTCCTCGATGGGCAGTACCAGGAAGGCGGCGCCGATCTTGCCGTCGATTCCCGTGCTCACAGCTTTGTTGATCTTGGCGGCCAGGATGTCGCCGATGTCGCCGGGCTCGATGGGTACGCCTTGACGCGCGCCGAGGAAGGCATCGGCCTGGAGACATCCGAGTATGTCTTGCTGGATGAGTGGCCAAAGGTCCTGGTAGTTCATAAATGATTTACGGTTGCGCGGGAATGGTAGGGCGCGTCGAAATCAAAAAAAGCTGACGTCTTGAAAAGCTGAAATGCTGAAACCGGATGGCGCGCGCGAGGTCTTCATTTTACTAATTCAGTTTTTTAGCGTTTTAGCGTTGGGTCACGTGTGTCCGAGCGTATCGAAACTACCGGTGTGAACACGGCGGCCAGGCCGGGCGACGGCCACGCCGGCGGCGGGTTTGATTTCGCGCTTGGCGATCAGGAGGAAATATTCCTCGGCCTTTTTGCCGTCGTCGGCGCGATTCTCGGCCAGGCTCTTGCCGGTCGGGATGGCCAGCAGATATTTCCAGCGCGCGATGGCAATGGCGCGGTTCTTATCACCGGCCGGAATGGTGCCGGTCGCGGGAAGGGCTTGCGCCACGGTGTCGAACAGCCGGCCGGCCGTGGAGTAGGCGTCGGTGATTTGGTCCATCACCTTGCCGATGATGTCCGGCAGCGAGGCGCTGGTGGCGTCGCCCTTGGCGGTGTCGTAGGCCTGGAGTTCGGAATCGTTGAATTGATTCAGGACGTCCTGCGTTGTCAATGGGAGCCAGCCGTTCATTTTGTTCTTTCGGAAAAGCCGGCGACGGTTTGCGCCGTCGCCGGCGTTGGATTTCGGTTAGCGATCAGGTGATGGCGATCAGGTAGATGCCGGTGGTGTGCTGCGTGTGCAGGTACTCGTAGTTCTCGACGGTGAGCATGATTTTCTTCACGCCCAGGTCGGTGATATAGACGGCGTATTCGCCGCCGCCGCCGGCGCCGTTGGTGACGTGGCGGACCACGTTGCTCGCGTCCATGGGGCTTTCGTCCTTGATGCCGGTGAAGAGCAGCACGTTGCTGCCGATCAATTCGGTCTTGGCTCCCACACCGGATTGGTAACGCTCCATATTGATCAGCGCGGAGGTGACCCCCAGCGCGGTGGCCAGTTGCTCCTCGGTGTACACGCCGGCGCGGGCCATGGAACCGGCCGTCAGCTCGCTTTCGTAAGCCGTGGCACGCTTCAGGAACGCCGCATCGCCATAGGCCACGTTCTGCGGGTAGAAGCCCGTGACGTTGGCGCTGGTGATGATGTAGTTCTTGATGTCGATGTCCGGATTGGGCGAGCCGGTGGACCAGGTCTTGGAGCCGGTGGTGGCGGCGGCCGTATAGACGGCGATGGCTTCCTGCACCGTGGCGCGGTTGAGCAGGTCGATGAGCCACTTGGTGTGGACCTGCTGCCACTCGGGTTTGTCCTTGAGTTCATCCCGGTCAAGAATCACGGACAAGCCGCGATTGTTGATCTGGAAGTCGCTCTTGGTGACGGTGCGCTGCCGCACTTCGGCGAAGTCGGCCAGGATGCCGCGCTTGGCCTTGTTGTAATCCACGACTTCCCAGGGCTCGTTTTCGTTGTACGAGGTGAGCCGGACGATGCGGGAGTTGCTGGGCCGCGGGGGCGCCAGGAAATCGCGCAGCCGGGCCAGGCCGTTGCCGGTCATGGAATCGTAGCTGGCGGCGAAGAGGTTGAGCTCCTCGATCTGCTCGACGGTGCGGAGCAGTGAATCGTTGGACAGGCAGACGGTGCCCACGGGCAGGCTGCCGACGTCGTTGGACAATACCACGCCGGCGCGCTGGAGGGCGGCTTGGCGGGCATTGGAGAGGGCGATCTGTTTCATAATTAATTAGAGAATTGGTGAATTTAGAATCAGTGAATGGGGTTGCGGTTTAGGCCGGGTTGGTGACGTTGGTCCAGGTGCCGCTGGTGTTGACGAGCTGGTAAGGCACGCAGGGCACGTAGGGCACTTCCATCAGCGAGCCGGTGGAGGTGATGGTGGCCGCGGCGCGTCCGACCACCCAATAAGTGCCACTGGTCGATACCGTGGTGGCATCCTGCACGCAGCCGCTGGCGGCGGAGACGAGCAAGTGGTCGATGGTGACCGCGAAGGTCGCGGCGCCGATGCCGATCTCCAAGCCCTTGCGGCAGCCGAGCCGGCGCACGTTCAGGAGATCGCCGACCTGGTAGGGCGAGTCTGAGCTGGGGCCGAGCGGCAGAGGACCGCCGGGACCGCCGTTGCAGACATCGCCGTATTGGTAGCCGCTGGCGCCGCGCTTGATGAGCAGGTAGCGGCCGGGGAAGGGCAGGTTGCCCGAGGCGGGATCCACGAAGAGCGACTCGATGCCGTTGTCGTTGATCATGCCCAGGGTGTTGCCCAGGGCGACCACAGGACCACGGACTACGGGACTACGGAACAGGCGGTCGATGAAGGCCATGAGCGTGCCGAGCAGCAGGGCCAATTGGATTCTTAACTGTTTCATTTTATTTGGATTAACGGAGTTTTGGATTGTTGGTTTGTGGGATTGCGGGATGGGTGGACTACTTGGCGGGCGCCTCCGTCGCTTTGAGGAGGTCATCGTGCTGGCGCTGGCGCTTGATGACGGCGAGGGCCTGGTCGCGCGTGAGCCCGTGGCTCATTTTTTCGCGGATGATGATTTCGTCGGCGCTGGCCTGGGCGGCCTGCGTCTTGAATGATTCGATGGTCTTGTTGGCCGCGGCCAGCTCGTCCGTCAAGCGGGCGATGGTCTGGGCGGCTGTTTCTTTGTCTGCCATATATATATTGGGGGCTGGATTGTTTTTGATCCGCGTGATCCGCGGCTAGAACTTCTGGGGGACCAGTTTGGCCGCGAGCCCCGAGTACTTGGGCAGGCGCATGATGTTATTGTGGGCGGCCACGGGATTCTGGCCGGCGGCGACCAGCTCGGTCTTGAACGCTTCCTGGTATTCGGCGGCGGTCTTGGTGGCCTCGTTGTCCAGGGCGGCGAGCTGCTTGCCGCTGACGGCTTCGGTCTTGATGACGGGCTTGCCTTCGGCGAGCACTTTGACGTCCGCCTCAAAGGTCGTGGAGTTTTCCAGGGCGGTGATCCTGGCTTCGCGATCGGCCACGGTGAGCTTGCCGCGCTGGATGGCCAGATCCACGGCGAACGTGGCCGCGCTCTTGCGCTCGGTTTTGCGGGCGGACTGCTCGTTGGCCAGGGCGGCGACCGCTGCGTCGGCGCGCTTCTTTTCCGTATCGCGCTCGTTGGTGAGCGCGGTGACGGTGCCGGCGAGGGTGGTTTTCTCGTTGCCCAGGGCGGTGGCCGTGGAGGCGGCCTTGTCGAACGCGCCTTGCAGCGTGGTGACTACGGTTTGGTCGGTGGCGTCGTTGGCGAGCGTGATGCCGCGCGCCGCGAGCCAGCCGATGATTAACGGTTTCATGTTTTGTTATTTGGTCTTTTGTTTGGGTCGCGGCGCGGTTTCACCGCCCGGCTCTGCGCCGGGCGTCGCGCCGAAATTGTTTATTTCTTCAGCTTGGCGGCCTGGAGGGTGTGGAACTTGGCAATCTGGGCGTGGATGGCCGAGAAATCGCCGTTGGCTTCCTGGTCGCCCTCGCCATAGGCATCGGCGGCGGCCAGGTGGCCGGCGCTGGCGGTGATGTGGGTTTGCGCGTCGTCGGCCTTGGCGCTGGCCTGGAAGGCTTTCTTGGCGATGGCGGCGGGGTTGTGCGAGCAGCCGCTGTCATATTCGTCGTTGGCCAGGGCGGCGAACACTTGTTCGTCGGTGGCGTTATCCGGCAGTTTGGTGCCGCGGCCGAGGAGCAGGCCGATGAGGTTGTCTTTTAGTGCCATGTGGGTGGGTGGTTGGTTGGTTGGTTTTTCATTGGGGTCCGTTTTCGCAGTAGCCTGGTTGGCGAGGGATTCCACGCCGGAAATGTTTGGAAATTGGGTGAGGGCCACGCTCAGCAGCTTGAACGGGCGGGCGAGGATCGAGTCGCCCTCGTTGCCGATGGGTTGCACGAGCCAGAGCGCGCTGGGCAGCTTCCAGCCGGCCTGCACGGCCTCGGCGCCGTCATTGTCCAGATTGAAGTGGGCCTCGATGCCCCGGCCCGACTTGCGGATCTTGTCCACGACGCCCAGCTTGATCTTCTCATCATTGGCCAGGGCTTTGGGGTCATGCTCCTTCAAATCGCCGTGGCCCTTGAACACCGGGATCCCGACGAGCGCCCGTTTGAGTTTGCGGAAGAGCGTGTTTTCGCTGCCGACCATTTCGTCGGCGGATTCATTATCGAGCACCTGGATGAACTTCTGCGACTTGGCCTGGCCGTTCTCCGCGTAGGTGCGGGTCTTGGGATGCCGGCCGAAGGGGGCGATCAGTGCCCAGCCGTCATCGTCCATCGCGGTGGCGTCGTTCTGCAGGGTCTCGAAGTGGAGGACGGGATCCGCGACGTTCGCGAGGGCCAGCGGTAGGCGGCGGGCGGCGGGCGGTGGGCGGAAGGAGAACAGTTTCATGATTTGATTCCTTTCGGTGGATTTTTCAGCGCGGCGGCCAGCTTGCCGGTGGTGAAGTCGTTCAGCACTTTGGCGGACTTGGGATAGGCGTTGATATCGCCGAGCAGCTTCACCAGCGGGCCGTGGTCCTCCACCAGCTCGCGCAGTTTCTTGACGAAGAGCGCGTCGTCCGAAATGTTCTCGATGGCGGCCAGGGCGTGGCGAACGGGGGCGAGGTCGTCCACGTGGGCGGTGCGGAGCTGGACGATGGGCTGGCTGTCATTGTCCAGCGCGATTGCCGCCGGCGGTTTTTCAACCGTGGCCGACCGCAAGGTCCGGCGAAGCGCCTGGGCGGCGCGCGAGTTGGCAAGACCCAGCTTGGTCAGCGCTTCGAGTTTTGCATTGGGGATGGAGTAGCCGAGCGCGGGGGATTGCAGCATGCTGGTCCGGGTGGCGCCGGCGCGGCTCCAACCGGCGGCCGCGTTGACCTCGGGCGTGCCCGTGGGCATTTGGCGAGATTCTGCCTGCATGTAAGACTGCGTGAACGGATTCGCCAGGCCGGGATTGCGGGCGGGATCCGCGCCGGGTCCGATCGGCGCGTCTTCGTCCACGCGGGCCGGGGCGGTGGGCGTTTGTTTTTTCTCGCCTTGGAGCAGCGGGTCGGTTTCCTCGCCGGTGGCGTCCACGGCGGCAGGCTTCTTTGGAGCGGGCGGAGCGCCGGTCTCCTGACCCGGCGGGTTGGGATTCGCTTTTTGGCCAGGCGGGGTTTGGCGTCGAGCCGGGTCGGAGACCGGCGCTCCGTTGGCTTGGCCATCTTCCAGCTTCGATCCTCCATCCTCTGCTTGCGGCGGGGCAACGGGGGCCGGCGCCGAGAGGCAGGGCTCGCCGGCTTGCGGGGCGGACCAGCGGAAACGCTTGTACACTTCCGCCAGGCCCACTTTGAAGCCCATGGGCACCAGGCCTTGCAGCGCGGCCAGGTCGTGTGTGCTGGTGTCATCGAGTGGCGGCATCAGGACAAACCAGGCGCGCGGCTCCTGGTTGAAGAGATAGCGAATGACGGGCCGATCCAGGCGCTCGTTCAAAACGCCCGTAAGCCACTTCGCGTCTTTGTTCAGAAATATGCCGGACTCTTCTTTTTGGATTGACGCTCCCACAGGGGCTTTGCTTTGGCCGACTTCCCCCTTTTGGCCACCGCCAGACGAAGCTCCGCGCGAACCGGTGGCCAGATCCACGCCGCGATAGCATTTGGCGTAGAGCCCGTTGATCATTTCGACGACGGGATGGAACGGGAGCGAATTGCGTGCGGCCTGCTCCAGGAATTTGAACTCGACGCCTTTGTTATGCAGGACCGCGCCGTCATTGGCCAGAGACTGCAGGGCTTCCTGCGCCTGCGTCCATTCGTCTGAGTTGACCGCGGCGTCCGTGGTGGCATCCAGAAAGCCGCTGCCGTAGCGGGTGCAGAAGAGCAGCCAATCGCGGAGCGGGAACATCTTCATGGCGTAGGCCATGGAGAGCGGCCGCATCCAGCCGATGTTCACGGCGGTGAGCCATTCGCCCCGGACGCAGGGGATGCCGTACAGGTCGAAGATGTGCGGCATGTAACCCAGATAGCCGCGCCGGGCCTCGAAAAACCAAAGGGGCGTGTGCCGGAATTCGGCGGTGACCTCGCGCGCGGCGGCGTTATCCACGCGCAACAGCATCTCGTGGATGCTGAACTTGTAGTCCAGCGCGGAGGCGACCTGGTAGATCAGCTCGTCCGCGCCGCCGGTCACGTCCTGATCGAGCGCTTCCGTGGCCGTGAGATTCTCGTAGAAGTATTGCAGCGACGCTGCATGGCGGTCGCCGTCCAGCGAACCGTCGCTGACGATCTGCCATTCCAGGCCGGCGGCGTCGGACTTGCGCTTGTCGGAATTGACGGCCAATTCGCCGTCGCGCTCCATCATGACTTCCCAGGTTTTACCGATCTGGCGGAAGTCGCCGATCCGGAAGGCGTTCAACTGCCCGGACAGGATCTCCATGTCCAAGGATGGCAGGGGAGAATATTTGAGCCTGATGGCCCACTCGATGCGGGCTTGGTTAAAAAGGGAGATGCCGGAAGGGTTCATAATGACGAATGACGAATGACGAATGACGATTGAGGGGCAAAACCCTCGAACCACGAAAATTGGCTTCCGGGAGCCAGGCCGTCCATAGTTCGGAGGCGTTTAATGCCGGTTAGCGCCCGGTTAGCAGGCCCGTGGCGAAGCCGGGGCGAAAAACGGCTGTCTTCGGACGTTGGCGGCGCCGGCGACACCAAGGCGGCGATTTCTGGCTTTGCCGTTTCAATCATAAAAACATGCCGCCTTGCGCGCGGCCCAGACCCAGGTTGCCAATATGATTCCGGGAGGCGATGCCGCTGGCCTTGGAGAAAGCGACCTTGACGGCCTGGCGGCTGCCGGCGATGACGGCCAGGCGCGCATAGGTCTTCGCCAGGCCAAGATGGTTTTCCACGCCATCAATCCAGTTTTCCCTTCCGGTCTTGGGATCGCGTTCCTTGCGGAGATTCAGCAAATGGCCATCCAGGACCGCCTGGCTGACGCCGGCGCCAATGTAAGTCCGCGGCAGGCGGGCACGCGGCAGGCGGCGCACGACTTTCCTGCCTTCCGGGCCGGTCATCTCCAGCACGCCAGCCGCGGGCGTAAGAAAATCATTGACCGCTGTCTGGATGCTCTCGGCCCGGTTGCATTTAATGAGCGGATACATCCGGCCCTCCTGGGTGAAGCCGATGGTTTGCTCGATGCCTTTGGCTTCGCCGGCCACGAACAAAACCGCCGCCGCCCGGAGGCCAGACCATCGCCCGCGCTCGCCATCCCAGGAGACGCCCACCCCTGGATTCGAGAAGCGGGTTGTGAGAATCTCGTTGCGGGGGATGGCGGGGGGCGTGAAGTTTTCCAAGCCGTTCAGGGAGAGGCAGAGTCGCTTGGTGAGGTCCGGCTCACCGCCGGCGTCGATGAACAGGCAGGAGATGCCGAGGGTCTCCATCAGGAGCGGGATGCGCGCGGTGGTGTTGCCACTGGAAATGAGTTCCGCCCAAACGCAGGCGGAGACCAGGTCGCCGCGCACTTCGTCACACCAGAACCAGCAGCGCGGCCCGGTGTCCAGGCCGGCAAACCGGCCGGAACCACCGGCGAGGGTCATCGCGTAAGGTTGGGCGGCCTCCAGCTTTTCGGCCGCGCCCAGCGCCCGGCAGTCGTTCAGCACCCGCTGCGTGATCGGCTGCGCGGCGCCGGCGTTGGGAATGCCCACGCGGTCGCAGTAAAACGCCTGCGTGGCTTCGCCGCTCGGATCCGCCATGGCCGCGAACCAGGCGCCGACGATTTCCTGGAGGCTGATGGCGCTGATCGTGAACTGCGAAACGCGCAGGCCGAATTTTGCCTCTTTAATGCGCTCCGGATGTTTCGCCACGAATCGGCCATCGTCCCGATGCAGTTCCTCGCCACATTCCGGGCAGGCGCAATAGTATTCGGCGTCACGGTCGTGCCCCATTTCGGCGGTGAGCTGCGGATCAGGACCACGGACTACAAGGCAACGGGACAACGGACCTGGCTCTGGTTCCATGGTCAGTGGACCCGTGGTCCTGTGGTCTCTTGAAACGCGGATGATGCGGGGAAAATTCTCCTCCAGGTTCCATTCCTTGCCGCAAGCCGGGCAGGTATAAAGCTTGACGTGGTAACTGGAAGCGGCGAGCCGCGCGTTCTGGCCGGCGCCGGCCACGCGCTGCGTGCCGATGAAGCACGTCAGGTGAATCGGCGAGTTGGTCATGCGGCCATCCACGTAACCGATGTTGCGGTCCGGGATGTCATCCACCTCATCCAGCAGCGCGATATCAATCGTGATGCTGGTCGGCGGCTTGTGCATGCCGCAGAAATTGCCGAACGCCTTATGCCGTCCGTCCGTGACCGTGAAGCTCTCCTTGCGGTCGATCGTCTTGCCGGAGGCGTTCTCCACCTTGCCCAGCTGGATCATGGCCGCCATCCAGGGATAAACGTCGAGGACGTTGGGCCGGAATTTCTGGCCGACAATTTCTTCGACCTTGGGCCGGTCGGGCAGATAATTGCCCACGCTCACAAACCGGATGGCGGTGGCGTAGGCCATCAAATTGAGTTCCAAAATGGTTTTGCCGAACTGCGCGCCGCCGCCGACCGCCAGACTGGCGCCTTTCAATTTGCGCGGGCCGAACTTCACCCCGTCAATTTCCACCACGTCACCGTCGAGCGTGTTGCGGAGGATTTTGTCGAGCCAGTCAACGATGAGTTCCAACGGGGCACGGCCGACCAGGGAAAATGGTCCGCCGCTGCCATCGCGCTGCAGCACGCGGGCATGGGACAGGAGGAATTGCTTGAAGGTGGCGCAGTCGGGCGCGCAGCCACGCCTGCGCGGCTGGGAGCAATCCCGCTCGATTTGACGGAGGCGCCAGAGATTCATTCCGACCGGGCCTTTAGCAACGCGGTGAACGCCGCCTTGAACAGTTCCTGGACTTCGGGAAAGGCCTTTGCCTCCTCGAGGCACAATTCCAGCGCCTTGGTTTGATCGTCCTTGAGAGACTGCTCGCGGGCCTGGACATCCGAGTCCAGTTTCCTTTTCCGCAGCAGCATGGCCAGCGCCTTGGTCTGCTGGCTCAAACGCATTCCCTCCAGCTTCGCCGCCAGCAGCTCGTGCGAGAGCATCGCGCAGAGGGTGTCCATGACACTGTCCATCTGTGCATTGGGCAGACTGGAAGCCGTGGCGCGGAATTTCTCCACCAGCTTGGCAACCAGCGAGACCGCGTCCAGGACGCGCCCGGTATTCCAGCGGCACGCCACTTCCGAGAGGATTCTGGTGGTTGGCTGCGCGCCACTCTGTTTGGTCCCGGGCGGCCAAGGCGGACACTCGAGCGCCTGTTCCGTCTGCGTCAAGCCCGGCGAAAACAACACCGAGTAAAACTGGTCGAGCTGTTTGGGCGAATGCTGCGCCAGTTTTTGCTCGTAGCTGTCCGACCGCAGGGCAGCGAAGGTGGTCCAGTCGAGTCCGTAGGCCTCGAGGACGGCTAGAATTTCCTCGTGGGATTGGTTGGAGGTGTTCATGCATTGCTGAAAAATCCGTAATTATCCGTATTGAACTGTATTGACCGGCGGTTGATTACCGGAGCTGCTGTGCCTTGATCGTGCCTTTGGGGGTGAGCGCCCACAGCAGGCCGCAGATTTCATCGTTCGTGCCGGCGATCAAGCCGGCCGTCTCCAATGCATCGATCCACTGGCCCAGATCGCCGGAGGTGATGGCCACCTGTTCGAATCCGCTCCGCACCGCGCGCCGGAGGCTGTCGTCGGTCATCGGCATGGCCCGGGCGCGGAGCAGGATTTGCAGAATGAATTTCTTAATTTCGCGTTCCATGATTTTTCCTTTCAATAACTCCCGCGTTGGCCAGCAGCGCAAACAGCCGGTCGGGAATCTGGCTGATGTCTTTTTTGATCTGGTTGATCTCGCCCCATTGGTCGCTGCTGTCCTTTTGGTCCGCCGCCGCATGGGTGGCGAACTCGTGCTTGGTCAGGTAATTGGGCGAGAAAGTGACTTCGGTACGCTGTTTGCGGAAAGCGGCAATGGCCAGGATGATGGTCGCCACATTGGAGCCCACGCTGAACAGGGCGATGATGACGAGCCAGACAGTGCTGATCGAAGGTGTGGTGGCGTCGGACAACAGCATAGGCCTTAGGATTTAGGATTTACGCATTGAGGCGGGACGCCGGCCGCGACAGGCGGGACGCCTGTTCCACCCGGCTTTGGCGCGTGCCATTGGAAGCTGAGGAACAGGCCGATCACCAGCGAAACCAGGCCGCAGACGTCTTCGGTATTGAGGATGCTCGCCGCGCTGGCGGCGCCGTGGGCGGCCGCGATGGCGCCAATGATCTTGAGCACCGAGCGGATGGCGGATTGAAGTTGGGGGTTTTGGTGGTTCATGATTTATTAACCGCGGATGGCGCGGATTTCACGGATGGGAACCCGGTTTTTGGATCCGCGTAATCCGTGTAATCCGCGGTTGTTTTCTTTTTCATTTCCAAAAATGAGGGTGCAGGTGCAGCCGGGGGCTGATGCGCAGATCGCGGGGACTGGCCCAGTCGCGGTCCGGGAGGCGCACCAGGGGCATCTCGGAATCCGGCAAAATGGCGTGCAGGCAATGCAGGACGTAACGGCTGCAAAACGTATGGTGCTCGTCCCGGCTCGGCCGGTTGCAGGCGAACCGGAACAGGTCCCCGACCGAATATTCGATGTGCCGGCGCAAGTTCGCGTCGAACAGATACTCGAAGGCCAGGTGCTCTTCGCGCGACACGCCTTCCAGGCCGTACACTTCCGCCAGGCGCCGGTCCGCCGGCGCCGCGACGCGATCGCGCACCCGCGGATAAAACGCCTCATGGATCGTGATGCCATCCGCCCGCAAGAACGCCGCGTGACTGCCACGGCCGTGGGTGAACAGCTTGATCGCCAGATCAAGGCAGTCGTGGTGGCCGGGCCAGATCAAGATCTTCATAATGCGGATTCCGGAGTGCGGAACGGGGAGTTTCGTTCAATTGGTGTTTCCTTGCGTCTTTGCTTCTTTGCGCCTGTGCGTTAAAAGCCCTTCGACCAGCCGACGAAGATGTGTGCGCGCGGGCCGCTGTAAATGCCGGCGTTGTCCCAGCGCCCGTACGCGCCGCCGACGTTGAACCGTCCGCCCCACAGATGCCCAAACTGCACATAAGCCCCCGCGTCGGTGACCGCGATGGCGCCGCCGGTGGACCCACTCAAACCGGTGCCCACACCGGCCAGCGCAAACGGGGCGACGACCAGGTTCGTGGCCCAGGCCGAGCCGATGAATGACAACGGACGCGTGGGCACCTTCAACTGCACATTGGCGCTCACCAGGCTGAACTGCCCCAGATAGTCAAAACTCAATCCCGTTCCGAGATACTTGCCCAGGTTATACGCGATAAAGGCTCCGCCGCCGATCCGGTTGCCGCCGGGCGCCTCGGGCGCATAAGTCAGGTACGGCTCCACGGCATAATTCGTGGCCGTCGTCAGCCCGCTGGATTCAATCGCATCCCAAATTTCCGTCAGGCCAGAGGAGATCGTGGGCGCGTTGGTGGCGGGGAGTGCATTGGTGCTTTGGGCAAAGGCTGAAGGCTGAAGGCCAAAGGCTAAGAGGGCCAACAGCGCAAAGCGGGAAATAATTCTCGCCTTATTGCTTTTGCGAATTTCGATTTCGGGGTATTTGTTTTTCATTGAATGCTGAGTGTTGAGTTTTGAAGGTTGACCGTGAGTGAAATTTTGCCGGCAAAGTTGTCCGCCCGAAGCATGCGGGGCGGCGTGAACTTTCCCCTGTTAGAAACAGAAGCCCTTCTGGCGCCGGCGGGTGAAGCCAATCCATTTCGGAGTTCAGAATGCGGAATTCGGAATTTAATTCCGCGTGCCGCGATCCGCGTTTCGCAAGCGAGCCTTGCGCGCTCTCCGGACTGTTCGTTGTCCATCACGCCACCGACTATGACACGGTCCATGAAACGGTGACATGTCACGGGGACATCTCCGCGCATTTAAGATGTCACCGGGACATCTTAAATGAGGGTGGGAGCGAAAATCGACGTTCTACGAGGAGTGGGGGCTGCAAACGATGAAGGGTCAGGTATTCCCACCGCCATCATCATTCAATACTGCCACCGTCCACTTTATGAGGAATGCCGGACGGGCAATCGATATCGCCGCTTTTCCGGGCCGAATGCGCTTTTGGAAGCTGGGCAGCATGATTCAGCCACGGAAGCGCCAGCGGCCAACCGGCGGGCGGGCGCTGGCCATCCGGCGGGCGGAGCGGCGGCAATAAACGGCGTCAACGTGTTCGCCCTGCCGGAGCTGGCTGTGGCCACAAGCCCTTCGCGGGCTTGATGTTGGCGGGCAAACGGAACCCGGATGAAGTGGATTTTGAGCTTCTTATTTCGTTTGCAATGCTTGACAGAAATTCGAACGTGCGCTTTGATAAATCCATGGTAGCAACTGAACTGCAAAAGTCACCCGTGCACGGTCTCGTGCAAAGCCCGGCGTATATCAAATAGGCCGCTTCGCACGTTATGCACATTAGAAGCATCATTGTGGTAGGTTCAGTGGTTATTGGTGCGCTTGTGGCTTGCAGGATTGGCGCGGAGGTTTATTACGTCAAGAGCATTACGCCGAGAGGCGTGTTGACGGTAGCCGACCATTTTCGCCGCCTCGGCGAGCCTCTTCGCATTGTTGAGTTTACGCGAGATGGAGCCACGTATTTTGAGTTTATTGGCGTACCGCATGGTTTTCATGCTTTGGTGACGCCATCCGCACCGCCATCATATATTTACGATGAATCTGGCAAGTTTGTTGAGTGGTGTTCAGATCCTGTTGACCAGCCTGCGTTCCGGAAGCGATGGCCGCTGACCAAAACAGTGCCTATTGATATTGCCGCTTTTGGTAAAAAATATGAGAATTGACAAGTGGCCCAACCAATTTCTGGAGCCGCCCGCCGGTGGCGCTTCCGGTTCCGCTACGCGGTCAACGCCACGAATCGGCGTCGTTAGGCATCTGGTCGCGCCATGAAGGCATCAACCATCATTCGATTTGTCTTGGCAGCATTATTTGCCACGCTCGCATGTCTTGGCGTACTATTCGCCATCCCCGGCGTTGGAGCTTTATGGATTGTGCCATGGTTGTTGTTGATGGGCCGCTCCGAACTTACGAAGCCAATTCCACGCAAGGAGTCGTGGTGGACGTTTCTCCTGATTGGTGTTCTTCTGGCGATATTTCTCACAATGCCGTTTTTGCACGTGCCACCAGCACCTAGTCAGACAGTTCGCTCTGCCATTGCGGTGCCGATGTGGTTTTTGTGGATATGGGCGATTTATCGCCGATGGCAGAGCGAAAGGGCAAGCTGATGCCTAACAAAGGAGGGTTTGATATGACATGGCCTAAACTCGCCGGAGCCGTCCCCAGTTGTACGCCTGAGTTCATCGAGATGAACCAGGTTGGCGGAAGCCGCAGTTCCGGCTCGGCTCGGCTCGGGGGACGTTAGGCATCATCCACAGCACAAAATATACACACATTATGGGGGCACATCCTTACTACTATTTTGTCGCATACCAGCCCGACATCGATGCTGCACTGCAAGACTTGCGGCAGCGTGAGTTTGAGGCGGGGCGCTACAATCCGGCGCAGCCTTTCCCGCGTTTTCCGATTCGTCCCGATTCACCTGCGCCTGGCGCAACGCATGAGTCTATTTATGAGGCGACGGAAGACGCAGCCGAAGATGGCACGCGTTCCATTTTGGACATCGAGACTGTTTCCGACTGGCCAGACATTGGCGTAGCTTCTCCCGTTTCCGAAGAGGATCTTGAGCGTTATTTTGGCACCAAACAGCCCACAAAAGAATTGGTTTCCCAGAAGTTGAATTTTCTGAAGTCTGTCAAGCGAGGTCATTGCGTTTATATCATCATTTTCGAGTCTGGCAAACCGAGCGAGTTATTCTTTGGAGGATATTCGTTTGATTAGCATGATGCCTACTCGCGCATCGCGGTGCCGGGTTTGGCATTGTCGAGAGGGTTAATTTGTGCCGGGCAGCCGGAAGATGGAGCGGAGTGTGCGGCGAGCCGCCCAGTTGCCGCACCGGAAAGTTGGTTTAAGGATTACGGAAATGAAAACCTGCATGGACCAGGTGCTGTTGGGGCTGACGGCATGCGGCACCGGAGGCCACGGGGATGATCCTGGCGTGGCCGGCTAACGGATCGAAGATGGGAGCACCCTGGTGGCGGCCATGGATTACAATATCGGTTCGGAATCCTTCGGGATTATTTTTACAGGTTTAACGCTCACCCTCACCTAGGTCCTCCTCCCCCGGGGAGAGGATTTCCCCATTGCACGCGCTGGGCCGGCGAAGGTTGGTGGAATCTCTCCAGCGTTGTACGGTTCGCGGGAATCAAGTTGTGACGCAGCTCCGATGGGTCTGAGATTCATCCGGGTTTAACTGCTCCAAATATTTCCGCAAACGGCGCTGGTGATCGTGGACTTGGATTTATTTGTGCTGCCAGGCGTTCAATTCAAACTTCATTTGCGCGGGAATTCCTGCCACCATGAGGGCATGTTCTCATCCGCCATCAAATCCGTCCATTTCACCGGCATCGGGGGCACGGCCATGGCCAGCGCCGCGGCCGCCATGCTGGACAAAGGCTTTGAAGTCACCGGCTCGGACCAGAATGTGTACGAGCCGATGGCCTCGTTCCTCGCGGCCAGGAAAATCGCCGTGAACGTTTACGACGAGCGCAACCTGGCCTACAAACCCGACCTGGTGGTCATCGGCAACGCAATTTCGCGCGGCAACGCCGAGGCGGAGTATGTGCTCGATCACAAGCTGCGCCACACATCGCTGGCGGCGCTGCTGGGCGAATTCTTCATTCGCGGGAAACGCTCGATTGTCGTCAGCGGCACCCACGGCAAAACCACCACCACCTCGCTCCTCACCTGGGTCTTTGAGCACAATGGCTTGAATCCCAGCTACCTCATCGGCGGCATCCCGAATAATTTTGCCCAGGGCGCGCGCTTTACCGACAGCGACTGGTTCATCATCGAGGGCGACGAATACGACACCGCGTTCTTTGACAAGCGCAGCAAGTTCATCCATTACCAGCCGGAAATCGCCGTCATCAACAATCTCGAATTCGATCATGCGGACATCTTTGAGAACCTGGCGGCGGTGAAAAAGACGTTCACCCATTTCATCCGCCTCGTGCCGCGCAACGGCCTGCTGCTGGGCAACGGCGATGACGCCAACCTGGCGCCGCTGCTGGAGGTGACGCACTGCCCGGTGAAACGTTTCGGCCTGGGCGAAGGCAACGCGGTCCAGGGGTTCAACCTGCGGTTCGGTTCCACCGCCACCGAGTTCGAGATTCCCAGCTTCAAGTTCCATTTGAACCTGGTGGGCGAGCTCAATGTGCGCAACGCGCTGGCGGTCATTGGCGCGGCCAAACACTGCGGCTTGTCGAACAAGCAGATTCAAGGCGCCTTTGACACTTTCAAGGGCATCCGGCGGCGCATGGAGATCAAGGGCATCGCCGGCGGCGTGACGGTGATTGACGATTTTGGCCATCATCCCACCGCCATCCGCGAAACCCTGCGCGCCTTGCGCATCAAATATGCCCGCGAGAAAATCTGGGCGATCTTCGAGCCGCGCTCGAACACGACGCGGCGGAACGTGTTTCAGGAGGAACTTGGCCAATCGTTTGCGGAGGCCGACGCCGTGGTCGTCGCGCAGGTTGCCCGTTTGGAATTGCTGGCGCCCGGAGAGCGGCTGAACCCGGAAAAACTCATGCAGCAAATCGGCGCCACGGGCAAGCCGACGGCTTATTTGCCCGATGCCGATGCCATCGTGGACCACGTGGGCCGGCAGGCGCAGGGCGGCGACGTGGTGGTGGTGTTCAGCAACGGCGGCTTCGGCGGCATCCACGGAAAACTGTTGCAGCGGCTGGGGCGGCGATAAAAGCAGCGGGAAAGGCGGGCGACTGGGACGCCCGACGGTTGGCTGACGTTTGGGGGCACTCGGCACGCGCGAAATCCGGCGGGACGCCGGATTTAACAGGCGGGACGCCTGTTCCACCCCTTAAAAAGAGCCCCGCCGTTGCCGGCGGGGCTTGGCGCTGGACGAGCTTTAATTTAATGCTCGATGATTCGGTAGAAGCGCGCGGGATAATTCGTCCAGGTCCCATCCTGCAACTGGAGCAGCCCGTTGGTGATGCTCAGAACATTGGGCAGTGGCGCCCAATTGACCAGGTTGCTGCTGACCTGCACCTCAAAACTGGGCAATTCCGAGGGCAAGAGCGTGCCGCCACCGAGATCCGACGAAGTGAGCTGCAACGTGCCATTGGGCAGCAGCATCGGCGCGCCCAAGAGTTGCGGCACGAGGACCTCCAGCACCACATTGCTGCTCCTCACGCCGCCCGCGGCGTTCGTCACGGTCACGGCGTAGAGGCCATCCTGCGCCCGGGCCGCTCCGGCCAGGGTCAGCGTGGGACTGTTGCCGCCCACCTGATTGGTTCCATTCCACCACCACGTATAGGCGGGCGCCGGGCTCCCCACGGCCACGACGCCGAACTGGACATTAGCGCCATAGTTGACCGTCTGGCTCGCGGGCTGCACCAGGATGACCGGCGGACCCGCGATCACCAGCGTGGCCGGCAAACTGACGACGCCGCCGACGGCATTGGTAATCACCACGGTGTAACGCGCCACGTCGGCCGACTGCACATTGCCCAGGGTCAGGGTGGCGGAGGTTGAACCGGACACGTTGCCGCCATCGGTCAAGTTCACGCCGCCCTTTTGCCACTGGTAACTCAACGTCGGAGCACCCAGGGCGGCGACCCGCAGTTGAACCGTGGAATTGGCCGACACGATTTGACCGGCGGGCTGTTTGGTGATGAACGGTGAGCCGTCGTTCACGAGCGCCAAACTGTGCGTATCGCCGGCGGATATGGCCACCACGTTACCCAATCCTGCCGGCACAATTGCCTGCCCGTAGTTCGAGGTTCCAGTGGCGCCCCAGCCGACCACGGTGCCGTCTGATCTCAGAGCCAGACTGTGGTTGGCACCGGCGGCAATCGCGACCACGTTCGACAGACCGGCGGGCACATCGGCCTGACCATCCCAATCCGCGCCCCAAGCAACCACGGTCCCATCGGCCTTAAGCGCCAGGCTGTGGGAGGAGACTGAACTGGCGGCAATAGCCGTGACATTAGATAGACCGGAAGGAACATTGGTCTGGCCATATGCATTCCATCCCCAGCCCACCACTGTGCCGTCCGGCTTCAAGGCCAGGCTATATTCCAAGCCGGCGGCGATCGCCTTGACATTGGACAGCCCGGGCGGAATGTTCGTGGGAGTGTAGCTGTCGGCGCTGTCGCTCCAAGTAACCAGGCTGCCATCCGTCTTCAAAGCCAGCCAATGGTACCAGCCGGCGGCAACCGCTGTAATATTGGACAGGCCGGATACGTTGAACGTGGCGCTGGGATCGACCCCGGCACATTCCAAGGCGACTACGGCGCCGTCTTGTTTCAAGGCCAACCCCCAGCCGCCGCCCGCCGAAATTGCCGCCACATTGGTCAGGCCCGGAGGAACCCCAACGGTACATTCGCCATTATAGCCCCAGGCGTCCACCGTCGTGTCGTTCCGGAGGGCCAGGCTGTGCCGCCAGCCGGCGGAAATTGCCGTCACGTCGGGCAAGCCCGCCGGCACATTGGTCTGTCCCCACGTGTCGTCACCCCAGGCGACAATCCAGGAATGCAGCACGGTCAGAGCGGCGATGGAACTGGTGACCGAGCCGTAAGTATTGGTGGCCACCACCTGATAAGGGCCGGCATTGGTTCCCTGCGCGTTGGCAATCGTCAGCACCAGGTTGGTGGCCCCAGCCAGATTGGTTCCGTTAAACTGCCACAGATAACCGATTGGCGCGGTGCCGGCGGCGGCTGGGGCGAAGGTCGCAGTCTGGCCGGGAATAACCGTCGAACTGGCCGGTTGAGCGGTGATGACCGGCGGACCATCAACCACCGTGAGCACCGCCGGTAAACTGGTGGCATCGCCCTGGCCATTCGAGACGACCACCGTATAACTGCCGGCATTGGCGTCCTGCACGTTCGTGATCGTCAACACGATTCCGCCGGACACAACGCCCCCAATGCCCAGGTTCACACCGTTCTGGTACCACTCATAGCTCAAGGGAGCCGACCCGGTGGCAGTCACCACAAAGGTTGCCGTCGTGCCGGCGTAATTGGCAAGGCTGGACGCCTGGCCGGTGATCGTGGGCGTACGTTCCAGCACGGTGAGCGTGGCCGGCTGGCTCGTCACGAAACCGCCGGCGGTATTGGTGATGACCACCGAGTAGGTGGCTGCGTCGGCTTCCTGAAGGTTCAAGAGGTTCAAGAAGGCCAGGTTTGCGCCGGCAATGTGTCCCGCGCTATTGGTCAGATTCACTCCATTCTTCTGCCACTGGTAGCCCAGATCCTGATACGACTGCGGCGGCAATCCACTATTGGCTTCCACACTAAACTCGACCTCAGCGCCGACATAGTTGGTGACGCTGAACGGCTGCCGGATGATGACCGGATTAGGAACAAACGCAAACTGGTCCAGCCAGCCGGCGTCCAAGCCGCTGCCGTAGAGGGAGTCCTGGTAGTAACGCCAGGTCAGCACGCTCGTTCCCGCGTTCGCCGGGAAGCTGACATGCTGCCAATCCACCTCGCCGGAAATGTTGGTCTGCACGAGGCCATTGATGCGAAATTCCAGGAAATCGAAGTCCGGTTCGGAAGAAACCTTCCACCAGAACGAAAAGTTGCCAGACCCATTCGTAATCACGGTTGTTTGCAGGATCGTGTCCTGGAACGGACCGATGTCGCCGCTCTGCGCGGCCGAGACGCCGTCATGCGTGACGTTGGTTTCGCCGAACCATTGCGCGTCGCCCGACGTCGTCCAGCTCAAGTTCGTCGCGTTGAGCGCCACCCCCAGCGGAATCACCACCTGCAATTGCGCGTAGTGGCTGGCGACCACACCATAGGCATTGCTGGCCACGAGCTGGTACGCTCCGGATTGAAGGGGTAAGGTGACCCTTTGCTGGTAAATGTTATTGGTGACAGTTGCGTTCACCGTCAGCAGGTCATTGGTCGCGCCAGGGACGTTCACGCCGTTGAATTTCCACTGATAGTGCATCGGCTGGACGCCCGCGCACTTGGCGGCGAACCAGACGCTCGTCGTGGTATTGGCAATCGTCCGATCCCACGGGTGCACGGTAAAAGCTGGAGCGCGCGTACCAAACAAGCCCAGATCACGGTCGCCGCTGCTGGCGATGGCGATGACATTCGTCAGGTTCACCGGCACGTAGTTGGAGAAGATTCCGTCAAAGGAACCGCCCACCACCAGCACCGTGCCGTCGTTGCGCAGGGCTGTGCTATGCGTGGCGCCAGCGGAGATGGCAACGATGTTGGTCCAGCTCAGCGGAATCGCGGTCTGTCCGGCGCCATTCAGACCCCACCCGATCACCGTCCCGTTGGCATTTAAGGCGAGGAAATGGGAGCCGCCGGCCGCCACGGCGACCATATTGGTGGCGTTGGAGGGCACTTCAAATTCACGGCTGCCATATTCTCCCCAGGTCGTTACCGAGCCGTCAGCCCGCAGGGCGATGCTGTCGTCACCGCCGGCGGCGATGGCCACGACGTTGTTCGCATTGGTGCTGGTGGTCTGGCCATAAATGCTCTGGCCCCAACCGATGACCGTGCCGTCATAGCGCAGCGCGAGGTCGTGATAGTCACCGCAGGCGATGGCCGTGATGCCATAGACCGACGCCGGCACGTTGGTGAGGGAGGAGCCCTGAGCCGGCAAGACTTGGGTTGACCCACCCAATGCCAGCACGGTGCCATCGGACTTCAATGCCAGCGTGTCCTCATAACCGGCCGCGATGGCCGTGACGATGGAATTGCTCAGCGAGGCAAAATTGGTCTGGCCAAATTCTGGAAATTCGGTAGACCAACTCGAGATCCTGCCGGCCGATGAAAGCGCCAAATAATCAGCCAGCGTACTCTGTGCGCCGTTGTTTCCCACGGCCACGGCCGTGGCATTGGTCAGCACAAACGGCGCATCGACGGCCCCGTAGCCCCAGGCCTTTTCAAACATGATCCGCACGGAGATTGGGGTGCTGCTGAGGCCGCCGAACTGGTTGCTCACGGCCACGTAATAAATGCCGGATTGCACGGCCAGCGCGGGATCGAAAGTGAGCGTGTCATTCGTGGCGCCGGGAATCGCGTGATAGTTCTGAAGAAAAACCGGCTCGAAAACCGGGACATTGGTGGGCGAGAAATACCATTGATAGGCCAGCGGTCCGCTGCCCAGAACGGCGCCGCCGTACAGCGTGAGTTTTCCGCCTTGGTAGACATTGGTGGCCGAGGCCGAGGCCTGGCTCAGGAAAGTCAGCGTGCGGTTGCTGAGAACATTCACCGGCGCCGGCAGGCTTAGGGCCGTATTGATCGAGTTGCTGACCAGCAATTGATATTTTCCCGCATTGGCCGCCTGAATGTCGGGAAAGACCAGGCTGGAATTGGTCGCCCCGGCGATATTGGTTCCGTTTAGCAGCCACTGAAAGCTCAGCGGCGCGGCGCCGGCGGCCCGGGCCTGCAACGTTACGCTGCGTCCAGTATAGGCCGTGAGACCAACCGGCGGCTGGAGAATCTGCGGACTGCCGTCGTTCACCAGCGCATAGCCGCGATCCGGGGCCGCCGCACCGCCCACAACCAGTAGCTGGCTCAGCGCGGCTGGAACGTTCGTTTCGCCGTAAAAATTGTCTCCCCAGGCCACAACCGTGCCGTCGGCCCGCAGGGCGAGGCTTAAGCTCTGCCCTGGGGGCAAAAATCCAATGACTTGCTCTTGGGGCTGGCCGCCCGCATAAATGGCCACTACGTTGGTCAATCCGGCCGGCACATTCGTGCCATTGCCGCTGCCCCACGCCACCACCGTGCCATTCGATTTCAACGCCAGGCTCTGGCCCAAGCCGGCGGCGATGGCCGTGACATTCGCCAGCCCTGCGGGAACATTTGTCCCGGCGCCGCCGCCCCAGGCGACGACGGTGCCATCGTTCCTCAAAGCCAGCCCTTGCTCATAACCCATCGCAATGGCCGTAACGTGGCTCAAGCCGGCAGGCAACCAGTTCTCGGGGACGTCACCCCACGCGACGAGGGACCCTTCCGCGCGCAAGCCAACGCCATAATCAATGCCTGCCGCAATGGCCACGATATTGCTCCCCGTGCTCACCAGGCTCCCCGGCAGAGCCACAAATCCATTCCAGGCAACCACGGTTCCATCCGACCGCAATGCATAGTCGGTCGTGCTTTCGGAGGCGGCGATGGCCACGACATTGGTCGCGGCGGGCGATACATTCGTTCCCGCGCCGCCACCCCAGGCGGCAACCGATCCATCAAGGCGCACCGCGAAACCGGCGCCCTGATCTCCCGCCACGGCAACCACCTCGCTCAAACCGGGTGGGGGCAGGCACGCGTTATTGGCGTTGTTTCCCCACGCCGCCACCGGCCCGAAAGTCAGTTGCGCGCTGGTGCTGACCGCCACGCCCATCAAGTTGCTGGCGACCAGCGTGTAGAAACCAAGGTCATTGGTGCCGATTCCGGCGTTGGTGTAAATCAAGCCCACCGCACCCGGAATGTTTGTGCCATTTAACTGCCACTGATAGTTCGGGGTGGGTATGCCAGTAACAAATGCACCAAAGATGGTCGGCAGGCCCGGCGGCACCGAGCGTCCGACCGGCTGCACCGTGACGACCGGCGGTGTGAGCACGGTCAGTGTGGCCGCCGCATTCGTCGAACCGGATAGATTGGTCACCGTCAAGCCGTAGCTGCCGGCGTCCGCCGCGGTCAGGTTGGAAATGCTCAAGCTGCTCGTCAGCGACCCGGCAAAATGAACGCCGTCATCCGCGAGCGGGCTGCCGTTGAAAGACCATTGATAGCTGAACGGCGGCGTGCCGCCCGCCACCGCGGAGAAGATTGCATTCGAGCCCTGCCCGACCGACTGGTTCGCGGGCAACTGCACAAAGGTCGGCGGCAGAATCACCGGCGTCAGCATCGCCACCGAACTGGTGGTCACCCCGAGGCTGTTCGAGGCGACCAGTTGGTAACTGCCGCCATCGTTGGTCATGACGTTGGCGATGGTCAGAGTCGAACTGGTTGATCCGCTGATGCGCCCGCCATCCACGAGCGGCAGGGAATCGAAATACCATTGGAAGCCAATCGGCAGCGTGCCGGTCAAGGTGGGACTGAAGACGGCATTGCTGCCGACGGCCACCGAAAGATCGGCTGGCTCCACCGCAAATTCCGGCGGCGTCTGGTAATTCACATGCAGCACCAGATTGCCCGCATCGGAATCATATCCGCCGGCGAGAATGTAATAGGTGGTGCCGGCCGTCGTGGGAGCAATGATTTGCGAGGTCACACCGCCCGCGGCATCATCGTTGCAGGCCACTTCGGTCATGACATCGCAGGAGCCGGCGTAAAGGCCCAGCCCGGTGTCATAGTCGCTGCCAAAGGTGTCCACTTCCAGCAAACCAGCCACCGGCGAGCTGATTTCATACCAGACGCCGTGGCCAAAACCGAACACGCAATCCGGCGCCGGGTTGCCCGGCGCATCGGCTTTCAGCGTCGATTGCGCATTGGTATAACTCGCGCTAGTGATGACGATCGCGCCGCTGCACAATCCGTTGGCCACCGTTTCAATGACCTTCAGATAAACATTGGTGCTCGCCGCCGAGCCGTAAGCATTGGTCACCAGGCAGCTAAACGAACTCCCGCTGTCGCTCAATTGGGCGTTAAACAGGGAATAACTGGCGTTGGTGGCATCCGGAATCAGGATGCCGTCCTGGCTCCAGAAGTAGCTCAAGGGCGGGCTGCCGCCGGCCATCACGCTGAACGTGGCCGCGCCGCCCACGGCCACAACTTCGCCGGGGGATTGGCCCAGAATGGTGGGCGGCTCCGCCACCACCACGGTCAGCACGGCGTTCGAGCTGAGGACGGAGCCGGCGCTGTTCCACAGCAGCACGGAATAATCCCCCGCCTGCGCCGGCTGGACATTGGTCAGCGTCAACGTGGGGCCCGTGGCGCCCGCGAGGTTCGTGCCGTCAAATTCCCACTGGTAATTCAGCGGCGGCGTGCCGCTCGCGGCCACCGCGAACACCGCCGTGCTATTCACCGTCGCCGCGACGCTCGTCGGCTGAACCGAGATGCCCGGGGCGACGATCGGGGTGCTGAACGGGATTTCATTTTGATAAATCCAGACATTCCCATCGTAATCGTTGCAAAAAATGATGTCGGGCCGGCCGTCGCCAGCCAGGTCGGCGAGGGTTGTGCCGTTGGGATTCCAGCCGGCGGAGAGAGCCACCGGCGCCGCCAGCGAACTGCTGGAAAGCACGCCCGGAGTGCTGGTGTTTTGGAAAATCAAGAGCTGGCTGGGCAGTTCCGTGGAGATGGTGACATCGGGCTGGCCATCTCCATTGAGGTCGCCCACGGCCACCCGGTGCGCGCGGCCACCGGTCGGGAAATCGATTCTCGGCCCAAACGAATTGGCCGTGATGGTTCCCGGCGTGCTGAGATTTTGGAATACGGACAAGACCTGCGGCAGATACCCGGTGACCAGCAAGTCCGGTTTGCCGTCACCGTCCACATCGGCGATGGCGATGTCTTCGCCCCCGCCGGCCGTGACCAGGTCAATGGGCGGCCCGAACGAATTTGAGGTGATGTTGCCGGCGCCGCCCAGGTTCTGGAAAATCGAGAGGCTGCCCGCGCCAACATTGGCGACGGCGATGTCCGGTCGGCCATCGCCATCCAAATCGCCAAGGGCGACACCTTGCGGCGCCGAACCGACGGTGAAATCGACGTGCGCCGCAAAGGAATTGGACGTGATGAGGCGACCGGGCGACCCGGTGTTTTGCAGCACCGAAATGGTTCCATCCCCGGAATTGGCGGTCACGATATCCGGATAACCGTCCCCATTCAAATCCCGCACCGCGAGGCCATAAGGCTGCTGGCCCACGGGGCAATCCACACGCGTTCCGAACGAATTGGCGCTGAGAACGCCGGGGACGCAGAAATTTTGAAAAACCGACACCTGGTTGTTTTCAGCGTCGGTCGCCAGAATGTCCAGCCGCCCATCACCATCCAGGTCGGCCAGGGTCACCCGCCCGAGCGCGCCTGCCAGCGGCAGGATGACCGGCGCGGCAAACGATGCGCCCGACAGCGTGCTGCCGGTGCCAAGGTTGCGGTAGATCGAAATGGTGCCATCCTGGTCGTTGCAAATCACGAGGTCCGGCTTGCCATCGCCGTCCAAATCCCCGACGACGGTGGCGCCGGGTTCAGCCCCTGCCGGCAGGATGAAAGCCGGGGCGAAACTGCTGACCGTGATATTCGAACTGCTGCCGGCGAAAGTCGGTTCAAACGCCGGACCGGAATACGCCGTCAAACCGCCGACCGATACGGTGACGGGCGCAAACACCGCACCGGTCGGAACGGTCGCAACCAGACGGGTTGGACTGGCGGAAGAAACCACCGCCCGCACTGAACCAAAAAAGACAATGTTTGAAGCCGCATTCGCGCTGAAATTGTTTCCCGAAATCGCGACATTGGATCCCGGTGCGGCCAGGTTGGGAATGATGCCCGTTATGACGGGCGGGGCGACGCTGGGGGTGCCGGATGGGACGATATTCTGGTAAATTTGGATGGTGGCGTCGTAGTCGTTGCAGAACACGATGTCCGGTCGCCCGTCGCCGACCAGGTCGCCGGCGGCCACGCCCCAGGCGTTCCAGCCCGTGCTGAAATTGACCGGCGGCGCGAGCGACGCCGTCGTAAAAGTGCCCGGCGTGCTCACGTTCTCAAAAACCGACATCGTGCTCGGCAATTCGCCGACCACGGCAATGTCCGGCTTGCCGTCGCCGTTGAAATCGGCGATGGCCAGCGTGTGCGTCCAGCAGCCCGTCGCAAAATCCACGCGCGGCCCGAACGAATTGCTGCTCAACAGACCACCGGTGCTGACATTTTGGAATACGCTGAACGTTTCGCTTTGCACCGAACCGGCGGCGAGGTCAATTCTGCCATCGCCGTCCAGGTCCACCGCGACGATGGCGGCGGTGGCAATGCCACAGGGCAGGTCAAAGCTGGAGGGAAACGTGTTCGAGGACAATACGCCGCCGGCATTTTGAAAAATGGTGACGGTGCCCGAGTCGCTTTCAGCCACAGCCAGGTCCGGCTTGCCGTCGCCGTTCAAGTCCGCAATGGCCGCTTCGTACGGTCCGCCCGGCGCGGCGAGCACCACCGGGACGGCAAATGAGCTGGGATTGAGAGTGCCGGGGTTGGCGCCAATGTTCCTGAGCAAGGAGATGGTTTTGTCGCCGTAGTTCAGCGCCACGATATCCGGCCGCCCGTCCCCATCCAAATCCGCACCGGCCACCGAACGGCAGTCGCTCCCCACCATCAGGGCAAAAGCCGGTTCGAAGGCCACGCTGCCCGGGGTGGAAATGTTATGAAACACCGATACCCGATTGCCGCCAACCTCGGCCGCGATGAGATCCAATCTGCCATCCCCATCCAAATCCACGGCGCGCACGCGGTACGGATCGCCGCTCGTGCCGTTGGCTGGGAAGGTCAGGTTGACCGGCGGCGCAAAAGATGCCACGCCCAGCGGCGTGCCGCTGGCGCTGATATTGCGGTAGATTGAAAGGACCGCGCCTCCGCCACAGGCAATGACAATGTCCGGTTTGCCGTCGCCATCCACATCGGCAATAATGGTTGAGCCGGGACCCGTCGCCGTGTTCAGGTCAAAACTCGGCGCAAAACTGCTGGCCGTGATGGTCGCGTTGCTGCCGCTGAACGTCGGCTCAAAGAACTGCCCGGAATACGCCGTCAACCCGCCGACCGTCACGGTGATGGAAGCGAAAATCGCTCCCGCTGGAACCGTCGCCGTCAAGCTCGTCGGGGTCGCCGCGGCCACATTGGCCTGCACGGCGCCAAAGTAAACGAGGTTGGAGGCGGCGGTCGCGCTGAAGTTTGTTCCCGCGATCAGGATGGGCGCACCCGTCGCGGCGGAAGCCGGCGCCAGGCCGAAAATGGCCGGCACGGCGGTGGACGAGACCGAAGAGTTTCCCCATTTGCCCGCGCTGCCGGCAAGATCGCTGGCCGAGATTTCATTTGGTGAAAGGGCGCGGCTGTCGCCGGCATTGTCTTCACCGGGCCACCATGAAACAATCCCCGCTGCCGGCGGAGTGGAGTCCGCATGGGCAGCCGGGCCGCTGAGCACGGCGGTGAGAGTCATGGCAATGGACAAGAATGATCCCAATAGATTCTGAATATTTGTATTCATGGCTTCTGATTTATCTGACCGCGCGTTCGGCGCAGGACACAACCGCTGTAAGGCAGGCTGCGGCTGACCGGTGACCTTCTCTTTTAGCTCCTTTCCGGTTCGGATGGCAACAAAAGAATTTTCTTTCATGGGTTTTGTTTTTGTTTGAAGGTTGGGTGGAAATTTCTAAGGCAGCGTGGTCATTTGCTTGAGCAGGAGCCAGTCGGTGTTGGCCGGGCTGATCTGCATCCCCGGATTGCTCCCCGGATCGCGCAGCTTGAACACATCCGCGTGGCCATCGGCAAAGATCATTCCGCTGCCATGGCGGTGGCGAATGCCGGGAAAACTGGCGAACGGCTGGCTGTTGTCCATGGTCACCAGAAACCAGCCGTCATTCAATGTGCTGTGATCCTCATCCGCAATCACCCATAGCTGCGAGGTCGCCCCAATCACCGATATTTCCGATTCGCGCACAAAGGTCCGGTAGTTGACGCCGTACAAGGTGGTGCTGGCCTGGCTTTGGTCGTCATTCATCGTGCGGCTTCCCATCCAGCCGTTCATCGAATAGCTCAAGATGACGGGCGCCCCGTTCGATACCGCGGCATCCCCGGGGCAACGGTAAATCGCCGCATTGCGCACGTACGGAAAGATCAATCCCTGGCGGACGATGGTCGTATTGGTCGATTCTCCCGGCTCGGCAAAGTCCCCGGCGATCCAGGCCGGGCTGTTGCCGGGCAGGGGAATGTTCACGGCGAGCACGCCGTTGTTCTCGTCGGCGTACATTTTCCAGCCCAGCATAAGCTGGCGCAGGTTGCTCAGACAGCCCGCCGTCCGGGCGCTGCCATTGGCCGCGTTCAAGGCCGGCAACAGCAGCGCGGCAATGAGGCCGATGATCGCAATGACCACCAGCAGCTCCACGAGCGTAAATCCGCGCCCCCGGCCGGCACGGTTGGCAAAAGCAGTTTTCACTTGCGCTTGCCACTGTATTCGGCAACCGCCCCATTGAACACTGTGCGTCTCACCGCACATCCGCGCTTTTCATTGCGCAGCGCGGGGCGCCGATGGAATACTCGGCGGTGGATGAACCCGCGGACCACATTGCTGCTGGCCGTCGCTCTGGCCGTGTCGTCGGCGTGTGCCGAAGCCGTACCCGGCAAGATCTGGCAACCCGCGCCG
The DNA here is from genome assembly GCA_049509875.1 of Verrucomicrobiota bacterium. Lineage (GTDB taxonomy): Bacteria > Verrucomicrobiota > Verrucomicrobiia > Limisphaerales > UBA11358 > UBA11358. The sequence continues at coordinate 64,489 of JBEKZM010000003.1, read as the reverse complement.
GTCCAGACGGAAGCTTTCCGACCGGCCCCGACCGCGGTTTCACTGCCGCCGGAACTGGCCAGCCATGCGCCCTGGGTCGTCTCTTTTGCCGCGCACTCCGGCGACGTGTGGCTTGGCGGCGGCAACCTGCTGGCGCGGCTTCATCGCGGACGTTGGAGTCTGTTCGCCTCCACCAACCACTTCGGCCCCGAGCAACCCGTGGAATTCGCCGAGACGCCCGATGGCCGAATCTGGTGCGCCACGCTGGAACGGGTCTGGCAGTTTGACGGCCGTGAGTGGCTGGCGGCGCGTTCCGGACTGGACCATGTCCACGGCCTGCTGGCCGCGCGCGACGGCACCCTCTGGGTGGCCACCGGGCGCGGCTTGTACCGCTTTTTTCGCGGCGCCTGGATACCAAACGGCCCCGCCGACGGCCTGCCGGGCAGCGACATTCTTTCGGTCCAGGAAGATGAACACGGCACCGTGTATGCCAAAACAACCAAGGGCTGGAGCCGCTACGAACCGGATGCCGACACGGACGCTCCGCAGACCGAAATCCTGTCCACCGCGCTGGACCACGCCGATATTCAGGAGGACGCCGTGAGCGTCCTGCGTTTTCGGGCCCGTGACAAATGGGACCAAACCCCGCCGGAAAATCTCCTCTACTCGTGGCGGCTCGACGAACATGAGTGGTCGCCGTTTCAATCGGAACCCGTCGTGGCCGTCTCCGGCCTGGGACTTGGCCGCCACGTGTTTCAAGTTCGCGCCCTCGACCACAACGGCAACCTCGAAATCACCCCCGCCGAGCTGGAATTCAACGTGGTTGTGCCCTGGTACCGCGAAATGCGGCTGGTCCTGGTGCTCGCGCTGGCCCTGCTGGTGTCCGTGTTTTTCGCCGCCCTCGCGCTGAACCGGCATCGCCGTCTCCAGCACAGCTTCGCCCGCATCGAACAACTTGTCGCCGAACGCACCCGCCAGCTCGAACTGGCCAACCGGGAATTGTTGCACAGCCAGAAAATGAACGCGCTCGGCACCCTCGCCGCCGGCATTGCGCACGATTTCAACAACATCCTTTCCATCATCAAGGGCTCCGCCCAAATCATCGAAGACAACGTCCGCGATCCCGAAAAAATCCGCGCCCGCACCACGCGCATCCAGACGGTCGTGCAGCAGGGTGCGGAAGTCGTGGAAGCCATGCTGGGCTTCTCCCGCGCCAACGAGGCGCCCGCCGCGCCTTGTGACGTCAATGCCGTCGTCGCCGATACCCGCCGGCTGCTCGGCGACCGTTTTTTGCACGAAACCGAGGTCCGGTTCGAACCGGCCGCCAACCTCCCGGACACGGCCGTGCCCCGCGATTTTGTGCAACAGATCCTGTTGAATTTTATTTTTAATGCGAACGAAGCCATGACTCAGGGCAAGCGCATCGAACTCTTTACCCGGCTCACGGAGAACTTGCCGCCCGAAGTGGCTCTGCCTCCCGCCGCCGCTCCCCGCTTCATCCTGATTTCCGTGCGCGATCACGGCGCGGGCATCCCGCCGGAAATCCGGTCGCGGATCTTCGAGCCGTTCTTTACCACCAAGAGCCTGTCCGCGCGCCGCGGGACCGGCCTCGGTTTATCCATGGCCTATGAGCTCGCCCGGAAAATGGACGCGGGTATTGCCGTCCAGTCCGCTCCCGGCGCCGGCAGCACCTTCACGCTGATCCTGCCCCTCAAATCATGAATGCACCACCCCATTTGCTCATCGTCGAAGACGACGATCTTCAATATGAAATCTACGAGGAAGCCTTGTCCGGCTTCCAGCTCACCCGCGCCAAAACCGGCAGCACCGCCCTGGCGCTGCTGCCCCGCCTCCGGCCGGATGTGCTGCTGCTCGACCACGTGCTCGACCAAGGCGAACGCGGACTCGATTTTTTGCCGGAATTCAAGGAACTCCTGCCGCATGTGCCCGTCATCATCGTCTCGGGCGCCCTGGAAGTCCGCCAGCAAATGGCCGCCCTGCAAGGCCCGCGGCGCGCCCATTATTGCCTGCCCAAGCCGGTGGACATTCATGAACTGAAACGCACCGTCGAAATCGCCCTCCGCGAATGTTCCGCCACGGAAATCGTTCGTCAGTTTGAATCCCTCGAACGCTTCCGCCGCATTGATGCCGTGGAATTGCTCAGCCGTTCCACCGACCGGCTCGCCCGCCAGAACGAAATCCTCTCGCGCCTCGAAAAATCCGCTGAACGTCCGAACATCTCCGCGCTGGCCCGGGATTTCAGGGTCGCCCGGCGGACGGTTATTCGAGACCTGCAGGAACTCATCCGCCGCGGCCAGCTGCCGGCCTCGGTCTATCCCGAATGGCAAAACCCCGAGGAGGATATATGAATGCCGGCGGCCCTTTCTCCGGCCGGGACCGAAGGCCCGCCGCCCGTCTCGTGGCCAAAATTGAACGCCGCAACGGGCGCTCGAAGGCCATCCGTCCGCCCAAAATCCATGGCATACGAATTGCGGATAAACCGTTCGTGGCCAGAAAATTTCATACTGCAGGAACCATGCTTCGGAGTGCGCCTGATAGCGCCGCGATGAACTTGCGAATGGCGACCATGCAAATAACGGGAATGCGTGTCCCGCCGCGGGTCCGGACCATCCCTCACGTCCGGCGCCGCATCCCCATCACCATGGTTAACGAGCCAGCCGAAGTCGTCGTTGTTAGACAGGCTGTCCACAATCTGGGCAACACGATCCACAAAGCCCGACTGATTCAAGACCAGCGCGCTTGAGGTTGTCCCTTATTATTCTTGCAATACCACCAGGGCCTCCGACCCATCATTTGAGTGGAGCCTCCAGAGGTCGGCTGCTACGATTCTGGATATGTCCGCCGCCCCCAACTGGTTCTGCCTGAAATCCCAGCCCAAGCACGAACACATCGCCGCCGCGCATTTGATAAAGATGGAAGGCGTTGACGTATTTCTCCCCCGGATCCGCTTCCAGCGCTCCACTCGCCAAGGGATGGCCTGGGTGACGGAGGCGTTGTTCCCAAGCTATTTGTTTGCGCGGTTTGACTGGCACGGCTCCCTGCGCGAGGTACAGGCCGCCCGGGGCGTCAACAGCATCGTCCATTTCGGTTCACGCTGGCCCATCATCGAAGATGCCATCATCATGGATTTGAAACAAGCCGTCGGCACGGACGAGTTGCATGTCATCGCGTCCGCCTTGCTGCCGGGTGATGTCGTGGAGATTGCCGTCGGCGCCATGCGAGGCCTGCGGGCGGTTGTTTCCCGGGTCATGCCCAGCCGTGAGCGGGTGGCGCTGCTGCTGGAGTTCCTGGGCCGCCAGGCCATGATCGAGGTGCCGGCCAATTTTGTGATCAAAGAAGGCGATGCGCGCGAGGGAATATTTCCGCCGGACGTCTGAGCATTCGCGCTAATCGGAGGACACTTCCACACTGATGATCCTGCCCGGTTCGCATTCGGCGTTCACTTCAAATGGCCGGCAGCAGATTTCGCAATCCGTGGTAAACCGCTGTCGGGCCACACTGGTGTCGATGACTATTTCGCAAGTCTGACCACAGTAGGGACATAGGACATCAGCGAATTCTTCCACGACGCAATCTAACCGCAGCCGGTCAAAGTGCAAATGGCGGCGCGAAGAATCCGGCTCCGGCGGGCTTGAGGAGGTCTGGCCAGGGTGAAAATGACGACTTTGAGTTACTCCTTAGGCGGGCGCCGGCTTAGTGGCCTAATTCTAAAATCCGTGCCCATATTTAGGCACCAGGCCCCTTAGTCGGAGGTTTTTTTTGGAGAGGTCAGGATCTCCTGCTCGGCGGCCAGGACGGCGGCGTGCATGGCGTGGGCATCCGGGGCCGCGCGGAGCTGTTCGAGAACCCCGGTCTTCAGGGCGATCAGGCAAAGTCTGGCCAGCGTATGCAGATGCAGCCGGTCATCCTGACAGCAGAGCAGGAAGAACAGATTGGTTGGCTCGCCGTCGGGCGCGCCGAAAAAAATTTCCTGGATGGGCCGTCCAATGACAATGAACGAGGATTCAAACAGGAATGGTTCTTGCGAGCGCAGATGCGGGACGGCAAAGCCGCCGGGCAAGGCGGTGGAACAAAGTTCCTCCCGAGCTGCCAAACTCTCGATCAGCGTCTTGGTGTCATTGAGCTGGCCGGTTTTGTCCGCGAGGTCCACCAGGTCGCGCAAGACGGAAGCTTTGGTCTTCGAGGTCATGGCCGAGGCAACGGCGCCAGCCGCCAGCATTCCGGGCAGGATGGCTTCGTTCGGGAGAAATTCCCGAGTATGGCGGGTCGATCTTTCGTGGTAAACGGCGAGCCGCTGGCTGGGAAATCCGAGAATCCGCTGCGATGCCCACGCGTCAATCTCACTTTTGCGAAAGACCACGCGCTCGCCCCTTTTTTCAAAGGGAATCTCGCCGTTTTTGACGCGTTCTTCAATGTCCGCCGGCGTCAGATGCAAATAATCGGCCGCCGCCTCAACGTTGAGCAGTTGGTAGGGCATAAGCTAATTGAGGTTATCCACACCGCGGGTCTTGGGCGCGGTGCGGGCCGTCGCCACGATCAACGCCACGATTTGTCGGGCCGCCGCGGTTTCGAATTCAGTTCGCCTTTTCACGCGGGCAAGTATAGCGGAAAAAACTGGAAAATTTTGAAAAAAAGAGGACAAGTGAACTGAAAGGAACATTATGATCTACCGTCTGCTTGGCAAATCGGGCCTGCGCGTGTCGGAGGTATGTCTGGGCACCATGACCTTTGGCGAGGAATGGGGCTGGGGCTCGAACCGCGACGAGTCGCAGGCCATCTTTGACGCGTTCGCGGCGGCGGGGGGCAATTTTATCGACACCGCCGACGGTTACACCGATGGCACGAGTGAGAAGATGGTCGGCGAGTTCATCCGCACGGAGCGGGGGCGCTTTGTGGTGGCCACCAAGTTTTCCTTCAACCAGCGCCGCGGGGACCCCAATGCCGGCGGCAACCATCGCAAGCACATGGCCCAGGCGCTGGAAGGCAGCCTGAAACGGCTGGGCACCGACTATGTTGATCTTTATTGGATGCACGCGTGGGATGAACTCACACCCATCGAGGAGGTCATGCGGGCGTTCGATGATTTCGTGCGGGCGGGCAAGGTGTTGTATGTGGGCGTTTCGGATGCGCCGGCGTGGTGGGTGGCGCGGGCAAGTACGATTGCCGAACTGCGCGGCTGGACGCCCTTCGCCGGACTGCAGATCGAATACAATCTGATCGAGCGCACGTCGGAACGGGAGCTGTTGCCCATGGCCGCCGCCCTGGGACTGACGGTTACGCCGTGGTCGCCGCTGGCTGGTGGCTGGCTCACCGGGAAATACGCCGGCAAGGCCAGGGAGGAACGGCGGCTGGATAAAACACCGCAGTTTGCCCGCCGAACAGAGCGCAATAAAACCATCGCCGCCGTCGTGGTCAAAATTGCGCGAGCCGCCGGCAAATCGCCGGCCCAGGTGGCGCTGAACTGGCTGCGGGCGCGACATACCATTCCCATTCTCGGCGCACGAAAACTGGAGCAATTCAAGGACAACCTGAACTGCCTTAAATGGTCCCTGAATGCGAAGCAGCTCGCCCAACTCGACGAGGTGAGCCAGATTGAACCGGGGTTTCCGATGGATTTTCTGCAGCGCCCGTTCGTCCGCGATTTCCTCCACGGCGGATTATATGACCAGATTCGAAAGTAAGGGTTGCCGAAAGTAAGGGGTTGAACCAGGCCAGCGGCTCTGCGACACTCTGGACGCAAACCAACTCCCATGAAAAAAATTCTCACTCATATCGCTCTCGCCGCCTGCGGTCTCTGGCTGTCGGGCACCACCTTGCTGGCCGCGCCGATTCCCGAAGATTGCAAGACCGGCGGCTTTGCCCTCGGCTGCCAGGCCTGGACCTTCAACCATTACACGGTGATGGAGGCCATTGACAAAACCGCCGAGGTCGGCGGCAAGGTTATCGAATTCTATCCCGGACAAAAATTCAGCGCCGAACAGCCGGACCTGAAATGGGACCATAACGCCACGGACGAAATGATCGCTGCCGTGCAGGCCCGTTTGAAAAAGGACGGCATTCGCCCCGTCAATTACGGGGTGGTGGGCATCCCCAACAATGAGGCCGAAGCGCGGAAGATTTTTGAATTCGCCAAAAAACTGGACCTGTACGGCATCACCACCGAGTCCGTCGAATCCATCGACATCATTGAAAAACTGGTCAAAGAATATAACATCCACGTGGGTTTTCACGATCATCCGAAGAGGTCGGATGATCCAGCTTATAAAATGTGGGATCCTAATTATGTTCTGAGCGTGGTCAGGGATCGCGATAAACGCATCGGTTCCTGCGCCGACACCGGGCATTGGGTGCGTTCGGGACTCGATCCCGTGGCTTGTCTGAAGATCCTGAAAGGGCGCATCATCAGTTCGCATCTCAAGGACCTGAACGAGAAATCTCCCGACGCGCATGATGTGCCGTACGGCACAGGCGTCTCGGATGTTCCGGCCATTCTCGACGAACTCGCGAGCCAGCATTTCGCGGGCAACATTTCCATCGAATACGAATACGACTGGACGACCAGCCTGCCCGAAGTGTCGCAGTGCGTGGGCTTCGTGCGCGGCTACGGGGCGAAAAAATAGCGCGCAATTATTGAGCTTTTATTGGCAACGCGCGGCGCCCCAGGGGCCGCGCGTTTTCATTTTCCTGCAAAAACACCAACCAGGATTTCCGGGCGGCGAGCAGCTCGTGGATCTCCGGTTCGGCCAGGACCATGCAGGCGGTGGAGAGGGCGTCCGATTCGGCGGCGGAATCACATAAGGCCCAGGCGCGGTTCAGGCGTTCGGCCGGCCGGCCGGTGCGCGGATCCAAGATATGCCGGCCCTTCACGAGCAGACCCGAGCCGCTCAAGGAGGCATTTTTGAGCCAGTAACGGCAGGGCGAGTGGTCGTCGCCGAGGCCGCAGGACCAGCCCGGCGTGCCGGCGGGCGCATCCCCGGCCAGAACGCTGCTGCCGCCGGCGACGAGCAGGAAGGCGGGGCAGCTCCATTCGCCCAGAACCTCCCGCATGCGGTCCAGCGCAAAGCCTTTGCCGATGGCGCCCAGATCGAGTTCCAATTTGCCGCCGTCGCAGCGGACCGCGAAGTTCAGCAGCGTCCATTGCGGGGGCGCGGGCTGCGATTGCAGCGCCGCGGCGGTGGCGGAAAATGCGCCGCGCGTGGCCGCCTCCATTTCCTTGGCCAGTTGCAGGCAGGCGAAAACCGGTTCGCCTACGCGCAAGCTTTCGCCCGGCGCCAGCCGGGCGAGCTGGGAGACCTGGCTGTTGACGCGGTAGCGGCTCAGTTGCGATTCCAGTTCATCCAGCAAGCCAAACGCCGCCTGGGCGGCCTGGCCGGCATAGGCCTGGTCTTCGCCCGCGAGGCGCACCTCGAAGTGCGTGGCCATGGCCCGGTGTTTGAAGACGTGGAGATCGCTCATGGGGTCAGGGGGCGGTTTTTAATGCGGGCGGCATCCATAAAATGATCAGGACGCCCGGGCGAACCCCGAAAAATTCGGAACGATAATCCTTAAACCGGACTTTTAAATCGTCAGACAGGTCCGTGGTGGTGAGGTAAAAGTCCGCCGGCCCCGGCGTCTGGCCAGGCTGCCAGTAGCCGACGCTGGAAAATTTTCGAAGGTACCAGGGCAAGGGCCAGGGGTCGGCGGCGATCACGGCGATGCGCGGCTGTGCCAGATGGTGGTCCCGGACCAATTCTTCGAGCCGGGGCGGCAGGCCCAGCAGATCTTCCCCCGTATGAGCATAAGCGTAGGGATTCCTTTCGTCCGCCGGCCGGTCAAAGTCGAGGACTTTCGTTTGCGCGGCAAGAGTTGACAACAAAAACAGCCCGGCGATGCAGACGACCCAGCGGCCGGCGGTGTTTTTGATGTGGTCCCAAAAGGCCGCCACTCCCAAGCCGCACAGCAACGCGAGAGGCAGCCACAGGTTCAGCGCCAGCCACGGCGTTTTGTAAGGGATGGCCGAATAGATCAAAAAAACCAGCAGCCCGTAAACGGCCAGCAGAAACGGCCATTTGCCGGCGCGGTTGATGACGTCATAGGCCGCCGCGTAGATGCCGCCGAGGGCGACAATTGAAAGGACCAGCATGGGATCCAGCAAATGCACATAGTAACCGAACGGCTTCTCATGCCCCTCGCCGGCGGCGCGGGCGGCGAAGCGCGGGATCGCGTGCCATAAATCGGCAAACGCAGTCCAGTTTTGCCCAAACCAGGTGAACAACAAAGTCGCGACGAACAGGAAAACGAGCAGCGCCGCGGCCATGACTTTGGGAGCCGGGAATTTTTCCCGGGGCGGCAGAAAAAAGGCGCCCAGGCAAACCACGGCCAGCGCAAAGAAGTGCAAGCCGGCTGTTTCCTTGGACGCGAGCATGAACGCGCCGCAAAATCCGGCGAGCCCGGCGGCCGCAAGGGAGTTTTTTTGCCAGGCCCGCCAGCCGGCGAGCATCAAGCCCAGGGTGGCGGCCACGAACAACGTCTCATGGATGTAATAACGGTTGTAATAAACCGGCAAAGGCGCAATCGCAAACAGCAGCGCGGCCACCAAACAGGCGGTAAAACCGAACACTTCCACGGCGGCGCCCAACAATAAAATCGTCGCGCTGCCGATGATCACCGGGGTGAGGCGAAGCTCAACTTCGGTCAAGCCGGCGAAGGATTTCGCGCCCAGCCATTTTGCCACCGGCTCGCCGACGGCAAAGAGGGCCGGGCCATGGCGGTCCCGCGGGTCGTACCGGTAGGTCCCGCCGTCGAGCAATTGGCCGGTGATATAGGCGTTGATGGATTCATCGGTGTGCATCGGCCGGGCGCCGAGCTGCGGCAGCCGGATGGCGAGGGCGAGCAGGGACAGGGCGATGAAAACCGCCCAGCGAATTTTGGGGGAAACAGCAAGGGTTTGGCTTTCGAGATTTCTTGGCACCTCAGGCGGCGGGCTTGCCCCACACTTCCACTTCGATGTAATGGTTCATCTTGTTGGTCGTGTTGCCGTTGCTGTAAAGGCGCACATACCGGCCCTTGACGCCTTTGGCGTCGATCAATTTGCCCTGATAGGTCTCGATGTATGGCCGGTCAGAGCCGGCCGACGAATTGTCATAAATCGTCATCGCATTCTTCGCAAAAGTCGGATCGTCGGAAACCTGCACCACGACGTCCCGATAAACCCGCTCCTGGGAATGAAAATGCCAGACGATCACGGCGTAAATCTCCGCCTCTTTTCCGAGATCGATCTGCACCCATTGCTTGCCGGGGGCCAGTTCCACCCAGGATCCTTCGTCGCCGGCCTTGTCGCCGTCGGTCACCAGGTCGAGCGAACCGACCACCGGGTCGGTGTCGCTGGCGGTGACCTTTTTGCCGGCGGCCAGATTCGTAGCGCCCACCGGCACCAGGAATTCCGGGCGTTTGCCCGTGAGCTTTGGTTCGAGATTGGGCACGTTGATCGGCACCGGCGTCCCGACGAACAGCGGCTTGGGCAGGTCGGTCTGCAGCGGCACTTTGTCTTGGGCGAAGGCGGACGTGGCGGCGAAGACGGCGGTGGCGGCCAGGGTTAAAAGCAATTTGTTCATGATAGAATCAGACGTTCAGGGGGCCAGTTTGTTCAATGCGCCCGTTCACACGACAGCTTCGGTTTCTTCGATCGTGATGGCGAGCATTTTTTGAGCGGGGATCGCTTCGTTCGCCTTGTGAATGACGTATTCACTGCGAAAGGCCTCGTCCGCCGGGCAATTCAACTTGGCGGTGCCGCGAATCGCGTTGAAGAAATTCTCCAAATGCGGCTGATGGGGCGGCTTGTTGAAAAACACGGGAATCTCATACTGGGCCAGCTGGGCCGTCTCCCGCACATCCACCTTGGCGGCGTCGCTGGGCGGCAGCTCCTTGGCGCGCACGTAGTTTTTCTGGATCAGATCGTCCCACGACACGGAGGTGGCGCGGGCCTCGCGGTAGATGGCGCACAGGGACGGGTCTTCCGACATCTTGATCGTGCCGTCATCGCCCATGAACATCTCGAAATAACCGCCGCCGGCGCTGGTGGTGGTCTGCACCTGATAAAACGCGCGAGCCACGCCCTGAGCGAGGGGATATTCGTAAATCACCATGGCGTTGTCGTACCAGTCGTGGTTCTGGTAATAGTCCAGGCCGCCGCTGGCCATCACGGACCTCGGCGTGGTGCCCAGCCACCAGTTGAAAATATCAATCTGATGAGCGCCGAGATCGGACAGCGGGCCGCCGCCGAGCCCCTTGAACCAGCGCCAGTTGCGGAACTGGTGCATGTCCTTGAAGCCGTATTTGGCGAGCTGGTCGGCGGGCATGGCAAATTTTTTGGGCCAGCCAAAATCCTCCTTCACGGCGCGGTTCCATTGCGCCTGCGCGGCGGTGAGGCGGCCGCAGAAGTTCGCCTCGTGCAGCAGCCGGTTCAGGGTAAAGAGATAACGGGGGTTGCTGCGGCGCTGGTGGCCGATCTGCAACAGTTTGCCGGTCTCGCGCATCGTCTTGACCATGGAGCGCGCGCCGTCGATGGTGTTGCTCATCATCTTTTCGCAATACACCGGCAGGCCGGCCTTGAGGCAGGTGTTGGTCATGGGGGCATGCCAGAAATCCGGGGTGGCCACCACCACGGCCTGCAGGTCCTTTTCCTTGGCGAGCAGGTCCTCGTAATTCTCATAGGCGCGGACCTCGTTGCCGATCTTTTTGAGATAGCGAGCGCCTTCGTCGCGATGGTATTCCCAGATGTCGCAGAGGGCCACCACCTTGACGCCTTCGATATTGAGCAATGATTCCAAGAGCACCTTCCCCTCCTCGCCGTAGCCAAGCAGGGCGACGTTCAGGGTGCTGAGGGTGGACTTTTTGGCGGCGGCCTTGGTGCCGGTGTCAGGGCTGCAGGACGTGAGCAGCAAACCGGCGCCGGCGGCGGCAGTGGTGCCCAGAAATTCACGGCGGGAAAGGAGTGGATTTACCATTTTTTGAGGATTGCGAGTTTGTTGTGTCTGGCCAGGACGAGGGCGAAGGCGACCAGCGCCACGTGGATGCCCAGCCAGGAAATGCCGTCGTCCTGCTTGATGATGATGAGTCCCACCGTCAAAGCGATGTAGAGCAGGCCCTGGACAAACAGCGAGATGCGCGTGCCGAGGCCAAGGAGCAGCATGAGGCCGGTGGCAATCAGGACTGGGCCGAGAAGATGGTCGAACAATGACAGCAGCGGGTGCGGCAGCAGCGGTTCGTAGGCGAATTTGCCCTTCAGGCCGGTGGGGATGCCGGCGTAATCGGCCAAAGCATAGTGCTTCACGTTGACGTTCATCATGACGCCGCTGGCGTCGGGCTGGCCGGTGGCCGGGTCAATCACCGGCACAGCGACGGACTGGTAGGCGCCGAATTTTTCGACGCCGGTGAGGAGCGCCCGCACGGCGAGCCAGCCGCGCAAGATCAGGAACGCCAGCGTATAGTCGCAGTTGCAGGTGTCGCCGCCCTTGTTTTCGTTGGATTCATTCATGTTTGTAGATTTCAGCCGAGAGGCAATTCAATGGCAATTCAAAATTCTATCAATTCGATCAGAAATGTAACTCGAAAAATATAAATTTGATTGGACGCGTTGATTCACGCGGCGGATTCAAATTTAATGTTCTGAGCGTCGGACCATTGCTGCGGATTTATACCAGACTTGGAGCGCGGCAGCCACGATTACATCGGCTGTCTGGTGGTGCAACGGCCTTCGGCGATTTCCCGCCGAGATTGATCGAGTTTGGTCTTCACCTCATCGGTCAGTTCAAGCTGATCTTCCAAGAAATCATCAATCCACGCGCGAACTTCTTCAATCTCGGCGCGCGACAGCTTGGGCAGAACTGCCTGTATTTCCTGAACCGAACTCATGATTGCAGGTTAAACCGGAGGGCACCCAATTGCAAAGCACCAATTGAACCGACCGGCACTTCGGGCTGCGAGGCGAGCCAATCGGCCAGAAGTCCCAATTGATCCACGGAGACATGTCGAGATTGAACGCGATCCAACAAATGAGGGACGAATTTCCCCGAAAATCAGTGATACTCCTGCACGGTCTTGACGCCGTAGCCGGATTCCTTGATGGCGGCGATGCCGCGGGCGGCGGCCAGGGCGCTGGAAACGGTGGTCATGATCGGCGTGCCCGTATAGACGGCGGTGGTGCGAATCTTGATCTCGTCGGCGCGGGGCGTGGCGCCGCTGGGCGTATTGATGACCAGCTGCAGCTCCTTGTTCTTGAGCAGGTCGATCGCGTTGGGGCGGCCCTCCTGCAGCTTGTGGATGCGTTCCACTTTCAGCCCGGCCTTTTCCAAGGTGGCGGCGGTGCCGCTGGTGGCAATAAGCTGAAAACCAAGTTCGGCGAATTGACGCGCCACTTCGACAATTTTCTTTTTGTGGGCGTCGCTGACGCTGATGAAGACCTTGCCCCCCAGTGGCAGGGGCGAACCGGCCGCCATCTGCGATTTGGCGTAAGCCACGCCGCGGTCGGCGTCCAGGCCCATGACTTCGCCGGTGGAGCGCATTTCGGGGGAGAGTAAAATATCCTGCCCATGGAAACGGTTGAAGGGGAAGACGGATTCCTTGACGGCCCAGTACTTGGGCCAGATCTCCTCCGTGAAATTCAGTTCCTTGAGGGTCTTGCCCGCCATCACCTTGGCCGCCAGTTTGGCCAGGGGCACGCCGATGGCCTTGCTCACAAAGGGGACGGTGCGCGAGGCGCGCGGATTGACCTCGAGCACATAGACGGTGTCGCCTTTGACGGCGTATTGCACGTTCATCAGGCCCACGACCTTGAGTTCGCGGGCCATGGCGTGCGTGTATTCGCGGATGGTGGCGATGACTTTCCGGGGCAGCATGTGCGGCGGCAGCACCATGGCGGCGTCACCCGAATGCACGCCGGCAAATTCGATGTGCTCCAGCATGGCGCCGATCACAATGGTGCCCCCGCCCGATTGCGGCGTGCGGAGCGCGGAGTGCGGAGTGTCAAAAAGGCCCACGTCGGCGATGCAATCCACGTCCACTTCAGTGGCATCCTCGAGGAATTTATCCACGAGCACGGGACGTTCCGGCGAGGCTTCCACGGCAAACTTCATGTAATGGGACAATTCGGCATCCGAATAGACGATCTGCATGGCGCGGCCGCCCAGGACGAAGCTGGGCCGGACCAGCACGGGATAACCGAGCTTCTTGGAGGCTTCCAGGGCCTCGATTTCGTTGGTGGCCAGGCCGTTGGGCGGCTGCGGAATATCGAGCTTGCGCAGCATGGCGGAAAAAAGCTTGCGGTCCTCGGCGGTTTCAATGCTCTGCGGGGAGGTGCCGATGATGTTGACGCCGTTTTTCTGGAGCCCCAGCGCGAGGTTGAGGGGAGTCTGGCCGCCAAACTGCGCAATGGCGCCCCAGCATTGCTCCCGCTCGTAAATATGCAGCACGTCCTCAAGCGTGAGCGGCTCAAAAAACAGCTTGTCGCTGGTGTCGTAATCGGTGGAAACGGTCTCCGGGTTGGAGTTGACCATGATGGTCTCAAACCCGTCCTCTTTGAGGGCGAAGGCGGCATGGACGCAGCAATAATCGAATTCTATGCCCTGGCCGATGCGGTTGGGTCCCCCGCCGAGGATCATCACCTTTTTCCTGGGCGATTGGCTCTTGACCTCGTCGTCGCCGCGGTCGTAGGTGGAATAATAATAGGGGGTGTAGGCCTCGAATTCGGCGGCGCAGGTGTCCACCAGGCGGTAGCTGGGAACGAGGTTCAATTGCTTGCGCAGGGCGCGAATCTCATCCTCGGTGGCGCCGGTCAAATTGGCGATTTGCCGGTCGGAGAAGCCGAGCGATTTGGCGCGGGCGAGTTTTTCAGCGTTAAGTGACGGCATCGGACGGAATCAAATTCGCCATAGTAAGCCGGAATTACCGGCGGGTGTCCAGAAAGTACGAGCGGCGGGATGGGTCGGGCCGTTTATCGCACTCGTCTCATTTCTACAGAGATGTCGCGCCTACGGTGCTGGGGATGGCGTTTTTGCGGCAGTCGATTTATCGCGCTTTTTTTGGAATCACGCGTCAGCGGCCGGGACGGCCGCGCTCCGCAGCGAGGCGACTTACGACCGTTTCTGGTTACGGCGCTGGCGCCAATACTCCAGGCAGATCAGAGCATGATGGATTCCGCCGTTTATGGCGGCCGTGGGAAGAAGCCTTCCTTCAATTCTCCATTGATCGCGCAAGGAGCGAAGGGTGCCCAGGGTCAGCCTTTCGATTGCCGTCCGAAACGGACGGGCGCGGATTTGCTCCCAATGAATCGGCCAGGAGGCGCTCGTCCAGCGCCAGCACGGGAGGTCGGTGGGTCTGCCCAACAACGAACGGGCGATGACCGCGCGCCAGGCGTAGGCCTGACGGCGAAACAGCACGTTGCGCAAGCCCAGGGACCGGCGCTTGGGCTGGTGATGCAAAGTCATGCTCAGAGATTTGCACGGCATTTCTGGAATCGGGACCTGTTCCCCCAGGGCGAAATACGTTACCCGTTGCTTGTGGAATAAAAACATCCGGTCGCGCGGCCATTTGGCAGTCACAGCTTTTTCCCCGTCCCACAGAGGCCAGATGCAGGTGAAAGCGGAAACCAGCTCCGCCGGTTCCGCGGCGGCTCGGAATTGTTTCAGCCAAATTTTCATGTCCTCACCAGGGAACTCGTCGGCGTCCATTTTCAAGATCCAATCGTGCCTGGTCTGGGCCCAAGCGAATGGCCAGTGGGGTTCTTCTTGGAAGGCCCTGGGTTGCTGAAAGAACCGACCGCCCGATTGCTCGACCTGCGATTTGATTCCCTCGATATCCGGGCCGTCGTGAACCACCACCAAATCGTCATGGCATCCCTGGGCTTCGCGCATCAGTCGTTCCAACAGATCGCGCTGGCGGTAAACACAGACTACCAGGGAAATGGCAGGCATATAATGGCGGGCATTTCAATTCAGACGGTTTTTGGCGGCTGGGCGATTCACAAAAAAAGATGCCTTCGCTGTCATCGCCCCAAGCGCCTTAAATCGTTTTTCGCCCGCAGCCGGCCCTTTTCCAGGGCCAGCCGCATGCGGCGTTCAACGCGGTTTTTGCCCAGGGCAAGCAAGCCCGCGTTCAAGAGGAGAAATCGCAGCTTGCCCGCTCGAAATTGTCCCGGAGATGGCGGGGCCTGGACTTTGAGGGCGTCCCGATAAACGGCGTTTAAGATTTCGCCCGCGTAGCCCATGCCTTCGTGGAGGGCTTCGATGAATTCCAGGTTTAGTTTGCGGGCCGGGACCAGGTGCGTCAGTTCCAACTCCGGAAACCGGCCCGTGCCCCAGCCGAGTTCGAATCCGCATAATGCCATGTCGCCGTCGTCGCCCGCTCCGGGCCTTTGTTCGCAGGGTCCGAGCAATTGGCGCAACGGATCGCGTTGCACCAGATCGCCGTAAAGCAAGACCTGCTTGCGGCGCACCACCATCCCCGCGCCCGAGGGGCAGGCATAGGTCACGTACTGGAGTTTGGCCCAGACCGCCGTGGTCAGCTTTTCGATTACCAACCCCGCCATCCACGGAAGCAGTTCAACCGGGGGAACAATTTCGAATTCCGGACGATAGCTGCCGGCCCATGCACCCAGCCAGGGGTACTCCGCGCTGATTCTCACTGCGACATTCAAGTAATCCTCCCGGAGCACGTTGTCGTCATCCACAATGATGAACAATTCGCCAGTGAACTCAGTGATCGCCCGGAACAGCGCGTGCGTCTTGCCCGGCGTGTCTTCGCGGATATGACGCGCCCGGGGATGCCAGGAGAGGTCCCAAGTGCCAGCCAGCGGCTTGGCGGAGGCATTGTCCACCAGCAGCAATTCCCATTGGTCTTTGGGCAGCGCTTGCGCGCGCAGAGCGTCGAGGACCCGGCGCAGATAATCTTCGCGCGGGTTATGAGTGCAGATGACGACGGAAACGGGCAGCATTAAAAGACAGCAAAATACTCAGGTTTTTGGAAGATTCAATTCAAAAACCGACCAGCCCGCGGCGTAAAGCAGGGTTGGGGAGGGAGGGGGGGCAAAGGGGGCGCGGTCGGCAGGCGATTACTTTTGGGGTGAGCTTGAGTTGGTTGGCGGGCGCGGCGGGCGCGGAGCGACGCGCCCTACCGATATTGAACCCTGCACGGCAATCGTAGCGGTTACTTGGTCAATTCCTCGGCAATCTGCACGGCGTTGAGGGCGGCGCCCTTGAGCAACTGGTCGCCACTCACCCAGAAGCAGAGGCCGTTCTCCAGCGCGCAATCCTTGCGGATGCGGCCGACTTCGCAGTTGTATTTCTCCGAAGCGAAGAGCGGCATGGGATACTGCTTGTTTTCGGGATCATCCACGAGGTCCAGGCCCGGCGCTTTTTTGAGCACGGCGCGCGCGGCCTCGACGCTCACGGGTTTTTCAAACTCGGCGCTCACGGCGATGGAATGGGAGCGATATACCGGCACGCGCACGCAGGTCACGCTGGCGCGGAAAGCCGGATGATGCATGATCTTGCGGCCTTCGTTCTCCATTTTCATCTCTTCCTTGGTATAGCCCGTGGGCAAAAACGTGTCCACGTGCGGCAGGACATTGAAGGCGATTTGATGCGGATAAACCTCTTTCGTGGCCGGCTGGCCGGCCACGATCTCGCCCACCTGCCGCCTCAGTTCCTCGATGGCCTTGGCGCCGGTGCCCGACACCGCCTGGTAGGAGCTGGCAAAAACGCGCCGCACGCCAAAAACCTGATGCAGCGGATAGAGCGCCATGAGGGTGATGGCCGTCGTGCAATTCGGGTTGGCAATGATGCCCTTGTGCCACTTCACATCGGCGGCGTTGATTTCGGGCACCACCAGCGGGACGTTATCGTCCTGGCGGAAGGCGCTCGAATTGTCCACCACCACGCAGCCCGCCTTGGCCGCGATGGGCGCGTATTCCCTGGAAATGCTGCCGCCGGCGCTGAACAATGCCAGGTCAACGCCTTTGAATGAATCCTTGGTCAATTCAGCCACGGTGATGTCGTGGCCCTTGAATTTCAACTTTTTGCCCACCGAGCGGGCGGAAGCGAGCAAAGTCAATTTCCCAACCGGAAAATGCCTCTTTTCCAGCGTCTTGATCATTTCGAGGCCGACGGCGCCCGTGGCGCCGACAACTGCGACGTGCGGATTGCGGTTCATAAAGGTCGCACAGGCTATCATAAATCCGTGCAGCGTCAATTGCACGATGAACAGCCGGTGAATAAGTTTCTTTTCAAAAGGCGTGGGTTGGACAGCCTGTGTCCAACCCACTCTGCCACGCTGGCGGCAATGTTATGAAGAATGCAAATAAACCCCCAAATGATCCATTAGGAATTCCCGCGCAGCCGAAAGCCAAGGCGGCGAAGCACCGGGTGTCGCTCGAACCGGAACTGGAGGAAATCGCGTGCCTCTGGCCGCCGGCCAAACGGTTCGAGATGGCCCGCAAATTCCGGCGCTGGGCGCGGCAGTTGCGCATCAGCGGAATCATCCTCTTTCACGATTCCCATCCCGGCTCGCGGCCAGCCCTGCGTTTTTTGTCCCGCCGGACCGCCCCGCTGAATTAGGGCGTGTTTTTAAATTTCCACGTTGCTGCGGCTCCTAGCGCGCTCCGGCCGCTCCGGATGCGCTCCAGCCCATTCGTCATTCGTCATTCGACATTCGCGCTGCCGGCCTTTAAACTGCGCTTCCATGACGCGCACGGAAAAACTGCTGGCTGATCTCATCGCGCTGCCGAGCGTTAATCCCGCCTTTGCACCGGCCGCCGGAGCCCCGGGGCGGCAGGACCGTCAAATTTATGGCGAAAAAAGTGTCGCCGATTTTCTGGCCGCCAAGGCCGCGCGAGCCGGCTTGGAGGTTGAATTCCAAAAGGTTTTGCCCGGACGGGCCAACCTGCTCGTGCGCCTGCCGCCAAAAGGCAAAATAAAGCAGACCATCCTGCTGGCGCCACACCTGGATACCGTGGGCGCAACTGAAGCCCAACTGAGCCCGCAGCGCAAGAACGGCCGGTTGCATGGCCGCGGGGCCTGCGACACGAAGGGCTCCGTCGCCGCGATGTTCACCGCCGTGTGCGAACTGGCGGAGTCCAAATCGCGTATGGCGGAGACGCAGGTGGTGTTTGCGGGGCTGATTGACGAAGAACAGGCCCAGGCCGGCTCGCGGGCGCTGGTGGCCGGGGGGTTTCAAGCGGAGCTGGCCATCGTGGGCGAGCCCACGAAATTGCGGGTGGTTACGGCGCACAAGGGCAGCCTGTGGCTGCAACTGGAAACGCACGGCAAGGCGGCGCACGGCGCCACACCCCATCTGGGCAAGAACGCCGTCCATGAGATGGCCCGCATCGTCGAGCTTCTGGAAACGAAGTACGCGGCGCAGTTGCGGCGGCGGCAGCACCGGCTGCTCGGCACCGCCACGGTCAACGTCGGCAAAATCGCCGGCGGCGCACAGCCCAACATCGTCCCTGCGTCCTGCACCATCCTGGTGGATCGCCGGACGCTGCCGGGCGAAACCGATGCCGGCGTGGTGCGTGAAATGGCCGCGCTGTTGCGGCAAAAGCATTTGCGGGCTGACATTTCCGACACGAAGGTGGCGCCGGCGCCGGCGCTGGAAACGGATCCGCGCCGTCCGCTGGTCCGGCAACTCTTCGCCACCGTCGGCCAGAGCCGGCCGGTGGGCGTGGACTATTTCTGCGACGCCGCCGTGCTCGCGGCGGGCGGCATTCCCAGCGTGGCGTTCGGGCCGGGCGACATTGCCCAGGCCCACACGGCCGATGAATGGATTTCGCTCGCGCAGCTCGAGTGCGCGAAAATGCTGCTGCTGAAATTTCTGAGATCACTGGCCTAAGAAACCCATGTCCGAAGTGACCAGCCACACCAGCCCGGCGGCGGCGCCGCAGCATGGGGCCTTTTTCCGCCAGAGCGGCTGGCTGATGATCGCCAATATAGGCGGCGGCTTCCTGTTCTACCTGGTCCATCTGCTGAGCAAGAAGATATCCGTGGCGGAATATGGCGCGTTTGGGGTGATGCTGGCGGTGGCGATGTGCGTGCCGAATCTGCCCTTGCAGATGGTGTTTGCCCAGCAGACGGCACGGGCGCTGGCCACGGGCCGCGAACGCGCGCTGGCCGGGATGATTCGGCTGGCCTGGCTGGGCACGCTGGGCCTGGCGCTGTTGCTCACGGCCGCCGCCGCCCTCTGGCACCGGCAAATCCTGACGGCTTGGAAGCTCCCCACGGAAGCGGGCCTGTGGATCACGCTGGTAGTCGTGCTGCTGTGCTTCTGGCTGCCCATGTTTTTGGGCTTGCTCCAAGGCCAGCAAAATTTTCTCTGGCTGGGCTGGGCCAACATTCTCAATGCCATCGGCCGGCTGTCCGTGGCGGCCACGCTGGTGCTGTTTTTCGCCGGCGCCTCGACGCAGATGATTTTGGGCGCGGCGGTGGGGCTGGCGATTGCGGTGGGCATCGGCATCTGGCAAACGCGCGGATTGTGGGGGGTGCGGTCGGAACCGTTCAACGTGCGCGAACTGCTCGGCCAGATTGTGCCCCTGATGCTGGGCTTTGGCGCGGTGCAGTTCCTTTTCACGGCGGACACCATGTTCGTGAAGGCATATTTCTCCGCCGACGACTCCGGCTTTTACGTGGGGGCCGGCACGTTGTCGCGGGCGCTGCTCTGGCTGGTGTTGCCGCTGGCGACGGTGATGTTTCCGAAGATCGTCCACAGCGCCGCTCGTTCGGAGAAAAGCAATCTCCTGGGCGTGGTGATGATCGGCACGATCATCCTGGCCGCCGGCGGCGCGATCGGCCTGACGGTGCTGGCGCCGTTTGTCGTGAGGATGGCTTTTACGCCGGCCTATGTGCCGGTGGCCGCCGCGGTGTTGCCGTGGTACGCATGGGCCATGGTGCCGCTGTCTCTGGCCAATGCCCTGGTCAGCAATCTGCTCGCGCGCTCAAAGTTTCGCATCGTCGCGGCGCTCATCGTGCTGGCCGCGGCCTACGGCGTGGCGCTGACCCAGTTTCACGACAGCCTAGTGACCGTGCTAAAAACGCTGGGAATTTTCAACGTGCTGCTGCTGGCCGCCTGCGGGTGGTTCACGTGGAGAGACCGGGGGGAAAAGGCGGAAGGCTAAAATGTTGGGTCCCGTCCGAAAACCAACAACTCTGGTTTGACACAGCTTCCGGGACTGCTAATGATTGTTGCCTATGGGCGAAGAATTGGAAAATTTGCCGTCCAAAACCGCAAAGACGGCTTCGAGGTCCCGTTTTGGGGGATACTGGTAAGAGAACATCCCGGCTGCGTTTCTGTGTCTGCTGCCATTGTGCTCCTGCAAGATTCAAACCATAACGGGCTCCATTAATTGGCTTCCAGACGAGCGTGCCGTTCATTATTGGGAGACGCGGGAGCCCATCGGCGGCAGCAGCGTGCCATCGGCAAACTGGAAAGCGGTCGAACCAAAGTTCACGGTGACGGTGGTCCCGTTGGCAAAGGATGTTTGTTGGACGTTTCGGTCGGGCGTCAGAAAACGGTGATCCGTCATCTCGCTAAACCCCACCCGGCGAACCAGCGGGCAGACCGTGCGGTAGCTCTGCACGAAGCGGGCCTGGTTCGCCTGCCAGAGCCCGCGGTCGAACATGAACATGGGGGGTGTGGCGTAGAGGACGTTGAACAGGTCGCGCTGGTCCCACAGCATCGGGAGCTTGTTGTTGTAATCACCCCAGTACCACTGCGCCACGACACATTCGTGATAGACCAGCTCCCAGAGGGGCAGGCGATATTGCTGCCCAAGCTGGAACTTCACGACGCGCTCCGGGGCGTTCGTCCAGATGCGCGCCATGTCCCGGCCGGCATCCGGGACGCGGTAGGGTCCCAGGCTCATCATGCCCTCGAAGTAGTGCAGAAACGGAACGGCGGCGTCATGGCCGGTTTCGCTGCCCGTGACGAGCTTGCCCTCGTGCGAAATGTAGCCGAGGAGTTTCATCTTCCAGGCTTTGCTCTCCGAGCGCGTCATGGGGTGATGGGGATCGTAGCACTCCTGCCAGGGCGCGGCGGTGGTTGTGTCAATGAACCGGCAGCGATAGGGATGCGTGGCCAGATCGGCCGGAATGCGCCGGGCGGCATAGCCCGGGGCGCGCTCGTCGCACAGGACGCCGCAATAGAACCAGTCGCCCTGCCTGCCCTCCACGCCCCAGCCGCGCAGCCAGTCGCCGTTGGCCTTG
Organism: Verrucomicrobiota bacterium; assembly: GCA_049509875.1. Taxonomy (GTDB): domain Bacteria; phylum Verrucomicrobiota; class Verrucomicrobiia; order Limisphaerales; family UBA11358; genus UBA11358. The sequence goes on along the minus strand of JBEKZM010000003.1, from coordinate 43,262 downwards.
CGGATGATGTCCGCCGGCCAGGCCTCGGTCACCCAATCACCGTGCTGCCAGGCAAGCTTTGGAAAATTCGCCGGGTCCATCACGTCCTGATAAATGTCGTAGCGGCTGGTCAACACGCCGAGGTCATTCAAGGCACGGAGATTTTCCGGGCTCTGCGCATTGCTCCACAGAATCCTTTTAATGCCCGCCAACTGAAGCTCCTTCACCAGGCGGACCCCGTCGGGATCCCAGCACCAGACATTGACGGCGCCGACCAGCAGGTCCACGTTCGGATTTTCGTCACGCTTCTGGGCCAGGGTCTTGAACAGGCCAAGCTTCTGCGCATAGGCGCGGTAGCGCTTCGCCATGGCCACGTGGCCGCCATGGTCAAAGAAAATATAACGGAGCCGCCGCGGGTAGCCGAACTGTCCATGCTGCGCGTCCCACTGCGGCGCAATGCCCAGCAAACCGTCGCGCCGCCCGATCCGGATCGAGGCGTCGTCCGGAGTCTCGATGATCGCCATGTGTCCCCGCTCGCCATCAGTCACGCCCCAGAACGCCATGCAGATGCCGTGACCGCCATAAGCGATGAGGCTGAATGGCTCGATGCTCCGGTCCTCGACCGGATAGGAAATACCCTCGTTCAAGGGCACCACCAGGTATTCGCCGGGATGCGATGCAAACGGATGCGGAAACTGCAAGGAGCCGGGCAACTCACCCTGGGCTGACAGCTCGACGGTAAACTCGGGCAACTCCGGTTCCAGCCGGACCGTTCCCGTGATTTCCAGTCCGGTCGCGGCCTGAATCAACCGAATCCGGAACTGGTTGCTTTCCGACACCGCGCTGGCAAGGATCATATCGCCGGCAGCTTCAGCCTGCTCGAACCGCTGGCCGGTTCGCCGATCGAGCACGGCCAGCGCGGCGTTGCTGGTATTCAGCGACACTTCCAAAGCCGGGTTCGTGAGTTTCAGCCAAGGCACGAGATTCGCCCTCGGCGCCAGACTCACGTGGCTGGTATTCTCCAGTGAAAAATCATCCAGCCACACGGTCAGCGGGCCGGAGCCGATCAGGCGCGGCTGAATCTCCGTCACACCCGGCGGCACGATGAACCGCGTTCGCACGCGCTGCCAGTCCGAGGTGGACTCCAGCGACCGCGCACCGTAAGACCAGTCAAGGGCATCGCCCTGCGCCGCAAACGTGGCAACACAGAGGGTTACGCTACCAACCTGGCTGGCCAGTTTCAGCCACGCTTCGAGTTCAAAGACGTCGCCCGGCTGGACCGGCACGCGCAAGGCCGGCTCCAGGCTCCAATCCTGCTGGCCACGGTGCTCCACGCGGGCGGAAAGCTTGCCGCTGTGGACCGTGATGGTGTCCAAAGCCAGCGACCCGGCGCCGGCCTCGCGTGTCCACAACGGCCGCCAGCCGGCCAGGCCGGACTCAAAGCCGCCGTTGGTGACAAGATTGGCGTGGCAAGCCAGAGTCAGAGCCCCGGCCAGCACCAAGATATGAGCGATTAATTTCATGGCGGAGATTCACAGCCCCGGCCAGCCATGGTTCCAATGATGGACCGCTACCGCAAGCCCGCACATCGCCGGGCACTGCCTTAATTTGCGCTTGGAGCGCGGCTTCAGCCCGCTTCGACGCCCATTTGCGAGGCCAGGCTCAAGCGGTACGAATGCCGGGCTCCGATACCGTGACGCACGGCCGCCATTCCGAACAGGGGCTCTCGTTTAATTACGCTTTGTTTGGAATCACGTCCCCGGCACCAGGGACGGGCGCGCTCCGGCTGCGACCGGCCGCAAAATTGGTTGTGAAATTGGCCGAATTTGTTCTTTTAATCGTTTGCCCCGGCAGGCGATAATGACGGACCCGCTGAAAACAGCCCGTCAATTCATATGAAAACAGCCGAACCCACCCGCAAAGACAAAGCCGCCAGCCGCTGGCTGTCCTTCCGCCCAGAAATCAAGGTCGTGGACTGCACCATCCGCGACGGCGGCCTGATGAACAATCATCATTTCGAGGATAAAATCGTCAAGGTGGTCTATGAAACCTGCCTGGCGGCGGGGGTGGATTACATGGAACTGGGGTACAAGGCCTCGCGCAAGGGCATCAAGGTGGGCGAGCACGGCGACTGGAAATATTGCACGGAAGAGACGTTGCGCCGGATTGTGGGCTCCAACCAGACGGCCCTGAAACTCTGCGTGATGGCCGACGCCGAACGCTGCGATTACAAGGAGGATATTCTGCCCAAGAAAGATTCCGTCCTGGACATGATCCGCGTGGCCACTTACATCCACCAGATACCCACGGCGCTGGACATGGTCAAGGACGCCAACGACAAGGGCTACGAGACCACCGTCAACCTCATGGCGGCGTCCATTGTTCCCAACGCGGAATTAAACGAGGGCTTGGAAATGCTGGCGAAATCCGAAGCGAAGGCCATTTACCTGGTGGACAGCTTCGGCGCCTTTTACAGCGAGCAGGTCCGTGCCCTGGTCAAAAAATATCTCGGCTACTGCAAGTCCGGCGGCAAGGAGGTGGGCGTGCACATGCACAACAACATGCAGCTCGCCTTTGCCAACACCATCGAGGGCATCGTAGAAGGCGCCAATTTCCTGGATGCCACCATGGCCGGCCTGGGGCGGGGCGCGGGCAACTGCCCGATGGAACTGCTGCTGGCGTTCCTGCACAATCCCAAATATGCGCTGCGGCCGGTGCTCGACTGCGTGCAGAACCACATCGAGCCCATGCGCGCGAAACTGCGGTGGGGCTATGATCTCCCCTACCTGCTGACCGGCATGTTGAACCAGCATCCGCGCACAGCCATCAAGTTCAAGGAAGCCGAAATCAAGGGGGAGAAGGGCGATATCCTTAAATTCCACGATACGGTGACGGATCAGGCTTAAATCAATCGGGATTGACATTGCCGGTACCGCCGGTTGCCCTTAATTTTCCGGCATGGAGCACGGCCTTGTCCCCGACATCGCCATTTGCATCATTGCCGCGTGGGCCGTGGCGGTGGTATCGCAACTGGCCCGCCAGCCGTTGCTGCTCGCCTACCTCGCCGCCGGCTTCGCCATCGGGCCGCACGGCTTCCAATGGGTGACCGCACCAGAATCGATCCAGACCATTTCCGAAATCGGCCTGGCCCTCCTCCTGTTCATGATCGGGCTGGAAATCGATCTCAAGACCATGTTAAGCGCCGGGCGCGTGATCACGCTCACAGCCGGCGCGCAAATTCTGGGCTGCGTGCTGATGGGCTGGGTGATTTTCGCCCTGGCCGGCCCGGCCCACAATCATCTGGAAGCATTGTATCTGGCGGTGGCTGCCGCCATGAGCAGCACGGTCATCATCGTCAAAATCCTCTACGACAAACGCGAACTGGAGACCCTGGCTGGCCGGGTTACGCTGGGGGTCCTGGTGCTGCAGGACATCGCCACCATACTCTTCCTGGCCGTCCAGCCAAACCTCAAAAACCCCTCGGCCAATGTCCTGTTCATTGCTTTGTGGCACGTGATCGAACTGCTGGCTGTGGCCTTCCTGGCGAGCCGTTTCCTGCTGCCGCCTATTTTCAAGTTCATCGCCCGGCTGCCGGAACTGGTTCTGGTGGGGGCGCTCGCCTGGTGCTTTGCCTTGGCCGGCTTTGCCGATTATCTCAAACTGTCCTCCGCCATGGGCGCGCTCATCGCTGGCGTCATGATCTCCACGTTTCCCTATACGCTCGATGTGGTGGCCAAAGTCACCAGCCTGCGCGATTTCTTCGTCACGCTGTTTTTTGTGGGGCTGGGCATGGAAATCCCCATCCCGACGGTCTCGTATATTGCCTGGACGCTGTTTGTCTGCCTCGTGCTCATTGGCAGCCGCTTCGTCATGGTTTTCCCGGTGCTCTATTCGCTGCGCCAGGGCTACCGCGTGAGCCTGCTGCCGGCGATCAATCTTTGTCAGATGAGCGAACTCTCCCTGGTCCTGCTGGCCCTTGGCAAGAGCAACGGCGACGTCTCGGGCAACATCGTCGGCATTGCTGCCTTTGCCTTTTCGTTTCTCGCCATCGGCTCCACCTACGGGATTTTGGGCAACGACTCGCTGCTCCGCAAAATCGTCCCACTGCTTAGGAAAATGGGCCTGCACGACCTCGACCACACCACGTTTCTCGCCCGCGCCGACGCCGCCCCGCGGCGCGTCTGCCTCCTGGGCTTTTCGTGGACGGCCAGTTCGCTGCTGGCCGAAATTGAGCGCAGGCGGCCCGAGTTGCTAGGCGACCTCTGCATCATCGATTTCAATCCCGTCGTGCATGAAGCGCTCAAGGCCCGCAACGTTCATGCTGTCTATGGCGACATCACCGCGCGCGATGTGCTGCATCATGCCGGCGCGTCCCATGCGGAGATCATCATCTGTTCGCTGCCGAACACGCTGCTCAAGGGCGCCAACAACTTGAAGATTCTCCGGCAGGTGCGTGAATTGAACCCGCACGCGCAGATCATCGTCCACGCCGAGCGCCTCTCGGATCTGCCGGGGTTGTATGCGGCCGGCGCGAATTACGTGACGGCGCCGCGCCTGCTCGAGGCCGCCGATCTGCTAGGCGTGCTGGAAGCCGCGGAAAAACAGACGCTTGGTCACAAGCGCGGCGAGCAGGAGATGCTGCTGAAGGAACGGATCGAGGTTATTCCGTAGGGCGTTTATGGCCGGCAATACGCGCGGTAAAACCGCTGGGGAACTCCGGCGGTGCTGTCTTGGCAGGTAAATGGAGCGGTGTTGGTTTGAATCGCCGTCCAATTGACCAAATCAGAAGTGGCCTGAACCACATACGTGCCACCGACAACACCCGTCACCTGGAAACTAAACCCGCCCACCGCGGAGGCCAGAGGTGTGAGTGTGGCAGCCACATTCGGCTCCACCACGGTATGCGCGCGGAATCCGACGTCGTGAGCCACCACACCATTGGTTGTGGCGGGCGTCACCGTGATGGCAAATTGCCGGCGCACCAAACCATTGAAGCGGTCGCCGTTGTTCACCGTCACCGTCACCGTGGCCGAACCGATGAAATGAGCCGGAGGAGTAAAAGTGAGGAGCGCGGTGGTTGCCGGACTGGCATACTGAATTTTCGACCGGAACGATCGCGGACTGGAAATGGCGCTGACCCGGAGCGCCTCGCCGGCATTGGTGGAACCCGAACTGATGCCGGTCAGCAGAATAGTCTGGGCTCCTGCATTATCAGCCACCGTTACGTTGGCGATCGGATCCAACGTTGGCTGGGCAGGGGGTATGACCGTGACCGTAAAGCTTTGTCGGACGATGTTGTTACTCTTGCCTCCATAAATTGCGGTCACGGTAATGGTGGCCACCCCGGTATCGACCGGCATCAGCCGCAGCGTCACTTCCATGTTGGTGCCGGGGTTGCTGCAGCGAACGAGCGGCTCTGGCAAAAGACGCGGATTGCTCGATGTGGCAATAAACCGGATTGGCGAACTTGGCGCCGTCGAAACCGGGATAAAGCCCGTCAACGGGATAGTCTGTGGTGTGGTTCCCTGAATCAAGCACACGTTGGCAATCTGGGCCGAAGTCGGCACCGTGTTAGTAACCGGGGTTGAAGGCGGCAGTTTGACTACTGGCAAGACGTTAACCGTGAAGGTCTGGCTTGTTTGGCTCTCCGTCCCGGAACCGCTGCTTACAGTTACCGTTATAGTTACCGCTCCAGACGCATTTGTGACTGGCGCAAACGTTACCGTGCCGGTGCTGTTTGGGCTGGTGTAGCTTACTGTCGGCGCACCGATGATCGTGGTATCGCTGGAAACTGCCGTAACGGACAAAGCACTTCCATTGGCTGGACCGGAGCCGATGCCGGTCAAGGTGACCGTCTGAGTACCTGCATTTTCATTAATCGTCACGTTCGTGATGGCATCCAAGGTCGGTGGCTGCACGGCGACCGGCGCGGAAACGACCGAGACGGTGAAGGTCTGACTGAAATTGGCCGCACCATTGTTCACTTTCACCTCCACCGTTGCGGTGCCCAAGGCATTCGTTACCGGAGCAAACGTCAGCATGCCTGTATCATCTGGACTGGTGTAGTTGACGGTCGGGTCCGGCAGAATGCTGGAATCGCTCGAGTAGGCCCAAATGGTGATGTATTGAAATCCGCTGGTGAGACCGGAAGCGATGCCGGCCAAGGCCACCGTTTGTGTGCCGGCATTTTCATAAATCGTCAGATTCGTAATGGCATCGAGCGTCGGGATGGGATTGGCCACTGGCGGCGTTGCCACGGTGACCGTAAAAGTCTCGCTCACCAGATTATTGCTCGTGTCACCGTTGTCCACCGTCACGGTCACGGTGGCCGTGCCCAGCGCATTGGCGACCGGCGTGAGGGTCAAGGTGCCGGTGCTGCCGGAGTTGGGGTAGTTGACCGTGGGCGTGGAAATAATAGTGGGATCACTGGAGACTGCCGAAACAAGGACCGTATTGTCGTTGGTGGAGCCCGAACCGATGCCGGTCAAATCAACGGTTTGCGATCCGGCATTCTGATAAATCGTGAGATTCGCGATGGGGTCCAGGGTCGGGGGCAGACTCGCGGCCGAGGGCGCATTGGTTTCATCCGCAGGTATGACATAGCTGGCCTCATTGGAAAATGCGCTCTCCGCGCCCGAAGCGTCCACCGTGGTGGCTGAAAAATAATAGGTGTCCCCAGCCACCAGGCCGGTGATGACGGCATTGGTGGTGTCGCCCACCTCCACGGTATTGGTGTACACGCCGCTGGCGCCGCCATAATAGACTTTGTAGCCCACTGCATTGGGGTCCGAGCTTGGATTCCACGTCAGCGTGACGCCCGGGTCAGCGAAAACCGCCAAGCGGCCCATTACTAGGAACAGGGCCCAAAACAGCCCTTTCCGGACCAGCAGAAACCTTGAGGAGCTGACTCGCGCAAACAACATCCTCTCCCGGTAACGCAAGAGGATTGCCAACTAATCTAATGAGCTGAGCAAGATGTAAAAAAAGTTCTGAAGTGCCCAATCGAGGATCAGCGCGGGCGAGTTCAAAACGGCCGAGAATATTGGAATTTCTTGATAATTGAATTTCGCGCGCGGCCAAAAAAAAAAGCAAAAAAAAAAGAAATGCCTCCGCAAGCTGCGGCTTGAGCCCTTTCGGTTGCAAGACACGAGGTGTCAGGCTGTGTCCCGAAAAAGAGCAGTTTAATGCTCAATTGCGGCCCAATTGTTCGAATTTCGGCCCGGCATTTATTGCCATCGAGCCCCATACAAATCGGCACCTTTTTCCGGCACGCGCGAACTGGGAAAAAAACGCCTTAGGCCACTTAGATGTTTTTCAACAAATCCAGCAATCGCCTAAGGGCGGCATCCCGGGCCTTGCGGTTGGCAGCGCTGGCATCCGGGGCTTCACCGGCACGCATAAATCCATGGCCCGCGCCGTCGTAAACGACGGGCTCATAGCGTTTGCCCGCCGCCCGCATCGCTTCCGCCGCCGTGGGAATGGTGACGGTCACGCGCTGGTCGTTGCCGCCGTAAAAGCCATACACTGGGCATGAGATTTTTGCTTCGCTGTCGGGCCGTTGCGGTGGCGGCCCATAAAAAACAAAGGCCGCCTTAAGGACCTTGTTGCTGATGGCCAGACGAAACGCCTGACCGCCGCCCCAGCAAAATCCGACCACCGCCACGTTGCCGTTGGCGGAGGGAATCTTGGCTGCATAATCCACGGCCGCGTTCAAGTCGCCCGTCACCTGCTCGGCTGGCAGCAGGGAGACGGCCTTGGTCGCCGCACCCTGGTTGTTGGTGAAGCTGTCGCTGCCGCCGGCGTTGGGACCCGCGCCGGAAAGCAAATCCGGTTCGACGACGAGATAGCCTTCCGCCGCCAATTCATCGGCCATTTCGCGCGCCCAGTCGGTCAGCCCAAAGATTTCGTGGATCATCACGAGAGCCGTGGCCTTTGCCTTCACTTCGGGATACACGACGAAGCACTGCACCGGGCGCGTGCCATTGGTGAGCGTAACCCACTCCTGATGCCGCGGCGACCTGTCCAGTCTGGCCCGCGCCCAATCCTGGGCGGGCAGGGCCAGTTCGCTGGCAAGCAGCAAACTCAAAACGAATGCCATCCTTTTCACCATCCGCGCAATTTATTCCAACTTCTTCTTCGCGTCATCCGAAACTTCCACTTTCGTCGCGCCAATGTCCTTGATTTCCGTCGTGGTGGTGCGGTCCACATCGCGGTCATTGCCGTTGAAACTGACCGTGCCGGTGACATGCGTTTGGAATTTTACGAGCTTGCCGTCGGCAATCCAGAACATGACGGTACCCTTGGCATCACTCACGCTGGGGCCGTTGCCGTTGCCGCCGCGCCGAAACGTCAGCAGGGCTTTGGCTCCATCCTCGGTCAGGTCGCCGGAGATGCCATTGGCGCCGGCCGTCAAGTTCTTGGCCTGGGCGGCCAGCGTGGCGGCCTGCTCCGCCGGGGCCTTGAAATTCTGGGTCATGAACGCGGCAAACCTGGCCGGATTCTGGCCACCGCTGCTGTCCTGCAACACCTCGGCGGCCGATTGCCAGCCGTCGTCCGTCGTCTTCACGGCGGCGTTGGTGCCTTGAATAATCAACTCGGTCTTGTTGTCGTTGAAACTCAGCGCCAGGCTCGTGTAACCGCCCTTTTCCGTCTTTCCATCCGTTGGGCCGGGCCGGAAACGTCCGCCGCTGCCGGCATCGACCGTGGTGTGCCACGAATAATTCGGCTGGTTGCCGAGGGCGGCGGCAGCGGCGGCGACATCATCTTTGGGGTTGGAATCCGCCGCCAGCAATGTGCCGGCGGCCAGCAGTGCAAGGCTCAAGAGAATGTTCTTTTTCATATTCATTGTAATGTGCATGGGGAACGAGCTTCACTCTGCCCCCCCGATGGCGGAAGCGCAACCGGAAAGTTGCAGGGCAACGGAGGGGCCTTAAAAAACCTCTGTTTCTTTCGGCAGAATCCGTTATTCTTCCCGTGAAATGAGTAAGTTGTTGCTGATCGATGACGAAGAGGATGTGCGGTATTCCATCCAAAGAATTTTCGTTTCGCCGGAAATTGAACTGGCCACCGCCGCCTCCGGCGAGGAAGGGCTGAAAATCATCCCGAAATTCAAACCCGATCTCGTATTGATGGACGTGCGCATGACCGGCATGACCGGCCTGGAAACGTTGCGGCGCATCCGGCAGGGCGACCCGAAGCTGCTGGTTATTTTGATGACGGCCTATGGCACCACGCAGATGGCCATCGAGGCCATGAAACTGGGCGCGTACGACTACCTGCTCAAGCCCTTTGACATACCCAAGCTGAAGGAAATCGTCGCCAATGCCTTCAAGGCGGCGCGCGACATGAAGCAGGTGGTGTCCTATGAACCACTCCTCGAATCGGAGGATTACGACCTGGGCATCGTAGGCCGCAGCGAGCCCATGCAGCAGGTCTTCAAGCTCATCGGTCAGGTGGCCATCAGCGATGCTACGGCGCTGATCACCGGCGAAAGCGGCACCGGCAAGGAGTTGGTGGCCCGCGCAATTTATCATCACAGCAACCGCGCCGAACAGCCTTTTCTGGCGGTGAATTGCGCCGCCATTCCCGAGCAGCTGCTCGAAAGCGAATTGTTCGGCCACGAGCGGGGTTCGTTCACAGGCGCCACGTCCCAGCGCATTGGCAAGTTCGAGCAATGCAACCACGGCACGATTTTTCTGGATGAAATCGGCGACATGACGCCGCCCACGCAAACCAAGATCCTGCGCGTTCTCCAAAGTGGCACTTTTGAGCGGGTCGGCGGCAACGAACCCCTCAAGGTGGACGTGCGCGTCATCGCGGCCACGAACAAGCCGCTGGAAGCTGCCGTGGCCGCGCGCCAGTTCCGCGAGGACCTGTTCTATCGCCTGAACGTGGTGCGCATTCAAATTCCGCCGTTGCGCGACCGGCGCGACGACATTCCGCTGCTCGTGAACTATTTCCTGAAGAAGCTCGCGCACGAGCAGCAGCGGCCCCCGAAATCCGTCGCCGCCAGCGCCATCAAGATGCTGGAAAAGTATCACTGGCCGGGAAATGTCCGGGAATTGGAAAATTCGATCCGCCGCGCGCACGTCATGGCCAAGAGCGATGCCATTCTGCCGGCCGACCTGCCCCCGGAAATCAACGGCGGCGGCGCGCTGGCCCCGACGCCCGGCGTGGGCGGTGAAGTGGCCGCAACTGACGCGGCCGCGCTCGCTCGCCAGCTTTTTCAGTGGGCCAAGCGCGATCCCAAATTGAAGGTCATTCCCGCCGTCGAGCGCGAACTGGTCATTCAAGCGCTGAAGGAAACCAATGACAACCAAGTCCACGCCGCCAAGCTGCTGGGCATCACCCGCGCCACGCTCCGCAAGCGCATCGAAAAATTTGGCATCCAGCGCGAGTTGAGCGTGAAGTGAGCCCCCGCCGTTACGGCGGAGGGGGCGGCGGCGTGTCGGGGGCCACCACCACCGGCTGCTCGGTGTCCTTATGCACGTGCACCGAAATACAACCGCCCACTGTCGCGGCGCCGCCCATGATGGCTATCAGCCGGCCATATCGCCACTTGGGGCGGCAACACCGGGACCGGCGCCTCTCGGTCGGAATTTCCGCCTCGTTCGCCCTGTTTCTTTCAATTCTGGATTGATTTCGCATAGCTTCCTTCCCCCTCGAGTCTGTTTCAAGATTGAGTTGGGTCATTATTCATAATCACATTCTCCGGTCAGCAAATGGCGCGCCCGTCCCAAAACCCAATGCCAGAAGCTCCCGGCAGAATAGGTCGTCGGTCCGCCAATTGCGTCTTGCATGGCGCGGGCGCATGCGCCGGGACTTTTGCAAAGACCGGATCGCGACTTTCACCCAGAAATCCAAGACTTCCCGTGGCACCCGCTGTGCTTCAAGCAGACGAGTGCGGGATGCGGTTTTATTGGAAAAGGCGAGGCTATGAATTTTTCAATTGAAGGCAAGACATTGGACCGGCGGACGTTTATGAAACTTGCTGCCACCACCACAATTGCGACCGGCCTTACCGGCGCCCGGGTATGGGCCGACCAGACCCGGTCCGGCGACATGATTTATCGCACGCTCGGCAGCACCGGCGTAAAGGTCTCCGCGATCGGTCTGGGCGGCTACCACCTCGGCAATCCCCTATTCGATGCCGAGAGCACCAAGATCATTCGCACGGCGGTGGACCGCGGCATCACCTTCATGGACAATTGCTGGGATTATCACGACGGCAAAAGCGAAATTCGCATGGGCAAGGCGTTGCAGGATGGCTATCGCGACAAGGTGTTCCTCATGACGAAGATTGACGGCCGCAGCCAGGCGGGCGCGGAAAAGCAAATCAATGAAAGCCTGAGTCGCCTGCAAACCAGCCACTTGGATCTCCTACAATTTCACGAGATCATTCGCATGAATGATCCGGACCGAATTTTCGCCCCGGGTGGTGCGTTGGAGGCGGCCCTGGCGGCCAAGCAGGCCGGCAAGATCCGTTTTATCGGTTTCACCGGCCACAAGGATCCGTCGATTCACCTGCACATGATTGATCTGGCGGCCAGGCACCACTTCAAATTCGACACGGTTCAGATGCCGCTCAACGTCATGGACGCGCACTTTCGCAGTTTCGAGCGCGATGTGCTGCCCGTCTTGGTGCGTGAAAAAATCGGGGTGTTGGGCATGAAATCGATGGGTTCGGGCGACATCTTGAAAAGCAAGGTGGTGACGCCCATCGAATGCCTGCATTACGCGCTCAATTTGCCGACCTCTGTAGTCATCACGGGCGTTGACAGCCTGGAGATCCTGGACCAGGCGTTCGAGGCTGCGTCCACCTTTAAGCCCCTGAGCGGGCCGGAAGTGGCGGCCTTGCTGGCCCGGACGGCCGACGCGGCGAAAGGCGGGCAGTTTGAAATGTTCAAAACCAGCGCGAAATACGATTCGACGGCCAAACAACCTGAAAACCTGAGCTGAACCAGCGCTTTTCCAACGGGTTTGCAATCCAGGACGGTCTCGGCTACGCCGGCGCCGGCGCGGCCAGGAAATTTTTCGCCATGTTTTCCAGCGCGGCAATCCACGCCGGATGCTCATTCATGCAGGGTATGCGCGTGAACTCTCGTCCGCTCCCGGCCAGAAACTGTTCGCAGCCGCGAATGCCGATTTCCTCAATGGTCTCCAGGCAGTCCGAAACGAACGCCGGACAAATCACCAGCATCCGCTTTTTTCCTTCGACCGCCAGTCGCGGCAGTTCGTAATCGGTGTAAGGTTTCAGCCACGGATCCCTGCCCAGCCGCGATTGGAACGAGACCGACCATTTGCCCTCCGGCACCCCGGCCTGCTGGACAAACAGCGCGGCCGTTTTGAAACATTGCGCTCGGTAGCATCGCGCCTGCGCCGGGCTGGGCGTCTCGCAGCAATCCGGCCTGGCCAGACAATGGCCGCCCGTCGGATCCGACTTTTTGACGTGGCGTTCCGGGATGCCGTGAAAACTGAACAGCAGATGATCGTAGTCCTGCTTTAGATAATCCGCCGCGCTGGCCGCCAGCGCCGCGATGTAATCCGGCCGGTCGTAATAGGGCGGCTGCACCGCGATTTTCATCTGCGGGGCCAGCCTCGAGACGACCTCCTGTACGCGCACGACCGCGGTTTCATAGCTCGACATGGCGTAATGCGGGAAGAGCGGGATGAGCAATATTTCCGTGGCACCCTTGGACGCAAGGCTTTTCACGGCGGCTTCGATGGGCGGGTTTTGGTATCGCATCGCCAGTTCCACCGGCACACTCACGCGCCTCTGCAACAGCTCCTGAACGTGCCGGCTCGTGACCACCAGCGGTGAACCGTCCCGCGTCCACACCTTTTCGTAGGCATGCGCCGATTCCCGCGGGCGCTTGATCAAAATCAGGCCCACAATGAACCGCCGGACCAGCCACGGCGTGTCGATCACCCGCCCGTCCATCAGGAACTCGTTCAAATACCTGCGTACATCCGGCACCGACGGCGAGTCGGGGGAGCCCAGATTGACCAGAAGAATAGCTTTGCTCATGTTGACAATAATCCGACCTCGGACGCCCACAGCTATATCAGTTCCCCCAGGGCAGCGCAATCAGCCGTGGCCGGGGAGGCGGGAGCGACAATGGCGAATGACGAATCACGGCGTGCGAACAAGTCTGGCGATGGTTCGACCGGAAATAGGACCGTGAACGGCCAAGTCTACGCCTCGTTTTTTAGAGAGCCCTGCCGACGCGGTCGGCAATGTTCACGCCGGAGACGATCGAATCGCCCAGCGAAACACCATCGCGATAATGGCCGGCGAAAAAGAGGCCGGGCGCCGCGGTTTCAACGTCGTTGAGCAACTGCCGGTATTTGCCGTAGCCCAGGTTGTATTGCGGGATCGCCCGCGGATAGGCCGCGGTTTGCGAGAACACGGGTTTGCCTTTGACCCCCAGCAGAACGCGCAAGTCTGCCAGCGTGGTTTCGATCAATTGGTCCGGCGGCAACTGCGCCAATTCCGGATAGCGCGCGCCGCCAAGGTAGCTGGTCAGCGTCAGGTGGCCCGCGGGAGCGCGATGGGGAAACAGGGCTGAGGAGAAAATCGTGCCGAGGATTTTGAAGCCCTCGATCTTCGGGATCAGCATGCCGAAACCCTGGCAGGAGTGCGTCACGTCCTCCCGCCGGAATCCCAGCACCACGCTGGCCACCGGCGGGTAGCTGATTTCCGCGAGCGACTGGAGCGGCTGGCTGCCAGTGGGCCGACCCGGGGCGGCGACCGGCACGCCCTCGATGGGCAACTCCGCCAGCCGATAAGCTGTGCCGCAATAGATCACCGCGCCGAATTCCGCTTCGCCGCCGGAGGCGGTCACCCGCCAGCCGGTTTCCGATTTCGCGAGCCTGGTCACCGGAGTGTTTAGTTTCAACGAATCGCCGAGCCAAGCCGCCAACGTGTCCGGCAGCACTTGCAAGCCATCGTCAAACGACAATTTCGCGGCCCGATCCTTGGCCACTTCGCGGGATTTCCGCCGGTCGCGCGCGCCCAGAAGCTGGCCCTTGATCAGCGATCCGTACTTGTCCTCCAGCGCCTTGAGCTTGGGAAAGGCGTGCGGGAGGGACAATTTATTCGGGTCGCCGGCGTAGATCCCCGCCACCAGCGCATCGATCGCGTGGTCCAGGAATTCGCGGTTGAACCGGCGCAGGACAAATTGTCCGATGGTTTCTTCCACGCCGTCGCGGCGCGGGGGAATGAACGGTTCCCGCAACACGGCCAGCTTGGCCCGGAAGGTGAACAGTTTCGTGGTGAAAAAGCCGGGCGGCGACCCCGGCATTTCAATCGGCCGGCGGTAACGCACGACGAAGCGCGCGCCGGCTGCGGGATCACTGGCTTGCTTGCGGGACTCCAGGCCCGCATCGCGAATGAGTTGCGCGATCTTGGGCGAGGTCTCCAGAATGGTGTTGGGACCGAATTCAGCCAGGAACCCATCCCGGCGCAATGACTGAATTACGCCGCCCGGGCGGCCTCCGGCTTCGTAAAGAGTCACCGGCACGCCCCCGCGCTTCAGATAAAACGCGGCGGTCAAGCCGGCAATGCCTGCGCCGATGACGGCGACGGATTTCATCATTCAGGAGATCTCCGCCCCGGCGCCCCCTGCAAAGCGCATGAATTCCTGGGCCATGGTTGCATTTCGCATCAGAAAACGATGGTTTTGCCGCACAAAATCCGCTGGCACGGTTTCGGCTGAACCAGTTTCAACATAACTTTGACCACTTATGAAAACAACAATGATGTACAAAAAAGTTCTTTCCGTCGTGGTTTTATCAGGCGTCGCCCGTCTGGCGCTGGCCGGCGAAGGCACCATGCCGGCCGACAATAACGCCGGCCAGCCGGCCGGCAACCAGCCCGGCAGCCTGCAGGCGGCAATGCTGAAAAATCTCACGGCGCAGCAGTTTGTTAACGATGCTGCCATCGGCGGCATGAAGGAAATTCGGCTCAGCAAAATGGTTCTTGGGGCCAGCAAGGATGCCGAGGTCAGGACGTTTGCCACCAGAATGGTGACCGATCATTCCATGGCAAACCGCAAGCTGGAACAAATTGCGCGCCAGGAAGGGTTGAATTGTCCGGCGACCAACACATTTGCCGCGGACGATCCCAACTGGCGGAACCCCATTGTGGAGAGTTCGACCACGATCAAGGGACAAGGGGCCTATCTGCTGATGACCAATGGACCGGACGTCGCGGACTATCAAGCCCTCCAGCGCCTGAAGGGCTTGTCGGGCCATGAAATGGATCTGGCCTACGCGCGGGACATGGTGAGCGATCATATTACCACCATAAATGAATTTGAAGCCGCCAGCCGCAATTTGTCCGATCCGGCCCTGAGAAAATTTGCGGCCGACACGCTACCAACCTTGCGCGAGCATTCGCAGATGGCACAGAAGCTTGAAAGCCAGATCGTCGGGCAGACTGCTCAAAGTGACGACAGCAAAAAGCTGGACGCGCCGGTGACCGCCGATGCGGGCGGCCGGTAAGCTCGGGACCCGATTTTGGGCGGGTGGTAAACAGGAAGGGAAAGGGTGGTTAAACAGGGACGCCCCGCCGGGAACCGGCGGGGCGTTTTGTGAGATTCTGGTCGTCTCTGAACGGGGCGCCTATTGCCCCTGGACCCGGTAAAATAGTTGGGGACTGGCCGGCGCAATGATCAAATTCGTCGCGCTGGTGGGGCCGCCGGCATTATGCCAGCCGGTGACCGGATTCGTCGTGATTTGCAATTGGTACGGAGGAGCGCCTCCGGACCAGCCCAACTGCACGTTTCCGCCCGCCGCTGTGATGTTCAGGATAACGGGGGACGCGACTACGTTAGTCGGCGAATTAACACTGATGGACAGCAGGCCAATTCCCGCCAGATTCTGGGAGTCCACCACCAGGAGCATGAATTCGTCCGAACCAACATCGGAGGTTGTTGGCGCGCCGGACAGTGTGCCGTCAGCCGCCACGCCGAGCCAGGCCGGACCGGCAACCTTGTAAAAGGTGAGCACGTCGCCGGCAGCCAAGTCCGGATCCACGACATTGGTCGCGATGGTTCCGGCATAAGGCAGGCCAACGATCGCGGCCGGTTTCGTAAAGCTAACCGGCAGGAACATGGGGGTACTGGCGACGTAGATGATCAGATTCGCCGTGTTGGAACCGCCGCCCAAATCGGTGACACTCACGACAAAAATGTTTGTGCCCGTGTAGATGTCGTCCGGCGTGCCCGACAAGGTTCCGTCGGTCGCAACCGAGAGCCAGGCCGGCCCGCTCACTTTGGCGAAAGTGAGGAGGTCACCCGCGGAAAGATAGGGAGCGGTCGCGTTGGTGGCCAGGTCCGCCTCATACTCCTGATCCACGCTGGCCCAGGGTTCCTCAAAGGGACTCTCGAGAAACGACGGAGGAGGATCCGCCACCACGACCAGGCTCATGTTGGCGGAGGCCGACAGGCCGCTGGCATCCGTCAAGCTGATCACAAACCAATTGGTGCCAATGTCGGAGTTGGTGGGTGTGCCCGTGAGGGTTCCGTTGGCGGCGACGTTCAGCCAGGCCGGTCCGCTCACTTTGGCGAAACTCAGAGTATCACCGACCGGAGCGACGGTTTTGCCGGAAAGAGCTTGTGAGTACGGCAGACAGGCAACCGCGGACGCAACCGGGAACGAGGTGTTGATGAAGTTCGGGACGGTGAGGCGGAAGATCGTGCCGTTGCCGCCGCCCGCCGAGGGATTGAAGCCCGATCCTCCAAACGGGGTCGTACCATAGAAATTGCCGTCGGTCGCCTGAACCAGCGCCGAGGCGGGATTGGCGCCGTTGAGCCCGTCGAACCACAGCAACGTCGTCAGCGCGCCGTTGGTGGCCATCCTGAAGGCGGTACCCTGTCCGCCCAGGCCGCCGGCCGAACAAGTCCCATAAAGATTGCCATCCGTACCTTGCACCAGTTCAGCGGTCGGGCTGCTGCCATTGGTGTTGTTGAACGAATGGAGGATGGTGAGCGTGCCATTGGTGGCCAGGCGGAAAACCGTGCCGTAACCGCCGGCGCCGCCTTCCATGGTTGTTCCATAAAAATTTCCATCAACGCCCTGAATCACTCCTGCTTCAGGATAAGCGCCGTTGGAATAATTGAAGGAAATCAAATTTGACAGCGTGCCACTCATGGTCACTGAGAATACCGTGCCATAGCCATTTTCGCCGCCTTCAACCGTGGTCCCATAGAATTTTCCATCCCTTCCCTCCACCAGATTGGCGATTGGAAAGGCGCCATCGATATCGTCGGCAAAGTCATGGAGCACAGTGACCGCGCCGGTGGACTTCATCTTATAGATGGAACCATAGCCGTCCCCGCCACCCTCGGTGCAGGCGCCGTAAACATCGCCATCAGTACCCGGCGTCAATCCGGTCTCCGGATCGGCGCCGTCCACCCCGCCGGTAAAGGAGTAAGGAAAGGACACTGCCAACGTCGTGGTCATTTTGAACACTGTGCCATAGCCGTTCGTCCCCCCTTCCGCAGTGGTGCCGTAGAAATTCCCGTTGGCGGCCTGCGCCAGACGAGCGTAGGGATTGGCGCCGCTGGTGTCGTCGGCGAAGCTGTATAGCCCGCTCCATCCCCCGGTGATGTAAGTCCTGAAGATGGTGCCATAGTAATGTGTGCCGCCCCCCTCGGTGGTGCCGTATAAGAAGCCATCCTTGGCCTGCATCAGCCCGGCATACGGAAAGGCGCCGTCAATCCCGCCCGTAAAAGCGTGCAGTTCTGAAATCGAAGCCGAGGGGCTGGTGGGAGACACCACTGTAAGCACCGCCTCCGCACTCGCCACCGAGAAGAGGGTGTTGCTCACGATCACCGAGTACGTGCCTGCGTTTGCCGCCGTGACAGCGGTCAGGGTCAAGGTGCTGGTGGTGGAGCCGGAGAGGTTGCCGCCGTCGGTCAAATTGGTTCCGTCTTCCTGCCATTGATAGGACAATGGCTGATCTCCCCCCGCGGCGACGCTCAGCGAGGCGGTCGTTCCCGCCAAGCGCGTCTGGCTGGCCGGCTGCGACAGGATGTGCGGCGGCGAGTACACCACTTCCAGCACGGCGTAATCGCTGGTCGCTGAATTAAAGGCATTGCTCACCACCACGGAGTAGAGCCCCACATCCGCCAGGGCCAGATTCGTGATCGTCAAGGTGGCGGTCCCGGATCCTGAAATGTTTCCGCCGTCCGCCAGATTGACACCATCCTGCTGCCATTGATAGGCAACCGGAAAACTGCCGGAGGTTGCGACCGTGAAGACCGCGGTACCTCCCAGGTAGGCGGAAACATCGGCGGGCTGTCCGGTGATTTGGAGGGGCCCGGTGATGCCAATACGATAGAGGGTGCCCTCTCCGGCGGAACCTCCTTCTTCCGTCGTGCCGTACAGGTTGCCGTCGGAACCCTGGATCAAGGCGGCCGAAGGACTTGAACCATTGTGGTCTTCAAACTGCGCCAAGGTGGTCAGCGTGCCCGTCGGGGCGATTTGAAACACCGTGCCAAAACCGTAGGTGCCGCCAGATTGGGTGGTGCCGTATAAATTGCCATCGCGGGCCAATACGAGGCCGCCCCACGGATACTCCCCGTCATTCGTGCCCGAAAAAGAATACAGCGTTGTGAACACGCCCTCGGGCGTGATTTTGAACACGGTGCCCAAACCGTTTACGCCACCCTCTTCGGCCACGCCGTAAAAGTTCCCGTCCACGCCTTGGACCAGGCCGGCCACCGGGATGGCCCCGTCATTGCCGTCGGTAAATGAGTAAAGACCCGTCAAGATTCCCGACGGGGTCATCTTAAAGACAGTGCCCACGCCGTTTGTGCCGCCCTCCTCCGTTGTGCCGTAGAAGTTCCCATCGTTCCCCTGCACCAGCACGGGGGACGGAAAGGCGCCGTCCATTGAATTGAAGGGCACCAGTGTGGTCAGCACGCCACTGGTCGTCATGCGAAACGCCGTGCCGTAGCCATAGGGACCGCCTTCCAATGCCGTGCCATAGAAATTGCCGTCCGTGCCCTGGACCATTCCCCCCCCGGGTTCCATCCCGTTGGCTCCGTCGAACCACGCCAGCGAAACAAATCCGCCGGCCGCGCTGATCTTGAACGTGGATCCATCATCGTAGGCACCGCCGAGATAAGCGGTCCCATAGAAATAGTTGTCCTTCCCCTGGAACAGGCCGCCATACAGAATGGCCCCTAAGTTTCCGTTAAACGCATAGAGCGTGCTCAACGATCCGTTGGTGGACCATTTAAAGACCGTGCCGTCGTCATCGACCCCGCCCTCGATCGTGGTGCCGTAAAAATTGCCATCCTTGCCCTGCGTCAGCGGACTATAGAGGTATGCACCCGAGTTGCCGCCCGTGAAGGACCAGAGGGTGGACATGGTGACTCCCGGGGCCGTGACGGAGATCAGGGACAACACCGCCCCGGTGCTGGTGACGGAACCCAGCGAATTGCTGACGACCACTGAATAGGCTCCCTCGCGGGCGCTGGAAGCGTTGCTCACGATCAGGGTGCTGCTGGTGGCGCCGGCAAAATTGGCGCTGTTGTTGAGGCTGGCGCCGTTAAATTGCCAGCGATAAGCGTACGGCGTATTTCCCACCGCCCCGACGCTGAAACTGGCTGGCGCGCCCGGCAATACATTTTGATTGGCAGGCTGCAAGACAATAACCGGCGCCGAGGGCACAATCGTCAGCGACGCATTCGAGCTGGCGAGGACGCCGGCGGCATTGCTCAAAATCACCGAATAGGCCCCGGCATTGAGAGCGGTGACATTGCTGATCGTCAGCGTGCTGGTGGCCGAACCGGAAATCTTGCCGCCGTCGCCCAGATTCGCGCCGTTGAACTGCCACTGGTAAAACATCAGCGCATTGGGGGCGATGCTGACACCGAAATTTCCCGTCATGCCCACGAGCAAGGACTGATTGGCGGGCTGGGCGGTGATTACCGGCGGCGTCACCACGTCCAGGACGGCCTGCCGCGCTTGCACAAAGCCATCCGTCAGATTGGTAAACCAAATCGTGGCGGCGTAGCTCCCGGCCGGCAGATTCGTCGCCGCCGGCGTCAGGCTCACCGAAACCGCTGTGGCCGGCGTGCCGCGGATCAAGGTGCCCCCGGACGGTGAAACATTGAACCACGCGGAGGTGTTGCCCAACGTCCAGTTCAACGCCCCGTGTCCGTTGTTGGTCAAAGCGTATGTTTGGGGCGCCGGTGCAAACGGTCCGCCGACCGGGCCGGTGATGATCACGCTTCCCGGCGGTGAAATCCGCAGCGGCTCCGGCAGCGCCAGTGCCGAGATCAAATTACTGCCGGCCGGAGTCCCCCAACCCGTGCAAAGATCGTAGCCGGGCACCGCGGAAAACCGGGTGGGGCTGGTGGTGCTTTCATTGTTCCCGGTGGTGATGTCGTGAAAGAGCGACGTGTAGCTCAACACGTTCGACCCCTTGCCCATGGCATAGACCAGCGGATTGATAAAGCCGACCACTGGCTCGCCGTTCGTCAAGGCCAGTTGATTGGCCAGCGCCAGGAACGCCGCCCACAAGGGCGTGGCGCAACTCGTGCCGCCAACCGCGCCACTCTGGCCGTTTCCGTAAATGATATAAACATTGTCCGCCGTCAAAGCCACGTCTGGCAGGTTCCGCATCGTGGTGGACCCCTGGTTGGCCGACATGCTGATGCCCTGCTGCCAGCTTGGAATCGGATAGAGTGTACTGATGCCGCCGCTGCTGCCTACGCCGTCATCCCAGTTCCACACCGTCTCCGAGGCCCAGGCGCCGCCCGGCCCGGTCGTGGTCAAGGTGGTCCCGCCCACAATCGTGATATTGGGATTATCCGAAGGGCTCATCACCGCGCCGGAGTAGGCATCACTGTCACCGGAGGCGTTGAAGAACGACTGGCCCTGCACGGCGAATTCCTCGAAGATCTGTTCGCTGGTCGCGTCGATGTCATAACCCCAGGATGCCCCGATCTGCTTGGCCAGATTGTCGGTGGCCATCCGGTTCAATACGTCGTCCGGCGACGTGCCTTCATAAACCAGGACTTCCTTGAGATTTGGCGCCAGGGAAATCGCCATTTCGATGTCCAGCGATACTTCGTCGTTTCCGATACCTGGGCCGCCATTGTAGCTATCCAGCAATACGGGTGTCACTGGCACATTGGGCAGGCCCGCAGCCGTCTCATAAGCCGTGATGTCGCTTTGGAAATAGCCCGACTCGAGCTCAAACAGGCCCACCGTCTGGCCGGTTCCCGTCAGCGGCACGCCCGGTAAATAGGCAGCTCGAAAATCGTATCCCATATAAGCGCCGGCAGGACCTGAACCGGTCAGATTCGGTCGCGCCTGTCCGGCAGCAACCGGTTTGAGGCACGGATGGGGGACAATGTAATTGTCCAAGCCGCCAATGGCCAGGAGCGGCACCGCCAGATCCACGGAGGGTTCGCGATTGGGCGCATAAAAAGTTCGTGATTCCTTCGGATGTTGATATTCATTCATGGTCACGTGAAACGTCCTCTCCACGTCGCCGACGGTTCCGCGCACGCTCACCAACATCCGATTGGGATGCCGGGCGGTCACCGCCAGGCCGTGCGTCCGGGCAAAATTCACGACGGTCTCATAATCTTGTTCCGTGGGGCCAAAACGCGCGGTGAATTCTCCCGGGGTCAGGAAGCGGTGGTAGTTTGTGCTCGAAGGATCGTACAATTGATGGAGCAAATTGGTCAGCCCCTGGCGGTCCCGCAACGGGAGCCCGATGGCCAGGTTCAGCCTGTTCCAGCGCGCACTGTGGCGTATCGGCTCAAGGTTGGTCACCATCCGCGAGATGTCATTATGAATGACTTGCCGCTCAGCGGCCCGGCTTGGAGAGGTCGCGGCGAACAGCAGACAGGCACACCCCAGCCAGATGCGAGAGTTGCGGCCCGCGGTTGACAAAAAGTGACCGCCAATGAATATGAATGCGTTCTTTTTCATGAGGTAACCCCGGCTGCTTGAATTTTGTTTTGGTCCACGGTAGAATACAGGTCAGGAGAGAAAACGTTACGAAGAAATTTACTTTATTTTAGAATGCCATCCGGCCGGCGTCCCGATTGGCGAATCCCCTGATCCAACCTGGGCCAACCAATACCCTGACTACCAGATACTTGGGATGGCGCTTACGAGAGAATCGCGCCCGCGTGCCAACGGTCAAGCCGCTATTTGGCCTCAGCGGTAAGCGAGAGAAAGATATCTTCCAAGGCGTCGGAAGTGCCGCTTTGCCGGCGCAACTCCTCGCGGGTGCCCACGGCGATCAATTTGCCCCCCAGAATGATCCCGATGCGGTCCGCCATTTCCTCGGCAATGCTGAGTTGATGGGTGGACACCAGAACGGTCACGCCCGCCAGCGCCCGTTCCTTGAGCACGTCTTTCACCACGCGCGCATGCTGCGGATCCAACCCCACCATCGGCTCGTCCACCACGAGAACTTCCGGTTCGTGCAACAGGGAGGAAACAATCGCTATGCGCTGCCGCGTGCCATGCGACAGGCCCTCGAGCGCGCGATCGGCGAATTCCCCCAGGTGAAAGCGCGCCACCAGCTCCTCCGCATTCCGCTCAATACGCGCGGCGTCCAGCCGGAACATCTCGCCGATAAAGCGGAAAAATTCCCACGCCGTCAATTTGTCATAAAGAAAGGGAAAATCAGGCACATAGGCCAGCCGCTGGCGCGCCTGCAAGGGGTGGGTCTGCACATCGTAGCCGCAGATGCGCGCGCAGCCGGAGGTGGGCTTGATCAGGCCGGTGATCATCTTAAGCGTGGTGGTTTTGCCGGCGGCATTCGGTCCGAGCATCGCGAAGAACTCGCCGCGCTCGATCTTGAGCGTCACGCCGTCCACGGCCACCAGGTCGCCAAATCGCTTCACGAGCCGGTCAAGTTCAATCATGGCTTGCTCCACTCGTCGATGCGCGCGCTGATGTTGTCGGGCAGGTCGATGCGCAGAATTTCGCCCAACGTGCTGACATCCACGACGATGGGATGCCCCAGCACGCTGGTTTCCAGGCGATAGACCGGCACGGCCTGGGTATCGATCTTTACGCGGGTGCGGCGGGCATCCCATTCGAGCGCCTGCCCCTCGTCGCCCGGCAGGATTTCGGACGTGTCCAGCACGCCCAGAAAGTCACCCAGCGCATTTCCCGCGATCAACCGCATGATGGCCCCCGGATTTTGGAGGTCGCCGAAGGTCAGGTTCCGCTGCAGCACCGTGGCGCCTTCACTGGTCATTTTCACATGGACAAGTTCATTGGTGGCCTGCGAGGAGATTTCGATCACGGCGGTCCGGGACGTGATTCTGAAATTCAATTCCTCCCATTGGTGGAAACGGTTGAAGCGCATGCGCCCGTCGAATTTTATCCGGTTGGTGAAGTCGCCCAGCGAAACGTTGCCCGCCATATGGAGCTGGTAGCCCGCGTGGGCAACGAAACCCTCCGGCGGCGGCTTGCCTTCTTCAAACGTGGCCATCTGCTGGCCCACCCCCGTCGAGAATTCGCAATAGCCCATGCGCTCGCCCTTTTGGTAAACGCTCAACGAAGACGCGTCGGGCGCGGTTAAAATCTTGTGCCAGACCAGTTGCGGAGGCACCTGCGTGTCGCCGCCCCGGTCGCCGAACTCCAAACGCCACAGCAGGACGTTCATCGTCACCCAAAACGCAGTCACTCCCAGAAATGTCAGGCGCGCGAACATTGGAGCGTCACTGCGCCGGCAGGTTCAGCACCTGGCCGGCTTTGAGTTTTTTGGGGTTGACGTAGGGGTTTGCCTCCTCCAACGCGTTGAGCGGCACCCCATGTTTGCGGGCAATGCTCGCCAGCGTTTCGCCCTTGAGAACCACATGGGTCCGCACCGGGGGGAGAGCCTTCGACGTCCCGGTTCTGCGCGGTGGCGAAACGGCGCCGTAGCCTGCGCCGGCGGCCGCGCCCGTGGACGCCGCGGCGCCGTTCTGCAGCGTCACGTCGTCGGGCGTCACGCTCGTGGCCAGCGGCTGCGCCGTATTGGCGGGCTGCAGGGCGTAATTATACTGGGCGGCCGGCACGTTGGTTTTCGCCGCCAGTTGGGTGGCATACCACGTGGTCCACTGGTTCAACTGATCGTGCAGCCGGCGGTTCTCCTCGGTCAGCTTTTCCAGTTGCTGCTGCGCGGCGGGCGCGCTGGGCAATTGAAGCACGTCGGTGGCAAGCTGCTGTTTGCAAATGGCGATGTGCTGGGCAATGATCTCGGCGTTGTCGCTCCTGGGATCGTACTTTAGAAATTGCTGATAATGATAAATCGCCGCCGCGGGATCGGATTCCTGGTTTTCGTACAGCATGGCCAGTTGATAATGGGCCTGTGCCGAATGCGGATTGGCCTCCAGCGATTCCTCAAAAGCGTTGATGGCGCCCGGGTAATCCATCGCATTGACGCGGCTTTTGCCCAGCACATAATGCGGCTCCTTTTCCTCGTCCATGGCCCCGGAATCCATCGGGGAACAGCCGTATCCCGCCGCCCACAGCAGGGCCGCCAGCCAGACGATGTTCCATCTGCCAAAAAACGACATGAAGAGAAATTAAACGAACGGCACCGCGCGTGCAATGGCGGGGTTGCGGCGAATGCGGACTGCGGAACCGTTCGCTTGCGGAATTCGGACTGCGGATATCGAAATGGGGAAAGGAGGCCGGAGGCGGGACCGATGCAAGCTTGAAGCGTGAAGCGTTGGTGGGCAGGCGCGGCGCGCGCGGAGCGACGCGCCCTACCGTCGCCAATTCCGAATTGCGAAACCTTCAATATTCAATTCAACAGCCAACGCCGAATGTCGAAGGAATAGCAAAGGCGGAAAGCGGGCACGTCTTCATCATTCGCACTCCGCCTTGCCATCGCCCGGGTTGTGCGTCAAACTGAACATTTAACGATGAGCAAACGGTTTTACATCACCACCGCCATTTTTTACGTCAACGGCCAGCCACATCTGGGCCACGCCTACGAGGCAATCGTGGCCGACGTCATCGCGCGCTCGCGGCGGAGTCTGGGCCAGGAAGTCTTCTTTCTGACCGGCTTGGACGAACACGGCCAGAAAGTCCAGCAGGTCGCCCTGTCCCAGGGCAAAAATCCGCAGGCGTATTGCGACGAACTCGCCGCCGACTGGCAGGCCTTTGTCAAAAAACTCGAGCTGACCAATGAGGATTTTGTTCGCACCACCCAGCCGCGCCACAAGGAATTTGTCCAGACCGGCCTGGCCCGGGTGATGGCTGCGGGCAAGGTCTATAAAAAGACCTATTCGGGTTTCTATTCCGCGCGCGAGGAGACGTTCCTCACCGAAAGAGACCGCCTGCCCGACGGCACGTTCGATCCGGGGTGGGGCGAAGTGACCGAGCTCCAAGAGGAAAATTATTTCTTCAAGTTGAACGAGCAGCAGACCTGGCTGATTGATTATATTGAGGCCAATCCTGATTTCATCATGCCGTCGCACCGGCGAAATGAAGTCCTTGGTTTCCTCAAGAACAATACGCTCGAAGATCTCTGCATTTCGCGACCAGCCGCGCGGCTCAACTGGGGCATTCCCCTCCCGTTCGATCCCGCCTACGTCACCTATGTGTGGTTCGACGCGCTGGTGAATTACGCCAGCATCGCCTTTGCCCATCCGGATCTGGAGCTTTGGCCCGCCGATATCCATCTCATTGGCAAGGACATCGTCAAATTTCACGCCGTCTATTGGCCGATCATGCTCAAGGCGATGGACCTCCCGCTGCCGAAACAGATTCTGGTTCACGGCTGGTGGCAGAAGGATGGCGCCAAGATCGCCAAAAGCACCGGCAACATCGTTGACCCAATCGCCGTCATCGACGAATGGGGCCTGGACGCCTTCCGCTATTACGTTTTGCGGGAACTGGACATCGGCCCGGACGGCAACTGGACGGATGCGGGCTTCAAATCCCGTTACCAGGCCGAACTGGCCAACGGACTCGGCAACCTGCTCAACCGGTCGCTGTCGATGCTCAAGAAGTATCGCGGCGGCGCGGTACCCGCGAGGTCGGATGAACTGGCCGCCGACGCCGCCAAGGCCGCGGATGAAACGCGCGCCCTGCTGAAGCAAAACCAGCTTCAGGCGGCGTTGCAGAGCATCTGGGGCCTGATCACCCGGGCCAATCAATACGTGGACCAGACCAAGCCGTTCAGCCTGGCCAAAAATCCCGCCCAGGCGCAGCGCCTCGATGAAGTCCTCTACAACCTCGTCGAGACGTGCCGCGTCCTGGCCGTCCTGCTCTGGCCGTTCCTGCCCGGCACGGGCAGGAGGATTTACGCGCAGCTCGGATTGAAGGGCGAACCGAATTCGTTGACCGCGGCGGCCTGGGGCGGCCTGACCCCGGGCCACGCCATCGGCGAAGCCACGCCGCTGTTTCCACGCAAAGACGTTTAGGAAAAGCAGGCCGACGAATTTTCCTGGCGCGATCTTCGCGAATCTGGCTGCGCCCGGCGATCTTGCCAGACTGGGAGTGCGGGGACTCATGGCTTGCTTGATTCCAAAGCCCCGCTGACTGGCCACGCGCTGCGGATTGGGACAATCCGCGGTCCGAGGCCGGGGTGATCGCACCGTGCAAATTCACGGAACGAAATGACCCCGCAACTGTCGAAGCTGAAGTGAAGAGACCGGTGCCAAGCGGTTTTACGCTCACGGAATTGCTGGTGGTCATCGCCATCATTGCCATTCTGGCCGCGCTGCTCCTGCCCGCGCTCTCGTCGGCCAAAGCCAAGGCCAAGCGGACCATCTGCTTGAATAATCTCAAGCAACTGGCCATCGCGTGGACCGCCTATGCCGGCGACAACGAAAGCCGGATCGCCTCCTGTGTGCCTTACCATGAGCCGATGGTCACCAATCTTAATGCTTGGGCGCTCGGGAATGCGGAAACGGTGCCCCAGGACCCCGCTTACGGCCAGGTGGATGCAGGGGTGATCGATGCCACCAATCTGGACTGTCTTTCGCGCGGGACGCTGTTCCCTTATACCAAGGCCCCGGAGATCTATCGCTGTTCACTGGATAATCGCACCCTGGGCGGTGTGCCCTATGTGCGCACGTATTCCATGAATAACTGGATGAACGGCATGTCGCCGGCGGACTGGCTGCCCGGCCTGGACCCGTCGCGCCACGTTTATCAGAAGGATTCCAACCTCCCAGCCCCGTCGCAATTGTTTGTTTTTGTGGACGAAGACCCGGACAGCATCAATGACGCGATGTTCGTTGTGATCATGGACCCCGGTTATGGTTTGAACGATTATCCCACGCGCCTCCACAAAACCGCGTATCCATTGAGTTTTGCCGACGGCCATGCGGAAGCATTTAAGATCTCGGGCGATGGAACCGACGACCAGGACGTGGCCACCCTGCAGAATGCCGCCTATCTGGCCTGGTAGGCGAGCATCTAATTGAGCCCAAGCCCATTAGCGATTGGACCAAGGACCCCCCCCAACGCACGAGTTTCAAGGGTTGAGCGAGAGATCATGGAAGTTGCTTTGTTCAACCCGGCCGGGCGATACCCGGCGCTCCGCCAGTTTCGCAGCCAATCCGCAAGCTGCCCATCACTACCGCGCCAGCTTCCACCACCAGGTCGCGGGCCCATAACTCGCCAAACCAGCGGGCGGTCGATTTGAGCGTCACCGTGCCGGTGGCGTGCAGGGTGGCGGCCAGCTCGCCGGCGATCTCCGCGGAAGCCGTGGTCAGAATGGCCGGCCAGCGGAAGAAGTTCTCCGCCGGAATGATCAGATGGGCGGCGCTAAAGCTGCCCTTGATGTCCGCGCCAGTGCAAATCGTCAGCGATCGCTCCGCCGTCAGCTTGCCATGAAAGCGGCCTTTGATGACGACGTGGTCGGCGACCGTATCCGTGTTGAAGACGTAGCCTTTGGGTTCCACCACGAAGCGGCCGCGTGTGCGGAAATTTTTGGAAACGGCGTTGGCGATCCGGTAATCGTGCATGTCGAGGTAGCGTCCGCAGCGCTTGCACATGGTGGATTCGGCGCTGGCGGGCGCCTCCAGCACGGCGCCGCAGTCGAAGCAGGCCACCTGTCGCTGCGGCGGCGCGCGGTCCGGGGCCTTGGGGGCTGGATTGAGCGCTTCCTGCACCCGATAATGCCGACCGCAACGACGGCAGATCGTGGAGAAAGCCGCGCGCCATTCGGGCTGCTGGTGGCCGCAATGGGGACAGGCCACCAGGACTTGGTCCTGTTTCTCGACCGGCATTCAATGGACGCGGCAGTGGCGCGGCCTCAGGCCGCGGCCTTTCAACGCGGCGGCTTGGCGGCCGGTTCCGGGAGCTTGGGCGATTCCGTCGGCCGGGCTGGCGGCGTGGCGGGGTTCACCTTGTTTGGATTCACCTCCGTTTTGCCCACGTAGGTCACGCCTTCCTCGATGACCAGCTTGGACGCGCGAATGTCCCCGAACAATTCGGCCTTGGATTTGATTTCGATTTTTTCCTTGGCGCTGATGTTGCCGTTGACCTTGCCGCGCACGATGACCGACTGCGCGCTGATGTTGCCATTGACCGCGGCGGTGTCGCCGAGGTTCAGCACGCCATCGGTCTGGATTTCACCGTCGAGTTTGCCTTCAAATGTCAGTTCGCCGCCGAACTTGAGGTTGCCTTTGATCTCCACGTCCGATGACAGGACGTTCTTGGAAGAATTGGGGTTCATGGACGGATCCATAGTTTGCTTGTTCCAGTCGAAACGCCCCTTACTGGCCACGCGGCCGTCCGTTCGAACAGCTTCCACACGAGCCAAAACGCCTCCGGGCGCAGAGTATTAGAACTTGCCGGATTTGCAGCGAGTCCGTGGCAATATTGCCCAACTCGTCAAGTCCGTCAACGGTTCCCTTTGGAACTTCTTGTTTTCCGGTGGCCAATCTCGCATCCTAGCAACCGAAGGTTCCTCCGATGTCAACCAATGATGTAACACGGCCCTCGATCTCCGTCGTGGTTCCCGTCTATAACAGCGAACCGATGCTGCCTGAATTGGTTAAGCGCCTCAAACCCGCGCTAGCCGGCTTGGCCTCCGAATACGAATTGGTGCTGGTTAATGACGGCAGCCGGGATCAAAGCTGGCAAATGGTGCAGCGGCTCGCTGCGGAACACTCTTGGGTGAAGGGAATCAACCTGATGCGTAATTACGGTCAGCACAATGCGCTCCTCTGCGGCATTCGGGCAGCCAAGTTCGATACCCTGGTTACCATGGATGACGACCTGCAACATCCACCGGAAGAGATTCCCAAGCTGATCGCCAAGCTTGATGAGGGGTTCGAGGTGGTCTATGGCTATCCGGAACACCAGCAGCACGGTTTTTTGAGAGATGTGGCATCGGGATTGACCAAGCTGGCGCTCCAGAAATCCATGGGCGCCGAAACCGCGCGCCAGGTGTCGGCCTTCCGCGCATTTCGCACGCAGGCCCGCGACGCCTTTGCGAGCTATCACAGCCCCTTTGTCTCCATCGATGTCGTGTTGACCTGGGCTACCACCCGCTTCGTCGCCATTCGCGTCCGGCATGATCCCCGGCAAATCGGCGTTTCCAACTACACTCTTGGGATGCTGTTCCGGCACGCGATGAACATGATGACCGGTTTTTCCACCGTGCCCCTGCAACTGGCCAATCTCATGGGTTTTTTATGCACCGCCTTTGGCGGCGTGGTGCTCGTCTTTGTCGTTGGCCGTTATCTGCTGTATGGCACCACGGCCCAAGGCTTCCCGTTTCTGGCGTCGATCATCGCCATTTTTTCCGGCGCTCAACTTCTGGCTTTGGGGATCATCGGAGAATACCTCGCGCGAATGCATTTTCGGATGATGGAGCGCCCGACTTACGCCGTTCGTGAGCACATTGCCGCGCGTAATGAAGGGGCGATCTCCCCGGGCCAGAGGAGGGAATTGTGAAACGGCTGACCGTATTCGCGATGACGGAAAAAGGTCATGCGGTTATCCGGCTGCTCCTGTCCCGCTATCCGGGACTCGTGGCCGCGGTCGTGGCTGCGCGTGACAAAGATATTGCGAAAGACTATTTTGATGAAATCGCCGGCCTCTGTCGCGCCGGCAACATCCACTTCTGCGACCGGGCCGACGGGTATTCGATCCAAACCAGCCACGTCCTGGCGGTGGCCTGGCGATGGCTCATCGACCCCGCATCGGCGCGTTTGATAGTCTTTCATGACTCGCTGCTTCCTCGTTACCGCGGATTCAATCCCTTGGTGACCGCTCTGATTAACGGGGATCGGGAGATTGGGGTTACCGCCCTATATGCGACGGCGGAATACGATCGTGGTGATATTATTGCGCAGTCATCGTCCCCAGTCGCATATCCTATTCGCATCCTGGACGCAATCAAAAGCGTGGTCGGCAATTACGAAGTGCTGGCGGCTGGCATTGCCGCGTCGTTGGCTCGCGGCGATGAACCGGGTGCCCGGCCTCAGGACGAAACCAACGCCAGCTACAGCCTCTGGCGGGATGACGAAGACTATTTTGTGGATTGGTCGCGCCCGGCCGCTGAACTCAAGCGCTTCATTGATGCCGTGGGAGATCCGTACAAAGGAGCGGCCGCCACACTTGAAGGAAAGATGGTTCGCATCCGGGACGCAGAAGTTGAGGACGAGGTGCGGATCGCCAATCGGACCCCCGGGAAAATCATTTTTTTGAAGGACGCCAAGCCATTGGTGGTATGTGGTCAGGGATTGCTGAAGCTCACTGCACTCTTTGACGACGAGACGGGGGCATCTTTGCTGCCGCTGCCTTATTTCCGCCGCCGGTTCCGGGGAAAAGTTTAGCGGCCAGGGCGCCCGACCAACCAAAATCCGATGGACCAAACTTATAAAATACCGTTCAACCAGTCTTCGCTCCTGGGACGGGAATTGGAAAACATCTTCAGAACAATGACAATTGGTCAAATTGCCGGCGACCAGACCTATTCAAAAAAATGCCAGCTTTTACTCGCGCAGACGCTGGGTGTTCCGAGCGCCATGGTCACTACTTCCTGCACGCATGCGCTGGAAATGAGCGCCCTGCTGCTGGGCATCCAGCCGGGCGATGAAGTAATTGTTCCGTCCTTTACCTTTGTTTCCACCGCCAATGCCTTCGCTTTGCGGGGGGCCAAAATCATTTTCGCCGACATCCGACCCGACACGCTGAATTTGGACGAGCAACAACTGGAAGGCCTGATCTCTTCGCGGACACGGGTCATTGTTCCGGTGCATTATGCCGGCGTAGGATGCGAGATGGATGTGATTGGAGAAATTGCCGCCCGGCACGAACTGGCCGTGGTGGAAGACAATGCGCATGGACTCTTTGGCAAGTACCGGGGACGCTGGCTGGGGACCTTCGGCAATCTGGCGGCCCAGAGTTTTCATGAAACCAAAAACATCACTTGCGGCGAAGGCGGCGCGCTGCTCATCAATGACGCGCGCCTGATCGAGCGGGCCGAGATCATTCGGGAGAAGGGAACCGATCGCAGCCGGTTTTTCCGCGGCCAGGTGGACAAATATTCCTGGGTGGACATTGGCTCAAGTTATGTGATGAGCGATGTGCTGGCGGCCTTTCTCTTCGCCCAGTTGGAAGTCTGGCCCGCCATCCAAACCCGACGGCAACGCATCTGGGAGTATTATGACCAGCAGTTGCGGGGCTGGGCCCAGGACCGTGGGATTGGCTGCCCGGTGGTGCCGGCGCACTGCGAACAATCCTACCACATGTATTACCTCATCCTGCCCACGTTGGAACAACGCCAGGCGCTCATTTCCTACCTGAAATCGCGGGGCATTCTCAGCGTCTTCCACTACGTGCCGCTCCACCTTTCCGCTGTCGGCCAGCGCATGGGCGGGCGAAGCGGGGGCTGTCCCGTGAGCGAAGCCAAGAGCGAACGGCTGGTCCGCCTGCCCTTTTTCAACAGCCTCACGCCGGCCGATCAGGATCAGGTGATAGCCGCCATCCGGCAATTCCAATCATGAACCTGGTCGAAAAGCTTTCGCCCTGCCTGAGTCTTCCAGCCGCTTACCGGCTGTTCCAAAGCATGGTCGCCCGGAAGTCTGCCTGGCAAACTTATCTGGCTGAATATGTCAAACCCCCTCCCGGGGCAAAAATCCTCGACGTCGGCTGCGGGCCGGCGGACATTTTGGATTATCTTCCGGCCGCCAGCTATACGGGACTCGACATCAGTCCGGATTATATCCGGTCGGCCGCGAAGCGCTTTGGGTCCAAAGGACGCTTCTGTTGTGCCGATGTGGGGCTGGCGACGGTTGCCGGCGAGCACGGGACGTTCGACCTGGTTCTGGCCACGGGCGTGGTCCATCATTTGGATGATCAGCAAGCCGCCAAATTGTTTGAGTTGGCCCGCCTGGCCTTGCACTCCACCGGACGGCTGGTTACCCTGGATGGTTGCTACGTGCCGCAGCAGTCACGAATCGCGCGCTGGCTGCTGGCCAATGACCGCGGAAAATTCGTCCGCACGCAGGAGGAATACTTGCGCCTGGCTTCCGAGTGCTTTTCGAATATAGAATCTCACCTCAGGCATGACCGGCTTCGCATACCTTATACCCATCTGATCATGTCTTGTTCCAATTGACTTGCTACTTGCGCCCAGGCGGCCCTGCCGGCCTGGATACATAGCCCGAGAAGCGTATCAAGGGCAGGTTCTCCAAGAGGCATACCGGGCCGCCCGTCGGAACTTCCAAAACCTGTCTTTGGAGCGCATGCTCCATCAGAACGTCCGTAACTTGCGCGCTCCAGTAAACCACATGCGAGACAAACCAAGGCTGGCCCGCGGGCGACGGCTCAGAGCGCACGTACGACATGTGTCCGACCACCCAGACGTTATGGCCGGCATGCAGGGTGTTCACCATCTCTGCCAACACCGGTGCCATTGGTTCCGGTTCTTTCATCTTCATAAACACCAGGTCGTTGCGATGCACCAGGTGCGAGTCAATCGGCGGCAACGTGACCCAATGGGCTGGGCCATGATAATAGCGGTTGAACGTAATTCCCTCCCAGACCGTCTGGACCACGATCATGTCCCCCGCGACGGCGTTCTTGTCGAGCACTGCGGCAATGAGGTCCACGTTGCTCCTCCGCGTATGCGCTTCGGCCCAGACTGATCTTCCGCCCCAGCTCATCAACACTGCTAAAAAACCGATGCGGAGCAGCCCCCACGGGCGCAGCGCCGGCCAGTTCGCCCCCAGCAACCCGTCGAGCGAAATCGCGCACAGACAAATCATTTCGATGTAGTACCATGTCTGCGTCAAATAATGCAGCCGGAACAGGAAAGCAAACAGCCCCAGCACCCCGAGCAACATGCTCACGACACAAAACAGGGCCAGGTCGGCCCGGCTCCGGACGGCGGGGGTGGTGACCGGCGGGTCGGATTTCTGGCCTGCGCCAGTCCGCTGCATGACCAGCGCCACGATGGATCCGCCCAACAGCAGCAGGATCCAAAGCCAGATTTCGGGGCCGTTTTGCCCGCGTTCGGCGCTGCTGCGAGCGGTCACGGCTTCACGGAAATGGTCCCACAAGGTTGCAAATCTGAACAATGGCCACTGAATCAGATGCACATAGGACGATCCCCGGCGAATGATGGGCAGGTATATCGCCAGCGACGCGCTGGATGCGGCCCCGATTCCGGCCAGCGCCGCCAGCGTTTTCCACTGTCGTCGGCGCAGGGCCACCGCCGCTCCGCCGGCCAGCATGGCCGCCAAAAAAATCACGTCATAATAGACGCAGTTGACGAACAGAAAACCGGCGATTCCCGCCAGCAGCACCCGCCTTCGCGAGGGCAACTCCACCAGGCGCCAGATTGCTGCGAAACTCAACAGGAGCAGGCAGCACGCCAGCCCGTAAGCCCGGTTCGCTCCAACGATGAAGACAAACGCGGGCAGGCTGCCCAGCAGTGCAATGCTCAAGATCGGCGCGCGGCAACCGATCCACCGCGCGGATAGCCAAAGAGAACCGAGGAATAAAAAGCCGACATACAGCCCCAGGAGACGGATGTTGACATCACTCCCCGCCAGACCCAGAAAGCAGCAGCCGCGCAGCAGCAGCGGCCAGAGCGGCGGGAATGATTCGAAGGACATATTGCTCCACAACTCCCGCAGCGAGGGCATCTGCGCGACGTTAATGGTGTTG
Organism: Verrucomicrobiota bacterium; assembly: GCA_049509875.1. Classification (GTDB taxonomy): domain Bacteria; phylum Verrucomicrobiota; class Verrucomicrobiia; order Limisphaerales; family UBA11358; genus UBA11358. The sequence goes on along the minus strand of JBEKZM010000003.1, from coordinate 9,161 downwards.
GTCTCGTCCCGCCACAACGGTCCCGCATTAATCGCCGTGAGGACAAACAGGATCGCCAGCGCCGCCGTGCCCGCCAGCGCCAGTCCGGTCTCCAATTCGAGTCGCGGCCTGCGAACCGCCGGCAGGTTGTCGGGTTTGTTCTGATCAATGGTCACGAGCCAGTTAACAAATTCATCGCAGTCATGTCGAGCCCTCTGTCACCGCCTTCATTCGGGAGTCAGGGCGGTTCTGAAAATTGTGTTTTTCCCGGGGCCGGACTCTGCTAGTTATCCGGCAACATGCTGGACAAAATCCGCCCGTGGGTGGCCGCCAATCCACGCTGGACACTCACCCTGCTGACGAGCGTCCTGCTGGCCCCGTTTCTGGCCAAGCCTTTCAACCTCGACGATCCGCTCTTCATCTGGCTGGCGCAACAGGTGCACGTCCACCCCGGCGACCCTTTCGGCTTCGCGGTGAACTGGTATGGCTGGGCTTCGCCGATGTGGATGGCGACGGAAAATCCACCCGGGGCCGGATATTATTTTGCGCTGGCCGGCAGCATCTTTGGCTGGGGTGAAATCGGCTTGCACCTCGGCGGGCTACTGGCGGCGCTCGCGGTCATTCTCGGAACGCATCGGCTCGCCCGGCGTTTCTGCGGACAGCCCATGCTGGCCACCTGCGCGGTTTTGTTCACGCCGGTCTTTCTGGTCTCGGCCAACACCATCATGTGTGATGTGCTGATGCTGGCTTTTTGGGTTTGGGCCGTGGTTTTCTGGATGGAAGGAATCGAGCAGGATCATTCCGGAAAAATAATTGTCGCCGGCGTGCTGATCGCGCTGGCGTTGTTGACCAAGTATTTCGGCGTGGCCCTCATTCCGCTGCTCGCCGTCCATGGCGCGCTGGCCAAGCGTAAGATGGGCCCTTGGATCGTCGGCCTGCTGATCCCGCTGGCCGCGCTAGGCGCCTATCAGTGGCTTACGCTGGCGCTCTACCACCACGGGCTTTTTTCCAAGGCGGCCGGTTATGCCGCCTCGGGGCAAAGCGGTCTGGGATTTTCAAAACTGGCCGGCGGGCTGATCACGCTGGCGTTCACCGGCGGCGGTGCCGCCACCGTTTTGTTTCTCGCGCCGTCGTTGTGGCGGACGCGAACATTGCTCGCAATTTTCGCCGGCACGGCGCTGGCTGGCGGCACGCTGTGCTGGGGCGGGAACATCCTTAAGAATTACGATGGGCTGGAAGACTCCGTCGCCCGCACCGCAGTCGTCGGCCAAATGATTTTTTGGGCCATCGGCGGCGCGCTGGCGCTGGCGGTGACAGCGACGGACGTCTGGCGGAGTCCGCGCGATTCCCGTTCCTGGCTGCTGGTCTTATGGGTGGCCGGAACCCTTTTCTTCACCGCATTCGGCAACTGGACCGTCAACGGGCGCTCCCTTTTGCCGTTGTTGCCAGCCCTTGGGATTTTGCTGGCGCGCCGTTGGGAGGCGGGCGGACAAATGCGTTCAAAGGCCCTGCAATTTGGCCTGGCGGGGAGCGTGCTGCTGGCGCTGCTGGTGGCACAGTCGGATTTCCAACTCGCCATCGCCGTTCGCCGCAGCGCCCAGGAAGCTTGTGCCAAATGCGCTCAAGCCAGAGGGTCCGTATGGTTTGAGGGACACTGGGGATTTCAATACTATATGGATAAACTCGGTGCCTTGCCGGTGGACCTCAACCATCCCAAGCCACAAGCCGGGGACATCCTGGTCATACCGGCGCACAACACTGACATTTACCGGCCAGCCCCGGAAATCGTCGCGCGCCGCGAAGTCCTAACCATACGCAATCCATCCATGCTGGCGACTTGGAACGCCGCCGTGGGCGCCGGATTTTATGCCTCGGTGGTCGGCCCCTTGCCATTCGGTTTCGGGAAGGTTCCGGCGGAAACCGTGTTCATTTATGAATTAAGAGCCGCTGTACCGAGCGGGGTGAAATAGCAAAAGAGCCTCAACGTGATCCAAGCGGGCAGCTGCTGCGGGACCGATCCCGGCGGAGGCAATCTGGTCACCGGTCCTTACTGCATTATCAGCCGGAAGTAGCAGTGGCTGTACCACGGCGGCGTGACCATCTGGTTGATCTCCGTTTCAGCGGCCAGCGGTCCAATGGTCATTATGTCCGTCCAGGTCTTCAAATCGGCGGAGGACTGGACCCGATACGTAAACGTGGGCAGCGCAGTAAACGACACACCCACGCCCGCCGCACCGGAGGACATGGCTAAGTACGGGGCGGCCGGCGCCGTTGCCCCGTATTCGAAGGCGCCAATGTCGGGACCGGCGCCGCAGGGACGCAGATATCCGCGTTGATCGGTGCTGGGGAAATCGTTCGGGTCGGCATCGTCAATGGCCGGGCTGTTGGCCAGCAAGGCCATGCACAGGGTCGTGCCGCCATAGCAGCCCAGCGGCCCCAGCAACGGGTCGGTATTGTTGAAGCTCGAACCGCTATCGAGACTCGCGGAATTATCAGAACACATATTGTATCCGTCGTCAAAGATGGGACCGTAGGCGTTGCTGGTGCCACCGTACGCGAGAACGGAATTATGCAGATATAAGGAGCCGTTGGTGTTCGCAATTTGCGCGCCGGCGACAAAGCCGGCCTCATAGCCATTCGTCGGGAAACCGGCAGGTGGTATGCCGACCGGTGAACTGCAGGCGTTGCTAGCGACAGTAAGATTCATGCCCACAAATATGGCGCCCGCGCCGTTGAACACGCCGCCGCCAAGGGCATTGCCACTAGCGGCGCTCATTCCGAAACCACTAAAATTAACGGGGGCACCCACGACGGAATTCAACGCGATGGTGCAATTCGTGGCCTCCAGCTGCCCTGCGTTGAAAATGCTCGCACCGAGTCCGTCGCCGCCCGCTACGCTTCCAAAATTGCCGGCTGAACCTCCTTCGGCGAGGTTCAAATAGAATGAACACCGGTTTGCCACCAGAGTGCCACCATTGTAAATGCCGCCGCCGCAGCCCGCCGTCCCCTTTGAAGAATCGAAGTTGTTGCCAGCCAGCACTTGGTTTCCAACGAAGGCGCTGTCGCTGACCAGGCACTGAGCCAGGCAGTAAACCGCCCCGCCGCTCGCCGGTTGAGCCGCTCCGGCAGCTGTTCCAGAACCGGCAATCGCTTGATTCGTCATAAATTGACTATGATCGACATTCAGCCTGCCGCTGGCTATGGCCAGTGCGCCGCCATAAGCGGGGCCGGCCATGATTACAGGCGAAGAAAGCTCGCTGTTGGCACCAACCGCTTGATTCAGAATAAAACTGCTGTTCGAGATAGCCAGGGCTCCTGATGATTGATATATCGCACCACCCATGGCCTGTCCGCCGTCTCCGGTGATTGCTGAATTCCCAATAATTACGGACTGATAAAGTGAGGCGGTACCGCCGTTGTTAAAAATGGCTCCGCCACAAGCCAACCCGTTGGATGTCGAAGATTGCGCGGTGTTATTGGTCAACACACACCCGGCCAGCAGTATGTTTCCTCCCGCGATGTAAATCGCACCACCACCGCTGGGATTATTGGTCGCGCTGCCGTTAGCCAGCGTCAGATTTGAAATGGTGAGGCTTGCACCGCCGGCCACATAAAAGAGTTGTACCGCATTGCCGCCGCTGATGGTCGTGGTAACTTGGCTCCCATCCAAGACAACGTTGTTGGTAATAATGATGGTGTCCGTCAAGGTCACCGTGCCGCTGAATCGGATGCCCACCCAGCCCCCATGGGCAATCGCCGCCAGCAAGCTGCCTTCGTCCGGCGAAGTGACCACATTGGTCGGCCCTGGGGCATTCGTCAATGTCAGCGTCGCCACATGGCTGGTCGCACTCCCATAATTGTTGGTGGCCGTCACCCAATAATTTCCCGCCTGGCTTGCCGCCACATTATTCAACGCAAGCGTCGTCCCCGTAGCGTTGGCCAAGGTCCCTCCGTCGAAGTACCATTGGTAACTCAGCAGCCCGGTGCCGGCCGCCTGTGCCGAAAAACTCACCGTGCTGCCCACCTGGTTGGTGACACCTGCCGGCTGCACCTCAAAGGCTGGCAATTGCGCAAATGTGCCGGCCAATGACAAATTGCTGTCCACGGCGAAGGAAAGCGGATTATTTGTGCCGGTGAAGGCTCCGGACCACCCCGCAAACAACCACCCGGCCGCCGGCACGGCCGTGGCAGCGACCAAGGTGTTGCTGAAATAACTGCCCCCCGGCGGATTCAATCCGATGCTTCCCTGGCCGTTCGTGGCCAGCGTCAGCGAATAGGAGAGGCTGGCCAGGAAATTCCCCGTGATCGACAAATCCGAGTTCATCGTGACTGGCAGCGGATTCACGTTGCCGCTGGCATTCCCCGACCAATGGTCGAAATACCAGCCTTTGCTGGCGGTGGCGGTGAGGGTAACGATGACACCCGAAGGATAGGGGTTGTTGGTGTTATCGGGTGTAACCGTGCCATCCCCCTGGGCACCCAGCGTGAGCCAATAGCGCGTCGCCTGGGCGGTGCTGGTCAACAGGACGCTGAATAGAAGTGAAAATCCAATTGCTGCAATTAATTGTGTTTTCATCTGAATACCCTTTCGAATAGTTAAAACTTAATTAAATCCTCTTCTAATATCAAGCTGTTTTTGCAACCGCGGCTTCACCTGAGCGCAAGTCGACACTGCCCCCCAACAAGTAATGCGCCACGGAGTCGGAGCGCGGGTCTGCGAACTGCTGCGACTTCGCCAGCCAGAGAGTTTGCGATTTGCGCGGGCGGTCTTGAATTTTGGACGCTGCTGCGGCTCACAGAGCCGCGCTCCCGGGGTCAGGGCGGAGAGTCGCCCGCAGCACCCGAGCGCATCTGAACACAATCCCAAAGCAATGACTCACCTTGCAGGGTTTTCGCCTTCGCACCGCCGAAAGTCCGAGTTCACTTCGGCGAAAATCCCGGCCAAGGCTTGGGTCCATCCGGCCATTAACGCCGCCGGCGAAGTTGAATTCACGGGAAGGGAGCGCGAATAACTGCGCTGAAGCAGTATCCGGCCGGGCAGGCCGTTGGTGATGTCGAAGAATCTCACGTCAAGGGCCAGAACGGCTAGCGGACTCTCCGGTTTGCGAATATCTCCATAGAGCTGCGTGATGCCGATCTCCGCCAAAGTGTCTGGCTTCACGGCGCTGCCCGGCTCGACCACGGATTGGAAACAGCCACCCCCGCGGAGCAATCCGCAGATGGGACCAACCAGTTCGTCGGACGGCGAGGCCGCAAAGCCGGCGTAAGGATCGCGCTGGTAGGAGAACTCTCCCGTGCGGTAAACCAGCAGCCGCGCGTCGAACGGCGGGGCGATGTGCAACGACCGGATGCGCAGCGCCCGGTCACCGGTTACCACATTGGTGGGGTTTAGCACGGGGGCGCCAAAGGCGAAGGTTTGTGTGTTCAGCGGCGGGCGCGACAGGCATCCAGTGAAGGCAGATGCGATCGCGAATGTCAGGAGCGCGGTCCCGGAAATCCGCCCGATTCTTATTCTGCAGATACTGCCAGGTGTCATGGCGTCAAATTGTCCGGGCGTTTTGATTTTCATCGTTTGCCAGGGGTTTCGACTCCCCGCAACGGGGACGGCGGTTTGCCAAAGAGGAAACCGGGCGGATATTGCTTCAGCTCGGCCAAAACGTCGTCCATGTCGCGGACGGTTTGCCGGGCATTGCTGAGCGTCTGGTTCAGCGCGTCAAAATCAATATTGGCAACGCCCGGCTTCAGTCGGGCAACGGTGTCTTGCAACTCGCTGACGAGACTGTCCAAATCCCCGCTTAATTTCTCCAGTTTGGCCCGCTTGACGGTGGCGTCCGTGTCGTCCATGAGCGTCTTGAGCTTATCATTGCTGATCCGGAGGTCGGCGAGCAGGACATTGGCATTGGTGCCCAGACCGCCAAAATCGATCTGCCCGGCGTTATCCAGCAACCGGCCCGCCGATTTCATATCCGCCAGCAGAAGCTTATTGAAGGCGTTGAAATCGAGGTTCTCCAGGTTGTGCAGATTCCGTTCCACCGAAGCGAGCAGCGCGCCAAACTCACTGGGGGCGGAGGGAATATAAGTGTGCCTCGGCTTCCACGGGACTTCGGCCGGCGGGTTATCGGCCGGGTCCACATATTCGATGGCCAGAATGCTCGTGCCGGTGACCCCCCGAAGTTTGACGCGCGCCCGCAGGCCCCGTTTGATGGCCGATTGCAGCAACTCTTCGCGTTCCGCGCCGGGCGCGATGTCGTTTCGCATCGCGAAATCCACCACGATGTAAGTGGGCACGGTCGCCTGATATTCGGTCCAGGAAAAATCGATGTGCGTCACTTTCCCCACTCTCACACCGCGGAGTTCGACGGCGGAGCCGACCCCCAGGCCCGTGACGTCTCCTTCGATGTAAGTTTCAAACAGGCTGGTGGGCTCAAAATAGGTGCGCGCGCCAAAGGCCAGGATGCCGGCGATCAGCAGCGCAACCCCGGCCAGCGTGAAAAGGCCGAGCTTGAAATTGTTGATGGGCTTGCTCATTCGAGTTGAAATCCACACGTGACGGCATCCGGTGCGCGGTTAAAGAAGCGGCGCACCCACGGGTCGGTGGCGCGCTCCCGCAGTTCGGCCGGCCGGCCCTCGGCAATGATCGTCCGGGACCGGCTGTCGAGCATGATGACGCGGTCGGCGATCTGATAGATGCTGGCCAGTTCATGGGTGACGATGACGAAGGTGATGCCAAAGTGATGGGCCAATTCAGTGATCAGGAGATCCAAGTCCGCCGAGGTCACCGGATCCAGTCCGGCGGAGGGCTCATCCAGGAAGAGGATTCCCGGGTCGAGCGCCATCGCCCGGGCAATGGCGGCGCGTTTCTGCATGCCGCCGCTCAACTCGGACGGCAATTTTTGGGCGGCGGCGGCCAGCCCCACCAGTTTCAGTTTGGCGAGCGCGGCGAGTTCCTTCAGCGGTTCGGGCAGGGCGGTCAGCTCATCCAGCGGCAGCCGCACATTTTCCAGCAGGCTCATGGAGCCGAACAAGGCCCCGTTTTGATAAGTGACCCCAAACTTTCGCAGCAGGTCCTGGCGTTCCTGGGCTTCCGCGGCCACCAGGTTGCCGCCGTCAATCCACACTTCTCCCGCCAGCGGCGCGGACAGGCCGATCAAACTTTTCAGCAACGTGCTTTTGCCGCTGCCGGAGCCGCCCAGAATCATGAACACTTCACCCCGGCGCACCTGGAAATTTATGTCCTGCAGAATCACGGTTTCGCCATAGCCAACCTTGAGGTTGCGCACGGAAATGATGATTTCGGCGGCGTCATTCATGTCGTGAGCACAAAGAACAGGATGGAAAAAACGGCGTCCGCGATGATGATGAGCAGGATGCTCGTCACGACGGCACGGGTGGTCGAAACTCCCACGGCGCTCGGTCCCTCCTGCGTCTGGAGTCCGCGCAGGCAGCCGACGGCGGCGACAATCGCTCCGAACACAACGCTTTTGGCCGCGCCCAGACCCACGTCGCTCAACCGGAGCGAGGCGGCTAATTGATGAAAGATGAGCGACAGCGGGAAGCCCAGGCCCAGGGCCACCAAAATGCCGCCAACGATGCCCAGGAAAGTGGCGTAGAAGGTCAGCAGCGGTGTCAGGAGAACGGCGGCCACAATTCGCTGCACGACCAGAAAACGGATGGGATCCAGGCCAAAGGTTTTTAGCGCGTCCAGCTCCTCGTTGACCTTCATGGTGCCGATTTCAGCGGCAAAGGCGGACCCGGAGCGGCCGGCCAGCAGGATGGCCGCCAGCAAGGGCCCAAGCTCGCGCACCATCACCAGCCCGATCATGTTCACAACGTAAATCTGCGCCCCGAACTGCGCCAGCGGCTGGGTGGATTCGAAGGCAATGATCAAACCCACCAACACGCTGACCAGGGAGACGATGGGCACGGCATTGGCGCCGGCGAGTTCAAACACCCGGCCAACTTCCAGCCAGCGCATTTGTCGCCGCTCCAGGATCGCCCGCGGCAGATTGCGAGCGATGCTGCCGAGAAATTCCACCTGTTCGCGCAGATCGGCGGCGGTTTGCCGGACCGCCCGGCCCGCTTCCTCGGGCATTGAATGGCATTTCACACGGACGGGCGGGCGGAACGATTCGTAGTCCTCGGCGGTGAACGAGCGAAAGATTCTCTCCTGGTCCCCGCCCAGGCCGCGGACCGATACGGTGGCTGTGGGCGTCATCCGCCCCATTTCCAGATAGCGAAGCAGGGCCAGCCCGGCGCCGTCGCAAAATTGCAGTCCGCCGGCGTCCACTTCGACCTTGTCGGGATTCCTGGCGCGCAGCTCCCGTTCCAGCCGGGCCCAGCAGGACGCGGTCGTTCGCGCGTCAAGCCGTCCGCGCAGGACCACCCGGGCTGTTCCCGGCGGCTCGAACCGCAGGTCCGCGTCCAAATCGTTTTCATTCGCCGGGATCATCGCCGCCTTGCTGTCGCTGCCTGGAACCAGGCACTTTGGCAAAACTCACCTAACCCGAAAGGCCCAATTTGTCAATGTTCGCCGGCCGCCACCAAATCCTTGTGCCGGACATCATCGCCCGCAAAGCCCCGTATCGGCTCCCCGGCACACAACGCTTGGTCGGGGCATCGTCCTTGCTGAAAGCCAAGGCTTGAGCCTCCTGTTCATCCGTAGCCCCGACAAAAAATCGAGCCACCAACTGACCATTGCGACGGAAACTGCCGAACGGATTTTCGAGTCCGTCAATGTGTCCACCTTCCGGGGAGGCGGTGCTGTCTGTTCTCGGGAATCGAACCCCGGGAGCAGTCCCAACCCATCCACCATCAGGCACTTCCCGAAAATTCCCCACACTTGTCAGTACTTTGTCAGTACGAAAAACGGGATTTTTGGCGGGTCTGAAAACAAAAACCCGCATAAACGTCTTTGTTCATGCGGGTTTCAGAGTGGTGCCCCGGTGGGGACTCGAACCCCAAACCAATTGATTAAGAGTCGTCGCGGACCTTCCCAAGTGCCTGTAACTAAAGGCAAAATACGCGTATTTCCTAGGAAAGTCAATAGTGCGGTGCCGTGCCCGGCGATTTCGGAAGCTAGACGGAATCGGGTCTTCTCGGGAGGCGCTTTGAAAAAACAGACGGCGATTTTGCACCGGCTGATTTTTGAGCGGCGGTTGGCCTCGACAACAGACGACACCTCC